>NZ_JAOTOA010000031.1:0-53917 GCF_036346535.1 Pseudomonas sp. Z18(2022)
CTTTTGGTTACTTTTGGGCTCCTTTCAAAAGTGACCCGCTGTAAGAGCGGAACCAATCGAAGCCATCACCCAAATATCGGATATGTACTCAACAGCAGAGCCAATCAAACCCGCCGCGCAAACGTGTCGCTGTGAGTCCCGGAAACCTTCCGGCAATGCACCAACGCATCCCGAATCATGAAGTTCACCAACGTCGGCGAAACCCCAAGCTCCTTGGCAATATCCTTCTGCGGCACCCCGTGCAACCGGTACATCTCAAACGCATACCGCGTGCGCTGAGGCAACTCGGTCAATGCATCCGCAATGTTTTCCAAGGTGGAGAAATTGATGTGCGAAGTCTCAGGTGAAGCCCCGTGAATAACCACATTCAAGCCTTCCTCTTCAGTACCGGAGTACTTCAACTCCAGCGCCTGCTTACGGTAGTGATCAATGGCCAGGTTACGCACGATCTGGAACAGGTAACTGAGCTGCGCCTTGAACGATGACGTAATGGTCGGTGCCGATTGCAACCGGAAGTAGGCGTCCTGCACCACGTCTTCGGCGCGAGAGCGGCAGCCGGTAATACGTGCTGCGATCTTGACCAGGATCAGCCGGTTATCGACAAAGGCCTGAAGGAGGGGTGAGTCGCACCTGCCTGTGGATACTTGTTCCGTCATGGAAATCACCTAGTTGCAAGAGAAGGTTGGGGGAGGGCGTCCTTGCTGAGGCCTCCTACACATCGGGCAACAAATTATGCTTAATGATAATGATTGTCAAATGAGAAGACGAACTAATCTTATGCTTTATCGAGAGGTGTGAACCGCGTCTCGCTGCCTAATTATTTCCAGGTGCCATCCGTTCTCATGGGTGAAAGGCCAGTTAACAAACCGGCCAAGGATCAGCGCCTGGAGGAGTACAAAATGGGTTTTTATCGTGTGGGTCGGGGTGGTCTGAAATGAACACGCCGCTTCGATTACGCCTGTTTTGCCTGCCTTATTCCGGTGCCAGCGCCATGGTCTACAGCCGCTGGCGGCGGGCGCTTCCCGAGTGGTTGCAGGTGCGCCCGCTGGAGTTACCGGGGCGCGGCATGCGCATGGACGAGCCGCTGCAGCGCGACATCAAGGCCCTGGCCGGGCAACTGGCCGATGAGATCAGCGCCGAGCTGGACGGCCCTTACGCTTTGTTTGGCCACAGCCTCGGCGGCCTGCTGGCGTTCGAACTGGCCCATGCCCTGCGTGAGCGGGGTGTACCGCAGCCACTGGCGTTGTTCGCATCGGGCACCGCCGGCCCGGCCTGCCGCGATGTCAGCGAATACGCCATCGAGAAAAACGACGAGCAACTGATCGCCCGCCTGCGTGAACTCAAGGGCACCGGCGAGGACGTATTGGCCAACGCCGAGCTGATGCAGTTGATGCTGCCGATCCTGCGGGCTGACTTCCTCCTGTGCGGCAGTTTCGAGTATGGCGAGCGCGAGCCGCTGAGGCTGCCCATCCATGTATTCGGCGGCAAGCAAGACGCAGTGACCGCCGATCAATTGCTGGACTGGCAGCAAGACACCGCCAGCGGTTTTTCCCTCGACATGTTCGACGGTCACCACTTCTTCCTGATGCAGCACGAGAGTTCTGTGCTGCGCTGTGTCCGGCGTTACGCCGACGAACACCTGGCCCGCTGGCGCAATGACGCCGCGCGGCAGATGGCCCGGGCAGCCGGCTGAACAAGCCCCCTGGCCACACATTCCCCGATTTCCCAGTAAGCCGATTTCAGGCAGGAACCCCACGATGGACGCCTTCGAACTTCCCCGCACCCTGGTTCAGTCCCTTCAACGCCGCGCCGCGCAAACCCCGGATCAACTGGCGTTGCGCTTCCTCGCCGAGACGGCCGAGCAGGGCGCTGTCCTCAGTTACCGCGACCTCGACCTGCGCGCCCGCACCATCGCCGCCGCTTTGCAGGCCAACGCCGGGTTGGGTGACCGTGCGGTGCTGTTGTTCCCCAGCGGGCCGGACTACGTCGCGGCGTTTTTTGGTTGCCTGTACGCCGGGGTGATCGCGGTGCCGGCGTACCCGCCGGAGTCCACTCGCCGTCATCATCAGGAGCGGCTGCTGTCGATCATCGCGGACGCCGAGCCAAGCGTGCTGCTGACCACCACCAGCCTCGGTGATGCGCTGCTGCAACTCGAAGGCGCGCCGCAGTTGCTGTGCGTCGACAGCCTCAGCTCCGAAATCGCGGGCAATTGGGTCGCACCGAACTTGCAGGACGATGACATCGCCTTCCTGCAATACACCTCCGGTTCCACCGCGTTGCCCAAGGGCGTGCAAGTCACCCACGGCAACCTGGTGGCCAACGAACTGCTGATCCGCCGGGGCTTCGGCATCGACCTGAACCCCGACGACGTGATCGTCAGCTGGCTGCCGCTGTACCACGACATGGGCCTGATCGGCGGCCTGCTGCAGCCAATCTTCAGCGGCGTGCCGTGCGTGTTGATGTCGCCGGCGTACTTCCTCGGCCGGCCACTGCGCTGGCTGGAAGCGATCAGCGAATACGGCGGCACCATCAGCGGCGGGCCGGACTTCGCCTATCGGCTGTGCAGCGAACGGGTCAGTGATTCGGCCCTGGAGCGCCTGGACTTGAGCAAATGGCGCGTGGCGTATTCCGGCTCAGAGCCGATCCGCCTCGACACCCTCGAGCGCTTCGCCGAGAAGTTCGCTAGCTGCGGTTTCACCCCGAACAATTTCTTCGCGTCCTACGGCCTGGCCGAAGCCACCCTGTTCGTTGCCGGCGGCACTCGTGGCCAGGGTATCCCGGCCCTGCGTCTCGACGAACAGGCCCTGGCCGCCAATCGCGCCGAGCCGGGGCAGGGCGCGGCGATCATGAGTTGCGGTACCAGCCAGCCTGAACACGCGGTGCTGATTGCCGACCCCGCCACCCTGGCGACGCTCCCCGACAATGCCGTCGGTGAACTCTGGGCCACCGGCCCGAGCATCGCCCACGGTTACTGGCGCAACCCTGAGGCCACCGCCAAGACCTTCGTCCAGCACGCAGGCCGCACCTGGTTGCGTACCGGCGACCTGGGCTTTATCCGCGACGGTGAAGTGTTCATCACCGGCCGCCTCAAAGACCTGCTGATCGTGCGGGGCCACAACCTGTATCCCCAGGACATCGAGCAAGCCATCGAGCGCGAAGTGGAAGTGGTGCGCAAGGGCCGGGTCGCGGCGTTTGCGGTGAATGACAACGGCCAGGAAGGCATCGGCATCGCCGCGGAAATCAGCCGTAGCGTGCAGAAGATCCTGCCGCCCGAAGCGCTGATCAAGGCGATTCGCCAAGCGGTGGCCGAGGCCTGCCAGGAAGCCCCGAGCGTGGTGGTGTTGCTCAATCCCGGTGGCTTGCCGAAAACCTCCAGTGGCAAGGTGCAGCGTTCGGCCTGCCGCACGCGCCTGGCGGATGGCAGTCTCGACAGTTATGCGCAGTTCCCCGGCGTGCAGGCCCAGGCCGCTGATGCGGCGCTGGAATCCGAACTGCACAGCCAAATTGCCGCGATCTGGTGCGAGCAATTGCAGCTGGCGCAAGTCGCTGCCGACGATCACTTCTTCCTGCTGGGGGGCAACTCCATCAGCGCCACCCAGGTGGTCGCCCGGCTGCGGGAAACCCTTGGCCTGGAGCTGAACCTGCGGCTGTTGTTCGAAGCGCCAACCCTGGCCGCCTTCGCCGCCGGCGTCGCGCAATTGCAACAGGACGGCGGTGTGGCCCAAGGCGCGATCCAGGCCCTGTCACGCCAGGAAGACCTGCCGCAATCCCTGGCGCAAAACCGCCTGTGGATCACCTGGCAACTCGACCCGCAAAGCAGTGCCTACACCATTCCCGGCGGCCTGCGTTTGCGTGGCGAGCTGGACGAAGACGCGGTGCGCTCAAGCTTCCAGCAACTGATCCAGCGTCACGAAGCCCTGCGTACGCGCTTCTTTGAGCGCGATGGCCAAGGCTTTCAGCGGGTCGATGCCAAGGTGGAGTTCGACCTGCAAGTCATCGATCTCAGCGACCTGCCGGCCGCCGAGCGCGAAGCCCGCGCAAACCAGATCCGCGAAGACGAAGCCCGCACCCAGTTCGATTTGGAGAAAGGCCCGCTGCTGTGGGTCACGCTGGTACGCCTGGATGACGAAGACCACCAGTTGCTGGTGACGCTGCACCACATCATCGCGGACGGTTGGTCCCTCAGCGTATTGATCGATGAGTTTGCCCGCCTGTACGCCGCTGCCTCCCTGGGCCAGACCCTTGAGCTGCCAGCCCTGGCCCTGCAATACGCCGACTACGGCAGTTGGCAGCGCCAATGGCTGGCCGAAGGCGAGGGCCAACGGCAACTGGCGTACTGGAAACAACAACTGGGCGACGAACACCCGACCCTGAGCCTGGCCACCGATCATCCGCGTTCGGCTCAACATGTGCGCAGTGCTTCACGTCACAGTGTGCGTTTGAGCGCGAGCCTCGGCGAAGCCATTCGCAAGACTGCCCAGGCCCATGAATCCACTCCGTTCATGCTGTTGCTCGCGGCGTTCCAGAGCCTGCTCCATCGCTACAGCGGCCAGCGCGATATCCGCATCGGCATACCCAGCGCCAACCGTCCGCGCCAGGAAACCCAGGGCCTGATCGGGTTCTTTATCAACACCCTCGTGCTGCGCGCTGAACTGGATGCACGCCTGCCCTTCGCCGAGTTGCTGGCGGCGACGCGAACCGCTGCGCTGGGTGCCCAGGCCCATCAGGACCTGCCGTTCGAGCAGTTGCTGGAAGCCTTCCCGCAAGCCCGGGAACAAGGCCTGTTCCAGGTGATGTTCAACCACCAGCAACGCGACCTCGGCGCCTTGCGCCGCCTGCCGGGCCTGTTGGCCGACGAGCTGGCGTGGCACAGCCGCGAAGCCAAGTTCGACCTGCAACTGCACAGCGAAGAAGACCGTAACGGGCGTTTGAGCCTGGCCTTCGACTACGCTGACGAACTGTTCGACGCCGCGACTATCGAGCGTCTGGCCGAGCACTTCATCAACCTGCTGCAAGCCGCCTGCAAGCACCCGCAACAGGCCATCGGCGACTTGAAACTGCTGCACGACGACGAGCACACGCAGCAACACCAGTGGAGCGCTGCACCTTGCGCGGCGGCGCAGCAGTGGCTGCCGGAACAACTCAACCAACAGGTCTCGGAACGCACGGCGCTGGTGTGGCAGGACGCGAGCCTGACCTTCGCCCAACTGCACACCCAGGCCAACCGCCTGGCCCATTACCTGCGGGACAAGGGCGTCGGCCCGGACGTGTGCGTGGCCATCGCCGCCGAGCGTTCGCCGCAACTGCTGATCGGCCTGCTGGCGATCATCAAGGCCGGCGGCGCCTACGTGCCCCTGGACCCGGATTACCCCGCCGAGCGCCTGGCCTACATGCTCAAGGACAGCGGCGTGCAACTGCTGCTGACCCAGACCTCGCTGCTGGAGCAACTGCCCACGGCTGAAGGCGTGTGCGTCATCGCCATGGACAGTCTCAAGCTGGAAAGCTGGCCGACCCACGCGCCGGGCCTGCACCTGAACGGCGACAACCTTGCCTATGTGATCTACACCTCCGGTTCCACCGGCCAGCCCAAGGGCGTGGGCAATACCCATGCCGCGCTGGCCGAGCGCTTGCAGTGGATGCAAGCCACCTACCCACTGGATGAAACCGATGTGCTGATGCAAAAGGCACCCATCAGTTTCGACGTGTCGGTGTGGGAATGCTTCTGGCCGTTGATCACCGGTTGCCGGCTGGTACTGGCCGGGCCGGGTGAGCACCGCGACCCGCATCGCATCGCCCAACTGGTGCAGGAGCACGGCGTGACCACGCTGCACTTTGTGCCGCCGCTGTTGCAGCTGTTTGTCGATGAACCGTTGGCCGCCGAATGCACCAGCCTGCGTCGCCTGTTCTCCGGCGGTGAAGCATTGCCTGCCGAGTTGCGCAACCGGGTGCTGGCGCAGTTGCCGGCGGTGCAGTTGCACAACCGATATGGCCCCACCGAAACCGCGATCAACGTGACGCACTGGCATTGCCAGGCCCAAGACGGCGAGCGCTCGCCGATTGGCCGGCCACTGGGCAACGTGATCTGCCGGGTGCTGGATGATCAGTTCAATCCGTTGCCGGCAGGTGTGCCGGGTGAGTTGTGCATTGGTGGCATCGGCCTGGCTCGCGGTTACCTCGGGCGTGCGGGGCTGACCGCTGAACGATTCGTCGCCGACCCGTTGGGCGAGGCGGGCGCACGTCTGTATCGCACCGGTGACCGCGTGCGCTGGAGCGCCGACGGTGTGCTGGAATACCTTGGTCGCCTGGACCAGCAGGTCAAACTGCGTGGCTTCCGTGTCGAGCCTGAAGAAATCGAAGCTCGCCTGCTGGCGCTCGACGGTATCGCCCAAGCGGTGGTGCTGGTGCGGGAAACCGCTGCCGGTGCGCAACTGATCGGTTACTACACCGCCAACGAGCCGCTGGATGAACAGGACGTAAAAACCGCCCTGGCCGCCGAGCTGCCGGAGTACATGGTGCCGGCGCAGTTGATGCGCCTGGACTCAATGCCCCTGAGCCCCAGCGGCAAACTCGACCGCCGTGCCTTGCCAGAACCGGTGTGGCAAGTGCGTGAACACGTCGAACCCGAAACAGCGCTGCAACAGCAAATCGCCGGGATCTGGCGCGAAGTCCTGGCCCTGCCACGCATCGGCCTGCGGGATGACTTCTTCGCCCTCGGCGGCCATTCGTTGCTGGCCACGCAAATCATCTCCCGCACCCGCCAGGCCTGCGACGTCGAGCTGCCGTTGCGCACGCTGTTCGAAGCCAGCGAGTTGGGGGCTTTCGCCGAGCAGGTCCGCCTGATCCAGGCCTCGGGCCAACGCAACCAGCAACTGGCCATCGGCAAGGTCGACCGCAGCCAACCGGTGCCGCTGTCCTATTCCCAGCAGCGCATGTGGTTCCTCTGGCAGATGGAACCGGACAGCCCGGCGTATAACGTCGGCGGCATGGCGCGGCTGCGCGGGGTGTTGGACGTGGGGCGTTTCGAGGCGGCGTTGCAGGCCTTGATCATGCGTCACGAAACCCTGCGCACCACCTTCCCGAGCATCAACGGCGTGGCGCAGCAAAAGGTCGCGGCGCAAACCGGCGTGCGCATGGATTGGCAGGACTTCTCGGCGTTCAATCAAGTTGAGCGCCAACAGCGTGTGCAGCAACTGGCCGACCATGAGGCTCATACACCGTTCAACCTGGAAACCGGCCCGCTGCTGCGTGCCTGCCTGGTCAAGGCCGGCGAGCAGGAACATTACCTGGTGCTGACCCTGCACCATATCGTCACCGAAGGCTGGGCCATGGACATCTTTGCCCGTGAACTCAGCGCGCTGTACGAAGCCTTTATCGACGACCGCGAATCGCCGCTGGCGCCGTTGCCGGTGCAATACCTGGACTACAGCGTGTGGCAACGGCAGTGGCTGGAATCCGGCGAGCGTCAGCGCCAGCTGGATTACTGGACCGCGCAACTGGGCACTGAGCATCCACTGCTGGAACTGCCGGGCGACCGTCCGCGCCCACCGGTGCAAAGTCACCAGGGCGAGCTGTACCGTTTCGATTTGAGCGATGACCTGGCTGCCCGCGTGCGTGCCTTCAACGCCGAGCGTGGTTTGACTTTGTTCATGACCATGACCGCCACCCTTGCCGTATTGCTCTACCGCTACAGCGGCCAGACCGACCTGCGTATCGGGGCGCCGGTGGCCAACCGCATTCGCCCGGAAAGCGAAGGGCTGATCGGCGCGTTCCTCAACACCCAGGTGCTGCGTTGCCAGCTCAACGGGCAGATGAGCGTCGGTGAATTGTTCGAGCAGGTGCGTCACACGGTAATCGAAGGTCAGTCTCACCAGGACCTGCCGTTCGACCACCTGGTGGAAGCCCTGCAACCACCCCGCAGTGCTGCGTACAACCCGCTGTTCCAGGTGATGTGCAACGTGCAGCGCTGGGAGTTCCAGCAAAGCCGCACCCTGGCCGGGATGACTGTCGAGTACCTGGCCAACGATGCCCGCGCCACCAAGTTCGACCTCAACCTGGAAGTCACCGACCTCGACCATCGCCTGGGTTGCTGCCTGACCTACAGCACTGACCTGTTCGACGAGCCGCGCATTGCCCGCATGGCCGCGCACTGGCAAAACCTGCTGGAAGCCTTGCTCGCCGATCCGCACCAGCGCCTGAGCGAGTTGCCGTTGCTGGAGGCGGCCGAACAGCGTTCGCTGCAAGACAGCCTCGGCATTGAGGCCGGCGAGCATCGCCTCGACCAGTGCATCCATCACCTGTTCAGCGAGCAAGCCCTGGCCCGTCCCGACGCCCCGGCGTTGACCTTTGCCGGGCAGACCCTGAGCTACAGCGAACTCGACGGCCGCGCCAATCGCCTGGCCTGGATGCTCCGCGAGCGTGGCGTAGGCCCGCAGGTGCGGGTTGGCCTGGCGCTGCCGCGTTCGCTTGAGATGGTCGTCGGCCTGCTGGCGATCCTCAAGGCCGGCGGCGCCTATGTGCCGCTGGACCCGGAATACCCGCTGGACCGCCTGCACTACATGATCGAAGACAGCGGCATCGGCCTGCTGCTCAGCGACGCCGCGATGTTCGACGCGCTGGGCGAGCTGCCCGCCAGCGTCGGCCGCTGGTGCCTGGAAGATGACCTGCCGACCCTGGCCGCGTACCCGGCCAGCGAGTTGCCTTTCATCAGCCTGCCGCAACACCAGGCGTACCTGATCTACACCTCCGGCTCCACCGGCAAGCCCAAGGGCGTGGTGGTGTCCCACGGTGAAATCGCCATGCATTGCCAGGCGGTGATCGAGCGCTTTGGCATGCGGCCGGATGACTGCGAGCTGCATTTCTATTCCATCAATTTTGACGCCGCCACCGAGCGTCTGCTGGTGCCATTGCTCAGCGGCGCGCAGGTGGTATTGCGGGCCCAGGGCCAGTGGGATGCGGAAGAAATCTGCGGGCTGATTCGTCAGCACCGCATCAATATCCTCGGCTTTACCCCGAGCTACGGCAGTCAGTTGGCGCAATGGCTGGCCACGCAAAACCAGACCTTGCCGGTGCGCATGTGCATCACCGGCGGCGAGGCCCTGACCGGCGAACACTTGCAGCGCATCCGCGCCGCATTCAAGCCGGCGCTGTTTTTCAACGCCTATGGTCCGACTGAAACGGTGGTAATGCCGCTGGCCAGTCTTGCCCCGGACACACTGGAGGAGGGCGCTGGCAGCGTGCCGATCGGCAGCATCATCGGCGCGCGTGTGGCGTACATTCTGGATGCGGATTTGGCCTTGGTGCCGCAGGGTGCCACCGGCGAGTTGTACGTCGGCGGTGCTGGCCTGGCCCAGGGTTATCACCAGCGCCCGGGCATGACGGCGGAGCGGTTTGTGGCTGATCCGTTTGCCACGAATGGCGGTCGCCTGTATCGCACCGGTGACCTGGTGCGCCAGCGGGTCGATGGCCTGGTGGAATACCTCGGTCGTATTGACCATCAAGTGAAGATTCGCGGGTTCCGTATCGAGCTGGGAGAAATTGAAACCCGCCTGCTGGAACACGCAGCGGTGCGTGAAGCGGTGGTGCTGGCGCTGGATTCTCCGAGTGGCAAACAGTTGGTGGCCTACCTGGTCAGCGACGAAGAACACGGCGCCTTGCGTGAGTCACTCAAGGCCCATCTGAAGGCGCAGTTGCCGGACTACATGGTGCCCGCGCACCTGATCGTCCTCGACAGCATGCCGTTGACCGCCAACGGCAAGCTCGACCGCCGCGCCTTGCCGCAGCCGGACCCCGAGGCGAACCGTCAACAGTACGTGGCCCCGCGCAACGAGCTGGAGCAAACCCTGGCGGCGATCTGGTGTGCGGTGTTGAACGTGCAACAGGTGGGCCTCGACGATAACTTCTTCGAACTGGGCGGTGACTCGATCCTGTCGATCCAGGTGGTCAGCCGGGCGCGTCAGGCGGGGATTCATTTCAGCCCGCGTGATCTGTTCCAGCACCAGACCGTGCAGACCCTGGCCGCCGTGGCGACCCGCACCGAGCAGGTCATCGCCGAACAAGGCGTGTTGACCGGCGCGTCCGGGCTGACCCCGATCCAGCACTGGTTCTTCGACACCGACATTCCCGAGCGTCAACACTGGAACCAGGCACTGCTGCTGGAACCGGCTCAACCCCTGGAACCCCATCGCCTGGAACAAGCCCTGCTGGCGGTGCTGGAGCACCACGACGCCTTGCGCCTGAGCTTCACCCAGCGCGATGCCCAATGGCACGCCGAACACCTGGCGGTGCCGGAAGGCGGCCTGCTGTTGCAGGCCCAGGTGGCGGACATGGA
This sequence comes from Pseudomonas sp. Z18(2022), assembly GCF_036346535.1. Taxonomy (NCBI): domain Bacteria; kingdom Pseudomonadati; phylum Pseudomonadota; class Gammaproteobacteria; order Pseudomonadales; family Pseudomonadaceae; genus Pseudomonas; species Pseudomonas sp. Z18(2022). The sequence goes on from NZ_JAOTOA010000031.1 coordinate 10,328, forward strand.
GCAGTGCCACGCGCTGTTCACCGACACCCAACGCAGCCTCAACCTTGCCCATGGCCCGCTGTTGCGCGCGTTGCTGGTGGACGGGCCGCAAGGTCAGCGTCGCCTGCTGATCGCGATCCATCACCTGGTGGTGGACGGCGTTTCCTGGCGCGTGTTGCTGGAAGATTTGCAGACCGTGTACCGCCAATTGAGCGACGGCCAACCTGTCAGCCTACCGGCCAAGACCAGCGCCTTGCGCGACTGGGCGACACGCTTGCAGGCCTATGCCGGCAGCGAATCCCTGCGTGAAGAACTGGACGTGTGGCAGCAGCAGTTGGCCGGCCCTGCCGTTGAGTTGCCGGTGGATCGCCCCCAAGGTTCACTGCGCAATCGCGACGCCGATACCGTCAGCGTGCGCCTGGATGCCGAGCGCACCCGCCAGCTGTTGCAGCAGGCGCCGAGCGCTTACCGCACCCAGGTCAACGATTTGCTGCTGACCGCCCTGGCCCGTGTGTTGTGCCGCTGGAGCGGCCATGAATCGGCCCTGATCCAGCTCGAAGGCCACGGCCGCGAAACCCTGTTCGACGAGATCGACCTGACCCGCAGCGTCGGCTGGTTCACCAGTGCCTACCCGCTGCGCCTGACCCCGCTGCACATCGAAGAAGCCGCCGGGCAGGGCGCCTCGATCAAGGCGATCAAGGAGCAACTGCGCGGCGTGCCCCACAAAGGCCTGGGTTATGGCGTGCTGCGCTACCTGGCCGACGACCTGTGCCGCCAGACCATGGCCGCGTTGCCGACGGCCAGCATCACCTTCAACTACCTTGGCCAGTTCGACCAGAGCTTTGGTGCCGATGCGCTGTTCCACCCGCTGGAGGAGTTTGCCGGCACCGCCCACGACCCGGACGCGCCGCTGCCCAACGAGCTGAGCGTCGACAGCCAGGTGTATGGCGGTGAACTGGTGCTGCGCTGGACCTTCAGCCGCGAGCGTCACGACAGCCAGACCATCGCTGAACTGGCGGACGCTTACCTGGCAGAATTGCAGAGCCTGATCGAGCATTGCCTCAAGCCAGACGCCGGCGGCCTCACGCCGTCGGACTTCCCGCTGGCGCACCTGACCCAAGGGCAACTCGATGCACTGCCGGTGCCGGCCACTGCCATCGAAGACGTGTACCCGCTGACCCCGATGCAGGAAGGCTTGCTGCTGCACACCCTGCTGGAACCGGGCACCGGCCTCTACTACATGCAGGACCGCTACCGCATCAACAGCGCCCTGGACCCGGAGCGTTTTGCCCAGGCCTGGCAGGCGGTGATCGCCCGGCATGAAGCGTTGCGTGCCTCGTTCTGCTGGAACGTCGGTGAAGACATGCTGCAGGTTATCCACAAGCCAGGCAGCACGCCGATCGAATACCTCGACTGGAGCGCCGACCCTGAAAGTGAACAGGAACCGCGTCTGCAAGCGCTGCTGAAAAGCGAGCGCGAAGCCGGCTTCGATCTGCTCAACCAGGCACCGTTCCACCTGCGGCTGATCCGCGTGGGCGAGGCGCGCTACTGGTTCATGATGAGCAACCACCACATCCTGATCGATGCCTGGTGCCGTTCGCTGCTGATGAATGATTTCTTCGACATCTACATGGCCCTCGGCGAAGGCCGCGAGGCGCAACTGGCGACGCCGCCGCGTTACCGCGACTACATCGCCTGGCTGCAACGCCAGAACCTGGCCGAGGCGCGTCAGTGGTGGCAGCAGAACCTGCAAGGCTTTGAACGCACCACGCCGATCCCGAGCGACCGGCCGTTCCTGCGGGAACACGCCGGCCACAGCGGCGGCATGGTGGTGGGCGACTGCTACACCCGCCTGGATGTGCGCGACGGTGCGCAATTGCGCGAGTTGGCCCAGGCCCATCAATTGACGGTGAACACCTTCGCCCAGGCGGCGTGGGCCCTGGTGCTGCGGCGTCTGAGTGGTGATCGCGACGTGCTGTTCGGCGTCACTGTGGCCGGGCGCCCGGTGGAAATGCCGGAGATGCAGCGCACCGTCGGGCTGTTTATCAACAGCATCGCGTTGCGGGTGAAGCTGCCTGAGGACGACCAGAAGTGCAGCGTGCGCCAATGGTTGAGCGGCCTGCTCGACAGCAATATGCAACTGCGCGAGTACGAATACCTGCCGCTGGTGACCATCCAGGAGCACAGCGAACTGCCCAAGGGGCAGCCGCTGTTCGACAGCCTGTTCGTGTTCGAAAACGCCCCGGTGGAAGTCTCGGTACTGGACCGTGCGCAAAGCCTGAATGCCACCTCGGATTCCGGGCGCACCCACACCAACTTCCCGCTCACCGCCGTGTGCTACCCGGGGGATGACCTGGGCTTGCACCTGTCTTACGACCAGCGTTATTTCGATGAAACCACCGTGCAAGGCATGCTCGGCGAATTCAAGCGCCTGCTGCTGGCATTGGTGCAGGGCTTCCACGGCGATATGGCCGACTTGCCGCTGATTGGCGAGCAGGAGCGCGAGTTCCTGGTGGAGGGCTGCAACCAGAGCGAGCATGAGTACCCGCTGGAGCGCAGTTACGTCGAGCTGTTCGAGGAGCAAGTGGCACGGCATCCACAACGGATTGCCGCCAGTTGCCTGGATCAGCAATGGAGCTATGCCGAGCTGAACCGGCACAGTAACCGCCTGGGCCATGCGCTGATTGCCGCCGGTGTCGGGCTGGATCAACCGGTGGCGTTGCTGGCCGAGCGCAATCTGGACTTGCTGGGCATGATCATCGGCAGCTTCAAGGCCGGTGCGGGTTACCTGCCGCTGGATCCGGGGCTGCCGGGCCAGCGCCTGAGCCGGATCATCGACCTCAGCCGTACGCCGTTACTGGTGTGCACCGAGGCGTGCCTTGAGCAGGCGCAGGTGTTGCTGGAAGAGTTTGCCTGTGGCTCGCGACCGAGGCTGCTGGTGTGGGAGGAGCTGGTGGGGTCAGAGCAGAACCCGGGCATCTACAGCGCGCCGGATAACCTGGCCTACGTGATCTACACCTCGGGTTCCACCGGCTTGCCCAAGGGCGTGATGGTGGAACAGCGCGGCATGCTGAATAACCAGTTGAGCAAGGTGCCGTACCTGAACCTGGGCCAGGACGATGTCATCGCCCAGACCGCCTCGCAAAGCTTCGATATCTCGGTGTGGCAATTCCTCGCCGCGCCGCTGTTCGGGGCGCGGGTGGACATTGTGCCGAACACCCTTGCCCATGATCCTCAAGGCTTGCTGGCTCACGTCCAGGCCCAGGGCGTCACCGTACTGGAAAGCGTGCCGTCGCTGATCCAGGGCATGCTCGCCCAGGATCGCATCAGCCTGGAGGGTTTGCGCTGGATGCTGCCGACCGGTGAAGCGATGCCGCCGGAGCTGGCGCACCAGTGGTTGCTGCGTTACCCGGAGATTGGCCTGGTGAACGCTTATGGCCCGGCGGAATGCTCGGACGACGTGGCGTTCTTCCGCGTCGACCTGGCGTCAACCCGTAGCACCTATCTGCCGATTGGTACGCCGACCGACAACAACCGGTTGTACCTGCTGGACGGCGCGCTGGAGCTGGTGCCTCAAGGTGCAGTCGGCGAGTTGTGTGTGGCCGGGACCGGTGTGGGTCGTGGTTATGTCAGCGACCCGCTGCGCACGGCGCAAGCGTTTGTGCCGAATCCATTTGGTGCGGACCGGTTGTATCGAACAGGGGATTTGGCCCGCCGTCGCAGTGATGGGGTGTTGGAATATGTCGGTCGCATCGACCATCAGGTGAAGATTCGCGGTTACCGGATCGAGCTGGGTGAAATCGAGGCGCGCCTGCATGAGCAACCGGAAGTTCGCGATGCGGCCGTCGGGGTGCAGGAGGGCGTCAATGGCAAGCATCTGGTGGGTTATCTGGTGGCGACCGATGCGCAGCTCAACCCGGGCGAGCGCCTTGATCGCATCAAGCAGCGCCTGCGGGCCGAGTTGCCGGAGTACATGGTGCCGCTGCATTGGTTGTGGCTCGACCGTTTGCCGCTGAACGCCAACGGCAAGCTGGACCGCAAGGCCTTGCCGGTACTGGAGATTGGCCAGTTGCACAGCCAGGATTACCTGGCGCCGCGTAATGAGCTGGAGCAGACGTTGGCCGGGATTTGGGCCGAAGTGCTCAAGGTCGAGCGGGTAGGGGTGCAGGACAACTTCTTTGAGCTGGGCGGGCATTCGTTGCTGGCCACGCAGATTGCTTCACGGGTGCAGAAGACATTGCAGCGGGATGTGCCGTTGCGGGCGATGTTCGAGTGCAGCACGGTGGAGGAGTTGGCGGGGTATATCGACGGGCTGGCGGCGAATGAGATCAGCGCGGAGAAGGTGGATCGGTTGAGTGATTTGATGGCGGAGCTGGAGGGGTTGTAAGGCGCTGAATCTTCGCTGTTTGTGACGGCCTCATCGCAGGCAAGCCAGCTCCCACATTTTGGATTGTGAACACATTCAAAAATGTGGGAGCTGGCTTGCCTGCGATGGCGTCAGACCGGTCGCCGCTTATTTCGGCCCCAGAATCTTCACCAACTTATCCGGCGACGGCGCCCCTTGCTGTTGCTGCAAACCGCCCTTGTCATCCAGATAGAAAATCGCCGGCGTCGCCGACAATTCCAGCTCATCCATCAGCTTCATGTTCGAATCGAGCTTGGCCTGGATATCCGCCGGGATCTTTTCCAGCGCCTGCAACTTGCTGCCTTTACCGGCCGACTCATGGGCTTCCAGGGCCTGCTGCGGATCCTTGGCGGCAAACAGCGCCGCCGATTTACCCGGGCTGTCCTCACGAATAATCCCCACCATGATGTGCCGCAACTGCACCTTGCCTGCCTTCACCCACGGCCGCGCCTGTTCCCAGAACATGTTGCAGTACGGGCAGTTCGGATCGCTGAACAGATAAACAATGCGTGGCGCGTCCTTGTTGCCGTCCTGGATCCAGTTGCTGTGTTCCATCTTCGCCCAGACCTCCTTGGCCATGGGCGCGTACACCAGTTTTTCCAGGGGCGCAGTGCTCAGGTCATTGCCGGCAGCGTCGTACAGGTTGCCGGCGATCACGCTTTTGCCGTCTGCGGTCAGGTACAGCGCCATGCCACGGTTCTGGTACTGCGCGGCGTAGCCGGTGAGGCCGCTGGGCGCGTCGAACTTGCCGATGATCTTGGCACCCTTGGCCTCGATGTTCTTGATCGGCGCCGGCCAGTCTTCGGCGTGGACCAAAGTGGCAGCGAGGGTCAGGGGCAACAGGGTCAGCAGGTGGCGGAGGCGGAGCATGGCGAATTCCTTGTGGTGGCAGGCAGGGCCGGCTTGGCGTTGATCGGTTCGAAGCGCTCCATGGCGCGGGCCAGGCTGGCTTGGGACAACTCGCCCAGGTGGCTGTTGATCAGGCGACCGTCCGGTTGATAGAAGAGGGTGGTGGGCAAGGCCATGGAGCCCACGGCCTGGCCGAGGCGGCCGCTGGCGTCGAACAGCACGTTGTCCAGGTTCAGGCCCTGGGTCGCCAGGTAGGTGGCGACGCTTTGCATGCTTTCGGCCTGGTTGACGAACAGGAAGGTCACGTCCGGGCGCTGGCGCTGGGCGCTTTCCAGTACCGGCATTTCACGCCGGCACGGCGGGCACCAGGTGGCCCAGAGGTTGATCACCAGCGGGCCGCCCTTGTAGTCGGCCAGTTGCACGGTTTCGCCATTGGCGTTGCGCAGGGCAATGTCCGGCAGTTGGGTGCCTTTTTCGTAGAGGGTCAGGGACAGGCTGGTCAAGGCCCAGAACGCCAGGCCGGTGATCACCCCGGCGCTCAGTGGCTTGCGCAACAGCGGGCGGCGCCAGCCGTAGACCAAGGCGCCGAGGACCAGCGCGATGACGCCGGGCCAGGCGAGGAAGCCGCCGTCGCGCAGGTCGACGATTTGCAGCGGGTCATTCTGGTAGTACGTCCAGTACATCAGCACAAAGCTGACGCGGGCGGCGAGCATGCCCAGCAAGAACAGGGTGAACAGCACCGACTCCGGGTTTTCGCCGCCGCGCTTGGCCACGCGCCAGCCCACCAGGGTGGCGAGGATCAACGCCGTGATCAGCAGCAAGTGATTCAGGGCGATGGCGAACGTGCCGATGGTCAGTGTCAGCATCAGAGGGCTTCCCGGGCTTGGGTCCAGCTTTGCAGGAAGGCGGCGGCGTCGACTTCGCCGGTGATGCGCTGGGCGCGGCGCTCTTCACCGTCGGGGCCGATCCAGACGAAACTCGGCGGGCCGGGGACCTTGTAGCGGCCCAGCAGCTCGCGGCTGGCGGCGTTGTCGGCGGTTACGTCGAGGCGCAGCAGGCGCACATCCTTGAGGGCGTCGAGGACTTCGGGTTTGCCGAACACCTGTTTTTCCATGATCTTGCACGACACGCACCAGTCGGCGTAGTAGTCCACCAGCACCCATTGGCCCTGGGCCTTGGCGCTGTCGAGCTGGCTTTGCAGCACGGCCGGGTCGTTGATGGTCATGAAGGCTTCGTGGGCGGTGGGGGCTGCGGCCACCCGCGAGCCGCTGTAGACCTTCAACGGTTGCCACAGATCGTCGCTGCCGCCGGCCGCGCCGATCACCAATACGCTGCCCCAAAGGCCCAGTACCAGGGAGCCGGCACCGAACAGCATGGCGGTGCGCCCGAAATCCCGGGCCAGCCGCCAGCCGCAATAGGCCATGACCAGCGCCAGCACACCCCACAAGCCAAGCCACAGGGTTTCGCCGACTACCGGGCGAATCATCAACACGGCGGTGGCGAGGAACAGGAAGCCGAAGATGCCCTTGAGGATATTCATCCAGGTACCGGGCTTGGGCAGGAAGCGGTTACCTACGGTCACCAGCAGCAACAGCGGCACGCCGATGCCGATGCCCATGGCAAACAGGATCAGGCCGCCATGCAGGGCGTTGCCGCTCTGGGCGATATACAGCAGGGCGCCGGCCAGGGGCGCCGTCATGCACGGGCCTACGAGCAGGCCGGACAAGGCGCCGAGCACGCCGGCACCTACCAGGCTGCCGCCGCTTTGGTTGCGGCTGACGTTATCCAGGCGGTCCCGCAGGAAGGCCGGCAGTTGCAGTTCAAAGAAGCCGAACATCGGCAAGGCCAGGATCACAAACAACGCGGCGAAACTGCCGAGGATCCACGGGGTTTGCAGCAGGGCGGCGAGGTTGCCGCCGAGCAGTGCGGCCAATACGCCGAGGGCGGCATACACCAGCGCCATGCACACCACGTAGCTGGCGGCCAGGGCAAAGCCGCGGCGTGGACTGGCGCCGCTGCCGACCACAAGGCCGGCGAGGATCGGCAGCATCGGCAAGGAGCACGGGGCAAAGGCCAGCAGCAGGCCCAGGCCGAAGAACACCAGCAGGCTCCAGCCCAGGCTGCGCTGTTGCAGGCCGCTGGCCAGGCTTTGGTCCTGGGCCTGGCCGGTGGCGGCGACGGCGGGGTTGCCGCCCAGGTCCACGGTGATCGATTGCGGCGGGTAGCACAGGCCGGCATCGGCGCAGCCTTGCCAGCCGACCTTGACCTGGCCGGTGGCGCCGGCAGGAATCTTCACTTCCAGGCCCTGGCGATAGACTTGCTGCTCACCGAAGAATTCGTCGCTATGGGCTTCGCCCTGGGGCAACGTCGGCTTTTCGGCCAGGCCGTCGAACTTCATGCGCTGCTGGTACAGGTAATAACCGTCGGCAATCTGCCAGAACAGCTGGGTTTCGCCGGAGGCCAGACGCTCGGAGGTAAAGGTGAAGGCTTTGCCCACGGGGAGAAAATCGGGTTTGGTCTCGAAAGGATTGTTGCCCGGCGCGGCCTGGGCGAATCCAGCAAACACTACCAGCAGGAAGATAAACAGATGCCGCATGATCAAGCCTTAGTTCGAAGCAAGTGGGACACACAATGTGTGGCGTTGATTAACCGATGATTAACCGGGCTATCCTAGAGAAGAAGGGATTATCCGGGTTTACGCGCGTTGGCGGCATAATGCGCGCTTAATCCACCGCCTTTTAAATCACCCTCACATTTTGCAAAGGGTTCACCATGCACGTACTGGTCTGTGAAGACGACGAGCTGATCGCCAGCGGCATTGTTGCCGGGCTCAGCGCCCAGGGGCTGACCGTCGAGCGCGTCGGCACGGCTGCCGCTGCCCGGGCGATGCTCAAGGTGGCGGAGTTCGACGTGATGGTACTCGACCTCGGCCTGCCGGATGAAGACGGCTTGAAGCTGTTGCAGCAATTGCGCAGCCAGGGCCTGGAGATTCCGGTGCTGATCCTCACGGCGCGGGACTCGGTGACCAACCGGGTCGATGGCCTGCAAGCCGGTGCCGACGACTACCTGCTCAAACCCTTCGACCTGCGGGAACTGGCAGCGCGCCTGCACACCCTGTTGCGCCGGGTCGCCGGGCGCAGCGTCAACCTGATCGAACACGGGCGCCTGACCTACAACCCCAGCAGCCGCGAAACCCTGCTGGGTGGTGAGTCGGTGGACCTGTCCCGCCGCGAGCAGGCGCTGCTGCAGGCCCTGTTGCAAAACCGTGGCCGGGTGCTCTCCAGCGAGCAGCTCAAGGACAGCGTCTACGGCTTGAACGACGAGCTGGAAAGCAACGCCCTCAACGTGCACATCCACCACCTGCGACGCAAACTCGGCAACGGCATCGTCGAAACCGTACGCGGCCTGGGCTATCGCCTGGGCCCGGCTGATGGTGGAGAGGACGCTTCGTGATGAGCCTGCGCCTGCGGCTGACCTTCAAGCTCGGCGCGGCCTTCGTGCTGATCTGGGCACTGGCCGCCGCGTGGATGCTCAACGACCTGCGCAACCAGATGATGTTTTCCCTGGACCAGCGCCTGGTGGCTTCGGCGCGCATGGTGGCCGGGCTGATGGAGCAGATGCCGGGCCTGTCCAGCACGGGCGAGGGCGCGCATTTCAGCGCTGAACAATTGAATGTACCCGGCGGCATGGCGTGCCAGGTCAGCTCCTTGCGCGGGGTGGTGCTTGCCCGCAGCCATACCACCCCGGACCAGGGCCTGGAGTCGCGCAAGAGCGGCTTTCGCGACCAGATGATTGATGGCGTGGGCTGGCGCAGCTTCACCCTGTCCCGTGGCGATTTGTTTATCACCACCGCCGACCGGCAGGTGGAGCGTGAAGCCTTGAATATGTCGATCCTGCTGGCGGCTTCGGTGCCGGTGGGCGTGGCACTCCTGGGCTGCCTGTGCCTGCTGTGGCTGGGGATCGGCCAAAGCCTGTTGCCGCTCAACCGCATGCGTGACGCCTTGATGCGCCGCAGTGCCGACTCCCTGGAGCCGTTGCAGATCAGCCCGCTGCCCAGCGAGCTCAAGCCGCTGCTCGACACCCAGAACCAATTGCTGCAACGCATTGCCAAGACCATCGAGCGCGAGCGCCGCCTGACCGGCGACGCCGCCCACGAACTGCGCAGCCCGCTGACCGCGATCAAGACCCACCTGCAAGTGGCGCGCATGACCGAAGGCGCCGCCCGTGACCAGTCCCTGGCCCACGCCGAGGAAGGCGCCGACCGCCTGCACCGCACCCTTGAGCAGCTCCTGCTGCTGGCGCGGGTCGAAGGCAGCCTGTCGTTTGATGACGGCCTGCAATCGAGCGCCGAGCAAGTCGCTCAACTGGCGATCCAGGATGCCAACGGTGGCGACAATCAGCGCATTGACCTGGTGCTGGCAGACAGCCTCTCTGACCAACCGGTGGAAATGCCGGTGGGCCTGGCCGTTGCCGCCTTGCGCAACCTGCTGGATAACGCCCTGCGCCACACACCGGCGGATACCCGGGTGGAGCTGAGTGTGTCCAGTGCTGGCGATAACGTGGTGTTCCGGGTACGTGACCACGGCGCGCCGATTTCCAGTGAAGACTTGCAACACCTGACCCAGCGCTTCTGGCGCAATGGCAACAGCCCCGGTTGCGGCCTGGGGCTGGCGATTGTGCAGGCAATCGTGCAGCGCTGCTCCTGCTCGCTGAAATTCGACAGCCAGGCCGATGGCCTGCGGGTCGACCTCGGCATGCCGCTGCGTCGCTGACACCTTCTTTTCACGGCACACATAGCTACCGCCATCCTCAAGCGCAACGCTTCAGGATGGCGGTAATTTTTTTGTGTTTGAACGGGCTGAATGATTCGGCCTGTGTTGAAAAGGACAGCCTCCATGTTGGTCATCGATTCCACGTACCCCGCAACAGACTTTAACGGCCGTAACGGCGAAGCCGTGCGCCAGGTGATTGTGCACTACACCGCCGCGCCTTTTGCCTCGTCGCTGCAGACACTGACCTGCGGCGGCGTCAGTTCGCACTACCTGTTGGCCGATCCTCATGACCCGAGTTACCGCGCAGCGGGTTATCAGGAGTTGCGGGTCTTCCGCCTGGTGGATGAAGCCCACCGCGCGTGGCATGCGGGCGCCAGCCATTGGGCGGGGCGCGATAACCTCAACCGCAGTTCCATCGGCATTGAAATCGTCAACCTGGCGCGGGATGAGGCCGGTGTGTTCAGCTTTCCTGCGTATGGGCAGGAGCAGGTCGACGTGTTGATTGCCCTGATTCATGACATCCAGGCACGCTACCCGGCGATTGGCCCCACCGACATGCTCGGGCACTCAGACATTGCCTATTGGCGCAAGAGCGACCCCGGGCCTCGTTTGCCGTGGCGTTGCCTGTTCGAAGCAGGCGTAGGCGCCTGGTTTGAGGACACCGCCAAGATCGCCTATCAACGCTGGTTCGACATCGGCCTGCCGCCCGAGGTTGAAGTCGAACGGGCGTTCCAGCGCTACGGGTACGCCCCGGCGAAAAATCGCCTGGGGTTTCAGCAGCGTGTCCGCGCGTTCCAGATGCATTTTCGCCCCTGTGACTACAGTGGGCGGCTGGACGCGGAGACCTGCGCCATCCTGTATGCGTTGAATGAAAAATACACCGGGGTCGTCGGGTAAATCCGCTAAAGCGGTTTTTAACGACCACAGGTGTAAATCCTCCCCGCGCTGATGCGTTTCCAGAACAGGAAATCCGTGCGCTGCCCTTGGGCCAGACGCCAACGGGTTGGCAGTTTGGTCACCATCATCAGCGTATTGAGGGATCGAGAGATGTCAGTCGCTACCAGCCGTATTCAAGAGACCCTGGCGGTCCCTGCGGAAACGCTCTATCAGTTCGACGAAACCCCGCTGCTGGCCCGCCAGCGCCAGCAGGAGTCCAATGCCCGCAGTTATCCGCGACGCATTCCCCTGGCCCTCAAGCGTGCGCGCGGGATTTACGTCGAGGACGTCGAAGGCCGCAGCTTTATCGATTGCCTGGCGGGCGCCGGCACCCTGGCGCTGGGGCACAACCACCCGGTGGTGATCGAAGCGATTCGCCAGGTGCTGAGTGATGAATTGCCGTTGCACACCCTGGACCTGACCACGCCGGTCAAGGACCAGTTTGTGCAGGACCTGTTCGGCCTGCTGCCGCCGGCGCTGGCGCGGGAAGCCAAGATCCAGTTCTGCGGCCCCACCGGCACCGACGCGGTGGAAGCCGCGCTGAAACTGGTGCGTACCGCCACCGGGCGCAGCACCGTGCTGTCGTTCCAGGGCGGTTATCACGGCATGAGCCAGGGCGCCCTGAGCCTGATGGGCAGCCTGGGGCCGAAAAAGCCGTTGGGCGCACTGCTCGGCAATGGCGTGCAATTCCTGCCATTCCCTTACGACTATCGCTGCCCGTTCGGGCTGGGCGGGGCGGAAGGGGTGAAGGTCAACCTGCACTACCTGGAAAACCTGCTCAACGACCCCGAGGCCGGTGTATTGCTGCCGGCGGCGGTGATCGTCGAGGTGGTGCAAGGCGAGGGCGGCGTGATCCCGGCCGATCTCGATTGGCTGCGCGGCCTGCGGCGCATCACCGAGCAAGCCGGCGTGGCGTTGATCGTCGACGAAATCCAGAGCGGCTTTGGCCGTACCGGCAAGATGTTTGCCTTCGAACATGCCGGCATCGTCCCGGACGTGGTGGTGTTGTCCAAGGCCATCGGCGGCAGCCTGCCCCTGGCGGTGGTGGTTTATCGCGACTGGCTCGACACCTGGTTGCCGGGCGCCCATGCCGGGACCTTCCGGGGCAATCAGATGGCCATGGCGGCCGGCTCGGCGGTGATGCGCTACCTCAAGGAGCACGACATTCCCGCCCATGCGGCGGCCATGGGCGAGCGTCTCGGCGAACATCTACGCATCCTGCAGCGTGACTTCCCGCAGTTGGGGGACATTCGTGGGCGCGGGCTGATGCTGGGTGTGGAGTTGGTGGACCCTGCCGGCGCGCCCGACACCCAGGGCCATCCGCCGGTGCATCGCCAACTGGCACCGCTGGTGCAGCGTGAATGCCTCAAGCGTGGATTGATTCTCGAACTGGGCGGGCGACACGGCAGTGTCGTGCGTTTCCTGCCACCGCTGGTGATCACCGCTGTGGAAATCGACCGCGTGGCCGAGATTTTTGGTCGCGCCCTGGCAGCAGCCGTCGCCAGCCTCTAATTTTTTAGCGGGCTGGCACGTTCCTTCTTACATTACACCGACGGAGAACCGTAATGACCTCAGTATTCGACCGCGAAGACATCCTGTTTCAGGTAGTGGTCAACCATGAAGAGCAATATTCCATCTGGCCCGACTACAAGGCTGTGCCGGAAGGCTGGCGTACCGTGGGCAAAAGCGGGATGAAGAAAGAGTGCCTGGCCTACATCGAAGAGGTGTGGACCGACATGCGCCCGCTGAGCCTGCGCCAGAAGATGGATAGCCAGGCGCTGGCTGGCTGACCCATACCTTGAAGGTTGTGAAGATCGAATGTGGGAGCTGGCTTGCCTGCGATAGCGGTGAGTCAGCTTGCATCTCTGTTGACTGATACTCCGCTATCGCAGGCAAGCCAGCTCCCACACTGACCGCGTTTGTCCTTAAGGTGTCAGCGCCTTGATTACCTGATCCACATTGCCTTCCAGCTCCGCCACCGGGTCTGCGCCATCGGTGCCCAGCACCAGCAACTTCGACCCACCCGCCGTGACAGCCGCCTGTACCGCATCGCTTGGCTTGCGGTGATGCAGCACCACGGCCACCTCATTCTCCTTCAGGTTTTCACTCAGTTGCTGCAATGCATCGGGCGTCCAGTCCGTGTCTGCCCGCGCATCGGTGCTGACCAGTTCCAGGTTCAACCCGCTCACCAGGTAACCAAAGTGATCACTCAGGCTGACCACCGTCAGGTTGTCGGCCTTGGCCAGTCGTGCCTCGCTGTCGGCGGTGAGCTTGAGCAGGCGTTGCTTGAGCGCGGCCAGGTTGGCCTCGATCTGCGGCTTGGCCCCGGGTGCCAGGCGGCTCAGGTCGGCGGCCATCACATCGGCCATGCGTCCCATGTTGTTGCTGGCTTGCCACGGCTGGCTGTTCAGGCCGTCGCTGGCGCCCGGCTGCACGGCAATCCCTGGCAAGCCGCCGTCCACCGGGCGAGCGGCGTCGACTTCGACGATGCGGATATTGCTGCGCCGGGCCACCGGGTACAGCGGGTCGTCGGGCCATAACGAGCGCAGGCCGATGGCCGCATCGGCGTCCAGCGCCAGTGTGTTCAGCGCCGGCGCGCCGCGCCCGGTGAAATAGGCGACTTGCCGCGAGCCGGGCAGGTTGGCCGGCGCCGCACGTTCAAGCTGCACGTCGGTGCCTTTGAGCAGCACTTGTGCCAGGCCATAAGTGATCGGCAACGCGGCGAGGACCTTCACCGGCTTGCTCGCGTGAACACCCTGGGGCGCGGGCTTGACGGCGTCAGCCGCCATCACCGGAGCCGCGATCAAGCAGGCGATGGCCAGGGCCAGTGGATTCAGAACGGTGCGCATTATCCAAGATTCCCTTTCAGGCTGGGGACCGTGCCGCGAGCGATAGCGGCGAGGGCGAAGGCGATACCGGCGACCAGGATGATGGCGGCACCGGATGGAATCGGCAGGTCGAAGATGATCGGCAGCAGAATCCCGCACAGGGTGCTGACGGTGGCGATCACCACCGAGATCCAGAAGAAGCCCTTGAGCGACTGACTCAACAGGCGTGCGGCGGCCGCCGGAATCACCAGCAACGCGCCTACGAGGATCGCGCCGATGACCTTGACTGCGGCAACGGTGATCAACGTCACCAGGATCACGAACAGATAGTCCAGGGTCTTCACCGCCACCCCGCGCACCGCTGCCAGTTGCGGGTTGAAGCTGGCGAGCATGATGCGGTTGTACAGCGGCAACGCCAGGGCCATCACCAGCGAGCCGACAATCGCCAGCACCAGCAGGTCATTGCCGTTCACCGTCAGCACCGAGCCGAACAACACGTTTTCGAGGATGTGCACGTTGATCTTGCCCGCCAGAATCAGCAGCAGGCTCGCGCCCAAGGCCAGGGACACCGACAGGAATACGCCGATCAGCGTATCCGGCGCCAGGCCCGTGCGGTTGCGCAGGTAGTTGAGCAGGATGCCGAACAGCAGGCAGTACCCGAACAGGCTGCCGTAAGGCCCGGTGTAGGGTTCCCCCAGCAGAATGCCCACGGCCACGCCGGTCAGTGCGGCATGGCCCACGGCTTCGGAAAAGAACGCAAAGCGCTTGACCACCACCAGCGTACCCAAGCCGCCCAGTACCGGGCCGATCAGCAGCCCGGCCAGCAGGGCGTTGACCACAAATCCATAGGCCAGCGCTTCCGGCAGATACCCGGAAGACGCCCAGCCCTGGACCATCAAGCGAAAGGCTTCGTAGCTCATAAGGCCGTGCTCCGTGGATGGGTGGAGAACAGGGTCAGCAGGCGGTCGGGGGTCAGCGCCTCCTTGGGCGTGGCGTCGAACAGCACGCGGCGGTTCAGGCCGGTAACACGGTCAGCCAGGCGGCCGACGGCTTCCAGGTCGTGTTCGATCCACAGCACGGTGATCCCGGCGTGGCGCCAGTCGTTCAGCAGCCGCTCGAACACCTGGATGCCGGCTTCGTCCAGCGCCGACATCGGTTCGTCCAGCACCAGCAATTGCGGCGCCGGGATCAAGCCCTGGGCCAGCAGCACCCGCTGGCGTTCACCGCCAGACAGGGCGCCCATGCGCCGCTTGCGTTTGTCCTGCATGCCGACCCGTTCGAGTGCTTCGCCAATCGCGGCGGCGTAATGTCTGGACAGCCCGAGAAACGCCGGACGCCGCTGGCACATGGCAGCCATGAAGTCGTCGACGGTCATCGGCAAGCCGCGGTCGAACTCCAGCGCCTGGGGCACGTAGCCGATGGTGCCCGGCACATCGGGCCAGTGCAGGCTCAACTGGCCCTGGTGCGGTGTTTGCCCCAGCAGGGTTTTGATCAGCGAGCTTTTGCCGCCGCCGTTGGGGCCCACCAGCGCGTGGATGCTGCCGGGCTGGACCTGGAAACTCACCGCGTCGAGGATCACCGTGCGGCCCAGGGTCAGCGCCACTTTATTGAAGTCGAGGGTCGGGCCAACACTGACCACCTTCAAATGTTCCGCCGCCGTCATGCCCCGGACTCCTGGATCGCCCGTACCACGGTGTTGAGGTTGCCGGTCATTTCCACTTCGTACTTTTCAGCGCTGTAGTCGCCATAGGAAATGTGCGACAGCGGGTACAGCTTCACGCCCGACTCACGCTGGATGGTGTCGACGTAGCTGGACGGGAAATCCATCTCCGAGAAGATCACTTTCACGTCCAGTTCCCGCAGTTGATCGATGGTTTTCTTCAACTGGCTCGGGCTCGGTTCGATACCGTGGGCCGGTTCTACCACGGCGGTAACTTCCAGGCCGAACTCCCGCAGCAGGTAGTCGTAAGCCGCGTGCACTGTGGCTACCCGCAGGTCCGGGTTGGGCGCGCTGGTGAGTTTGGCCAGGGCGTCGGCGCGCATCTGGCGCAGGCGCTTGCCGTAGGCGCGGGCGTTCTGGGTGTAGGTCTTGGCGTTGTCCGGGTCGAGCTTGCCCAGTTCCCGGGCGATGTTATTCACCTGGGCAATCGAGGCGCTGATGGACAGGAAGGTGTGCGGGTTGACTACCTTGCCGGCACCGCGCGCGGCGTTGCCGGTGGCGGCCAGCAGCGGCACGTTGGCGTTGGCTTCGATCACCGGGATGTCCGGGCGCTCGCTGGTGGCGATCATGCGGTCGGCGAAATCGTCATGGCCCACGCCATTGAGCACGATCACATCGAGGGTGCCGATGCGCTTGATGTCTTCGGCGCGGGGTTCGTAGGCGTGGGGGTTGAAGCCGGCCGGAATCAGCGGGACGACTTCGGCCTTGTCCCCGACAATATTGGCCACATAGCTGTAATAAGGATGCAGGGTGATGCCGATGCGCAGGCGTTTGGCAGGGTCGGCGCTGGCCATTGGCGCCAGCAGCAAGGTGAACAAGCCCGCGAGCACCAGGCGTAAAAATGGAGATGAAATAGACATGGTCTTCTCTCGGCTACAGCGTGAATTCAATGACGATGCTGGCGGGTGACACCCGCATCGAACTGCGCGACCACTTGTTGCCAGCCCGCGCTGATCAGCGCCTGGTCAGTGAGGTCGGTGGGGGCGGTGAGGTTGGCGCTGCGGTTGAGCCAGATGTCCGGCTCGGCTCCACTGATGCGCATCAGCAGTGAACCGCTGAGGGCCGGGGTCTGGCTCAGGCCCAGGTAGGCGGTGTCCAGCAACTGCCAGCGGTGGTCGCCACGGCTCACCGAACTGGCGTCCTGGGCGAAGGGTGCAAAGCCTTCTTCGGCCAGCTGTTCAGGCGTCGGCAGGGCGCTGTGTTCCTCCTGCAGCAAATGGATTTCGTCCAGGGTCACCCGCAGGTCGGCGTAAATGCCTTGCTCGGCTGCGCTGAGGTCGCGGCGGGCGTCCAACTGGTGGCTCGGTACCGCAGCGATCTCCTGGCTTTCACCGCGCAAGGCCACCACTGTGCCGGCAACGGCGAGGATGATCAGGCACAGCAGCAGGACGTACAGGGTTTCGTGCCCGGCACCGGCCGGGCGAACAACGTGAGTCGTGCTCATTGGGGCTGGATATCCGCTTGGTCGATTTCCACCACGTGGCCGGGGCCGGCATCAAACAACACGTAGAACTCGGCGGACGGTTTCTTGAAGGTCAACTTCGAGTCTTCACCCAGCTTGCCGGGCACCAGGATGGTTTCGTCGTAGCCGATCACGTCCAGGGTCACGCCCGGGGCGCCGCTGCCATCGGAGAAACCGCCGGTGCACTGGATCTGCTCGCCGGCGATTTCCTTGCATTCGCACATCGGGTTGTGGGCGAGGGCGACGGTACTGAAACCGGCGCCGAGGATCAGCACGCCACAGGCGCGGGCCAATTGCTGCAAGGTCATGGTTTGACTCCTCGTTTTTTCAGCCAGTCGATGGTGGCCGGCGATGCCTGGCTCAAGGGAATGGAGGCCTGGTGCATGGCGCCGTCCCAGCCTTCCATGGTGATCCACACTTCGGCGTCCAGCGGCGTGCGTTCAGGGATCGGCAGCGCGGCGCCCATGCGGTACGGGGTGCCGAAGAAAATCACCCCGGCGGCCCGCAGGCTGCGGGGCTTGCCGATGCGCAGGTAGGTCGCCTTGACCTGGTCGGTGCAGGTGTCGCACAGGGCCGCGTTGAAGGATTTCATCGGGCCCGCCGGATTGGGGCGCGGCGGCTCGTTGCGTAGCTCTGCGAGCTTCAGGCTCCAGGGGCCGACCTGTACGTCACCGATCTCCCGTTCACCCAGGCCGCTGTCACCGCGAAACAGCGCGGCGTCGGCGAAGTACTTGGGCATGAAGCCGAGGGGCACCAGCAACAGCAGGATATTGATGTGGAAGCGCCACTTGAGCCAAAAGGCCCGCAGCGGCGAGGGCGGTTGAATCGTCGTGGCCTTGTTCATGGATTGGCCTCCGTTGTTTCAGCCTGCAAGGCCTGGATTTTCGCCGGTTGACGGGACGCCTTGGCTTCACGTTTCAGGGCATTGAGGGTGGCCAGGGCCGTGCGTTTGGTCCAGATCAGCAAGCCGCTCAAGACCATCATGCTCAACACCAGGCCGAAGAAGGCCCAGATCAGCTTGATCCAGATACCGCCAAAATCCCCGGTGTGCAGCGGGCGCATGGATTCGGTGACGAACTCCAGGGCCGATCGGTCGGACAGCAGGTGCGAGGCGGCGATTTCGCCGTTGTACGGGTTGATTTCCGCAGTCTGGAACATCAGCGGGTACCAGCCACGCCCGCCGATGCGCAGGTGGCTGTAGGCGTTGCTGGGCAGGCTCACAAAGCTGGCCTCAAGCCCCGGAATCCGCTGGGTGGCGATGGTGATCGCCTCGTCCAGTGGAATCATGGGCGCCGGCACGCCCGGGGCGGACATCGGTACTTTGTCGCGGGCAATCGCCGGGACGATCGGCTCGCTGGAAATGGTGATCTGGTTATCGCCCAGGATCGCCTGGATCAGGAACCAGGTGCCGGTGATGGAGATCACCGCGATAAACCAGATCGACCAGATGCCGCTCAACCGGTGGAAGTCGCCCCAGAAAATCCGCGCACCGTGACGAATGCGCAGCGTTGGCCTGAAAAAACCTTTCCAGAAGCGCTTGTAGACCACGAGGCCGGTGACCAGCGAGGCCAACAGCGGCAAGCCCAGCAGCGAGACCAGGTACCAGCCCCAGCTGTAACCATTGGTGAAAGGCACCAGCCACCAGCCATGCAGGGCACGGGTAAATTGCTGGAAGTTGAACGATGGGCTGATGCCCTGGATCACCCCGGTATACGGGTTGACGTAAACCTCCAGCGAGCGCCCGTCGGGGTAGCTCAGGTCGGCGCTGAGGGCGAAGTGCGATTCGTCCGGGCGGCTCAGGGATTCGACGATCACCTGGGGTTCGGCACGCTTGATGGCGCCGATCACCTGGTCGTAGGTGAGCGGTTCGGCATCGTCCGACGGCTTGCTGGCGCGGATGTCCGGGTTGGCCAGCCAGACGATCTCCTGGCTGACCACCGCCAGGGTGCCGGTGACGCAGACGATCAGCACAAAGAACCAGATGGGCAATGCCAGCCAGCTGTGCACGAGAAACCAGAGTTTTGAGCGTGACTTCTTCGACATGTGAATGAGGGTCTTGATCGGAGGGGGGCAGTAAAGGCCCGGAAAACGCCACCCGTAGCTTTTGCTGACGCGAGCGGCTGTATCTAAGTTAAGACGGATGAGAAACGCAAAACCCTAAGGCGGATATGAAAGTAAATGTTTCAGATACTCATTCATGCAACACGAAACATGTTTCGAGTCATCACCAAGGCGGGATTGATGGGGCGGGGGCGCTGCCTATGATGGAGTCATACCGTTGAGCGAGCCCCATAATGACTTCTGCCAGAACCCTCTACGACAAACACATCGATTCCCACACGGTGTGCCGCCTGGATGACCAGGGCCATGTGCTGCTGTACATCGACCGCCAGGTGATCAACGAATACACCAGCCCCCAGGCCTTCAGCGGCTTGCGCGAGGCGGGCCGCGGCGTGTGGCGCCCCGGCACGGCGCTGGCGGTGGTCGACCATGTAAACCCCACCACGCCCAAGCGCATCGCGGCCATGCCGGATGCGGGCGGCGCGCGGCAAGTGTCGTACCTGGCGGAAAACTGCCGGGACTTCGGGATTGAACTGCTGGACATCCTCGACAAACGCCAGGGCATCGAACACGTGATCGCCCCGGAGCAGGGTTTTATCCTGCCGGGCATGGTGATCGCCGCCGGCGACAGCCACACCACCACTTACGGTGCGTTGGGCGCGTTCGGCTTTGGCATCGGCACGTCGGAAATCGAGCATTTGCTGGCCTCGCAAACCCTGGTCTACAAACGCCTCAAGAGCATGCGCGTGACCGTGGACGGTACATTGGCCCACGGCCTGACCTCCAAGGACGTGATCATGGCGCTGATCGGCAAGATCGGCGCTTCGGGCGCCACCGGCTACGCCATCGAGTTTCGTGGCTCGACCATCGATGCCCTGAGCGTCGAGGCCCGCATGACCATCTGCAACATGGCGGTGGAAGCGGGCGCACGCGGTGCCTTCATGGCGCCGGATGAAAAAGTCTTCGCCTACCTCAAGGGCAAGCCCCGGGCGCCGAAGGGCGAATTGTGGGAACGCGCCCTGGTGGGCTGGCGCCAACTGCACTCGGACGCCGACGCGGTGTTCGACCTCGAAGTGCAACTGGACGCCACCGCGCTGGAGCCGATGGTCACCTGGGGCACCAGCCCCGACCAGGCCGCGCCCATCGGCGCCCGCGTGCCGGACCCGCAAGACGTCAGCGACCTGATCCTGCGCCAGGACATGCGCCGCGCCCTGAACTACATGGGCCTGGAGGCCGGCATGCTCTT
The DNA here is from genome assembly GCF_036346535.1 of Pseudomonas sp. Z18(2022). NCBI lineage: Bacteria > Pseudomonadati > Pseudomonadota > Gammaproteobacteria > Pseudomonadales > Pseudomonadaceae > Pseudomonas > Pseudomonas sp. Z18(2022). Next base: position 30,586 of record NZ_JAOTOA010000031.1, read on the forward strand.
GAGCGAGATCGTCATCAGCCACGCGTTTATCGGCTCCTGCACCAACGCCCGCATCGAAGACCTGCGGGACGCTGCCAGCGTGGTGCGCGGCAAGCACGTGGCCGACCATGTGCGGGCGATGATCGTGCCGGGCTCCACTGAAGTGCGCGACCAGGCCGAAGCCGAAGGCCTCGCCGCGATCTTTATCGACGCCGGTTTTGAGTGGCGCCAGTCCGGCTGCTCGATGTGCCTGGCCATGAACGACGACGTGCTGGAGCCGGGCGACCGCTGTGCCTCCAGCACCAACCGCAACTTCGAAGGCCGCCAGGGCGCGGGTGCCCGCACCCACCTGATGAGCCCGGCCATGGTCGCCGCCGCCGCCATCACCGGCCGCCTGACGGACATTCGCCACTTTGGAGACCGCACATGAGCCTGCAACCCTTTACCCGCATCACCGGCAAAGCCGCGCCGATGCTGGCGGCCAATATCGACACTGATGTGATCATGCCCAAGCAGTTTCTCAAGGGCATCGACCGCAACGGGCTGGATCGCGGGTTGTTCTTTGACTTGCGCTTCTTGCCTTCGGGCGAGCCTAACCCGCAATTCGTGCTGAACCAGCCGGCCTGGCAGGGCGCGAGCTTTATGGTGGTGGGGCCTAACTTCGGTTGTGGTTCCAGCCGCGAGCATGCGGTGTGGGGCTTGAAGCAGATGGGCATTCGGGCGCTGATCGGCAGCAGCTTTGCCGGGATTTTCTATGACAACTGTCAGCGTAATGGGGTGTTGTTGATCACGCTGGAGGAGGCGGTGTTGCAGCGGCTGGGGCAGACGGTGAGCCAGCCTGAACAGGCGCAGATCAGTGTGGACCTTGAGGCCCAGGAGATTCGGTTGGCGGACGGGCAGGTGATTTCGTTCCAGATTGATACGTTGCGCAAGACTGCGTTGTTGCTGGGGTTGGATGCTATCGGTACTACGTTGCAGCGCAGTGAGCAGATCAGGGCGTTTGAACGCGAACATCTGGCGGCCAATCCCTGGCTTAGCTGAGCAAGATCACCTGTGGGAGCTGTCGAGCTTCAGCGAGGCTGCGATGCAGGCGCTGCGGTGCTGCAGGTGTACCGCGGTGATCCCATCGCAGCCTCGCTGAAGCTCGACAGCTCCTACAGGAGGGGTGCAGTTTTCCAATGCGATCGTTCCCACAGGGGGGCAGTTCGCCAATTAGACTCAGCACCTTACGTTGACACGTTGGGCACCGTGGGCTTAAGTGGACCGCGACATGGAGGTTGGTCCGTCACGGAAAAAGGAATTTCAGCGTGTGTAACCGCAATCCCGAGTTCGCCCTCTCGACCCGAAACGCCCGCCTGATCATCTTCGCCCGGGGTGTTTCGGATTTCGGCGCGTTCCTCAACATGGTGGCCTTGTCCACTTACGTCTACTGGCTCAGCCAAAGCGTGGTGTTTGTCAGCCTCTTCCTGGCATGCCGCGTCACCGGCGGCATTGTCGCCAGCCTGTTCGGCATCCCGTTTTTCCGGCGCTTTGCCGGGCGTGGCACGTTGGCGGGGCTGGACCTGGCCCGGGCGCTGTTGCTGACGCCGTTGCTGGTGTTGATCCCGGACCTTCAGCTTAGTGTGCTGCCCTTTATCGCCTTCGGGATCGGCTTGTGCAATTCGCTGTTTGCCATCGGTCTGAACAGTCAGTTACCGACCTGGGTCGCGCTTGAGCAGCGGGTTTCCACCAATGCGTGGATCACTTCAGCGGCTGCCACTGGTGCGGTATTCGGCAGTTTGCTGTCCGGGTTGTTGATCGCCACCGGTGGGTTCGAGGCGGTGTTTGCCGTCAACATCGCCACTTATATTGTGGCCGCCGGCTTGATCCTGCCGCTGCGCGGGCTGTACGCCGTCGCCATGGCCGTGCATCGCGGCCTCTCGGCGGAATGGCACGAACTGAAGAAAGGCTTGCGCGGCGCCCCGGTGCTGGCCGCCATGTTGCTGATCAGCATGCTCGATACCCTTGGCAGCGCTGCCCATAACGTCGGCTGGCCGGTGCTGTCCCAGTACATTTCCCCCGACACGGCAAACACCGTCATGGGCTATCTGCTGGCGGTGTGGGCTTGCGGCAAGTTTATTGGCGCACGCCTGGCCAGTGCGGTTCTAAAAAGCCGTGGCACCCAAGGCATGGAACGGATGTTCATGGCCGGTGTAGCGCTGATGTCCAGCGGCTTTATCCTGACCTTCCAGCAAACCGAACTGTGGCTGGCGTTGGTACTGGTGGTGTGGGCCGGGCTGGGAGATGGCGTATCCGAGGTGGCCCTGGTCTCCCGCGCGCAAAGTGAACCCGATAGCCTGCGCTTGCCGCTGTTCAGTCTATTGACCCTGATTCAGATGGCCGGCTTCGGCGTGGGCATGCTGGTGGTCGGGCCGTTCTACCTGACGTGGACGCCGGCCCAGGTGATTGTGCTGTTCCACGGGCTGCCGTTGAGTGCCCTGGTGGTCATGGGGTTGTGGATGGGGTTCAGGACTCAGCGGGGTATCAGATCGACAACCCCTTGAAGTGCTCCCGCAAGAACTCCACACACGCCCGCAGCTTTCCGGAGTACGCCAACCGCGTCGGATACACCGCCCACACGTTGGCGCTCTGGGTATAGTCGTGCAGCACCTGCACCAGTTTCCCTTGCTCCAGCAGCGGCTTCACATCCCACATCGACCGCAACAACACCCCACGCCCATCAAGTGCCCATTGCAAGACAATCTCTCCATTGTTGGACGACAACGGCCCGCGCACGCGCACGCTGTCCTGCACGCCATCGCGCTCCAGGTGCCAGATGCCAAAGGCGTTGTCGCGCTCCTTGAGCACCAGGCAGTCGTGCTGTTCCAGATCGCCCAGGTGCTGCGGTGTGCCACGGCGTTCGAGGTAGGCGGGCGCGGCACATAGCACCCGGCGGTTGCTCACCAGCCGGCGGCCGATGTGTTGGCCGGGGATGTCGTCGCCCACACGGATCTCCAGGTCGAAACCTTCGCTGACGATGTCCACCACGCGGTCGAACAGGTCCAGGCGAATCTCCAGGTCCGGGTATTGCTCAGCCAGCAGCGACAGGGCCGGCGCCACATGGTTGCGGCCGAAGCCGAAGCTGCTGCACAAATGCAGATGGCCGCGAGGGCTGTCGTGGGCGTCGGAGAGTTCGTCGGACAGTTGCTGGAAGTCTTCGAGAATGCGCACGGCCCAGCGCTGCACGCGCTCACCGTCTTCGGTCAGGGCGATACGCCTGCTGGTGCGGTGCAACAGGCGGGTGGCCAGGGTGGTTTCGAGAATCTGGATACGCTTGCTGACGTAGGCCGGGGACAGCCCCAGTTCATCGGCAGCCGCAGCAAAGCCGGCCTTGCGGATCACGGTCAGGAATACCCGCAGGTCTTCAGGTAGGGGCACGGTATCTTTCTTGTTAGTCATCAGAAACAGGCGTGGCGGCATGAGCCGCCAGAATAGCACCGGTGTGGTGAGGGAGCTGCTTCACCACAGGGGATTGCTACTTAAGGTCTACTCGGCAGCGATCTTCGCCTGCGCAGCAGCCCGCGCATGGCGGCCATGCTTGAGGGCGATGGGCGCCATCTTCTCGCGGTCCAGTTCACCCTCCCAGGCAGCCACCACCAGTGCAGCCACGGCATTGCCGATGATGTTGGTCAGCGAACGGCACTCCGCCATGAAACGGTCAACCCCCAGGATCAGCACCATCGCCGCCACCGGCACCGTCGGCACCACCGCCAGGCTGGCGGCCAGTGCGACAAAACCTGCACCCACCACCGCACCGGCGCCTTTGGAGGTGAGCATCGCCACCGCCAGAAGCGTCAGTTGTTGTTCCAGCGTCAGGTCGATATTCGTCGCCTGGGCCAGGAACAGCACCGCCAGGGTCATATAGATGTTGGTGCCGTCCAGGTTGAAGGTATAGCCGGTGGGCACCACGATGCCCACCACGCCTTTGGAGGCGCCGAGGCTTTCGAGTTTCTGGATCAGTTGCGGCAAGGCAGACTCGGAGGAACTGGTGCCCAGCACGATCAACAGCTCGGCCTTGATGTAGGTCAGCAGCTTGAAGATGCTGAAACCGACATACCGCGCGATGCTGCCCAGCACCACGGCCACGAAGAAAAACGCGGTGACGTAGAACGTGCCCACCAGTTTCAACAACGGCAACAGCGAACCCAGGCCGTATTTGCCGATGGTGAAGGCGATCGCCCCGAACGCACCGATCGGCGCGACGCGGCTGATCATCCCGACGATGCGGAAGAACACTTCGCTGGCCTGGTTGATCACACCCACCAACGGCCGGCCTTTCTCGCCGATCATCACCAGCCCGAGGCCGAACAGCACCGACACAAACAGCACCGGCAGGATTTCACCTTTGGAGAAGGCGTCGAAGAAGGTGGTCGGAATCACGTGCATCAGGAACCCGGTGACGCCTTCACCATGTTCGGCCTGGCCGACAAAACCGGCGATGGCCGAAGTGTCGAGGGTCTTCACGTCAATGTTGAACCCCACGCCCGGGTGCAGCAGGTGCGCGGCGAGGATGCCGATCACCAGGGCGATGCTGGAGACAATCTCGAAATACAGCAGCGCCTTGCCGCCCACACGTCCCACCTGCTTCACGTCGTGCATGCTGGTGATGCCGGAGACCACCGTGCAGAAGATGATCGGGCCGATGATCATCTTGATCAGCTTGATAAACCCGTCGCCCAGGGGCTTGAGGTCGATGCCCACCTGGGGCCAGTGGTTGCCGATCAACACGCCCAGCACAATGGCGATGATCACCTGCACATACAGGGTTCCCAGCAGTTTTCTGATTGTCATTTTTATTATCTCGAGACGTTTTTTGGGCAAGCAGATCCCGTCGCAGGCCGTTTCAAGCCTGCGGGGCGGGATCGATCAGATCAGCGGTTTACTAAAGCCTCAGCGAAGGAAGGTCAGGACTTCGCCGAGCAACAACTCGGGGGCTTCTTCAGCGATGTAGTGGCCGGCCGGCAGGGCCTTGCCACGTACGTCGGTGGCGACTTTCTGCCATTCCTTGAGGGGTTCGAAGCAGCGCCCGACGGTGCCTTCGGCGCCCCACATCACCAGCAGCGGCAGGTTGAGGTGGTTGCCGTTGTCGAGGTCGGCGCGGTCGTGCTCAAGGTCGATGCCGGCGGCGGCGCGGTAGTCTTCGCAGATGCCGGTGGCGGTGCCGGGCAGTTTCAGGCAGCGCAGGTATTCGGCGAAGGCTTCATCGGTGAACGGCTTGAGCCCGGCACTGCGGCTGCCCATGACGCTGCGCAGGTACAGTTCCGGGTTGCCTTCGATCAGGCTCTCGGGCAACGGCGCCGGGCGGATCAGGAAGAACCAGTGCCAGTAGGCGCGGGCAAAGGCTTCGTCGGTCTGGGCATACATCGCAAGCGTCGGGGCGATGTCCAGCAGCACCATGCGCTGCACGGCCTTGGGGTGGTCCAGGGCCAGGCGATGGGCGACGCGGGCGCCACGGTCGTGGGCCAGCACCGAGAACTCATCAAAGCCCAGGGCCTTCATCAACTCGACCCCGTCGCGGGCCATTTCGCGCTTGGAATAGTTGGAGTGTTGGTCACTGGCGGCGGGCTTGCTGCTGTCGCCATAACCGCGCAGGTCGGCGGCGACCACGGTGAAGTGTTCGGCCAGTTGCTCGGCGACCTTGTGCCAGATGACGTGGGTCTGCGGGTGCCCGTGCAGCAGGAGCAGGCCGGGACCCGCGCCGCCTTTGCGGTAGCTGATGTCCACACCGTTGACGTGGCGCTGGTCTTTTTGGAATCCGGCGAACATGGAATGACTCCTTGTGATGATTGCCTGCATCCTGAAATCACATGGCGCCTGGGGCAAGGGGGAAAACGTGGAGGGGTTGTTCATGAAGTGTGTTGAAGCCCGATCTTTCAGGCAATGCAGGTCAACTGTAGGAGCTGGCTTGCCTGCGATGCAGGCAACTCGGTGTATCAGTCGCACCGAGGTGTTGCCCACACAACAGCAAACCGGCAGTTTGCTGCGCCGTGGGCGGTCTGCCGCGCGCACATCAGGCGCAAACCCTTGTGTTTGATAGCCTGGCGCCTCAGGCACAGAAGCTGCAATGCCTCAGGTAAATCATTCGCCCGAGAGCGTTGTATGTCTGTACTGCCTGTATCTGCCGATTACCCGATTCACACGCCCCACGCCGAGCTGATCCGTGACGAGGCCCAGGCCCTGGCCGTTGCCCACCAGGTCGCCGCCGTATTGCTGGAGCAAGACGCCGAACGCGACCGCACCCGCCAGGTGCCGGCGGACGTGGTCGACCTGTATTCCAACAGCGGCCTGTGGGGCATCAGCGTGCCCCGCGAGTTTGGCGGCGCCCAGGTGTCCTACGCGGTGCTGGCCCAGGTGATTGCGATTATCTCGGCGGCCGACCCGTCGCTTGGGCAAATCCCGCAGAACCATTACTGCCTGCTGGAAGACATCCGCCTGCAAGGCACGCCCGAGCAGCAGGCGTACTTTTTTGGCCTGGCGCTGGAGGGGCATCGGTTTGCCAATGCGCTGTCGGAAACCGGCGGCAAGAACGTCCAGGACATTCAGGCGACCATTCGCCGGCAAGGTGACGGTTATGTGATCAACGGCCGCAAGGGTTATTGCACCGGTTCGCTGTACGCCCACTGGCTGGCGGTGCTGGCGCTGGATGAGCAGCAGAATGCGCAACTGGCGTTTGTGCCCCGCGGCACTGAAGGCCTGGTGGTGGTCGACGACTGGGACAGCATGGGCCAGCGCACCACGTCCAGCGGTACGGTGTTGGCCGAAGACCTGAAGGTGCCGGCGTTCAACCTGTTTCCTACCCATCGTTCCTACGATTCGCCAACCTTGGCCGGCCCTTTCGCGCAACTGACTACCGCTGCCATCGACGCCGGCATCGCCCGTGCCGCGTTGCGCGACACGGTGCAGTTCGTCCGGCAATTCGCCCGCCCATGGATCGATGCCGGGGTGGAAAAAACCAGTGAAGACCCGCTGACCATCATTCAGGTGGGCGCGCTGGATATTCGCCTGGAAGCGGCAGAGGCCTTGCTGGAGCGCGCCGGAAAAGCCCTCGACGCCGCACGCCCGGCGCCCGATGAAGACAACGTCGCTCACGCTTCCCTGGCCGTCGCCCGGGCCAAGGTGCTGACCACCGAAATCGCCATCGAAGCCAGCAACAAGCTCTTCGAACTCGGCGGCACCCGGTCAACCCTGAAGAAGCACAACTTCGATCGTCACTGGCGCAATGCCCGGGTGCATACCCTGCATGACCCGGTGCGCTGGAAGTACCACGTGGTGGGCAACTGGTTGCTCAACGGCGCCAAGCCCCCGCGTCACGACTGGTCTTGAATCATGGCCGAGCTGTTTAAACACATCTATTGGGCCGACATCGGCCAGGCCTGCCTGGAAACCCTGAGCATGCTCAGCGCCGCCCTGGGTTTTACCGTGTTGCTGGGGTTGCCGCTGGGGGTGGTGTTGTTCCTCACCGGCAAGCGCCAGTTGCACGAAACCCTGGTGGTGTACCGAGCGCTGTCGGTGGTGGTGAACGTGCTGCGTTCGCTGCCGTTCATCATCCTGCTGATTGTGCTGATCCCGGTGACCACCTTGCTGGTGGGCACCTCATTGGGCGTGCCCGGCACGATTCCGCCGTTGGTGGTGGGCTGTACGCCGTTCTTCGCGCGGCTGGTGGAAACCGCCTTGCGCGAAGTCGACCGTGGCGTGGTGGAAGCCACCCAGTCCATGGGCGCCAGCACCTGGCAGGTGATCCGCCACACGCTGTTGCCGGAAGCCCGGGGCGGCCTGCTGGCGGCGGTCACCGTCACCGCGATTGTGCTGGTGGACTACACCGCCATGGCCGGGGTGATTGGCGGCGGTGGCCTGGGCGACCTGGCCATCCGCTACGGCTATCAGCGGTTCCAGACCGACGTGATGGTGGTCACCGTGTTGCTGCTGTTGGTGCTGGTGCAGGCCCTGCAGATGACCGGCGACCGTCTGGTGGCGCGTTACAGCCGGCGTTGAAACCTATTCCTAGAACCACTGCTTTCGGAGCAATCATGAAAAAATCCCTGGCCATTTTGGCTGCTGTCTTCTCCCTGAATGCCGTCGCCAACGAGACGTTGGTGGTGGGGGCCACGCCCGTGCCGCATGCGGAGATCCTCGAATTCGTCAAACCGGTGCTGGCCAAGGAAGGCGTGGACTTGCAAATCAAGGTATTCACCGATTTCATCCAGCCCAACCAACAACTGGCGCTGAAGAATATCGACGCCAACTACTACCAGTACCGGCCGTTCCTGGATGACTACAACAAGACCCGGCATACCAATCTGGTGCCGGTAGTGGGCGTGCACATCGAGCCGTTCGGCGCTTATTCGACCAAGATCAAAAATATCTCGGAGTTGAAAGACGGCGCCACGGTGTCGATCCCCAACGACCCGGTCAACACTGGCCGCGCGCTGGTGCTGCTGGATGAAGCCGGCCTGATCAAGCTCAAGGACCCGAGCAATACCCTGGCCACCCCGCGGGACATCGTCGAAAACCCCAAGCACCTGAAAATCCGTGAACTGGAAGGGGCATTGCTGGCCCGCTCGGTGAGCCAGGTGGACCTGGCATTCGTGTTCGCCAACTACGCCCTGGAAGCGGGGATCGATACCAACAGTGCGTTGATCGTCGAGAAGGGCAAGAGCCTGTACGTCGAGTATCTGGTAGCGCGCCCGGACAACATCAACGACCCCGGCATCCAGAAGCTGGCCAAGGCGTTGAATTCCGATGAAGTACGCCAGTTCATCCTGACCCGCTACAAAGGGCAGATTGCCCCGGGTTTCTAAGACCCAGACCGATCTAAGGTGGGCGCTGGCTTTTGTGGGAGCCGGGCTTGCCCGCGATAGCATCACTGCGGTTTGCCAGAAAAACCGAGGTGCTTGCATCGCAGGCAAGCCAGCTCCCACATTGAGTGGGTTCACACATCAGGGATCAGGGGTGGGCTCCAAGAGTTGTGCGCCGGGGCCGCGCTCACCGAGTACGTCGTCGTGATTGCGCAACGGGCAGGCCTCCAGCGACAAACACCCGCAGCCAATGCAGCCACTGAGTTTGTCCCGCAGCAGCATCAGCTTGTCGATGCGCTGGTCCAGGTCTTCACGCCATAGCGCAGACAGGCGCTCCCAGTCGGCTGCGTTAGGCGTGCGACCATCGGGCAGGGTTTGCAGCGCCTCATGGATCGTCGCCAGGGGAATGCCCAAACGCTGGGCAATCTTGATCACCACCACCCGGCGCAACACGTCCCGCGGGTAGCGCCGTTGATTGCCGGCGTTGCGGTTGCTCTTGATCAACCCCTTGGTTTCATAGAAGTGCAGCGCGGTGACTGCCACGCCGCTACGGGCCGCCAGTTGGCCGACGGTAAGTTCTTTGTTGACCATGAAAAAGCCCTTGACCTTGACTTAACTAGAGGTTTTACCCTGCGTGGCATCGAATCGCAAGATTGTGCCTACAGTGAGAGGGGAATGTTCATGCAGGTATCAGAGAAGCGTCTGAGTTTTACCCAGATGGTCGAGTTCCAGATCGAACCGCAGCAGCAATCGGCTTTGGTGGCGGCCCTGTCATCCCAAAGCGAGCGTCTGGCCCAAGGCCATGGCGGCTTTATCAATGCCAGCGTGCAGGTCAGCGATGATGGACGCCGGGTGCTCAGCTACCTGCAATGGCGCTCCCGCGAAGACGGGGAGGCGGCCTTCAAGTGTTTTGAGCACGGTGAGGAAGATTTCTGGACGCTGATCCGCGCCCACCAGGCCACGGCAGTCACCTTCGGTTCGTTCCAGGTGCTGCGCAGCATCGAGCGCAGCCATGACAACGCCTTGCACTGCCGCCTAAATTGACAGGTGCAGCATGCGCTCGCCCTGCACGTTCTCGCCGGGGCGTCGCTTGTTTACCGCCAGTTCACCGATCTTGATCAAACGGGTTCGCGTCACGTTGCGGCTCAGGCCCAGCAGGTTGGCGGTGTGCACCTGGTTGTAATGGCTGAAGCGGTAGGCGGCGCGCAGCAGCGCATCCTCGACCTTTTCATGCAGGGCGCCGGCCTGTTCTTCGAAGAGTTTTTGAAAGGCTCGCTCCAGCAAGGCTTCGGCGCTGTTGTCGATGCCGTGCTGGTTGTCGTCCTGACGCTCGATGCGCATGTTCGACAGGCGCAGGTCGTCGCGCTCGATCACGCCGTTGCGGCAGATCAGCAGGGTGTGGTGGATCACGTTTTCCAGCTCGCGGATGTTGCCCGGCCAGCTGTAGCTTTTGAGTTTCTGCTCGGCCTCGCGGCTGATGGTGATCGGGCCGTAACCCAGGCGCTGGCTGTAGGCTTCGATGAAGTGCCGGGTCAACGGCAGGATGTCACCGGGGCGGTCCCGCAGCGGGCTCAACTCCAGGCTGACCACGTCGAGGCGGTAGTACAGGTCCTCGCGGAAATGCCCGGCGTTGATGGCTTTTTCCAACTGAACGTTGGTGGCGGCCAACACCCGCACGTCGATGGGAATGCTTTTGCGTGAGCCCAGGCGCACCACTTCGCGCTCTTGCAGGACACGCAGCAGCTTGACCTGAATCGCCATCGGCAAGTCGCCGATTTCATCGAGGAACAGGGTGCCGCCGTCCGCCTCTTCGAACCAGCCAGCCTTGGCGCTGAGGGCGCCGGTGAAGGCGCCTTTTTCATGGCCGAACAGCTCGGCCTCCACCAGGGATTCGGAAAACGCGCCGCAGTTCACCGCCACGAACGGCCGGTTGCGCCGCGCGCTGAGGTTGTGGATATGGCGCGCCACCAGCTCTTTACCGGTGCCGGTTTCGCCGATGATCAGCACGCTGGCTTCGCTCGGCGCGACTTGCTGGATGTGCGCCAGCAACGCCTGGGATTTGGGGTCTTCGAAGACCTGGGCCGTGGCGCGGATCGAGGTCGCAAGAGCGGGCGAGGGCGGTAAGGTTAAAAGCTGCATGGGCACCTCTTTTCAGGAGTAGAACGTCGGAATCGGCAGGGACTGGTTCAACGCCCAGTCCCCCAGTTCGTGGAGTTTGTAGTCCACCGGGTCGTGCAGGGTTTGCGTGCGCAGGTTGCGCCAGTGCCGGTCCAGGCGCAGGGAAGCGTGGGTGGAGCGCGCGCCGGTGACTTCGAACAGGCGGCTGCACAGTTCCAGGCCGTTGCGGGTGGCGGCCACCTTGGCCGTGGCGATGGCGATGGCCAGTTCGCCGCGCTCGCTTTCGCTGAGGCTCGGGCCTTTGGCCCAGGCCTGGTCCAGCAGTTCGGCGGCACGCTCCACCAGCAGGCGCACGCCTTCCAGCGCGACCCAGAATTCGCCGTAGTGGTTGAGTACGTACGGGTCCTGGCGAATGTCCTGCACCGTGGACTTATGCCACGGCCGGGTTTCGGTCAGGGTGTAATGGCGGGCTTCGGCAAAGGCGCCTTCGGCGATGCCGAGGAACATGTGGGTGAAGGTCAGTTGCGCGATCAGCGGGCGTAGGCAGGCGAAGGGTGTGCTCAGCGGGCCGGGGTCCAGGAGCAGTTCCGACTCCTCCACACGTACCCGTTCGAAAGAGGCGCTGCCGCTGTCGGTCTGGCGCTGGCCGATGTTGTTCCAGTCGTTGTGCAAGGTGATGCCGCTGCGCCCGCTGGGAATTGCGGCGATCAGCAGTTTGCCGCCGGCGCTTTCATCCACGGCCGAGGCGATCAGCATTTCCGAGTCGCTGGCGCCGGAGCAAAAACTCTTTTTGCCGGAAAATTCCCGCCAGCCGCCGAAGGCCTTGACCACCGTGCGCGTGTCCAGCGGGTTGAGGGCGTTGCCCCAGAACCAGTTTTTGCGTGCGGTTTGTTCGTACCAGGGTTGCCATTGCTCCGGGCGGGAGAACAGCCGTACGGTGGCGAGCATCAGGTGATGAAAACCGAAGACGTGGGCGATGGAGCTGTCGACCTTGGCGAATTCGCGCACGATCTCCAGGGTCTCGCTCCAGCGGGCGCCGAGGCCGCCGTATTGGGTGGGAATGCTCAGGGCCAGCAGGCCGCTCTGGCGCAGGGCGTCGCGTTCGGTCTTGGGGGTGCCGCCACGTTCGTCGCGTTCGACGGCGGTGAGGGCGAATTCGGCGGCCAGCAGTTTGGCGGTCTGCAACGGTGAGGGCAGGACGCTGTTGGGTTTGGCTGTCACGCGGTGTTCCTCATGGTGTGCCGGGGCGTACCCCGGCAGACGGCAGGTCAGGCCTTGGCTTTTGCCGGCAGCACGTCGTTGGCAATCATTTCGCCGAACGGTCCGGTGAGGTTGGTGACGCCGCGCCCGGCCAGGCTCGCGTAGGGCTCCGGCAGCAGCGGGAACACCAGCTCGGCAAAGCGATACGCCTCTTCCAGGTGCGGGTAGCCGGAGAAGATGAAGCTTTCGATGCCCAGGTCCGCGTATTCCTTGATCCGCTCGGCGACTTGCTGAGGGTTGCCCACCAGGGCCGTGCCCGCGCCGCCTCGCACCAGGCCAACGCCGGCCCACAGGTTGGGGGCGATCTCCAGGTTGTCGCGACGCCCGTCGTGCAGGGCGGCCATGCGCCGCTGGCCTTCGGAGTCGAAGCGCGAGAAGGATTTTTGCGCGGCGGCGATGGTTTCGTCGCTGATGTGTTCGATCAGTTTGGCGGCGGCTTTCCAGGCGTCTTCTTCGGTTTCGCGCACGATCACATGCAGGCGAATCCCGAACTTGACGGTGCGGCCATGGCGCGCGGCGCGTTCACGCACGTCGGCGAGTTTTTCCGCGACGGCAGCCGGTGGTTCGCCCCAGGTCAGGTACACGTCTACCTGTTCGGCCGCGAGGTCGTGGGCAGCGTCCGAGGAACCGCCGAAGTACAGCGGTGGATACGGCTTCTGCACCGGTGGGTAAAGTGCCTTGGCGTTCTGCACACGCAGGTGTTTGCCTTCGAAATCCACCGATTCGCCCTGCAACACGCGGCGCCAGATCTTGAGGAATTCGTCGGTCACTTCGTAGCGTTCGCCGTGATCGAGGAAGCTGCCGTCGCCGCGGTTTTCGTCGGGGTCGCCGCCGGTCACCACGTTGATCAACAGGCGGCCACCGGACAGGCGGTCGAGGGTGGCGGCCATGCGGGCCGAGACGGTCGGCGAAATGATCCCCGGGCGAATCGCTACCAGGTAGCGCAGGCGTTCGGTCAGCGGGACCAGCGCCGAGGCGATCACCCAGGAGTCTTCGCAGGAGCGGCCGGTGGGGATCAACACGCCGTGGTAGCCGAGGTTATCGGCGGCCTGGGCGACTTGTTTCAAATAGTTGAGGGTGACCGGGCGAGCGCCTTGGGTGGTGCCCAAATAATGGCCGTCACCGTGTGTAGGCAGAAACCAGAAAACATCCATGACAAATCCTTAAGCGATTTTCAGCAGAGAGGTGGGATGCGCGGCAAACAACGGCGCGGCGCGTTCTGCAGCAAGGCGAATGCGGGCCTTCAAGGGCTCACTGGTTATTTGGTAATCGGTGAAATCGGCCTCGGTGGCGTACACGCCAATCGGCAAGGTCAAGGCCTGGAAGAAACTGAACAGCGGGCGCAACTGGTGATCGAGTACCAGCGCATGGCGTTCGCTGCCGCCGGTGGCCGCCAGCAACACCGGGGTGTTGATCAGGGCGTTGAGGTCCACCAGGTCGAACAGGTGCTTGAGCAGGCCAGGGTAGGAGCCGCGATACACCGGGGCGGCGACGATCAGCAGGTCGGCCTGTTCGATGGCTTGCAGTTGGGCTTCGACGTCGGCGGGCAGTTCCTGGCGGGACAGTGCGCCGCCCAGCGGCCGGGCAATGTCGCCCAATTCAATCAGGGTGGTCTGGATCGGCAATTGATTGGCCAGTTCGGCCAGCACCGCCTGGGTCAACACCAGGGTGCGGGACGGACGCCAGGTTCCGCCGGAGAGGGCAACGACATTCAGTGGACGGGTCATCAACAGTTCCTTTTTCAACAGTGGCTCAGGGCAAGAGCAGTAGCGGGGCTTGAGCAAGAGCTGTACCAAGCTGCGTAGCCCTTGACTGGCGCGGGCTGTGGGCCAGGTGTTGGAAAATGGCGGTGTTGTCTGCCTGGTGTTTTGTTGAATGACTGTTGCCTGGGCAACAGTTGCCAGGCGAACAGTGGCGTGAGCGTTGAAGCCATTTATAGAGGGTTGTGTTTATTCCGTAAATGAACGTATTTCCATATTTATAGATCTGTATGGAATATGTGGTGCGACTATCACCAGCGTCGCAAAGGTTGATAGCGACTATCACGGCGCGTGATTTTTCACCTTGAAGGGGCGGGAGTAGCCTGTGCTCATTGACTTCAACCCGTTTCGCAGGACCTTCGCCATGAACCGCTTTCTCGCCATTTCCGTATTGCTTGTCACCTCAGTCCTTGCCGGTTGTGCGACACCGTCGTCGCCTGAACTGCGTGGTTACTCGGCTGAAGAAAGCAAGGAGCTGGCGCTGGAAGCCCTGAGCCGCCGAGGCCTGTCGTTTGATGAATACCAACAGAAGAAAGCCGAACTGACCGGCCAGCCACAGAAAAGCTTTGGTTTTGACCGTCAGGGCGAGATGAATGCCGAGCGCGGTATAACGCTGCACGGTCGCCCCAGCTGAGTCAGTGGCCAGGTCGATGAGCCCGAGGTTTCCCACAGGAACCTCGGGCTTTTTGTTTGCCATCCGTTTCCCGGAGCCTGTTAAGCTGAATTTCAGGAGCGTTCCTACGCACTTTTAAATAAAGTGGTCTTTCTTTAACGGCACGGGATCAGGTAAACCATCTTCCTTTCTGATCGCTGCCCCTGAGACGCTGCTCTCGGGAACATGCTCTGCGAGTCTTTAACGTCATGAATAAACGTCCGCTGTATTTCGACTATGCCGCCACCACGCCGGTGGATGAGCGGGTCATCCAGGTGATGGTCGAGTGCCTGGGTTTCAACGCCAACTTCGGTAACCCTGCGTCCAGTTCCCATGCGTTCGGCCAACAGGCCCGGCAAACGGTTGAGCAGGCGCGGCGCCAAGTGGCGGAATTGGTCGGCGCCGAGCCGGCAAGCATCGTCTGGACCTCCGGTGCCACCGAGTCCAACAACCTCGCCATCAAGGGCGTTGCCCAGGCGCGGGGTGTGGCCGGTGGGCACATCATCACCAGCCAGATCGAACACAAGGCCACGCTCGACACCGCTCGCCAGTTGCAGGAAGCCGGGGTTGCCGTGACGTACCTGGTGCCGGATGCCGAGGGGTTGATCAGCGTCGAGGCGGTTAGCGAAGCGTTGCGTGAAGACACCTTCCTGGTGTCGCTGATGTTGGTGAACAACGAGTTGGGCACCCTCAACGATATCCAGGCGATCGGCGCGCGCGTGCGCGAGCATGGAGCGTTGTTTCACGTGGATGCGGCGCAGGGCGCGGGCAAGGTGGCGATTGACCTGGCCGAATGGCCAGTAGACCTGATGTCGTTTTCCGCCCATAAACTCTATGGCCCCAAGGGCATCGGCGCGCTGTACGTCGGCCCGCGTGCGCAGCAGAAAGTGCTGGCGCAGATTCACGGCGGTGGCCATGAAGGCGGCTTGCGTTCCGGCACCCTGGCGACTCACCAGATCGCCGGCATGGGCACAGCGTTCGCGTTAGCGGCAGCGTCGTTTGCAGAAGAAAAGGCGACCATCGTTGCCTTGCGCGAGCGCCTGCTGGAACAACTGAATACGATTGCCGGGGTGCGCCTCAATGGCAGCCTTACCCAGCGCATTCCCCACACCTTGAGCCTGACGTTCAGCGAGGGCGAGTTCAATTCCGCCGCCTTGAGCGCGGGCATTGCATTCTCGGCCACGTCGGCCTGCAATTCGGCGAGCAATGCCCCGTCCCATGTGCTTCTGGCGCTGGGCCACGATGCCCGCAGCGCGGGTCGCACCATTCGCTTGAGCCTCGGGCGGTTTACCACCGAGCAGGACATCGATCAGGCGGTACAACTGATCAAGGCGGCACTGGCCAGCGCACCGGCGTTCTGGGCCGTTTGACCCCATAACAATTATTAGTGGTTAGCAGGAGACACGATGAGCACACAGCCTTTGACCCATGGAACGGTTCCCCAGCGCCTGGCGCATACCCGCGAACTGATGAGCCGCGAGGGCATTCATGCCCTGTTGGTGCCGTCGGCCGACCCGCATTTGTCCGAATACCTGCCGGGTTACTGGCAAGGGCGCCAGTGGTTGTCGGGCTTTCACGGTTCTGTGGGCACCCTGATTGTCACCGCTGATTTCGCCGGTGTATGGGCAGACAGCCGCTATTGGGAACAGGCGACCAAGGAACTCAAGGGCAGCGGTATCGAGTTGGTCAAGCTGCAACCCGGCCAGCCCGGGCCGCTGGAATGGCTGGCGGAGCAGACCCCGGAAGGTGGCGTGGTGGCAGTGGACGGTGCGGTCATGGCCGTGGCCTCGGCGCGTACCCTGGGCAGCAAGCTGGAGGCACGGGGTGCACGCTTGCGCACGGATATCGACCTGTTGAACGAAGTCTGGCAAGACCGTCCCACCTTGCCGAACCAGCCGATCTATCAACACTTGCCGCCCCAGGCCACCGTCAGCCGCGGTGAAAAACTCGCGGCCCTGCGCGAAAGATTGAGCGAGAAGGGCGCCGACTGGCATTTCATCGCAACCCTGGACGACATCGCCTGGCTGTTTAACCTGCGTGGCGGTGATGTTTCATTCAACCCAGTGTTTGTGTCGTTTGCCTTGATCGGCCAGCAGCAGGCGACATTGTTTGTGGCTTTGAGCAAAGTCGATGCCGAGCTTCGTGCCGTGCTGGAGCAGGATGGCGTGACCCTGCGTGATTACAGCGAAGTCGCAGCTGCGTTGAAGGCCATTCCGTCGGGCGCCAGTGTGCAGGTCGATCCGGCGCGGGTGACCGCCGGGTTGCTGGAAAACCTCGGCAGTGACGTCAAGCTGATCGAAGGGCTTAACCCGACCACCTTGGCCAAATCGCGCAAAAGCCTGGCAGACGCCGAGCATATTCGTCAGGCCATGGAGCAGGACGGCGCGGCCTTGTGCGAATTCTTCGCCTGGCTCGACAGTGCGTTGGGTCGTGAGCGCATCACCGAACTGACCATTGATGAACACCTGACGGCGGCGCGCACCCGCCGGCCGGGTTATGTGTCGTTGAGCTTCAACACCATTGCTGCATTCAATGCCAATGGCGCGATGCCGCACTACCACGCAACTGAAGAAGAGCACGCGCTGATCGAAGGCGATGGCTTGCTGCTGATCGACTCCGGTGGCCAGTACCTGGGCGGCACCACCGATATCACGCGTATGGTGCCTATTGGTACGCCAACCGAGGAGCAGAAACGCGATTGCACGCGGGTGCTCAAAGGTGTGATTGCCTTGTCCCGCGCGCATTTCCCCAAGGGCATTCTTTCGCCGCTGCTGGATTCCATCGCCCGTGCGCCGATCTGGGCCGAAGGCGTGGACTATGGCCACGGCACCGGTCATGGCGTGGGCTATTTCCTCAATGTGCATGAAGGCCCGCAGGTGATCGCTTATCAAGCCGTCGCCGCACCGCAAACCGCGATGCAGGCCGGCATGATTACGTCCATCGAGCCAGGCACTTACCGTCCTGGCCGGTGGGGTGTGCGGATCGAGAACCTGGTGCTGAACCGTGAGGCGGGAAAGACCGAGTTTGGCGAGTTCCTCAAGTTCGAGACACTGACGCTGTGCCCGATCGACACCCGTTGCCTGGAGTCGTCCTTGCTGACGGCCGAGGAGCGCCAGTGGTTCAACGATTACCACGCGCAAGTGCGTGAGCGCCTGAGCCCGCTGCTCAGTGGCGCGGCGCTGGAATGGTTGCAGGTGCGTACGGCCGCTATCTAAGGGGCTGTAGCTCGGGCGCCTGGGTCAGGGCATCGGCCATGTAGTCGATAAACGCTTTGACCCGGGCGGACTGGCGACGATTCGGCGCCGAAACGGCGTGAATCGGCAGCGACTGTGGGGTGTAGTCCTGCAGCAACGCGACCACCCGACCAGCGTTCAGGTCATCAAAGAACAGCCATAGGGGCGACAGCGCAATGCCGAGCCCTGCCAATACCATCTCGCGTACTGCCTCGGAGTTATTGCTCTGGGCGTTGCCCTTGATCTTGACGCTGTGCCGCGTCCCGTCCTGTTCGTAAACCCATTGGTTCTGGCTGCTGAGCAGGTTGAACAGCAGGCAATTGTGCTGGGTCAGCGCTTGCGGGCTTTGCGGTGCAGGGTGTTTGGCCAGATAGGCCGGGCTGGCGAGCGTGACTCGGTGGGTAGTGCCGATCTGGCGGGCGACCAGGCCGCTGTCGGGCAGCTCGCCAATGCGCAGGGTGACGTCCAGGCCTTCACTGACCAGATCCTGGTTCTGGTCATTGAGTTGCAGGTCAACCTGGACCTGTGGATATCGCTCAAGAAATCCCGCCAGGCGCGAGGCAATGTGCAGGCGGCCAAAGCTCACCGACGAACCTATACGTAGCGGACCTGCAACGGCTTCCTTGCCGGATTGGAAGCTGTGTTCCGCGGCATCCACTGCCGCGAGGATTTGTCGGCAATGGCTGTAATAGCGTTGGCCTTCGTCGGTCAGGGAGAGTTTGCGGGTACTGCGGGAAATCAGCTTGCCACCCAGTTCGGTCTCCAGCGCCCGCATTACTTTGCTGATGGTGGGCTGAGTGGTCTGCAACTCCCGGGCGACCGCAGAGAAACTCCCGCGCTCGATTACCCGGACGAAAATGGCCATTGCGTTGAGCTTATCCACGGGACTACCGATTCATGCCAAATGAGCATGGTCACTATAGCGGCTTGGCGTCTTATCGGCATGAATGGTCGGGCACATCATGGTGATCACTTCCTGATGAATCGAGATCGCGACCATGACTGATACAACTCAAATGCATGCCCTGATGGTGGATGTGGCGAATGGGCCGTTACGGCTGGCAACGATTCCCAGGCCGACTCCGGGTGACGGTGAGGTGCTGGTAAGGATCAAGGCCAGTGGCCTCAATCCATTGGACGGGAAAATTCGCGCAGGCGAGGCAGCCCATGCCCGTCAGTCGTTCCCAGCTGTAATTGGCTTGGACTTGGCGGGGATCATCGAGACAGTGGGCCCGGATATCAACGAGTGGAAGGCGGGCGATGAGGTGTACGCCCTGGCGACGGGAGTTGGGGGCATCCAGGGGTCGTTGGCGGAGTTTGCCGTGGTGGATGCACGCCTGCTGGCGAGAAAACCCGTGACCCTGAGCATGCGCGAAGCCGCGGCATTGCCGCTGGTGCTGATCACCGCATGGGAAGGGCTGGTGGACCGTGCGCATGTAGGCCCTGGGCATAAAGTACTGATCCAGGGTGGTGCGGGTGGTGTAGGACATGTTGCGGTGCAGCTGGCTAATGCGTTTGGCGCAGAGGTATTTGCGACAGGTTCCGCCAGGCATCGGGCGCTGATCGAAGGACTGGGGGCTACGTTTATCGACTATCAACAGCAGACCGTCGAGGAGTATGTAGCCTTGCACACGGCGGGCGAAGGTTTTGACATTGTGTATGACACGGTGGGCGGGCCGACGCTGGATGCGTCCTTCCGGGCGGCCAGGACTTATCACGGCCATGTGCTGAGTTGTCTTGGCTGGGGCTCTCATAGCCTGGCGCCGTTATCGTTTCGCGGGGCGACCTATTCCGGGGTGTTTACCCTGCTGCCGATGCTGACGGGCAAGGGCCGCGAGCACCACGGGCAGATTCTTGCCGAGGCGGCGCGGTTGATTGATGCCGGGAAGCTCAAGCCGATTCTCGACGGGCGTCAATTCGACCTGCACACGGCAAACGCCGCCTATGAGTTACTCGCAGGCGGCGCTCAAGGGCGTTTGGTGATTGAAATCTAGCCCAACGCTTCGCGAACAAACTCCAGGCGATCCTGGCCGAAGAACAGCTGGTCGCCGACGAACATCGTAGGCGCCCCGAATACGCCGCGCTGGATGGCGTGCTCGGTGTTGTCCTTGAGGGTGGCCTTGACGGCGTCGTCATTCGTCAACGCCAGGACTGCTTCGGGATCAAAGCCGTGTTCAGCCAGCACCGCAGCCACCACAGCAGGATCACCCAGGTGAAGGCCTTCTATCCAAAGGGCTCGGAACAGGCAGTCGATGAAATCCTGGAAGCGCTCGGGTTGGCGCATTTGGACACCGGTGACTGCACGCATCAGCGTCAATGTATTGATGGGGAAGTGCGGGTTGAACTTGAGCGGGACGTTGTAGCGCTGGGCGTAGCGCGCCAGGTCCTGGAGCATGTAGCGGCCTTTGGCGGGAATGGTGACCGGCGATGCATTGCCGGTGGCCTTGAACACGCCGCCCAACAGCATTGGCTTGTAAATCAGCTGGGCGCCGGTTGCAGCGCACAGGCCAGGAAGCTGGGTGTAGGCCAGATAAGTGGCAGGGCTGCCGAGGTCGAAGAAAAATTCCACGGTTTTACTCATGCTGGGTACTCGCTGTTTATTGTTATGGGGGCGTGCTTACCAGGGTTCATTCCACGGGCGCAGGTCCAGCTCGAAGGTCCAGGCGTCCCGAGGCTGGCTGTGCAGGTACCAATAGTTATCGGCGATGTGCTCGGGGTTGAGAATACCGTCCTGATCCTTGAGGGCGTACTTTTGCGGGAAGTTGTCGCGGATGAAGTCAGTGTCGATGGCGCCATCCACCACCACGTGGGCGACGTGGATATTCCGCGGACCTAGTTCACGAGCCATGCTCTGCGCCAGTGCACGGATCCCGTGTTTGGCGCCTGCGAATGCGGCAAAACCGGCGGCGCCACGCAACCCGGCAGTGGCGCCTGTAAACAGAATAGTGCCGCGATTGCGGGTGACCATGCGCTTGGCCACTTCCCGGGCGTTTAGGAAGCCTGAGAAGCAGGCCATTTCCCAGATCTTGAAGTACTTGCGGGCGGTTTCTTCCAGGATACTGCACGGCACGTTCGCGCCGATGTTGAAGACAAAGGCTTCTATGGGGCCCAGCTCGGTTTCAATCTGCTCGATCAGCGCGATAACGTCTTCTTCCTTGCGGGCATCGCAGGCAAAACCATGGGCTTCGCCGCCAGCCGCGTGGATGCTTTCCACCAAGGGTTGCAGTTTATCGGCGCTGCGCCGGGTCACGCATGCGACATAACCTTCGCGTGCAAAGCGTTTGGCGATGGCGCCACCCGTGGCATCGCCGGCACCCACTACCAATACGATTTTCTTGTTGTTCGTCATGGGAAATCCTTTAGTAAACGATCGTTTGCCAAACGAACGTTATGCTACGATTCGGTAGGCGTCAAGCTGACGAAACCGGGGGTAAGTGATGCGATATTCAGCCAGCCATAAGCAGGAAACCAGAGAGAAGCTGCTGGATAGCAGTGCTGCCCTGGCGAAAAAAGAAGGGTTTTCCAGTGTTGGAGTGGATGGCTTGATGAAAGCCATTGGCTTGAGTGGCGGTGCGTTTTACAGCCACTTCGCTTCCAAGGATGAGTTGTTCAGCTCGATAGTCGAGCGCGAATTGAGCCATAGCCTCGAGCGCTTGAATGGCACCGGGGTGCAGAGTAAGGAGCGGTTGGATCGCTGTTTGAAGTTTTACTTGAGCATGGCTCATGTGGAGCAGTCGGAAGCCGGCTGTGCGTTGCCGAGCCTGGGTGCGGAGATTGCGCGATCGGATGTGTCGGTGCGCCAACAGGCGCAGGACTGGATTTGCCGGTTACAGGCGGGCTGGGCTGCAACGCTGGGTAGCGAGGACCTGGCGTGGTCGATCCTGTCGCAATGCATCGGCGCCCTGGTGGTGGCGCGGATGATGGTCAACCCGCAGGTGCAGGCGCAGGTCCTGTCATCGAACTACGACGTGCTCAGCCAGCAACTGTCGAGCCTGTAAGTGCCTCGACAGTTATTTGCAGATGACAATCATGCTCCGGCTGGTGTAGCCGGCAGGGTTGAGGCCGAACGGGTAGTCGCCCGGGTCTTCGGCGTTGTCGCCCGACTTGGCGATGACTTTATAGCCTTTGGCGCCACATGAATTGGCTGCACTGGCGTAGCACTGATCCCAGGAGGAGGACAGGCCCGAACAGTTGATATGCAGCCCTTTTTTTCCCCGTTTCACTTCAGTCTTGGTTGTCGCGGCACAACCTGCGATTGCCACAATCATGAACAGCATCAAAATTCGCTTCATTACTATCCTTAATAGCCGCCTCGCTTAACTGCGCGAAGCTGGCTTTGCTCGCTCTCGAGTGTAGCGTTCATGATGTCCTTATCGAAATTCTCCATGAGTGACACTGGGTTACGGCCTAAACATGGCCTAATTGAGCGGCAAATGCCAGAGCTACGTCAAATCCTGAATCAATCGGCAGGAACGAGTGGCTTCGATTCGTTACGCATGGTCAGGGTTGCGCCAACCGAGGCCAGGATGATGCAGGTGATGGCCAGCCATTGCGCCAGGGACAGGTGCTCTTGAAGGAAAAACAGGCCTGACAAGGCGCCGAACGCGGGTTCGATGCTCATCAAGGTGCCGAATGTGCGGGCAGGCAAGCGAGTCAGGGCGACCATCTCCAGGGTGTAGGGCAGGGCGGTGGATAAAACCGCGACTCCAATGGCGATCGGGATCAGCGAGGGGGTGAGTAAGGCTGCGCCTGCGTGGACGATCCCGATCGGTGCAACAAACAGTGCGGCAATCATTACGCCAAGGGCAGCAGTTTGTACGCCGTTGTCGGCACCAGCCTTTTGTCCAAAGAGGATGTAGAGCGCCCAGCATGCACCAGCGCCCAGTGCATAGGCTGCGCCAGTGAGATCGATGCCGCTGCTGGCTTCTCCCGTGGGGATCAACAGCAGGAGGCCAACGATGGCCAATGCTATCCAGAGAAAGTCCACAGCGCGTCGCGAAGCATAGATGGCGACTGCCAGCGGGCCGGTGAATTCGAGGGCTACTGCGATTCCGAGGGGGACGGTGCGCAGCGACATATAGAAGAGGAAGTTCATTCCGCCCAACGCCATTCCGTAAACGATGACGGTTTGCAGTGACTTGGCTGTCAGCTTGGCGCGCCACGGGCGTAATAGAAGCAGCATGATCACGCTGGCGAAAACCAGGCGCAGGGTAGTTGTGCCCTGGGCTCCGACGATGGGGAACATGCTTTTGGCTAGCGATGCCCCTGATTGAATGGAGGCCATGGCAATGAGTAGCAGGCCGACCGGAAACAATGTCGTGGCCAGGCTACGGGGTGAAGTGGTCATTGAGGGTGTTCGTCCGAGGTCATATTAAAGAAGCAGAAGTGACTATGATGCTTAACTGTTAGGCGATGGGCAATATATTGCTCAATTTGTTCGGGATTCTTCTCTATATAGTCGAATTTCGGGATTGTCGGGATGGATTGATAGAAAAG
>NZ_JAOTOA010000032.1:0-52060 GCF_036346535.1 Pseudomonas sp. Z18(2022)
TGCGTTCGGGCACACCGAGCATTAGCGAGGTGCCGAGTGGTGGGGCAAGAGCGTTTTGCTTACTTTTGCGCTTTTCAAAAGTGAGCCGCTGTAAGAGCGGAACCCATATCAGCCATCACCTAAATAACGGATATACACCCCACCCCAGCAACAACCAGCCTACGCAGTCTTCCCGGTATGGTTATTCAGCGAAATAACCTTGGTCTTCCCAATCCGGTGACGATAAATCTCGCGCAGGTACTTGATCGCCTTCTTCACACAATCCCGCGACAGCCGGATATCGTTGATCGACACAAACTTGTCCTTGTCGTTGATCAGCTCACGGTACTTCTTCTCATACATCGGTTTGATCGCATACCAGTTGGTATCCAGGATCTTCGCCGGATTCTCGAACTCGTTGAGCAGCTCATCAATCCGGTCTTCATCAAAATCCTCATGGATGATGAAATCCAGGATCGAATTATCCAGCGTGTCATCAAAGCGGTACGGATTACGCGCAAAGCAGCGCTTGATAAACGCTACGATCAACGTCAGAAAGTCGTCCGACAAACACGGGCTCTTGGCAATCAGGGTGGTCAGCGACAAGTTGGCCGACGCCCCGATCACCAACGCATAACGCTTGAGGGTCGTGTTGGGAAACAGACTGTTGAGGTGCGTCTTGAGCCGGTTCAGGTCCATATAGGACAGCTTGTAATCCTTGGGCAACGACACAATCGATACCACCGACGAGCAGTTCTTGAAGAAGTGCAGGTCATGCAGCGCCGCCGCGTCATACCCGGAGTTCTTGTACTGCTCCAGGGACGCCTTGTAGCGCTTGGACTCAATCGGCAACAGGCTGATGCCCTCGATCGCCTGGGTCACCTTGTTGAAGTGCGGCAGGTCAATGGAGCGGAAGAACAGGTCGTCGATGTTCAGCCGCTGCGGCTCTTTTTCGAACACCTTGAACTTGTCGCTCGACGGCGCCGGGGTTTCCGGTACCACCGATTCGGCGTAGGCAATCGCCACCGGGCCGGCCAGGCTCATGAACAGGTCGTTGGCATCCAGGCGGATGGTCTCGCCGATGTCGATCCCGGCCCGACGGAAATAGTTCTGGTCGTAGTCGGTCGTAACCGCCTGGGCCGTCAGAATGTTGAAGATCTGCTGCGAGATGTACTGGTTGGCGTGTTTCTCCATGGCATTGACATCAATGTTCTGGATGTTGCCGTCATCGCTTTCTTCGGCGTAACGCATGATGTCGTTGGAGATCAGCATCATCGCGTTCCACGGCCGGATACGGCCTTTCACGCTGGCTTCGCTGCTGTCTTCATTGTCGAAGTTGTACGAGAAGTCCCATTCCTCCGACAGGTATTTGCACAGCAGCCGCCCGGCGTTGATGTGCAGCGCCTCGGACATTTCGCTGCGGTGATCGGAGATATTCGGCAGCACACAAATGCCGCTGGTGAAGATCGGCTCGAACACGAAGGCGTGGCCGCTTTTGCTGTCGTGCTCGTCGGCGGGCTTGGTGTCGAACGTCTTGTTCATGTACGAGTGCTGCTGGGCCAGGCCGAATTCCGAGGCCATGCCCGAGCCGGTACCGCCGCCGGCGCTGAAGATCGAGAAGTACAGCCGCGACTGGTTGGCCTTGATGCCGCAGGAATCGATCAGGTACGAATGGATCATCTTCCAGTCGGGGCTGGAGAAGCGCTGGGTGTCTTTGTTGAGGATGATCTTGGCCAGGTACTGGCCGAGGATCGGCGCGTTGCCGGCGCCACCGGCATGGACTTCCGAGAGGTCCATGATTTTCATCTTGCTGTAGTCCCGCAGGAAACCGCTTTTCTCACCCTTGCGCGAGAAACGGATGCGCCCGGCGATGTCCTTGTCCAGATCGCCCAGCATCACCAGCGGCTCGACCAGGAATACCGGCTTGGTGCCCTTGTTCGAACCCAGGCGCAGGTTGTTGCGAATCCATTGGGCGGGGCGATAGCCCTTATCCGTGGACTTGTCTTCGTTGCTGAATTCGTTGAGGTAGAACTTGCGGGCGTTGTACACCAACTCCGCCACATCCAGGGCAATGTTCGAACCGCAGCGGCCCAGGCCGATCAGGCACACCGAGGGGAATTCCTGCTCGTTGCGCAACTCACCGTCGACTTCCAGGTGCGGCGCACGCGGGAACACCATGTCGCGCAGGCCGTCGAGGTTATCGAGGATGCGGTCGGTGTTGGTCTCGGTGAAGTACAGGTACTGCTGGGTGGCCAGCGGGCGGGCGGTGCTCAATGACTTTGAACCTGAGGGTTTTTCCGCAGGGCCTGTCAGCAACACGTCGGATACCGCAGTGGCAGAGTTATTTTTAGAAGTCATTGTGCGCCATGTGCCTGGACGGACGGCTGGAAAAGTATCAAATAGCCATCACAGAATGAGAGATCGCAACTTTACAGTGCGTCCTGGTCCTGGGCGATAGGGTTTAACCCTAGGGTTTTAAGGGGGAAACTCTGGCCGGACTCTGATGAATCGGCCGTTCGTCGGGGTTCTTTAATGAAATGATGGCGATTTGCCAAATTTTCGGCGTCAGCGAATTGGCCGAACGATGGACGCTGGGCCCGTACGACCCGAAGGCGGGTCTTTCGGCGCGGGTTCTCCTCCGGTGAGGCCCAGCAGGCTGAACATATTGTGCTGATCCAGGCCATTGATCACCGCGCTGATATCACTCATTGGCACCGCAGCGCTGAGCAGGTAACCCTGGACGAAATCGCAGCCGTGTTTTTGCACCACTTCCAGCTGTTGCAGGGTTTCCACGCCTTCGGTCACCACCTGCAGGTGCAGGGTGTGGGCCATGCCGATAATCGCCTGGACGATCTCGATGTCGGTGGTGGATTTGGGAATGTCCTGGATAAACGAGCGGTCGATTTTCAAGGTGTTCAGCGGCAGTCGCTTGAGGTAGGCGAGGGACGAATAGCCGGTACCGAAGTCGTCAATCGACAGCGAGACGCCCAGGGCGCGGATTTGCCGCAGCAGCGCCAGGGTGCTGCTGATATTGCCCATCAGGGCGTTCTCGGTCACTTCCAGTTCCAGGCGATTGGCGGCGATCCCGCCGAAGCGCAGGGCGTTTTCGATTTCGTCGGCCAACTCGTCACGGGTCAGGTTCAGGGCCGAGCAATTGACCGCCATGATCAATTCGGTATGCCCTCGCTCCGACAGCAGACTCAGGTCGTGACAAGCCTGGCGCAGCACCCAGTGATCCAGTTCGGCAATCAGCCCGTTGTTTTCGGCAATGCCGATAAACCGGTCCGGGGTCAGCAGTCCATGTTGGGGATGTTGCCAGCGCACCAGGGCTTCAAGGCGCGTGATCTTGCCTTTTTTCAGGTCAAGAATCGGTTGGTAAAACAGCACCAATTCGTTCTTGCCGCGCAGGGCCGCGCGCAGTTCTTCTTCCAGCTGCAGTTCCAGGAAAGCCCGGGTTTTCAGGTTGGAGCTGAAGAAGTTCAGGCTGTTGCGCCCCGCATCCTTGGACTGATACAGCGCCAGGTCAGCGGTTTTCAGCAGTTCTTCGCTGGTTTTGCCGTCTTCGGGGAACAGGCTGATGCCGATGCTGGTGGTCATCACCATGCGCCGGCCAGCCAGCTCGATGGGGTCTTTCATTTTCTGCATGATGCGCTGGGCCAGATGCCGCGCTTCATCGCGATGATGGATGCTGATGAGGATGCAGAACTCGTCACCGCCAAACCGTGCAACCACGTCGTCATGGCTGCGTACCGAGCTTTTGATGTGGCCGGCGAGTACGGTCAGCAGTTCGTCACCGGCGTCGTGGCCGAGGCTGTCGTTGATGCGCTTGAAGTGGTCGATGTCGAGGAAAATCACCGCCAGCATGCCGTCGGTGGCGGTTTTTTCCGCAAGTTTCTCGGCAAAGATCTGGTTGAAACCACGGCGGTTGAGCAGGCTGGTCAGGGCGTCGTAGTGCGCCACCTGTTGCAGGGAGGCGCGGGCCTGATCCAGCTCGGTGAGCAGTGCATTGACCCGGCGCAGGTCGGTTTCCTTGTGTTGCAGCTTCTTGTCTGCCAGGGCGGCGCTGATGCTGCTGCCGATCACCAGCAAGGCGATGACCGCCACCAGCAGGCCCAGTTGGACCGGGTTGTTGTCCACGGGCAGCGCCGACGGCACCACGTCCTCGGGCACCAGCAGTTGCATGGCCGCCATGCCGGTGAAGTGCATGCTGATAATGCCGGCGCCGAGCACCAGGCTGGCGGCGTACTTGAGCAATTGATGGAACATCCCCGTGCCGTTGCGCAGGTACAGCGACAGCAGCAACGCCGCCAGGCTGGCGCCGATGGCGATTACCACCGAGGCCAGGAACAGTCCGGTCTCGAAATACACGCCCGCCTCGGAGCGCATGGCCGACATGCCAACGTAGTGCATCAGGGCAATACCCAGCCCCATCCACACTGAAGCCAGCACATATTGGTGCAGGCGCAGCCTTGGGTGACTGAGGGTTTGCATGGCGAACAGCGACGCGATCAGGGCGATCAGCAGCGAGGCGAACGTCATGATCAATTCGTAGTGAATTGCGATAGGCGCCTGGAAGGCCAGCATGCTGATGAAGTGGGTCGACCAGATACCGCCTGCCAGGCAGCCCGCGCCTACCCAGCGCCAGTGCCGTTGAGCCTTGAGGTTGTCGACATGGCCGACACGCTCGGCCATGTCCAGGGTGCCGAAGCCCGCTGCACAGGCCACTACGTAAGCCAGTAGCACCAGAAAGGGGTTATGACTGCAATTGAGTAATAAGTGCCCGGTCCCTGGAAGGTCGGTAAAAAAATGCAAACCAAGCCATTCCATAGCATGTCCCATCACAGAGTTTTAGTCTGACTGCGCTCTTGAGTATAGAGAGCGTGAGCGGGTTGCAAGGGTTGATGGCAGATTGCTTCTAATCATTTGGCGATGAATCTATAAACAACTAGAACTAAATGAATAGGGATGACCGCCAGGGTCGCCCGATGGAGTGACATCAGACTTACGAATCATTACAGACAATCACCACGGGGCTGACTAGATTGCAGGTTCCGGGCTCAGGATGCGTCTGGCATCGCGGCTCACATAACAATAAAAGAGACGGACCCATGCAGAACTCGACCCAAGCGGCGAATGCCTGGCGCATTCTGTTCCTGTTGTTCCTGGCCAACCTGTTCAACTTTTTTGACCGCACCATTCCCGCGATCATCATTGAACCGATCCGTATGGAGTGGCACCTCAGCGACTTCCAGCTCGGCATCATCGGTACGGCGTTCACCATTGTTTATGCGATTGCCGGCTTGCCCCTCGGGCGCATGGCCGATACCGGCTCGCGCAGTAAGCTCATGGGCTGGGGCCTGGCAGCGTGGAGCGGCCTGACCGCGGTGAATGGTCTGGTGGGCAGTTTCTGGACCTTTTTGCTGGTGCGCATGGGCATCGGCATCGGCGAGGCGAGTTATGCGCCGGCGGCCAACTCGCTGATCGGCGACCTGTTTCCCGCCCACCGTCGGGCGCGGGCCATGGGGATCTTCATGCTGGGCCTGCCCTTGGGGCTGTTGCTGGCGTTCTTCACCATTGGCGCGATGGTCAAGGCGTTCGACAGCTGGCGCGCGCCGTTCTTTATTGCGGCGGTGCCGGGGCTGATCCTTGCGGTGTTCATGTTCTACATCAAGGAACCCAAGCGCGGCGCGGCGGAAACCGTGCAAGTCTCCCAGGAGAAAGTCGACCGGCCGATTCGCCGGGTGCTGGCGGTACCGACGTTCCTGTGGCTGGTGCTGGCAGGGTTGTGCTTCAACTTCGCCACCTACGCCTGCAACTCGTTCCTGGTACCGATGCTGCAACGTTATTTCCTGTTGCCGTTGCAGGATGCGGCAGTGGCCACCGGTGTTATCGTCGGTGTTACCGGCCTGGTGGGCCTGACCCTGGGCGGCTGGATTGCCGACAAGATCCATCAACGCATCGCGAATGGCCGGCTGCTGTTCGCGGCGTGCAGCCTGATCATCTCCACTGTCACCACTGCCTGGGCGTTGCACGCCGGGCGGATCGAGATTGGTGTGTTTGTGGCGCTGTTCAGTGTGGGCTGGCTGTTTGCCTATAACTTCTACACCTGCGTGTACACGGCGATCCAGGACGTGGTGGAGCCGCGCCTGCGGGCGACGGCGATGGCGTTGTTCTTCGCCGGCTTGTATTTGCTGGGCGGTGGCATGGGGCCGATTGTGGTGGGTGGGTTGTCGGATCATTTTGCCCATTCGGCGATGTATGCGGCGGGGGCGGAGCAGATGACCGAGGCTTATAAAGCCATAGGGTTGCACGATGCCATGTACCTGATTCCGGTGGCGCTGTTTCTGACCATGCTGTTTCTGTTCCAGGCGTCTCGCAGTTTTGTGCGCGATGCCAAGCGGATGAAGGATGGGTTGGGGGTGGTGGAGGTGCCGGCTGCGGCGGTGACTGCTTGAGACCGAGGTGAAGCCATCGCAGGCAAGCCAGCTCCCACACTTGATCGAGTTGTTGCTGATGTACTCGTTCACTGTGGGAGCCGGGCTTGCCCGCGATGACGGCAGCAAGGTCACCGATGAAACCCAGTGAAAAAAAAGGCCCGCATTGCGCGGGCCTTTTTGTTTGGCAGGGCAGGGCGGCTAGTTAGCCCGCGACCAACACCCGAATCGCTTCCAGTCGCAGCGCCGCCTTGTCGAGCATGGCCAGGCCTTGCTCGCGCTGTTGGCGCAGGGCAACCAGTTCGCTGTCACGCACGGTCGGGTTGACCGCTTGCAACGCGGTCAGGCGTGCCAGTTCTTCGTCGGTATCCGCCGCCAGGCGACGTTGAGCCTCGGCCACACGCTCGGCGTGGCGCGGTGCGATCTTCTCTTCACCGGCGTTGATCCGTGGCGTCAGCTGGTCGCGCTGGGCCTGGACGAACTTGTTGGCACTGGCACGCGGCACGCTTTCCAGCTGGTCGTTCAAGGTCAGGAACGACACGCGGCCCGACAAATCATTGCCGTTGGCATCCAGCAGGCAGCGCAACGCGGCCGGTGGCAGGTAGCGGCCCAGTTGCAGCGAGCGCGGGGCAACCACTTCGCTGACGTAGAGCAGTTCCAGCAACACGGTGCCGGGTTTGAGCGCCTTGTTCTTGATCAGCGCCACGGCGGTGTTGCCCATGGAACCGGACAGCACCAGGTCCATGCCGCCCTGCACCATCGGGTGTTCCCAGGTGATGAACTGCATGTCTTCGCGCGACAGCGCCTGGTTGCGGTCGTAGGTGATGGTCACGCCTTCGTCGTCGCCCAGGGGGAAGCTGGCGTCGAGCATTTTTTCGCTGGGCTTGAGGATCAGCGCGTTTTCCGAATGGTCTTCGCTGTCGATGCCGAAGGCGTCGAACAGGGTTTCCATGTAGATCGGCAGGGTGAACTGATCGTCTTGCTCAAGGATGTCTTCCACCAGCGCATCACCTTCGCCGGCGCCGCCGGAGTTGAGCTCCAGCAGGCGATCGCGGCCGGTGTGCAGCTCGGCTTCGAGGCGCTCGCGTTCGGTGCGGGCTTCGTCGATCAGCGCTTGCCACTCGCCGTCGTCGGCGTTTTCCAGCAGCGGCAGCAGGCGCGGGCCGAACTGGTGCTGCAAGGCGTTGCCGGTCGGGCAGGTGTTGAGGAACGCATTCAGTGCTTCGTGGTACCACTGGAACAGCCGCTCTTGCGGGCTGGTTTCCAGGTACGGCACGTGCAGTTCGATCACATGCTTCTGGCCGATCCGGTCGAGACGGCCGATCCGCTGTTCCAACAGGTCCGGGTGGGACGGCAGGTCGAACAGCACCAGGTGGTGGGAGAACTGGAAGTTGCGGCCTTCACTGCCGATTTCCGAGCAGATCAGCACCTGGGCGCCGAACTCTTCGTCTGCAAAGTAGGCAGCGGCGCGGTCACGCTCGAGGATGTTCATGCCTTCGTGGAACACCGTGGCCGGGATGCCGGAGCGCACGCGCAGGGCGTCTTCCAGGTCCATGGCGGTTTCGGCGTGGGCGCAGATCACCAGCACTTTGGTGCGTTTGAGCATTTTCAGCTGGTCGATCAGCCACTCGACCCGCGGGTCGAAACGCCACCAGCGCTGTTCTTCATCCACATCCGGCTGCGACTGGAAGCTGACTTCCGGGTACAGCTCGGCGTGTTCGCCCAGGGGCAGTTCGAGGTATTCGTCCGGGCACGGCAGCGGGTAGGCGTGCAGCTTGCGCTCCGGGAAGCCTTGCACCGCGGCGCGGGTGTTGCGGAACAGCACGCGGCCGGTGCCGTGGCGGTCCAGCAGTTCGCGCACCAGGCGGGCGCTGGCTTCGGCGTCGCCATCGTTGACGGCGGTCAGCAGCGCTTCGCCTTCGTCACCGAGGAAACCCTGGATGGTCTTGTGGGCGGCTGGCGACAGACGGCCCTTGTCCAGCAGCTCCTGGACGGCTTCGGCCACCGGGCGATAGTTTTCGCTCTCGGCGCGGAAGGCGTGCAGGTCGTGGAAACGGTTCGGGTCCAGCAGGCGCAGGCGCGCGAAGTGGCTGTCCTGGCCCAATTGTTCAGGGGTTGCGGTGAGCAGCAGTACGCCGGGAATCACTTCGGCCAGTTGTTCCACCAGCGAGTACTCGGGGCTGGCTTTCTCTTCGTGCCAGACCAGGTGGTGAGCTTCGTCGACCACCAGCAGATCCCAGCCGGCGGCGAACAGCGCGTCCTGGGCTTTCTCGTCGTCCACCAGCCATTCCAGGGCCACCAGCGCGAGCTGGGTGTCTTCGAACGGGTTGGCGGCATCGCTTTCGATAAAGCGTTCTTCGTCGAACAGCGCGACTTGCAGGTTGAAGCGGCGGCGCATTTCCACCAGCCACTGGTGCTGGAGGTTTTCCGGCACCAGGATCAGCACGCGGTTGGCGCGGCCCGACAGCAACTGGCGATGGATTACCAGGCCGGCCTCGATGGTCTTGCCCAGGCCCACTTCGTCCGCCAGCAGAACCCGTGGCGCGATACGGTCGGCGACTTCACGGGCGATGTGCAACTGGTGCGCGATCGGTTGCGCGCGCACGCCGCCCAGGCCCCAGAGCGAGGATTGCAACTGGCGGCTGGTGTGCTCAAGCGTGTGGTAGCGCAGGGAGAACCAGGCCAGCGGGTCGATCTGACCGGCGAACAGACGGTCGCTGGCCAGACGGAACTGGATGAAGTTCGAGAGTTGGGTTTCCGGCAGGGTGACCTGTTCGTTCTGCCCATTGAGGCCGTGGTAGACCAGCAGGCCGTCGACGTCGTCGACCTCTTGCACGGTCATTTTCCAGCCTTCGAAATGGGTGATGGTGTCACCCGGCGAAAACCTCACGCGAGTGAGGGGCGCGTTCCGTAGCGCATACTGGCGGGTGTCGCCAGTGGCCGGATAGAGCACGGTCAACAAGCGGCCGTCCTGTGCCAGAACGGTGCCTAACCCCAGCTCTGCTTCGCTGTCACTAATCCAGCGTTGCCCCGGTTGATACTGCTGCGCCATGCTGCCTGACTCCCGCCGTGAAAAAGCCGACTATCTTAACGGAACAAGGGCCCCAGCCAAAGGACTCTGACAAAAACTACCAAGCTTTACGGGTGGTTCGGGCTGCAATCGACGGGTGGCAAGGCACTTGAGACTGACGACTGAGTCACAAGTTGGCAAACGAAGGCTCAA
Source organism: Pseudomonas sp. Z18(2022) (assembly GCF_036346535.1). Taxonomy (NCBI): domain Bacteria; kingdom Pseudomonadati; phylum Pseudomonadota; class Gammaproteobacteria; order Pseudomonadales; family Pseudomonadaceae; genus Pseudomonas; species Pseudomonas sp. Z18(2022). The sequence continues at coordinate 9,637 of NZ_JAOTOA010000032.1, forward strand.
GTGGATCCCGCGCCAGCCGACAGCCTGCTGACAGGAGACTGATAATTATGATTCCACCCATGCTGCCCTTGAGTGTTGTGCCGGTCACGTCGCAACTCGATCCGGTGCGCCAGAAACCGGATATCCCGCCCGTGGTGCCGGTTCAGCCAGGCTCCAACGAAAGCACCATCGACCTGCAAAAGCGCGACCCCGAGGAAGCGGCACTGTTGCTGCGCGAAGAACAGCGTCGCCAGCAGGAACAGCAAAAGCGCCGCCGCGAAGCCGATGAGGATCCGCAGGAGCACCTGGCTGTGCCCGGTGACGAACTCAACGCCGACAACACCGTGCCGGTGGTGCCACTGATCGAAGATGCGCCCCGGCAAGGCTTGTGGGTGGACGTCGAGGTTTAGTCCCGCAGTTCCCGCAGGGCGGCGATCAGTTGCTCGATGTCTTGCGCCGTATTGAGGTAGCTCAGCGAAATTCGCGCCACGCTGTCCAGCCCGCGGGCCAGCATGTCCAGCGGGGTGTAGGGCACGCCGTTGGCACCGATGTTGATCCGCTTGAGCCCCAGGCGCCGCTTGAGCTCAAAGGCGTCCCAGCCGGCCAGGTTGAAGGCGATCAAACCGGACTGGTTTGCGGCCACCCCCAGGTCATGCAAGGTTATCCCGTCGATCCCGCGCAGTTCTTCGCGAAGCGTGACGCTTAGAAGCCGGACCGTCTCGCGGATCCGCTCAACCCCCAATCGATTGACCTCCAGCAACGCGTTGCCCAGGCCTGCCAGCAAGGCGAATGACACTTCGCTGGTTTCAAAGCGCCGCGCGTCGTTGCGCAGGTCGAAACCCGCCGGGCTCCAGGGCGCAGAAAACACATCGCGCTGGGCAGGGTTCAAACGCTCCAGGAAATCCGGCCGCACATAGAGCAGGGCGGTCCCGCGCGGGCCCCGCAGATGTTTGCGCCCGGCGCCCTTGAGCACATCGCACCCCAGCGCTTGTACATCCACCGGCACCTGGCCGATGGCTTGGCCGGCGTCGATGAAATAGGCGATGCCGTGGCGCCTGGCGACCTGGCCGATGGCCTCGGCGGGGTTGATCAAACCGCTGTTGGCGGGGAGCCAGGTCAGGTCGATCAACCGCACCCGTGCGTCGAGCATGGCTTCCAGGCCAGCGACGGACACGGCGCCGGTTTCATCGCAAGGAATCACCTCAATCCGCGTGCCTGCTTCTATGGCCGTCTGCATGCTCGCCAGGTTGCCGCCCCATTCATGGCGGCCCACCAGGATCCGGTCGCCCGGCTGCCACGGGCCCAGCGCCTGGAACGCCATGCTCCAGGCGGTGGAGCCGCTGCTGGCGAAAGCAATCGATGATACCGGCGCGTTGAGCAATTGCGCGGCGGCGCGGCGGGCTTTCTCGGCCAACTGCGCCCCGTGCTCGCCGGCCTCCATCGGGCCGTCGTGGGCTTCGCGCTGCAACTGATCAATGATCGCGTCGAGCGTGCCCTGGCTGGGCAGGGACGCACCGGCGTGATTGAAGTGGACGATGCCGGACTGGCAGCCCGGCGTTTCGTCCCGCAGTTCCAGGACTTGCGTCGGGGAAAGCGCGGTCACGGCTGCAGCTCGAAAATGGCGTCGATCTCCACGGCCACGCCGCCCGGCAAACTGGCGACGCCCACAGCCGTACGGGCATGGCGGCCCTTGTCGCCGAGGGCGTTGACCAGCAGGTTCGACGCGCCATTGGCGACGGCGCCCTGGCGCTGGAAATCGCCGCTGCTGGCGATAAACACCCCCAGCCGAATGATGCGCACCAGCCGCGACAAGTCATCGCCCAGGGCATCGCTCAATTGCGCCAGCAGGCCCAATGCCGCGAGTTCGGCGGCCTTGGCGCCTTCATCTTCGCTGATGGACTCGCCGAGTCGGCCGATGTACGTCGGCTTGCCATCCAGCAGCGGGATTTGGCCGGAGATGAACAGTTGGTTCTGGCTGATCACGTAATTGACGTAGTTGGCGATCGGCTGGCTGGGTGTCGGCAGGTTCAGGCCGAGGGCTTGTACGCGTTGGGCGATGGAGTGGCTCATGTCGAATCCTCGTGGAAAGAGGCTTCAGCATGGGCGGCATGATTTTGGTCGACAAACGGATAGATCTCACTCGACGTATCTAAATAACTCATGCGTCGGCACAGATTTCCTTTAACCATTTACTGAAAGCTGCGGCCGCTTCGCGGGTATCGCCTTGCGGTGCGATCAGCCAGTAACCGATCTCGCTTTGGTAAGGCGGCCAGCTGGTGGCTTCCACCAGCGTGCCGTCCTTCAACCTGCGCTCGATCAACCGGTGGCGGCCCATGGCGATGCCCTGGCCGGCGGCGGCAGCCTCAACCACGATGTTGTAGTCGTGCAACAGCGCCTTGGGATAGTGCTCCACATTCACTTGGTAATGCCGGGACCAGTCGGTCCACTCGAAAGGACGGTGTGAAGTGGCCATTAGCAGCGGGCCATTATCCAGTTGGCTGGCCTTGAATGCCGGGCTGCACACCGGTGACAGGGTTTCGCTCATCAAGCGGGTGGCCTGCACATCTTCCCAGTCGCCCTTGCCATAGCGAATCGCCAGGTCGACCTCGGCAGCGGCGACGTCCGCCAGTTGAATCGCCGGCACCAATTCCACCTGGATGTGCGGGTAGCGGCTGAGAAACCCGGCCAGGCGCGGTGCCAGCCACAAGGTGGCGAACGAGGCGAGCAGGCCGATTCGCAGCACGGTGCTGGCGGGCGGTGTTTGTTGCTGGCGCGTCGCGGCGGCGATGGCGTCGAGGGCGGGGCGGATCTGGTTGTAGTAGTGCTGACCGTCTTCTGTCAGATCGATGGCCCGGGTGCGTCGGATAAAGAGTGGCTTGCCCAAGTGCTGTTCGAGCTTTTGCACCTGATGGCTGAGGGCGCTCTGGGTCACCGACAGCTCGACGGCGGCCTTGATAAAGCTCAAATGCCGGGCCACGGCCTCAAAGGCGCGCAGGGCCAGAAGTGGGGGAAGGTCCTTGTGCAGTGCCACCTGAGTGCGCCTCGTGCGTAGAGTGTAAAAGTGCTGATTCTGGGCGATGGCGGTGTAATTTGTCGCCCGTTGTTTTTCTGTCGGTTTTGATCACCAGGCCTGCATGGCATTGGCTTGGGATTTGTCTTACATAGACTTTCACAATTATTCTGAAGAATTTACGCCTCATTATTGAGGTGATGGAACGATGCACAGGTATGTAAAAAAGTGGTTGTTTGGGGTGACTATTACGGCGGCACTTTGCGGGACGGTACTGGCAAATGAGTCACCGTTGGTGGGGGCATGGCGATTGGTCGGTTATCAGGTTGAGTCCCAGGCTACCCTTGAGCGGATTCCTGCGATGGGAAGCCATCCTACCGGGCGCGTCATTTTTACCGCTGATCACCGAGTGGCTTTTGTGCTGACGGGTGAGGGAAGAAAAGCGGGATCAACGGACGCGCAAAAGGCGGTGTTGCTGAATACGCTGGTGGCCTATACCGGTATCGAGCGGGTCGAGGGCAACCGATGGTGCACACAGGTAGAGGCCGCCTGGAACCCGGATTGGGTCGGTACCGAGCAGTGCAGGGATTTTGAGGTCAAGGGGGACACGTTGGAAGTGCTGACGCCTTGGCGAGAGATGCCGAATTGGCCGGGCGTTACACGCTCCATCATTACCTTTGAGCGCGATAAATAAGTGAGTGAGTGTGAGTGCGGCGGGAATTTCCTCCAGGGTATTTGCCGCAACGCAGGCAAGGCCGCATTATTGAGTCATTCCCGCCACAACGTAAGCCAAGCCATGAGTGATGACGACAAGCTGATTGACCTGAATGCCGAACGTGCCAAACGCGTTCATGACCTCAATGACAAGCGTCTGAACGAAGTGCGCCAGGCATTTGAGCAGGCGATGCCGTTGGGTAAGGCTAAGAAAAAGCCGAAAAACAAACCGAAAAAGCGTTGATATAGCCTGCATCATTTGATGCAGGTCAGTTATTTCCCTTCTTTACGTCCCGTCGCGGGCGACATTGATCCTAGTCAATTTCTTCTTTCGTCTTCTTGGTTAACTTAGCCCTATCGCAACAGGGCAAGTGCAGGAGGCCGGTCATGTTTTTCGATAATGTGGTATTTGCCGGGGTGCTGACGGTTGGCCTCATGGTGATGTTCTTTGTAGGGTTTGGAATTTTTATCTGGAAAGACGCTAACAAGCGTAAGAAGCCTTAGGTCTTTTCGGGATACATGAGCACGCAAGGCATTTTGGGCGACTTCGGTCGCCTTTTTTTTGTTTTGTTTTTATTGGGGTTGAGTACATATCCGTTGCTGCGGTAACGGCTACTTAGGGTTCCGCTCTTACAGCGGGTCACTTTGGAAAAGCCGGAATGCCGGCCCAGCCCAAAGCAAGCAAAGGGCTCTGCCCCGCTTGTCGGCGCCTTGCTGTGGCTCGGCGTTCCCTTGGGCTGAATGGGGCAGTCAGATCAAAAGCAAGATCAACAGCACGGCGGCCTGAAGCCGACCTGAGTGTTAAAAGCAAAAGCAAAAGCCGCTTTTCTGTAGGAGCTGGCTTGCCTGCGATGCAGACAACTCGGTACATCAGATACACCGAGGCGATGCCATCGCCGGCAAGCCAGCTCCTACAGTGGACCGTGCTCGCTTTAGATTTTGATGTTGCCTTTGCTTCACCACACTCAAGCCGGCCTGTAGGCCGCTGTGCTGTTGATCTGCTTTTGATCTTGATCTTAGGCGCCCCGTTAAACCACGCTGGCCGAACGCAGGTATTACGGAGCGGGTAAACCGGCAGGACGCCGGTTTAGCCGCGACGGGGCAGGGACGCCCCGTCGCGGCGGCCCGCGGAGTAATGCCGGAGCTGAGGGCACACCGAGCCTGAGCGAGGTGCCGAGTGGTGGGGCAAGAGCGTTTTGCTTACTTTTGACTGGGCCGGCATTCCGGCTGTTCAAAAGTGAGCCGCTGTAAGAGCGGAACCCATATCAGCCATCACCCAAAAAACGGATATACACCCAAACCCCAGCCATAAAAAAAGGCGCAACCCTCACAGGTCGCACCTTCTTCACAAGCCAAAGACCTGTCAGCTACCCAAAGCCTTGGAAGCCAACCAGAACAACCCGGCCGAAAGGCCCACAGTCGCCGGCAGCGTCAACACCCAAGCCATCAGAATGGTCTTGACGGTGCCGCCCTGCAGCCCGCTCTTGTTAGCCACCATGGTCCCCGCCACACCCGAAGACAACACATGGGTCGTAGAAACCGGCAGGCTGAAGATGTTAGCCAAGCCAATCATGCTGGCCGTGGTGATCTGCGCCGACATGCCCTGAGCATAGGTCATGCCCTGCTTGCCGATCTTCTCGCCAATGGTCAACACCACACGCTTCCAGCCCACCATGGTGCCCAGGCCCAAGGCCAACGCTACCGCCAGGATCACCCAGAACGGCGCGTACTCCGTGGTAGCGGTCAGGTCCTTGCGCAACTTGTCCAGGTCCGACTTCTCACGCGCATCCAGGCCAGGCAACTTGCCAACCTTCTTCGCGGTGTCATCCAGGCACAACAGATAACGACGCACTTCAATCCGATGCTCGGCGGTCAACGAATGGTAGTCAGAGACACCTTTCAATGTACCCAGCAGGGCGTTGATGGTCGGCTCAGTCTGCTGCGGATTGCACTGGAACTTGCCCGGCAGATCGTTTTGCACACTCTTGCCCAGGGCAAGGAACTCACCGAGGGTTTCATGATTGCGCTGGTAGAACTGATTCAAGTGCAGGGTGGCGTCGCGGGTACGCTCGATCTGGTAAGTGGTGCTGCCCAGGTCCAGTACAAACTGTGCCGGCACAATACCAATCAACACCAGCATGATCAGGCCGATACCTTTCTGCCCGTCGTTGGAGCCGTGCACGAAGCTCACGGCCATGGCCGAAATCACCAGTACCAGGCGGTTCCAGAACGGCGGGTGCTTCTTGTCGTCGAGCTTGCGGCGCTGGTCCGGCGTCTTGTGCATCTTCGACAGCGGGCGCCACCATTTCAGGCCCAGCAGCACCAGGGCTGCCACCACGAAACCGGCCATCGGCGAGAACACCAGCGAGGCGCCGATATCGATCGCTTTCTGCCAGTTCACGCCGTCAGCCAGCGGGATGTCGTTGATCAGGGCGTTGGCCAGGCCGACACCAAGGATCGAACCGATCAGGGTGTGGGAGCTGGACGCCGGGATCCCGAAGTACCAGGTGCCGAGGTTCCAGGTGATCGCCGCTGCCAATAATGAGAAGACCATGGCCAGGCCGTGGCCGGTGTTCACATTGATCAGCAACTCCACCGGCAGCAAGTGCACGATGGCATAGGCAACACCGACACCGCCGAGCAACACGCCGAGGAAGTTGAACACCCCGGAGAAGAACACGGCCAGGTGCGGCGGCATGGCTTTGGTATAGATGACTGTGGCAACCGCGTTAGCGGTGTCATGAAAGCCATTGATGAACTCGAAGGCGAGGACAAAGGCCAGGGCGAGCAACAGGCTCACGAGAACCCAAGCATCCAGTCCGCTGAATAAATCGATCATGAAGGTTTTCTGACCCGGTCGTAAGGGGGCGCGATTATGCCAGAAAACATCGGTAATCAATGCACTAGCTGCTCATCGGTAACATTCTTCAACGAAAAAAAATGGGGGCGAGGCGCGCATCCCGCTGTTTTCGTGGCTTTAGCAAGTGTTTGATTTATAAAGAAGATTTGTGAAATATTTGGGTTTAAGCACCGGGAAGGCATATCTGAAACAATTGTATGAAATTTCGCTAAGACGGCCAAAAGGGGCTTCCCTCCACCAGCGCAGTACTGGCAGAGAGATGGCACTTGTGACTGCTCAACCCGAATCGCTTATGGCTCTTCGGCTTTGAGGTCCTGTTCAATCTTTTGGATTTCCTGGGCAAAGGCCTGGTCGAGCAGACTGGCTCGTTTGCGCCATGGCTTGCGTTCAGGTTCTGGCTGGGCGGCGTAGGTGGTGACTTCCCCGCCGTAAACATCCTTGTAACGTTGTTCCTGGCGCTCAAGTTCCGCGCGCAGTTCGTCTTTCGTCACATTGTTACCTAATTGAGTTGAGTTTGATTCCGGTGAAGCGCGATGCCAGGAAGGACAAAACATTTCCTTATTCCGCGCGGCCACGATACCGGAGAAGAACAGCTGTCGTAGCAACAGTTTTCTTTTTCTCAGCCACAAGCAGTTGGCAGGCATTTGAAATGAGTGTCAGGTACTTGCGGCGCAGCTTGCACAAAGCCAGTGCATGGCTGGGTGAGGTTCGTCCTCGGGGGCTAGACGAGGCTGGCCTCTACACAGGATGCATTATAGCGATGCGTTTGAATAACACTATCATCATCAAGTTAAAAATCGTCAACTTTGTGTGAGGGTTTTGTTACGTGCGCATGTGGGGTACTTGCTGAACTATTGGCGCCATAAATTGTGCGGTGTTTTACAGGCGGTAAATAAACCTTAAGTTCTTTCGTACATCAGTCGATTTTGAAAACAGGTCAAGTGGCGCGCCGATTTGGGCCCGGCACCGGCCGGCAGTGTCAAATTGCGATAATCGAATGATCGTCCGATAATCGCACAATGTTGGCTGCCCTGCCTTGTGTACCCATTGCATGGCGGCTTGTAATAGCGGTTACCCTCCCGCAGCGGTTAAAAACAAGAGAAAGGACCCCACATGAACGATCAATTGCGCAACTCCTTCGCATCAGTGGCGCCGCCGATCGTTGCTTCACCGGCCAAGCGCATCCAGGCGTTTACCGGTGATCCGGACTTCATGACTTCCCTGGCACGTGGCCTGGCCGTGGTGCAAGCGTTCCAGGAGCGCAAGCGCCACCTCACCATCGCCCAGATCAGCCATCGCACCGAAATTCCCCGCGCTGCCGTACGCCGTTGCCTGCATACCTTGATCAAACTCGGCTACGCCACCACTGACGGGCGTACCTACTCGCTGCTGCCCAAGGTGCTGACCCTCGGCCACGCGTATCTGTCGTCCACGCCCCTGGCGGTATCGGCCCAGCCCTATCTGGACCGCATGAGCGAGCAACTTCACGAAGCCTGCAACATGGCGACCCTGGAGGGCGACGACATCCTCTACATCGCCCGCTCGGCCACCACCCAGCGCCTGATTTCCGTCGACCTGTCGGTGGGCGGGCGCCTGCCGGCCTATTGCACCTCCATGGGCCGCATCCTGCTGGCGGCACTCGATGACGCCTCGCTGCAGGACTACCTCGACCACGCCGACCTGCAAACCAAGACCAGCCGCACCCTCACCACCCCGCAAGCCTTGCTCGAATGCCTGCAGGAAGTGCGGCAACAGGGCTGGTGCATTGTCGACCAGGAACTGGAGCAGGGCCTGCGTTCCATCGCCGTGCCGGTGTACGACGCTTCCGGCCAGGTGCTGGCGGCGTTGAATGTCAGCACCCATGCCGGGCGGGTCAGCCGCAGTGAGCTGGAGCAGCGTTTCCTGCCGAGCATGCTCAGCGCCAGCCAGGAGTTGAGTGCCCAGCTGTTTGCCTAAGCTGTTCGGTGATCGCACAGATACCGGCCGGATGAATTGACGGTGTTTCCCCAGGCTTATTAATGTGCGGCAGCGCTTCATGGCGCCGCCCCAATAATAATGACGACCCAACGTCGTTCGCCCGCCCATCGGTGTGGAAATAAAAATAATGAATCAGCCTTCACCTGCTGTCGGTACGTGCCTGGACGTTCAGTCCTTCATCAACGCCCAACCGCTGTCGCGGTATCAGTGGCGGGTGGTGATCCTGTGTTTTCTCATTGTGTTCCTCGACGGCCTCGACACCGCCGCCATGGGCTTTATTGCCCCGGCGCTGTCCCAGGACTGGGGCATCGACCGCGCCAGCCTCGGCCCGGTGATGAGTGCCGCGTTGATCGGCATGGTCTTCGGTGCCCTGGGGTCCGGCCCGTTGGCCGACCGCTTTGGGCGCAAGGTGGTGCTGGTAGGGGCAGTGCTGGTATTCGGTGCCTTCAGCCTCGCGTCGGCCTACAGCAGCAACGTTGATCAATTGCTGATTCTGCGTTTCCTCACCGGCCTGGGCCTGGGTGCCGGGATGCCGAACGCCACGACGCTGCTCTCCGAATACACCCCGGAACGCCATAAATCCTTGCTGGTGACCAGCATGTTCTGCGGCTTCAACCTGGGCATGGCCGGTGGCGGGTTTATCTCGGCCAAGTTGATTCCGGCCTTCGGCTGGCACAGCTTGCTGATGATTGGCGGAATTTTGCCGTTGATCCTCGCCGTGGTGTTGCTGTTCTGGCTGCCGGAATCGGCGCGTTACCTGGTGGTGCGCAATCGCGGCACCGACAAGGTGCGCAAGACCCTCGCGCCCATTGACCCCGCCGTTGTCGCCCAGGCCTCAAGCTTCAGCGTGCCCGAGCAAAAAACCGTCAAGGCGCGCAACGTATTCGCGGTGATCTTCTCCGGCACCTACAGCGCCGGCACCTTGCTGCTGTGGCTGACCTACTTCATGGGCCTGGTGATTGTTTACCTGCTGACCAGTTGGCTGCCGACCCTGATGCGCGACAGCGGCGCCAGCATGGAACAGGCCGCGTTTATCGGCGCCTTGTTCCAGTTTGGCGGCGTGTTGAGTGCGGTCGGTGTGGGCTGGGCGATGGACCGGTTCAATCCCCACAAAGTTATCGGCACCTTCTACCTGCTGGCCGGGGTATTTGCCTACGCGGTGGGGCAGAGCCTGGGCAATATCACGCTGCTGGCGACCCTGGTGCTGATCGCCGGGATGTGCGTCAACGGTGCGCAATCGGCGATGCCGTCGTTGGCCGCGCGTTTCTATCCGACCCAAGGCCGCGCCACCGGTGTTTCGTGGATGCTCGGCATCGGCCGTTTTGGCGCGATCCTCGGTGCCTGGATGGGCGCGACCTTGCTGGGCCTGGGCTGGAACTTCGAACAGGTGCTGACGGCCCTGGTGATTCCGGCGGCCTTGGCCACCACGGCGGTGGTGATCAAGGGCATGGTCAGCCATGCAGACGCGACGTAAAGCCGACCGATAGCAAGACAACAATCCGTTCGATAATCGAACACTCAGTCGATTATCGGATTGTTTGGCCCCGACCCCCGGCTTAACCTTCAAGCACTTCGGCGCTGCCTCCAGCGCCTTTTTCGATCCATACCGGGAGCCCAACCCCATGGCTGAAATCCTTTCCCTGGCCGAGGCCGTGAAGCAGTTCGTGAATGACGGTGACACCGTTGCACTCGAAGGCTTTACTCACTTGATTCCTACGGCGGCAGGTCATGAAATCATTCGTCAGGGCAAGAAAGACCTGACGCTGGTGCGCATGACGCCCGACCTGATCTACGACCAGTTGATCGGCGCCGGCTGTGCACGCAAGCTGATTTTCTCCTGGGGCGGCAACCCGGGTGTGGGTTCCCTGCATCGCCTGCGGGACGCGGTTGAAAAACAGTGGCCGCAACCGCTGGAGATCGAAGAACACAGCCACGCCGACCTGGCCAATGCCTACGTCGCCGGTGCCTCCGGCCTGCCATTTGCGGTGCTGCGTGCCTACGCCGGTTCCGACCTGCCCAAGGTCAACCCGCTGATCAAGACCGTGACCTGCCCGTTCACCGGCGAAGTGCTGGCGGCTGTGCCGTCGGTACGCCCGGACATCACTGTGATCCACGCGCAAAAGGCTGACCGCAAGGGCAACGTACTGCTGTGGGGCATCCTCGGGGTGCAGAAGGAAGCGGCCCTGGCGGCCAAGCGCTGCATCGTGACCGTCGAAGAGATCGTCGACGACCTCAACGCGCCGATGAACGCCTGTGTATTACCGACCTGGGCCCTGACCGCCGTGTGCCACGTGCCAGGCGGCGCGCATCCGTCCTACGCCCACGGTTACACCGAGCGTGACAACCGCTTCTACCAGGCCTGGGACCCGATCGCCCGGGACCGTGAGACGTTTACCGCGTGGATCAACGAATACATCCACGGCACCGCCAACTTCAGTGAATTCCAGGCCAAGCTGGCCACCGCGCAGGAGGCCAAATAATGGCTTACTCCACCAACGAAATGATGACCGTCGCCGCCGCGCGCCGCCTGAAGAACGGTTCGGTGTGCTTCGTCGGCATCGGCCTGCCTTCCAAGGCGGCCAACCTGGCACGCCTGACGTCGTCGCCCGACGTGGTGCTGATCTACGAGTCCGGCCCGATTGGCGCCAAGCCGTCGGTGCTGCCGCTGTCCATCGGTGACGGCGAGCTGGCGGAAACCGCAGACACCGTGGTGCCGACCGGTGAGATTTTTCGCTACTGGCTGCAGGGCGGGCGCATTGACGTCGGCTTCCTCGGTGCGGCCCAGGTCGACCGTTTCGGCAATATCAACACCACCGTGGTTGGTGATTATCACCAGCCCAAAGTGCGCCTGCCGGGTGCCGGTGGCGCACCGGAGATCGCCGGCTCCGCCAAGAGCGTGCTGATCATCCTCAAGCAGTCGGCCCGTTCGTTTGTCGACAAACTGGATTTCATTACCTCGGTTGGCCACGGCGAAGGCGGCGACTCGCGCAAACGCCTGGGTCTGCCAGGCGCCGGCCCTGTAGGGATTATTACCGACCTGTGCATCATGGAACCGGAGGAGGGCAGCCACGAGTTTGTCGTCACCGCCCTGCACCCTGGCGTGACCCGTGAGCAAGTAGTGGCCGCCACCGGTTGGGCGATCCGTTTCGCCGACCAGGTGACCACCAGCGCCGAGCCCACCGAGATTGAACTGACTGCCCTGCGCGACCTTGAAGCACGCACCGCTGCCGCCCACGGCCAAGCCCCCGGAGAAGCCTGATGCGCGACGTATTTATCTGTGACGCCATTCGTACCCCCATCGGCCGTTTTGGCGGAGGCTTGTCTACCGTGCGCGCCGATGACCTGGCGGCACTGCCGATCAAGGCCTTGATGGAGCGCAACCCGTCGGTGGACTGGAATGCGGTGGACGAAGTGTTCCTCGGCTGCGCCAACCAGGCCGGCGAAGACAACCGCAACGTCGCCCGCATGGCCGCGCTGCTGGCCGGCCTGCCGGAGAGCATTCCCGGCGTCACCCTGAACCGCCTGTGCGCTTCGGGCATGGACGCCATCGGCACGGCGTTCCGCGCCATCGCCAGCGGCGAGATGGAGCTGGCAATTGCCGGTGGCGTCGAGTCGATGTCCCGCGCGCCGTTCGTGATGGGCAAGGCGGATGCAGCGTTTTCGCGCAACATGAAGCTGGAAGACACCACCATCGGCTGGCGTTTCATCAACCCGTTGATGAAGGCCCAGTACGGCGTCGACCCGATGCCGCAGACCGCCGACAACGTGGCCGATGACTATAAAGTCTCCCGCGCCGACCAGGACGCTTTCGCCCTGCGCAGCCAGCAACGTACCGCCGTTGCACAGGCCGCCGGCTTCTTCGCTGAAGAGATCGTGCCGGTGCGGGTCGCCCATAAAAAAGGCGAAACCGTGGTCGAGCACGACGAGCACCCACGGGCCGATACCACTCTGGAGGCCCTGACCAAACTCAAGCCGGTCAACGGCCCCGACAAGACCGTCACCGCGGGCAACGCCTCGGGCGTCAACGACGGTGCCGCCGCGCTGATCCTGGCCTCCGCCGAAGCCGTCAAAAAACACGGCCTGACCGCCCGCGCTCGGGTATTGGGCATGGCCAGCGCCGGTGTGGCGCCACGTGTAATGGGCATCGGCCCGGTGCCGGCGGTGCGCAAACTGGTGGAGCGCCTGGGCCTGGCGGTCACCGATTTTGATGTGATCGAACTCAACGAAGCCTTTGCCAGCCAGGGCCTGGCCGTACTGCGGGAACTGGGGATTGCCGACGACGCACCCCAGGTCAACCCGAACGGCGGCGCGATTGCCCTCGGCCATCCGCTGGGCATGAGCGGCGCGCGCCTGGTGCTGACCGCGTTGCATCAGCTGGAAAAAACCGGCGGCAGCAAAGGCCTGGCGACCATGTGTGTGGGGGTTGGCCAAGGTTTGGCCCTGGCGATCGAACGCGTTTGAGACCCACAAAAATAAAGAGGATTGCTCCATGAGTGACAAGCCCGGATACCGGCGCCCGCAAGCGGGTACTCAGCCTGATTACCTGCACCCGGCCTACCAGTCGACGAACCTGCGTTCGCCGTCCAAGCCGTTGGTGTTCCTGCCCCATTCCCTGTCGGAAATCACCGGCCCGACCATCGGTGCCGAGCGGATCAACGAGAAGGACAACGACCTGACCGCCCAGCACGAAGGCGAGCCCCAGGGCGAGCGCATCATCATTCACGGGCGTGTGCTGGATGAAAACGGCTTGCCCGTGCCCGGCATCCTCGTGGAAATCTGGCAGGCCAACGCTGCCGGCCGCTACAACCACAAACGCGACGTGCACGACGCGCCGCTGGACCCGAACTTCACCGGCACCGGCCGTACCGTCACCGACGCCGATGGCTGGTACCAGTTCCAGACCATCAAGCCCGGTGCCTACCCGTGGGGCAACCACCACAACGCCTGGCGCCCGGCGCATATCCACTTCTCGCTGTTCGGCCCGAGTGTGCTGACGCGGCTGGTGACGCAGATGTACTTCCCCGGCGACCCGCTGCTGGCCTACGACCCGATCTATAACTGCGTCCCGGATACGTCCGCCAAGGAACGCCTGATCGCCTCGTTCGATCTGGAAAAAACCATTCCGCACTATGCCCTCGGCTACCGCTGGGACATCGTCCTGCGCGGCCGCGACGCCACGCCGATGGAGAAATGAGATGAGCCTCAACGCGACTACTTCCCACACCGTCGGGCCGTATTACCACATCGGCCTGACCTGGCTGAACCGCGAAGACCTGACCGTTGCAGCAACCCTCGGTGAGCGTGTGGCGATCACCGGGCAGGTGGTGGATGGCAACGGCGATGTGGTCAACGACGCCATGCTGGAAGTCTGGCAGGCCAATGCAGCCGGCAAGTACGACCATCCCGAAGATGACCAGGACAAGGCGGTGGATCCGAACTTCGAAGGTTTTGGCCGGGTGCCGGTGGATGCCGAAGGGCGGTTTCGGTTTACCACCATCAAGCCGGGCAGCGTGCCGGGGTTGAAGGGTACGACCCAGGCGCCGCACTTGGTGGTGTTGGTGTTTGCCCGTGGATTGGTGAAGCACCTGCTGACGCGGATTTACTTTGACGGTGAGGCGCTGAATGGGGATGACGCGCTGCTGGCGTGTGTGCCCCAGGAGCGGCGGCGCACGTTGATCGCCAAGGCGGATGCGGCGGGTGTGTATCAGTGGAATGTGATTTTGCAGGGCACAGACGAAGAAACGGTGTTCTTCGATTATTGAGTTGGCGGGGGATTTATCGCAGGCAAGCCAGCTCCCACAGGGGAATGCATTCCAAATGTAGGAGCCGGGCTTGCCCGCGATGAGGCCAGCCCAGGCAACAAATATCCAAAAGTCTGCTTGCGGAACATGGTTGTTGCAAAGTATGTCTAGGCTATAACCGTTCCCACTGAGTGAAAAAACATGACAACAAAAACGAGCCACTACACCGGAGAAGAACGCAGCAAAAGGATTTTTGCGATTGTCGGTGCCTCTTCCGGCAACCTCGTCGAATGGTTCGACTTCTACGTCTATGCCTTCTGCGCCATCTATTTCGCCCCGGCGTTTTTCCCGTCGGACGACCCCACCGTGCAACTGCTCAACACCGCCGGCGTGTTCGCTGCCGGCTTCCTGATGCGTCCCATCGGCGGCTGGCTGTTCGGCCGGGTGGCGGATAAACACGGTCGCAAGAATTCCATGATGATCTCGGTGCTGATGATGTGCGCCGGCTCCCTGGTCATCGCGTTTTTGCCCACCTACAAAGACATCGGCGCCTGGGCCCCGGCCTTGCTGCTGGTGGCCCGGTTGTTCCAGGGCCTGTCGGTCGGCGGCGAATACGGCACCACCGCCACCTACATGAGTGAAGTCGCCCTCAAGGGCCAGCGCGGGTTCTTCGCCTCGTTCCAGTACGTGACCCTGATCGGCGGGCAACTGCTGGCGGTGCTGGTGGTGGTGATCCTGCAACAGATCCTCACCGAAGAAGAACTGCGGGCCTGGGGCTGGCGGATTCCGTTCGTGATCGGCGCCATCGCGGCCGTGATCTCGCTGTTGCTGCGTCGCACCCTGAAAGAAACCACCAGCAAGGAAATGCGTGAAGACAAGGACGCCGGCAGCATTGCCGCGCTGTTCCGCGATCACAAGGCGGCGTTTATCACGGTGCTCGGCTACACCGCCGGCGGCTCGCTGATTTTTTACACCTTCACCACCTACATGCAGAAGTACCTGGTGAACACCGCCGGGATGCACGCCAAGACGGCCAGCTACATCATGACCGGCGCGCTGTTCTTCTACATGTGCATGCAGCCGGTGTTCGGCATGCTGGCAGACAAGATCGGCCGGCGTAATTCGATGCTGTGGTTCGGTGCCCTGGGCACCCTGTTCACCGTGCCGATCCTGCTGACCCTGAAAACCGTCAGCAGCCCGTTCCTGGCGTTTGTGCTGATCACCCTGGCCCTGGCCATCGTGAGCTTCTACACCTCCATCAGCGGGCTGGTGAAAGCCGAAATGTTCCCGCCACAAGTGCGTGCACTCGGCGTGGGCCTGGCGTATGCGGTGGCGAACGCGATCTTCGGTGGTTCGGCGGAGTACGTGGCCCTGGGCCTGAAGTCCCTGGGCATGGAGAACACCTTCTATTGGTACGTCACGGCGATGATGGCGGTGGCGTTCCTGTTCAGCTTGCGCCTGCCCAAAGAGGCGGCGTACTTGCACCACGATCTGTAACCGGCTGGCGCATGCCCGTTGCCGGGTATGCGCCACCTAGGGATGTTTTATGAGCATGCGCACGAGCAACCAACTGTTCGACGCCTATTTCACTGCCAACGGCATGGCCGAAGTGTTCTGCGACCAGGGGCGCTTGCAGGGCATGCTGGATTTCGAAGCGGCGCTGGCCCGGGCCGAGGCCCAGGTGGGGTTGATCCCGCACGCGGCCGTCGCACCCATTGCCCAGGCCTGCCTGGCTTCTCTCTACGACGTTGATGCCCTCGGCGAGGCGATTGCCACGGCGGGCAATTCGGCGATTCCGTTGGTCAAGGCCCTCGGCAAGTTGATCGCCAGCGAAGATGTCGGCGCCGAACGTTATGTGCATCTGGGCGCTACCAGCCAGGATGTGATGGACACCGGCCTGGTGCTGCAACTGCGCAGCGCGGTCGAATTGATCGAACACGACCTGGCGCGGCTCGGTGACATCCTCGCTGCCCAGGCTCAACGCTATGCCGCAACCCCGTTGGCTGGCCGGACCTGGTTGCAGCATGCAACACCGGTCACGCTGGGCATGAAAATCGCCGGCTGGCTCGGTGCAGTCAGCCGCAGTCGGCAACGCCTCAGCGAACTCAAACCGCGCTTGCTGGTGCTGCAATTTGGTGGTGCTTCCGGCACCCTGGCGGCCCTCGGCGAACAGGCGATGCCGGTGGCTCAAGCGCTGGCCGCCGAGTTGCAACTGGGCTTGCCGGAACAACCCTGGCATACCCAGCGCGACCGCCTGGTGGAGTTCGCCTCGGTGCTTGGCCTGATCGCCGGTAGCCTGGGCAAACTCGGCCGCGACATCAGCCTGCTGATGCAGACCGAAGCGGCGGAAGTGTTCGAACCGTCGGCACCCGGCAAAGGCGGCTCCTCGACCATGCCCCACAAACGCAACCCGGTGGGCGCCGCCGTGCTGATCAGCGCCGCCACCCGCGTGCCCGGCCTGGTGGCGACGATGTTCAGCGCCATGCCCCAGGAGCACGAGCGCAGCCTGGGCCTGTGGCACGCCGAATGGGAGACCTTGCCGGAGATTTGCCGGCTGGTGTCCGGTGCGTTGCATCAGGCGCTGCTGGTCAGCGAAGGCCTGGAAGTCGACCCCGGGCGCATGGGCCAAAACCTTGACCTGACCCAAGGCCTGGTGCTGGCCGAAGCGGTCAGCATCGTCCTCGCCCAACGCCTGGGCCGCGAAACTGCGCACCATCTGCTGGAACAATGCTGCAAACGCGCCGTCGCGCACGGGCGCCACCTGCGGGCGGTGCTGGGGGATGAGCCGCAAGTGACGGCCGAGCTCTCGGCGGCCGAACTTGATCGCCTGCTGGACCCGGCGCATTACCTGGGCCAGGCGCAAACCTGGGTCACCCGGGCCGTGGCCGAACATTTTGCTTTGACTGCCTGAGGAGGCTGCTGTGGGATTTGTACAACTCGCCGATGGCGCACTGAACTACCAACTCGATGGCCCCGAAGACGCACCGGTGCTGGTGCTGTCCAACTCCCTGGGCACCGACCTGCACATGTGGGACATCCAGATCGAGGCGTTCACGAAGCACTTCCGGGTGCTGCGTTTCGACACTCGTGGCCACGGCAAGTCACTGGTGACAGAAGGCCCCTACAGCATCGAGCAGTTGGGCCATGACGTATTGGCGTTGCTGGATGCGCTGCAGATCGAACGCGCGCATTTTTGCGGGTTGTCCATGGGCGGCCTGATCGGCCAATGGCTGGGCATCAATGCCGGTGAGCGCCTGCGCCGGCTGGTGGTGTGCAACACCGCCGCGAAAATTGGCACGCCCGAGATCTGGAACCCGCGCATCGAGATGGTCCTGCGGGAAGGTTCGGCTGCGATGGTGGCCCTGCGTGACGCCTCGATCGCACGTTGGTTTACCGCCGATTTCGCCGAGGTCCATCCTGATCAAGCCAAGCTGATCACCGACATGCTGGCGGCGACCAATCCCCAAGGCTATGCCGCCAACTGCGCGGCGGTCCGCGACGCGGATTTGCGCGAGCAACTGGCATTGATCAAGGTGCCGACCCTGGTGATTGCCGGCACTGAAGATGCGGTCACACCGCCTTCCGGTGGGCACTTTATCCAGGAGCAGGTGAGGGGCGCCGAGTATGCCGAGTTCTACGCGGCGCACCTGTCCAACGTGCAAGCCGGTGTGGCGTTCAGCGACCGCGTACTGGAATTTCTGTTAGCCCGCTGAGTATCGCTAAACCCTGTGGCGAGGGAGCTTGCTCCCGCTGGACTGCGTAGCAGCCCCAAAAGCCGCAATAGGGATCTTCCAGTAAATATGCAGCGACCTTATTGGGGCCGCTGCGCGACCCAACGGGAGCAAGCTCCCTCGCCACAGGTGATGTGCCTGTCGTCGATAGTTGCATGAGGAGCTTTTTGTGGACGAGAAACAACGTTATGCCGACGGCCTGCAAGTGCGCCGCGAAGTGCTGGGCGACGCCCATGTCGACCGCAGCCTCAATGCCCTGACCGAGTTCAACAGCGAGTTCCAGGAAATGATCACCCGCCACGCCTGGGGTGATATCTGGACCCGCCCGGGCCTGCCCCGGCATACCCGCAGCCTGATCACCATCGCCATGCTCATCGGCATGAACCGCAGTGAAGAACTGAAGCTGCACCTGCGGGCCGCCGCGAGTAACGGCGTGACCCGCGCCGAGATCAAGGAAGTGCTGATGCAGAGCGCGATCTACTGCGGGATTCCGGCGGCCAACGCGACGTTTCATCTGGCCGAGTCGGTGTGGGACGAACTCGGTGTGGAGTCGCGCGATTCGGCCTGAGTGAGCGGTGCCTGTTACGTGTAATGGCCGCGTAATGGGCGTCCCATTTCGTCCCTCAGGGCGTTTTCCGTAAAGGGCGTGGGATTGGTAGTCGTGGGCGCGGTCGCGCGGTGATTGTCGAAGTCAAACGGCTGCGTGGCGGTAGGCAAGCCTACCGCTTGTCGTTCAGCGTTGGGTTCACCTTCGGGGTTCTGCGGTATGGCGGTGTCGCCCTGCAGGAAGGTCCCGGTTGCACCGTTATAGGCATGGGCCATTTCGTGATAGAGGGCGTTGACCGGCGCGCTGTCCTCATCAAGCGAGAAGGAGGGGTTGTACTGTATTTCCCCGGCGGTGGCGACAGCGCCGCGCTGATGATCGGTGATATGGCCTTGGGCCGCGGGTGCCAGGGTTTCAAGGGGTTCACCTGCTGCCAGATGGCTGCGAACCGCGGCGTTATTGAAATAATAAACACCGTTATCGCCCGTGAATTCAGTGATGCGAACCGGGGCGTTGTTGCGCTGGGCCGTGGCGTCGGCAGCACCGAGCATTTTCTTGCCCTGCGGTGACATTCTCAGCAACTCCATATCGTCCTCTACCCGTTGTTTGAACTCGGTAGAACCTTCAATGATGTAGCCACTTTTACCCGCCTGATCGGGTTGTGTGTGAACGCGTGTGGAACCTGGCGTGCGGTGAATCTCGTCCGAAGTCTTGGCGTAGATGACGGTGTCGTCGTTATCGGACCTGACAATGTTCCGGTCGCGCCCGGTATAGATCGTGGCGGGGCCATGGGTCACGATCAGATTTTCACCTTTGCCTCCGTGTATGACTGCCGGGATGTCGGTGTCATTGCGGGTGACAATCATGAAGTCATGGCCATCACCGCCGTCCATGAACAGGCGGCGTTCCGGTGATCCTCGGCCGGCTTGCATACGGTCGTTGCCGTTGTTGCCTTTGAGAACGCTGTTACCGGAACCTGCGATCAGCAAATCATTGCCATCGTCGCCGAACGCGATGCCGTTGCCGCTGCCGAGTTTAAGGGTGTCGTTGCCCGCTCCGCCGTAGAGTCGGGTGTTGCCCGCGCCGGCCCTGGCGTAATCGTTGCCGTCACCCAATTCGATGCGGATATCGTTCGCAACCTGAGGGTCGATCAGAACGCAGTCGTCGCCGCCGTTTGTTCTGATGCGCAGGGGTTGAGTTTCACTGCCGTCAGGGGAGCGAAGCAGGTTCAGTTGGTAGGGTGTTTTGTTGATGAGAGCGATCAGGCTGTGGTCCGGGCCTTTTTTGATGATCACCTTGTCGGCTTGGTTGCCTGTCTCGATGACGAACTCGTTACCGGTAGAGCCCACAGGCTGTCCGTTTTTACTGACGTAGGTGATCTCCTGGTAGATCTTCACATTTTGGTCGTGTCGCAATACGTCGGTATTGACGTACTTTTTCTCGTTTTTATCCCACGGATTCTGGTCCGGGGTGAGCCTGGAGTCGGCAGAGAAATACAAGAAGTCCAGCGGCCTGTCGTGGCCAATATATCGCGACGATTTGCCGGTGATGACCACGGGGACTGGCGGTGAGGACGCCTTCGAATCTGTCGGTGCAGGTGATATCACCTGTGGGTTGAGTGCCGGCGAACCGAGAAGGGGAGACATATTCATGGGGTCTTATCTCTGTGTGGATATACCCTTTGTGTGGCGGAACTTGGGGGCGAGTTCCTCATGGCACTCGGGATGTTGGGGCGATTACTGTTACCTGTCGTCGCGAGGCTGTGCAACGCAGTAGACGGTCCTACGGATGGGCACTTGAGTGTTTCAGCTATGCTGATAATGAGTGACGGCTTCTTCCTACAGCTCCTATGGCGCGTCGTGTTTATCCTGCGCTATGGCCCTCTCTGTTACGCCCCGAGCCCTGATACCCGATGAAACTACTGCTGCATCCCGCAAGGGTGGTTGCCCTGGTGTTCCTGGCCGCGATACTGGCCGGAACCTTCATGCTGATGCAGCCGATCTCCCAGGCTGAAGGGGCGGCCGTTCCTTGGGTGACGGCCTTCTTTACGGCGGTGTCCGCCGTCTGCGTGACCGGGTTGGTGGTGGTGGACACCGGCACGTACTGGTCGACCTTCGGTCAGTCGGTGATTCTTCTGCTGTTCCAGCTCGGTGGCTTCGGCATCATGACGGTGGCCACGTTGCTCGGCTTGATGGTGAACAGCCGGTTGCGCCTGCGTACCAAAATGGTCGCACAGTTGGAGTCGCGCTCATTGGGCGTGGGCGACATCGCCAGCGTGGCGAAGTTGGTGCTGGTGGTGACGTTAGCCCTGGAACTCGTCGCGGCCGTTTGGCTCACCCTCAGGTTTCATTTTGCCTATGGCCAGCCATGGAGCGACGCGGCATGGAGCGGCCTGTTTCATGCGGTATCGGCGTTCAATAACGCGGGGTTCTCGATTTATCCCGACAGCCTGATACGTTATGCCGCAGACGGCTGGGTGTTGCTGCCGATCATGGCGGCGATTGTGATCGGCGGCATTGGTTTTCCGGTGCTGTACGACTTGCGCAGCCGGTTCAATCAGCCCCGTCGCTGGTCACTGCATACCAAGCTCACCCTGGCCGGCACCGCCATTTTACTGATGCTCGGGTTGCTCACGCTGCTGCTGTTCGAGTGGGACAACTCGGCCACCCTGGGCCCGATGGCCGTGGCCGATAAACTGCTCTCGGCGGCATTTGCTTCGGTGTCCGCCCGCACTGCCGGGTTCAATTCCATCGAGATTGGCGCACTGACCCCGGAAAGCTGGGCCGTGCATTACTTCCTGATGTTCGTCGGCGGCGGTAGTGCGGGCACGGCCGGTGGTGTCAAGGTTGGCACGGTCGCGATCCTGGCCTTGCTGGTGATTGCCGAAATTCGCGGGAACAGTGACTGCGAGGCATTTGGCCGGCGAGTCGGCGCCCCGGCCCAGCGCCAGGCCATTACGGTGCTGGTGCTGAGCAGCGCGCTGATCGTGCTGGCGACGCTGTTTATCCTGCGTGAAACCGCGCTGCCCACCGACCAGGTGATTTTCGAAGTCATCTCGGCGTTTGGCACCGTGGGCTTGTCCACCGGCATTACCGCCGATCTCCCCACCTCGGCCCAGTTGGTGCTGACCCTGCTGATGTACATCGGGCGTGTTGGCACTATTACCCTGGCGGCCTCGCTGGCGCTGGGGGAGCACCGCATGCCGTACCGCTACCCGGAGGAACATCCAATTGTTGGCTAACTTGTTATTTTCAGAACGCTTTTCTTTCGCCAAAGGCGACAGCGTAGTGGTGATCGGGCTTGGCCGCTTTGGTGGCTCGGTGGCCCAATCATTGATGCGCCTGGGCCATGATGTGATGGGGATCGACAGCGACCCTGCGCCGGTGCATGAGTGGGCCGATCTCTTGACCCACGCGGCCCAGGCCGACTCGACCAACCTGCAGGTCATGCGCCAACTGGGGATTGCCGACTTTGCCCACGCTATTGTGGGAATTGGCACCGACTTGTCCGCCAGCCTGCTGACCGTCATGGCCCTGACCGAACTGGGGATTTCGGATATCTGGGTCAAGGCCCGCACCGCCGAGCATGGGCAGATAGCCCAGCGCATTGGCGCCCATCATGTGGTCTACCCGGAGAAGGAAATGGGCGAGCGGGTGGCTCACCTGATTACCGGGCGGATGATCGATTTCATTGAGTTCGACGACGGTTTTGCCATCGCGAAGATTCATTCCCCGCTGTCGTGTCACAACAACACCCTGGCCGACGGGCAGATCCGCGAAAAATTCGGCGTGACGATCGTCGGGCTCAAGCGCGCCAGCCAGGATTTCCAGCATGCCACCCCGAGCACCCTGGTGCTGCCGGGTGATCTGCTGATCGTGTCCGGCCCGACGCATCTGATCCAGAAATTTGCCGGCCACTCGAGCTGACCCGAGCGGTCAGTGGGAGTCTGCGTCCCACACCCAGTTCCACACGCCCGGCAGATGCACCACTTCGTCAGCGTCCTTCACCGTGCGGGCCATGGCGGCGCGCTGCAAGGCTGCGCGGTCGGTATAGAACGGCTGCGTGGCGACCGGTACGCCGTTGATACGCGCACTGTCCATCAGGATTTGCAGGTATTCCTTCAGGTGCCAGGCGGTGTAGCGGTTGATGTCGTGGAAGGTCACCACCACCGGGATCACGCCGTCCACGGTCGGTAACTCACCCTTGGCAATGCGCTCGCGCAGTACCGACAACTGGCGTATCAGGTTTTCCCGACGACGCGGGCTGCCGTTGAAGACCCAGATCACCCCGTCATTCGCACTCAGGTCCGTGAGCAGCACGTGCATCCCATGCTGCTGGTAGGCGGCGAAGGTGCGTTTGTCGTAATTCCAGAACGGCGGGCGTACCAGCGTGGGCGGCTGGCCGGTGATGGACTGAAGGGTCGACGAACCCAGGCTGAGGTAGTGCTCCAGTTCAGCGGGACTCTGCGAGCGATGATTGCTGTGCCACGGCGTGGCGGTGTGGAAGGCCAGGATATGGCCGGCTGCGAATTCCCGCTCCATGGTCTTGCGACCCCGTGGGTTGCCGCCGGAGCGGGGCGCCTCGGTCTGCAAAAAGAACACCGCCTTGATGCCCGGCTGTATCGGGTTATTCGCCAGGTCAGCCATCACCGAACGGCTGGGGTTCATAAAACCCGAAGCGCTGGGGCCGTCATCGAAGGTCAGCAAAAAACGAATTGGCGCCTCGGTTTTCAGGCGTTGTTCGGTCTGCGGTGTGAGGGCCAGGGGCGGACCGATACAGCCGCTGAGGCTCAGGGCCAGGACCCATAGGGCCGATGCGATGGCGAAGGGTTTCATGGTGGACGGCGGACTCGAAGACGTTGGCTGCGGGTTTCGGTCATCCATGACACGCGCACCATACAGCAAGTCCCGCGAGGCTTTACAGCAGGCTTGGCGGGTAACTGACGACCAGCCGGTTATCGCACAACGTGTCAGGAGTAACGACGGCGCAAGGGCCTGCCCATTTCTTCGTGCAACGTATTTTCGGTAAAGGGTTTGGGGTTGGTTGACGTGGCTGGCGTGGCGGGGTCGTTATCGAAGTCGAACGGCGGGGCGTCAGTTTCAAGGCCGACCGCCTGGCGTTCGTTATTGGCCACGTACCCTGGCGACTCGCCTGGATGCCCCTCCAGCATGAACCCGGGAAGAAACGTGCCGTTGGCACCGTTATAGGCGTGCGCCAGTTCATGGTACAGCGTGGTCAAGGGGGGGGCGACATCGCCAGGGGTGATGTGTAAGGACGTCCGGTTGAAACGGATATAAGCCTGAGTTGCACTAGAGCCGGGTACGCCGTTTTTGATCGCGCCTTCAATAGGGTCGTCGGTATCGACTGGCGAGTGTTGCATCCACGCCCTCAATTCCTCGCTATCGAAAACGTATTGGCTGTCATCGATATGAAGTTCTTCCTTGATCGTGACGGGCCCACCGTTTTTTCTGGCCGCCGCATCCATTGCCATCAGCATCGCCTGGCCGCTGGGTGAGTTGCGCAGCAGTTCAAGATCATCCGCGACGCGCTGCCTGAAGGCGTCCGAACCTTCGACGGCCAGGCCCTGGGCGCCTGCGGTACTGGGTGTTACCTGGCTGACGATTGAACGGCGGGCACCGTAGACCGTGTCGCCGGCCTTGCCATAGATGAGGTTTTCGCCTCCATTGGAGAAAACCCTGTCGTTACCCTGGCCGGTGTAGAACGTGGTCCGATCATGACCCACCAGTACATCATCGCCTCGGCCTCCATGGATGACCGTATGGCCATTGCCCGCGTAAAGATGATCGTTGCCCTGGCCACCGTCCAGGTAACTCTGTTTGCCGCAGGTTCCAGCCCCGGCATACAACCGGTCATTACCGTTGTTGCCATACATCACGTGGCTGCCGGTGCCGCCCGTGATCAGGTCGTCGCCATCATTGCCTTCGGCGTAGCCTGTGCCGTCGGCCAGGCGAAGGGTGTCATTGCCCGCGCCGCCGAACAGCCATGTTGCGCCACCGCCCGCCTGGACGTGGTCGTGACCGTCACCGGCTTCGACTTTGACGGCAAGCCTGACATCACTGTCAATCCTTACCCGGTCATTGCCGCCCTGGGTCTTGATATGCAGCAGTGGCGGCGGCCCATCCTGCGTGTCCGAGGGCTTAAGCCAATAGGATCGGCCATTCACGCTGACCCGTAACTGCCCACTGTGGTGTTTGCTGATGTGCACGATGTCTGGGTGATTGCCGGTTTCAATCAGCAGGGTGTCATTCAGTATTTCCGCCTGGTCGGGGTGCCCCAGATCCCAGGTGACCACCCGGCTGGCGTGCAGGTTGCCATCATTGATCAGCGTGCTGGTCTTGATTTGAATGGGCTCCTGCACATGCTGTGGTAACCGTACGGGCGGATCGTAGGCGGGCGGATGACGAAAATCTATGCTGTTCAATGGCGTGGCCTTCAAGTCGGGAGGGTGGGTTTTCAGCTGCGCCATCAGAGGGCGAGAGCATCGCCTGCCGACACGTGCGGCAGGTATACCTCTACGTTCTCTATCGAGCGGGACTGGTTCCACCCGGTATTGCATCGAACTGATTCAGCACGTGCGCCGCCGGCTTACAGCAGGCTTATCGGGTAACTGACGATCAGCCGGTTTTCATCAAACTCATTGTTGTTGTAGTCCCGGCGCATGCTGGAATTGCGCCAGCGCACATTGAGGTCTTTCAATGTTCCGCTTTGCACCACGTAGCCCACTTCGCTTTCCCGTCCCCATTCCCTGCCGTCGGTCACCGTGCCGCTGTGTACGTTGCTGCCGCTGATGTAGCGGTTCATCAACGTCAGGCCTGGAATACCCAGGGCGGCGAAGTTGTAGTCGTGGCGCACCTGCCAGGATTTTTCCTGGGCGTTGTCATAGCTGGCGTTGTAGCTGTCGTTGGCCAATGTGCCGCCGCTGGTGCCGTTGACCCGCATCCAGGCGCTGTTGCCGGTGAGTTTTTGCAGGCCCACGTAGAAGGTGTTGCCACCGTATCGGGCCGAGAACAAGCCGGACCAGGTCTTGTTGTCGAGGTCGCCGGCGCGGGCGCTGCCGTCGTCCTTGCCGTAGAAGAACCCGAGGTTGGCGCCCAGGGTCCAGTCGCCCACGGGCTGGCTGTGGATCAGGTTGAGGTATTGCTGGCTGTAGATGTCCTTGAGCTGGGCGTTCCACACGCCGATCTGGGTGCGTTTGTCGTTGAAGGCATATTCGCCGCCCTGGAAGTTGAAGCGGTCGGAGGTGAACGCGGTTTTCCCGAACATCGACATGTCGGTCATGCTGCTGTCGTCCCGCGGGCTGTTGGCGCGGAACTGGCCACCGTACAGGGTCAGGCCGTCGATTTCTTTGGAGGTGATTTGCCCGCCGCGCAGGGTTTGCGGGAGTGAGCGGCCATCGTCGGAACGCAGGATCGGCAGCACCGGCATCCACTCGCCCACCTTCACTTCGGTCTTCGAGATCCGGGCCTTGAACGCAACGCCGAGGCGTCCGAAGTTATCGGCGGGCTCGCCATCGCGGTCCAGCGGCAGGAGTTGGGTACCGCCGGTGCCGCGTCCGCCATCGAGCTTCTGCGAGTACAGGCCGAGCACGTCCATACCGAACCCGACGGTGCCTTGGGTGAAACCGGACCTGGCGTCGAGAATGAAACTTTGCGTCCACTCCTGTGCGCCGCCCTGGGCTTTGGTCGGGTTGGTGAAGTTGCGGTTGAAGAAGAAGTTGCGCAGGTTGAGGTTGGCGCTGGCGTCTTCGAGAAAGCCGTGTTCTTCGGCGAGAACGGGAAGGGCGAGACTGGCAACAGCGGTTGCCAGCAATAGCTGGCGCGGGTCAAGGATGCTCATGGTGTCGGACCTGTTGTTATTGGGGTTATGCAGGTGCGGGCCATGGTGCGGGGCGGTGCGGGGGCGTTTCAATTGGGGTGGAGCGGGTTTTGGGCGATGATCGAACGCAAGTTGCAGGACCAGCCCCGCGGCAGGGCTGGCCGGTTTTTCGCACGCGTTACAGGCGGGAGGCGGTGAGGCTGGTCCAGGGAAAGGCGGGCAAGTATTTCTGGCAGGCGAGGGTTGCGGCCACCATCACTAACAGGAACACGACCTGAAACGGGCTCCAGTAGCTCCAGTGCAGGCCGCTGATCCACGGGTATTTTTCATTGAAGCTTTCGCTGACTTGGCCAATGCGCCGGCGGTGAAACTGATTGATCAGAATCATGCCCAGGTAGCCCAGCATGCCCATCAGTCCCAGCACGAAGCCGAACATCAACAGCATGCCCACTTGCGGGATACCGTGGCGCAGCACCAACCAGTATTGATGAGGGTTGAAGCGCTTGGGCAGCAGGCGTTCACTCAGCCACAGGTCGGGTACGATCAGCCGCGAAGTGAATGCCGCCCAGAGCTGGGTGCCACGAATGGCGATCATGGCCGGGATAAAGGTCAGCAGCATGAACATGACCATTTCGGCGACCAGCGTGGTTTTTTTCTGCTGATAAAACGCCAGGCCACTGGCGATGGCCAGGCCGCCCCACACCCGGACCCAACTCTGATAAGAGACGGCGCGCGGCAGGAACCTGCGCCAGAAATACACATCGGGCTGAGGCAGACGCTCAAGCAGCTGCGGGTAGCGCCAGGCCAGGGTTTCAGACAGGTGCTGGCAGGCGTTCCATTCGTTGCCGCCAAACGGGTCTGTGAAGCGATGCTGCTGTGTGGCGGACATGGGCGTGAGCAGCAGCCGCGCCGCCAGCACGTCCGGTGAGTTGCGCGGACCGTCCTTGGCCTTGGCCAGCAGGTTGTCGTAGAAGCTTTCCTGCTGGCAGCGCTCCACCAGGCCGCTCCACATCCACTCTGGCTCCGGGTGCACGCCTTTCTGATCGTCCCAGCCAAAGGCCTGGGACACCCGCTCGAACAGCGGCACGCTCCACTGCGTTTCGTGGAGCAATTGCAGGATGATGCGTTGCCACTGTTGCTGCAGGTCGAACACCCGCAGCCAGGGTTGCTGGTTGTACGCCGTGAGCTGGTTGACGAACTCGCGCTCGGCCTTTTGCTCCAACAGTTCCTGAAGCGCCTGGCGGTATTGCTGGAGCAGTTCGTTGGTGAGCGCTTCGTGTTGCCAGGGCGTCATCACCACGCTTTGCCAGGGCGTCAGCCATTCCAGATGCTGCACGGCCCAGGCGGCAATCGCGCCGCGTTCGCCAGGGGTATCGAAGCAATGGCGCAGCAGGGCGGCCTGGAAGGCATCCGCACACAGTTGCTGCTGCGCCTGCTCCCAGCGCTCGTTGAGGTTGGCTGCGCTCAGCCCTTTGATCAGGGCCTGTGCACGAGTCTGCTCGGGCGGTAGCGCGAACGGGGCAGGGCTGACGGGGTGCACGTCGATAAAGTCCGAGTACTGGTTGAGGCTGCCGTAGGCCTGCTCCGCCACCGGGGCTTCAATGGCTTCGGCTTCTTGCTCTTCATGCTCGGCCCGCCAGCGCGCGATGTTCAGCGCCTGCTCGTAAGCCTCCCGCAGGCGCTGGAAGCCTTCGGCATCGTCATCCGGGCGGCAGTTTTTGAGCCGGCGCGCATAGCTGCGCTTGATGCTGCGTTCGTCGGCGTCTTCCGGCAGTTGCAACACTGTCCAACATTCCATGTCGCAGGCTCCCTAGCGCCAGATGCCACTGTCCAGTTGTTCCAGTTGCCGGGTGAGTTCCGTGCGGGCTTCACGGATACGACGTTCGTCCTGGGTGTCGAGCACTTGCTGGAACTGCGCCGCCCAATGGCCCAATTGCTCACGCAACTCCCCCAGGTTTTCCTGGTAGAGCCGCTCCAGGCGTGCGGTCAGCACGGTGTTGACCTGTTGGTCCCTCGGGTGAATCTTCAGCAGCGCCAGGGCTTGCAGGCGTTGCTGGATTTCGTCCGCAGTCAGTACGCCGGGGTTGTTCTCGATCACCAGCGAGTGTTGCTCGCCCGTCAGCGGAATACTTACCTGGGCTTCCAGCAGGCCGTTGTTGTCATAGGTGAAGCGCACATCCAGCGAGACTTCGCCGGCCTTGCGCTTGGGCACATCAATTTCCAGCTCGCCGAGCTTGATGTTGTCTTTCACCAGGCGGCTTTCGCCCTGGAAGATTTTCAGCAGTACCTGGGCCTGGTTGTCGTGCATGGTGTGCACGGTTTTGACGCGGCTCACCGGCACGCTGCTGTTGCGCTCGATCAGCGGCAGGTAATGGCCGCTTTCGATGTGGTTACCGTACTGGGTCGAGGTTTCGATGCCCAGGGTGTAAGGGCAGACGTCGGTCAGCACCACTTCTTCCAGCGCCGCCGAACGCGCCTTGAGCGCGGCTTGAATCGCGGCGCCGTGGGCAACGACCTGGTCGGGGTCGAGGCTGATGGACGGGAAGCGCCCGAACAATCCGGCGGCCAGCTTGCGCACCAGCGGCATGCGCGTGGTGCCGCCCACCAGCAGGATCTCGTCCAGGTCGCCGACCCGGATGCGCGCGTCCCGCAGCGCCCGTTCAATCGGGGTGCGCAGGCGTTCAAGCAGCGGCGTGAAGAGTTTGGCCAGTTCCTGCTGGGTGATGGTGTGGGTCCATTGCTGGCCATCCACGCGCAACGTGAACTCGGCGCTGTCGTCCTGGCCGAGGGCCTTGCGCACCCGTTCGGCTTCGCGTCGCAGGGGTTGCAGCACCGAGGCCCGTGGCGGGAAGCCTTGGACGTTGCGCTGGCTGTCGATGAAATGGTCGAGCAGCAGGGTGTCGAAATCTTCGCCGCCGAGGAAGTTGTCACCGGCGCTGGCGCGCACTTCCATGACGCCGTCGAACAGCTCGATGATCGACACGTCAAAGGTGCCGCCGCCAAGGTCGAACACCAGGAACGAGGTTTCCTTGTCCCGCTGGTGCAGGCCGTAGGCGAGGGCGGCGGCGGTGGGTTCGTTGATCAGCTTTTCGATGTTCAGGCCGGCCAGTTCACCGGCGATGCGGGTGGCCTTGCGCTGGCCGTCACTGAAGTAGGCGGGCACGCTGATCACGGCTTCCGTGACGGTGTGGCCGTAGGTGCGCTCGATGTCTTCCTTGAGGCTTTTGAGCACCAGCGCCGAGAGCTCTTCCGGGCGGAACAGCCGGTCGCCCAGGCGCACTTCAGTGGCGCTGCCCATGTAGCGCTTGAACAGCGAGGTGGTCAGTTGCGGGTGAGTGTGCAGCCGCTCGCGTGCGGCCTGGCCCACCAGAATCCGGCCCTGGTCATCCAGCCCGACCACGCTTGGGGTCAGGAACTGGCCAAGGGCGTTGGGCACCAACTCGGTGGTATCGCCGCGCCATACGGCGGCAAGACTGTTGGTGGTCCCCAGGTCGATTCCTACGATCATTACGACAAGCTCCCTCTGTGGTCTGTAAGAATCTGTTACCAATTTTACCCTGATGTCCGGCGCGAAACGCAACCCACATTAGACCAGTGCCGCTCCCGGATCTGAAATGCACCCCCTTGTGGGAGCCGGGCTTGCCCGCGATGCAGACGACGCGGTCTGCCAGACACACCGCAGCGATCCCATCGCAGCCTCGCCAAGGCTCGACAGCTCCTACCTTGATCTTTGTTACAGGCATAAAAAAACCGCCTCCCGTGAGGGAAGCGGTTTTTGTGTTACCGGGCTATCAGAACAGATTCAGCTTTGGCGCTTCTTCTTTCAACGGCTCGTTCTTCGCGGTTTGCTCGTTCCAGCCACCACCGAGGGCCTTGTACAGGTTGACCTCGCTGTTGAGCTGCGCCAGGCGGTCGGTGATCAGCGATTGCTGGGCACTGAACAGTTGGCGCTGGGCGTCGAGGAACGTCAGGTTGCTGTCGACACCAATGCGGTAGCGACGCTCGGCCAGGCGGTAGTAATCCTGGTTGGCCGCGACGAAGCCACGTTGGGCGTCCAGTTGCTGCTTGTAGGTCTCGCGGGCGGCAAGGCCATCGGAGACTTCCTGGAAGCCGGTCTGGATCGCTTTCTCGTAGTTGGCGACGTTGATCTCTTTCTGGATTTTCGAGTAATCCAGGCTGGCGCGCAGGCTGCCGGCGTTGAAGATCGGGATGTTGATCTGCGGTGCGAACGACCAGGTACCCGAACCACCCTTGAACAGGCCGCCCAGGGTCGGGCTTGCAGTACCGGCACTGGCGGTCAGGGTGATGCTCGGGAAGAACGCTGCCCGTGCCGCACCGATGTTGGCGTTGGCCGCCTTGAGGTTGTACTCGGCCTGCAGGATGTCCGGACGACGTTGCAGCAGGTCCGACGGCAGGCCGGCCGGTACTTCGCTCAGCAGGTCGTCAGCCAATGGCCGGCTGACGATGTTCGCCGGCAGGCCGGTGCCCAGCAGCAGGGTCAGGTTGTTTTCGTCCTGGGCCACCTGGCGGGTATAGCGCGCCAGTGCAACCCGGGCGTTTTCCACCGAGGTACGGGCCTGGCTCAGGTCCAGGGCCGACGCTACGCCGACTTCATTGCTGCGGGAGGTGAGCTTGAAGCTCTGCTCGTACGCGCCCAGGGTGTCCTGGGTGAGCTTGAGCAGCTCCTTGTCGGCCTGCCAGGTCAGGTAGGCGTTGGCCACACTGGCCACCAGGCTGATCTGAGTGGTGCGACGCGCTTCTTCGGTGGCGAAGTATTGTTGCAGCGCTTGCTCGCTCAGGCTGCGCACACGGCCGAACAGGTCCAGCTCATAAGAGCTGATCCCCAGGCCCGCCGAGTATTGGCTGGTAATGCCCGCTTCGCCGGTCTGCGACAGTTTGGCTGGAGTCCGCGAACGGCTGCCGCTGCCGGTGGCCGAGATGGCCGGGAACAGGTCGGCACGCTGGATCTGGTACTGCGCGGCATAGGCGTCGATGTTCAGGGCCGCGACACGCAGGTCGCGGTTGTTCACCAGTGCAGTCTGGATCAGCTGCTGCAGGGCAGGGTCATGGAAAAACTGCTTCCAGCCTTGCTCGGCGGCGGCCTGGCTCGGCGCCTGGGCCGACGAATACGCCGGCCCCTGCGGGAACTGCGCGGCTACCGGCGCTTCAGGGCGCTGGTAGTCCGGGATCAGCGAGCAGCCACTGAGCACGAATGCCGTGACGGCTAAGGAAAGTAGCGACTTGCTCATTGGCCAGCCTCTTTAGGAGTTTGCTTGGTTTCAGTCTTTTTACGCTCGCCAGCGGAGGACACGGTTGCGAAGAACAGGGGTACCCAGAAAATCGCGAGGACCGTGGCGGTGATCATACCGCCAATTACGCCCGTACCGATGGCGTGCTGGCTACCTGAGCCGGCACCGGTGGAAATCGCCAGGGGCAGTACGCCGAGCATGAACGCCATGGACGTCATGATGATCGGACGCAGACGCATGCGGGATGCCTCGATAGCCGACTCGACGATGCCTTTGCCCTGTTCGTGAAGCTCTTTGGCGAACTCCACGATCAGGATGGCGTTTTTCGCCGCCAGGCCCACCGTCACCAACAGGCCCACCTGGAAGAACACGTCGTTGGACAGTCCCCGCAGGCTGGTGGCGATCAGTGCACCGATCACACCCAGTGGTACAACCAGAATCACCGCGATCGGAATCGACCAGCTTTCGTACAGTGCCGCAAGGCAAAGGAACACGACCAGCAGCGACAGGGCGTACAGCGCAGGTGCCTGGGAGCCGGACAGGCGTTCTTCGTACGACAGGCCGGTCCAGGAGTAACCGACACCGGCCGGCAGGTCCTTGGCGATACGCTCGACTTCCGCCATCGCATCACCGGTACTGTAGCCAGGTGCCGGGGTACCGAGGATTTCCATCGCCGCTACACCGTTATAGCGCGAGAGTTTCGGCGAACCGAAGATCCACTTGCCCGAAGAGATGGCCGACAGCGGCACCATCTTCCCGGACGTGCTGCGCACGTACCATTTGCTCAGGTCTTCCGGAGACATCCGGCTGGCGGCGTCACCCTGTACATACACCTTCTTCACACGACCACGGTCGATGAAGTCGTTGATGTAGCTGCCACCCAAGGCGATTGCCAGGGTCTGCTGGATGTCTGCCAGGCTGATGCCCTGGGCGCTGGCCTTCTCGTCGTCAACGGTCAGCTCGTACTGCGGCTCATCGTTCACGCCGTTGGGGCGCACGCCCGCCAGGATCTTGCTTTGTGCAGCGGCACCGAGGAACTGGTTACGCGCATCCATCAACTTCTGGTGGCCAACGCCACCCTGGTCTTGCAGGAACACGTCGAAGCCGGTGGCGTTACCCAGTTCCAGTACCGACGGTGGTACCACGGCGAACACCATGGCGTCCTTGAAGGTCTGGAAGAAATAACCCTGGGCGCGCTTGGCAACTTCAAATACCGACAGCGACGCATCACGCTCATCCCATGGCTTGAGCATCACGAACGCGAGGCCCGAGCTCTGGCCACGACCGGCGAAGTTGAAGCCGTTTACGGTAAACACCGATTTAACCGCCTTGCCTTCGCCTGGCTCGCCTTCCTTGTCGTTCAACAGGTAGGCGCGCATGTCGTCGATGACTTTCTGCGTACGTTCAGCCGAAGAGCCCACTGGCGTCTGGACCTGGGCAAAGATCACGCCCTGGTCTTCCTCTGGGAGGAACGCGCTTGGAATACGGGTGAACATCCAGATCATGCCGGCGAGGATCAGTGCATAGACCACGAAAGCCGGGAACTTGTGCTTGATCATGTTACCGACGCCGCGCTCGTAGCTCAGTACGCCACGGTCGAAGGTACGGTTGAACCAGCCGAAGAAACCGCGCTTGGGTTGGCCGTGCTTTTCCGGGTCAATCGGCTTGAGCATGGTGGCGCACAAGGCCGGGGTGAAGATCAGGGCAACCAGTACCGACAGCGCCATCGCCGAAACAATGGTGATGGAGAACTGGCGGTAGATCACACCGGTGGAACCACCGAAGAACGCCATTGGCAGCAATACCGCCGACAGTACCAGGGCGATACCCACCAGGGCGCCCTGGATCTGGCCCATGGACTTGACCGTCGCCTCCTTGGGCGACAGGTGCTCCTCGGCCATTACCCGCTCGACGTTCTCCACCACAACAATGGCATCGTCCACCAGCAAGCCGATGGCCAGGATCATGCCGAACATGGTCAGGGTGTTGATGGTGAAGCCGAACGCGGCGAGGATCCCGAAGGTACCCAGCAATACCACCGGTACGGTCATGGTGGTGATGATGGTGGCGCGGAAGTTCTGCAGGAACAGGAACATCACCAGGAACACCAGCACGATCGCTTCGACCAGGGTGTGAACCACACCGGAGATCGATTCGGTCACGACCGGCGTGGTGTCATACGGCACCACAGCCTTCATGCCAGGCGGGAAGAACGGTTCGAGGGACGCAACCGTTTCACGAATCGCCTTGGCGGTGTCGAGTGCGTTGGCACCGGCTGCCAGCTTGATCGCCATACCGGAAGCCGGCTTGCCGTTGAACTGTGCACTGATGCTGTAGTTCTGGCCGCCCAGTTCGATACGCGCAACGTCACCCAGACGAACCTGGGAGCCGTCGGAGTTGACCTTCATCAGGATATTGCCGAACGCTTCAGTGGTTTGCAGACGCGTCTTGCCGATGATGGTGGCGTTCAACTGAGTGCCGGGCAGGGCAGGCAGGCCGCCCAATTGGCCGGTGGCCACCTGGACGTTCTGCGCCTGGATGGCGTTGCTGACATCCACTGGCGTCAGCTGGTAGTTGTTCAGCTTGGCCGGGTCGAGCCAGATACGCATGGCGTACTGGGAACCGAACACCTGGAAGTCACCCACACCAGCGGTCCGGGAAATCGGGTCCTGGATGTTGGAAACGATGTAGTTGGAAAGGTCATCCTTGGTCATGCTGCCGTCTTCCGACACCAGACCGATCACCATCAGGAAGTTCTTCACCGACTTGGTAACGCGGATACCTTGCTGCTGTACTTCTTGTGGCAGCAGCGGGGTCGCCAGGTTGAGCTTGTTCTGCACCTGAACCTGGGCGATGTCCGGGTTGGTACCCTGGTTGAACGTCGCGGTGATGGTCATGCTGCCGTCGGAGTTACTGTCCGAGGCGACATAACGCAGGTTGTCGATACCGTTGAGCTGTTGCTCGATCACCTGCACCACGGTGTCCTGCACGGTTTGTGCAGACGCGCCCGGGTAGGTCACTTGGATATCAATGGCGGTTGGCGCAATGGCCGGGTACTGGTTGATGGGCAACTTCAGGATAGACAGTGCCCCGACCAGCATGATCACCAGGGCAATTACCCAGGCGAAAATGGGACGGTCGATAAAAAATTTCGACATGAATTACTCCCCTTGACCAGCAGCGGCAGCAGGAGCAGCAGCGGAACCGGCGGGCTTGGCGTTATCCGCGTCCTTGACCTTGACTTCGATGCCCGGCTTGATGAATTGCAGGCCTTCGGTGATCACACGGTCACCGGCGTTCAGGCCTTTTTCCACCAGCCAGTAGGCGCCGGTAGTCCGGTTGGCGACCAGTACACGCTGCTCGACCTTGTTGTCCTTGTTCACCACCAGCGCGGTCGGGATGCCCTTCAGGTCGCGGGTCACGCCTTGCTGCGGTGCCAGGATGGCCTTGCTGTTCACACCGGCCTGCAATTGCGCGTGCACAAACATGCCCGGCAGCAGGGTGTGGTCTGGGTTCGGGAATACGGCACGCAGGGTCACGGAACCGGTGGTTTCGTCGACCGAGACTTCAGAGAATTCCAGTTTACCGTCCAGCTTGTAATCGCTGCCGTCTTCCAGGGTCAGCTTGACCTTGGCCGCGTTGTCACCGGCTTTTTCCAGCTGGCCGCTTTCCAGGTCGCGACGCAGTTTCAGCATCTCGGCGGAGGACTGCGTGACGTCGACGTAGATCGGGTCCAGTTGCTGGATCACGGCCATGGCATCGGTCTGGCC
The DNA here is from genome assembly GCF_036346535.1 of Pseudomonas sp. Z18(2022). Classification (NCBI taxonomy): domain Bacteria; kingdom Pseudomonadati; phylum Pseudomonadota; class Gammaproteobacteria; order Pseudomonadales; family Pseudomonadaceae; genus Pseudomonas; species Pseudomonas sp. Z18(2022). Next base: position 45,048 of record NZ_JAOTOA010000032.1, read on the forward strand.
GTTGCTGACCAGCGCGCCTTCGGTGACCGAAGAGCGGCCGATACGCCCGGAGATCGGGGCGAAGACCTTGGTGTAGCGCACGTTGATCTGGGCCGTTTGCACGTTGGCTTCAGAGGTCATGCGGTTGGACACGGCGGTGTCGTATTCCTGACGGCTGACCGCTTGCTCGTCCACCAACTGCTTGTAGCGGTCGGCAATCGACTTGGTCTGGGCCAGGTTGGCCTGGGCGCTTTTCAGAGAGGCGTCATACACCGACGGATCGATCTGATAGAGCTGCTGGCCTTCCTTGACGTCGCCGCCTTCCTTGAACAGGCGCTTGAGAATGATGCCGTTGACCTGAGGGCGAACCTCGGCAATGCGATAGGCCGTGGTGCGGCCTGGCAGCTCGGATGTCAGGGTAAAGGCTTGAGGTTGAATAGTGACCACGCCGACCTGAGGGGTTTGAGCGGGCGGAGCCGCTTCTTCCTTTTTACATCCGCTGAGCAGCGATGCCAGGGCGACGGCAGTAACCAGGGCGGTAACAGCTGGCTTAAGTTGCATGAAGATCCTCGGGTCAGGCGCGCAGAGTGCGCACAAGAAGTGTGGAAGGGTAAAAAACAGGCACTGAGTGGATAAGTAGCTTGCTACGCAATATACTTACGTTCATGGTTGTTTGTAAACTCTTGACAGGCTTCGCGGAATGTTGACAAAGCAGCGTCCAAAGCCTCGATTCTAGTACGTTCGGCGCCCATGAAGGCGTCGTCCCACAATTATTCAGATGGTCGTTTCCGGCCACCCAAAGTGTCCTGATTGAGGTTTTACTGCCATGGTTCGTCGTACCAAAGAGGAAGCTCAGGAAACGCGCAGCCAGATTCTTGAAGCGGCCGAGCAAGCCTTTTACGAGCGCGGGGTTGCGCGTACCACGCTGGCGGACATCGCCGCCTTGGCGGGCGTGACGCGCGGTGCCATCTACTGGCATTTCAGCAACAAGGCCGACCTGGTGCAGGCGATGCTCGATACGCTGCACGAGCCGCTGGATGAGTTGGCCAGGGCCAGTGAGAGCGAGGACGAGGTCGATCCGCTGGGTTGCATGCGCAAGCTGCTGATTCATCTGTTCCATCAAGTGGCGCTGGACCCGAAGACCCGGCGCATCAATGAGATTTTGTTTCATAAGTGCGAATTCACCGATGAAATGTGTGATCTGCGCCGTCAGCGCCAGACCGCCAGCCTTGAATGCAACCTGCGCATCGGGCTGACCCTGCGTAACGCGGTCCATCGCGGGCAGCTTCCGGAGAATCTCGACACCGTACGTGCTGCCGTATGCATGCACGCTTATATCGACGGAATTCTCGGCCAATGGCTGCTGGTACCCGACAGTTTTCAATTGGCCCAGGACGCAGAACGGTGGGTCGATATCGCGTTGGACATGCTGCGCTTGAGCCCTGGCCTGCGCAATTAAGACAAAATGCGTAATTGCGACCAGTTGTGTCAACAATAAAGGCCAGGGCAGGTCAATCAGCCTTTTCCCTGATTTTATGGGGTGACGTTATATACGGGCTGGCGGGTGGTTGATAGGTAGTTGGCTAAGTATTTTGTAGCAATATTGTTGCAAGGCTGTGAAGGAATGTTCCTGCGGCCTGTGTAGGAGCGAGCTTGCTCGCGAAGATCGTCAACGATAACGCGGGCATGCTGCATTAACGCGTCGCCTGGGCGTTTTTCGCGAGCAAGCTCGCTCCTACAGGAAAATGTTTCCTGCGGCCCATAAAAAAGCCCCGGCTCTCGCAAGCCGGGGCTTTTTCGTTTCAGCCGATTACAGGGCCAGGGTCGGGTAGTCGATGTAGCCGACCGGGCCTTTGGCGTAGAACGTCTCTGGATGCGCTTCGTTCAGCGGAGCATCGGCCTTCAGGCGAGCCGGCAGGTCCGGGTTGGCGATGAACGGTACGCCGAACGCTACGGCGTCGGCCTTGCCCGAGGCCAGCCAGGCGTTGGCGCTGTCCTTGGTGAAGCGTTCGTTGGCGATGTACGGGCCGCCGAAGGCTGCTTTCAGTTGTGGGCCGAGGCTGTCACCGGCTTCCTTTTCACGGGAGCAGATGAACGCGATGCCACGCTTGCCCAGTTCCTTGGCGATGTAGGTGAAAGTTTCCGACAGGTTGGCGTCGCCCATGTCGTGGGAGTCGGCGCGTGGTGCCAGGTGCACACCCACACGGCCGGCGCCCCAGACTTCAATCACCGCATCAGTCACTTCGAGCATCAGGCGTGCACGGTTTTCCAGGGAGCCGCCATAGTTATCGGTGCGCTGGTTGGTGCTGCTTTGCAGGAACTGGTCGAGCAGGTAGCCGTTTGCGCCGTGAACTTCCACGCCGTCAAAACCGGCAGCCTTGGCGTTCTCGGCACCTACGCGGTAGGCGTCGACGATGTCGGCGATTTCAGCGGTTTCCAGGGCACGCGGGGTAGGGTAGTCGGCCAGTGGGCGCACCAGGCTGACGTGGCCTTTAGGCTGGATGGCACTGGGTGCGACCGGGGTTTCACCGTCGAGGTACGATTCATGGGAGATGCGGCCCACGTGCCACAGTTGCAGGAAGATCTTGCCGCCTGCGCCGTGTACGGCCTTGGTTACATTGGCCCAGCCACGCACCTGGTCGTTGGACCAGATGCCCGGGGTATCCGGGTAGCCCACGCCCATTGGCGTCACAGAGGTGGCTTCGCTGAGGATCAGGCCGGCGGAGGCACGTTGTACGTAGTACTCGGCCATCAGCGCATTGGGCACACGACCGGCGTCGGCACGGCAGCGGGTCAGCGGCGCCATGATGATGCGGTTCGACAGTTCCAGGTCGCCCAGCTTGATTGGATCGAAAATAGTCGTCATGGGATACACCCTTCTCTTTAGTTGATCAGTTGGTCGCGGGGGCCAGGTCGGCATCGCCGGTCTGACGGAAAGTAATCAGGGTCACCAGCAGGGCGAGCACCGCCAATGCTGCAGCGGCCAGGGGCACGCTGGTCAGGCCGAAACCGTGGGCAATCACGCTGCCGCCAACCCAGGCGCCGAGGGCGTTGCCGATGTTGAAGGCGCCGATGTTCAAGGTGGACACCAGGTTGGGGGCGGCCTTGCCGAAGGTCACCACGTTGATTTGCAGTGCCGGCACGGCGGCAAACGAGGCGGTGGCCCAGAGGAACAGGGTGATTTCAGTCGGGATCACGGCGACGCTGGTCCAGGTCAGCACCGTGGAGACGACGGCCATGCTGATGAATACGCCGATCAGGGTGGCGGCCAGGCGTTTGTCTGCCAGCTTGCCGCCGATGATGTTGCCGACGGTCAGGCCCAGGCCGATCAGCAGCAGGGTCCAGGTCACGCCTTTGGGCGAGACACCGGTGACATCCCCCAGCAGCGGCGCGACGTAGGTAAAGAGGGTGAACATCGAGGCGGAGAACAGCGCGGTCATGCTCAATGACAGCCAGATACCGGCGCCTTTGAGTGCTTTGAGCTCGGCGCGCATGTCGAGTTTTTCCTCGTCACGCTTGGTCGGCAGGAAGCGGATCAGGCCGATCAATGCGATCACTCCAATCACGGTGACTGCCCAGAAGGTCGAGCGCCAGCCGGCTTCCTGGCCCAGTGCCGTGCCCAACGGCACACCCAGCACGTTGGCCAGGGTCAAGCCGGTGAACATCAGCGCCACGGCCGAAGCACGTTTGTTGGCCGGCACCAGGTTGGCGGCGACCACCGAACCGATACCGAAGAAGGCACCGTGGCAGAGCGCCGTCACCACACGGGCAAACATCAGCACGTTGTAGTCACTGGCCATGGCGCAGAGCAGGTTGCCGATGATGAAAATGCCCATCAACGCTACCAGGGCGGCCTTGCGTGGCAGCTTGGCGGTGGCCAGTGCCATGAAGGGCGCGCCGATGGCCACGCCCAGGGCGTAACCGGTCACCAGCCAGCCGGCGCCGGGAATCGATACACCGAGGTCGGCCGCCACATCGGGCAACAGCCCCATGATGACGAACTCGGTCGTACCGATGGCGAAGGCGCTTAAGGCCAGGATGAGTAGCGAGAGAGGCATTGGTGGGTCCTTGTTACAGCGGTGTGCTGAGTTCTTCGGTGAGCGCTTTGAGGAAGGCTTGTATTGCCTCCTCATTGCGTTTGAAAAAGTGCCATTGGCCGGCCTTCTGGCTGCTGATCAGCCCCGCCCGTTGCAGAGTCGCCAGGTGCGCCGACACGGTGGACTGGGACAGGCCGCAACGCTGGTCGATCTGCCCGGCGCAAATGCCGTGCTCGTGGTGGTGGATCTGCTCAGGGAATTGCGTCTTCGGGTCTTTCAGCCAGTTGAGGATGTCTCGCCGTACTGGGTGCGCCAGGGCTTTTATTATTTCGTCGAGGTCGATGGACATGGCAGTGATGCTCGGGTTTGTAAAACGTTATATCGCGATGAGGCGAACTTTAAATCGTTATATTCCGATACACCAATATGATTTTGGTCTTAGGCCAGGCTAAATCGGTATATCGGGTTATAACGATACGTTGGCGGCAGTGTTAGACTGCGCGGCATGAATTATCTCGCACATCTGCACCTGGGCGGCCAACTTCCTGCTCAATTGCTCGGCAGCCTGTATGGCGACTTCGTTAAAGGTCGCCTGCAAGGCCAGTTCAGCCCGCAAATCGAGTCGGCGATTCAGTTGCACCGCTCAATCGACCGCTACACCGACAGCCACCCGCTGGTAGGGGAGGCATTGTCGCGCTTCACACTCACCCGACGCCGCTACGCCGGGATCGTCCTCGATGTGTTTTTCGACCACTGCCTGGCGCGGGATTGGGCCTTGTATGCCGATCAGCCGCTGGAGCGGTTTACCTCGCGGGTTTACCGGGTGCTCGCCGAAGAGCCGGCGTTGCCGGGGCGGCTGGCGCAGATTGCGCCGTATATGGCGGCGGATGACTGGCTGGGTTCATACCGCGAGTTTGCGGTGATGGAGCAGGTATTGGCGGGGATCGGCCGGCGCCTGACACGGCCCGAAGAACTGGGCCAAGCCATGCAGGAATTGCGCACGCTGTATGAGCCGTTGAGCGAGGACTTTCGGGTGTTTTATCCAGAGTTGCAGCAGTTCGCACAAAACCAGCTGACCACACATAACTAAATGTGGGAGCTGGCTTGCCGGCGATGCAGGCACCTCGGTTTTTCAGATACACCGAGGTGATGCCATCGCAGGCAAGCCAGCTCCCACAGGTTAATTGTGTTCACATCACTTCATGCAGCGAACGCTGGCCGTACGGGTAGCTGCTCTGTTTCAGGGGTTGGCCCAAACAACGCCTTCTGCACCGCCTGCTGCGCCTGGAATGCCAGCGCGGCACGTTCCTGCCCGGCGCAGGCAATCGGCTTGAGCAGATGGATTTCCACATCGCCCTGGTCATTGCCAAACAAACGCATCAGGTGCGAGAGCAAATCATCGTCGCCAATAAAGGGTGCCAGCGGGTCGATGTTGCCATCGCGCAGATAACGGATCGCCACCGGTTGCAACGACACGTCGGCATCAATCGCACTGGCCAGCAACCGCCCATGGAACGTGCGCAGGGCACGACCATCGGTGGTGGTGCCTTCCGGGAACATCAACAGCGGGTGCTTTTGTTCCAGGTGACGGGTCATCTGCTTGCGGATCAACTGGCTGTCACCCGAACCGCGGCGGATAAACAGGCTGCCGGCCTTGGCCGCCAGCCAGCCCGCCACCGGCCAGGTACGCACCTCGGCCTTGGACAGGAACGACATCGGCGCCACCATCCCCAGCAGCGGGATATCGGTCCAGGACACATGGTTGCTGACCCACAGCATCGACTGCTGTGGCAACTCACCGTGAACGGTCACGCGAAAGGGCAGGGCACTGGTCAGCCGCGCCATGAAAAACCGCGACCAGCGCTGGCGGCGTACCATCGAGTTGGCCACCCCCAAACGTTCAAACACACCAAACACACTGGCCATGGTCAAACCCAGGGCCACCACCAGCAGCACGCGGGCGATCCGCCCGTACACCCGAAGGCGGCTCATCACATGGCTGCCTTGAAGTGGCGAGCGTAACGCGGGCACAACTCGTCGCGCTTGAGCAGGATAAACACGTCGGCCACCTGGAAATCCTCGTCCCAGCATGGCTCGCCGCAAATCTTCGCACCCAGGCGCATGTAGGCCTTGAGCAGGGGCGGCATTTCGGCGATGACGTTGGACGGCAGGTCCAAGGCAGGCAGCGGTTTTTTCGGCTCGGCGCGCAGGTGTTCGTTGCACAGGTAGCGTTCGCGCAGGCGCTGCATGATGGCGTGGGCCTGGATGCCGCCGTCGTGCATCGGGATGCTCGCGCAGCCCATCAGGTAGCTGTAGCCGCCCTGGTTGAGTACCTCGGCCAATTCGCCCCACAACACCGCGATGGTGCCGCCGTTGCGGTAGGCCGGGTCGACGCAGGTGCGGCCGATTTCCAGGATCGGGCCTTTGAGGTGCAGCAGGCCGTGGAGGCTGAATTCTTCTTCGCTGTAGAAGCGGCCCAGGGTGCTGGCGGCCTGGTGGTCGAGCAAACGGGTGGTGGCGACGAGTCGACCGCTGTTCAAATCCCGCACGCCGATGTGGCTGCAGTGAACATCATAGTCATCCATGTCCAGACCCAGTTCAGCGCCTTTCAGCTTGGCGTTGAATTCGCCGCTGAACACGTTGAACCGCAGGGCCTGGGCTTCCTGCAAAGCCTGGGCGCCGATCAGGCGTTCGGCTTGCAGGCGGCGTTCATTGCCGGTGTCGCTGATGCGGGCGATCTGAGTCATGGCGAGTCTCCGAGTGCCGGCCAGGGTTGCGGCCGGTCGACTTGTTTGTGCCAACTCAGGCTATGTACGGCCGGTGTCATCTCCATGAAGTTACGGTGACGCTTAGATGACAGGCGTTTTGGTCGGGGATCGCTGGGTACATATCCGTTATTTAGGTAACGGCCGCCTATGGTTTCGCTCTTACAGCGAGTCACTTTGCAAAAGCGGCAAAGTAACCAAAACGCTCTGCCCCGCCTGTCGGCACCTCGCT
>NZ_JAOTOA010000033.1:0-47173 GCF_036346535.1 Pseudomonas sp. Z18(2022)
GGCACACCGCAGCGATCCCATCGCAGCCTCGCCAAGGCTCGACAGCTCCCACATTGGAATGAGGTCAACTGTGGGAGCTGGCTTGCCTGCGATGCAGACAACTCGATACCCCAGGCACACCGCAGCGATCCCATCGCAGCCTCGCCAAGGCTCGACAGCTCCCACATTGGAATGAGGTCAATTGTGGGAGCTGGCTTGCCTGCGATGCAAACAACTCGATACCCCAGGCACACCGCAGCGATCCCTTCGCAGCCTCGCCAAGGCTCGACAGCTCCCACATTCATTCATCGCGCCCTACGGGTACAACACCTCGCGGACCAGCATGGCAATGCTGGTCACGCCCATCTTTTCCTTGATCTTGGTGCGGTGCACGTCAACGGTCTTCACGCTGATGTTCAGCTCGCGAGCAATCACCTTGCTCGCCTTGCCATCCACCACCAGCATCAACACTTCCCGCTCGCGGCTGGTCAGCAGCGCCAGCTTGCCTTGCAGGTGCTCGCGCTGTTCCTGGTCGGCCTGGGCCTGCACGGCGGTCTTCAGCGCGGCCTGGATGCGGTCGATCATCTGTTGCGGGTTATAGGGTTTCTCGACGAAATCCAGTGCGCCGTTTTTCATCGCCGTGACCGACATCGGGATGTCGCCGTGGGCCGACACGAAGATGGTCGGCAAGGTACTGCCGCGCCGGTTGAGGATGTCCTGCAACTGGAAGCCGCTGGTTTGCGGCATGCGCACGTCCAGTACCAGGCACGCGGGTTGGCGTGGGTCGTAGTGTTCGAGGAACTCTTCGGCGCCGGCAAAGCACTGGGCCTTTACGCTGACCGACTCCAGCAGCCAGGCCAGCGAGGTACGCAGGTCTTTGTCGTCATCAACGATGTAAACGATCGGTGTGCGATTTTCCATCAGGGGCTGCCACGAGAATTTCTAATTATTGTTTTCGCACGCAGGCACGCAGCGGCGGACATTGGCTCATCTATGGAGCCTTGCCAGCAGAATACCCAGTGTGAACGGCCCTGACGATAAAGAAACCACCTAGTCGGCATGGGGATCGTCTGAATGGTCGCGCCATGCGTGACGCCTTAGTCTGGTTGCATCACCCACGGATCGTTAAGGGGCACCGACATGGCCGACCTGAGCCAGCAGCAAATCGACTTTCGCAACGCCATGGCGCAACTGCCGGCCGCGGTGAACATCATCACCACCAACGGCCCCGGCGGGCGTTGCGGGATCACGGCGAGTGCGGTGTGTTCGGTGACGGATTCGCCGCCCACGGTGCTGGTGTGTGTGAACCGCAGCAGCGCGACCCATGATGTGTTCCGCACCAATGGGCAGTTGTGCGTGAACGTGCTGTGCGGGGAACAGGAAGAGCTGGCGCGGCATTTTGCCGGGATGACCCAGGTGCCCATGGCCGAACGGTTTGCCTGGGACCTCTGGGACGGTGGTGAGGCGGGCGTGCCAGTGCTGCGGGATGCGCTGGTGCAGCTGGAAGGGCGCATCAGTGAATGCAAGGAAGTGGGCTCGCATTCGGTGATGTTCGTGGAGTTGTCGCGGGTCGGGGTACGGGGGCAGGGCGATAGCCTGGTGTACTTCAATCGGCTGTTTCACCGGATCGAGCATGCCAGCGCCCGACTGTAGGAGCTGGCTTGCCGGCGATCGCATCGCTTCGGTGTATCTGAAGGACCGAGTTGTCTGCATCGCCGGCAAGCCGGCTCCTACAGGGTCAGATGCGGAAGCTGCCCACCAGCTGATTGAGGCGCTCTGCCTCACGCTCAAGCTCGGTACAGGCCTGCAACGTCGATTGCAGGTTTTCCACCCCAGCCTGGTTCAGCATATTGATTTCGGTAATGTCGACATTCAGCGCCTCCACCACCGACGTCTGCTCCTCGGTCGCAGCCGCCACCGACTGGTTGACGTTATCAATCTCGCCAATGCGCAACGTCACGCTGGCCAACCGCGTGCCCGCCAGGTTGGCAATGCTCACGCTTTCCTCGCTGTGCTGCTGGCTCTCGGTCATGGTATTGACGGATTCCCGGGCACCCACTTGCAGCTCTTCGATCATCTGCTGAATTTCCAGCGCCGACTCCTGGGTGCGATACGCCAGGCTGCGCACCTCGTCGGCCACCACCGCAAACCCGCGCCCGGCTTCCCCGGCCCGGGCGGCTTCAATGGCGGCGTTCAGCGCCAGGAGGTTGGTCTGCTGGGAGATGCCTTTGATCACTTCCAGGATCTGCCCGATGTTCACTGTCTTGTGATTCAACGCATCGATATGCACACACGAGGCACTGATCTTGCCCGACAGCTCATTCATCACTGCAATCGTACGCTCCACCACTTGGCGCCCGTCTTCGGCCTGTTGCCGGGCGCCGGAGGCTTGTTGCGAGGCGTCGGAAGCGTTGCGGGCGATTTCCTGGGCGGCGGCGCCCAGCTCATTGATCGCCGCCGCGACGCTGTTGGTGCGGGTGGCCTGTTCGTCGAAGTTGTTCAGCGAGGAATTCGAGGCCAGCAGCACGCGCTTGACCACCTGGTTGACCCCAAGCCCCGCCGAAGACACTTCGCGGATCGACTGGTGGATGCGTTCGACAAAACGGTTGAACGCACTGGCCAATTGGCCGATTTCATCACGGGACTGCACTTCCAGGCGCCGTGTCAGGTCGCCTTCGCCCCGGGAAATATCCTCCATCACTCGGGTCAGGGTTTGCAGCGGGCGGGTAATGCGCAAGGCCGCGTACCAGATCAACAACAAGCCGAGCAGGGCCGAGCCGCCGCCCAGCAGCAGTTCCAGCGCGGTGCTTTTCACCCCTTGGGCATCGAGTTGCTGTTGCAGCGCCGTGACCGGCGCCAACAGCACCGACTGCGGCACACCCACCAGCACGCCCCACGGCGCGGCGCCGGCAATCGGTGCCAGTGGCTCAAGCAGCTTGATCTGTTGTTGGTCGACAAAGGTTTGCGGCTGCCCTTGGCGCAGTGCGTCCAGTATCTGGGGACCGTCCGGCATCACGGTGCTGATCGGCTGCCCCAGGTGGCTGGCATCCTCGCTGTAGGCGGAAATGACCCCCTTGGGGCTGACGATGCTGACTTGCCCGTGGCCGTCGAACAGTTGCCCGGCGCTGGTCTGGCTGGCCTGTTGCAAGGCCGCCAGGTTGATGTCCAGGCCGACCACCGCAATCACCTTGCCGTGTTCCATCAGCGGGAACGCAATGCTGGTCACCAGCTTGCGGCTGCCGGAAGCCTCGTCGAAATACGGCTCCAGTACGCAGGCCTTGGCGGTGTCGCGGGCGCAGGTGTAGAAGGCGTTGTACGGTGCGCCGCTGGGGCCGGGGGAGGTGTTGGCCAGCAACGCTTCGTCGCCGACCACCGCTGTCAGCTCACCCGGTGAAGCTTGTACCCAATATTGGGCAAAGCGCCCGGCCTCGTTGCTGCCCACGGCGGCCTGGTCGACGAAGTGGGCATCGTCCCCGTCCAGGGCATTGGCTTCAAAAATGAGATAAATCCCGAGCAGGTCGGGCTTGTCGATCAGGGCCTGGTGCAGCTGGGTATTCAGCTCCTGGCGCAATTGTGGGCGGGTCAGCTTGCCCTGTTGTTGCAGTTGCCGCAGGTACAGCACATAGCGCGACAAGCCCTGGCCGTATTCGTGGGTTTGCGTGAAGGTGCGTTGCACCTGCATGGCCTGTACTTGCCCCAGGGCCTGCATGTGTTCCGTGGCGGCGGCGGCGAGCATCTCACTGCTGGCCTGGGCCACGTGCTGGCTGCTTTGGTGGGTCTGGTACAGCGACAGGCTCATCAGCAGGCCGACCACCAGCAACAGGCAGAGGCCGGCGAGCAGGGCGATCTTGCTCTGTATCGTGAGGAATTTCTTGTGCATGGCGAAGGCCTTGGCCAGGCGAGGCGATGGCGGTGCCACCGCCCCGGCCGGGCTTAGAAGTTAGTGGCGAACACCACTTGGCTGTAGAGGTTTTTATCGTGGTTGCCCAGCTGCGTGCCGCCCTGGTCGGCGCTCTTGTCCGGCTGGTACAGGCCGATCAGCGGCATCACCGTCAGGTGTTCGTTGACGTGCCATTCGGCATACACGTCCAGCTCGTGGCCGTCGTTGTTGCCGAGGTTGCGGTCGATGGTCTTGAAGTCGAACAGCACCGCGCCGACGCTGAGGTTTTCCAGGGGCGAGACCTTGAACGTGACGTTCTGGATGCGCGAGTTGTTGTTGAACGGCCCGGCGTAGTTGCCCGCCACTTCACCCTGGAACCAGGTGCCGTAGCCACGGCTGAAACCGTAGAACAGCGGGTCGAAACCTTCCGAGAAACGGCTGTAGCGGTAGCTCACATACGGTGTCCAGGCCACGTCGGCAAAGGTCCAGCCGGCTTCCAGGTACCAGGCGTCTTCGTTGCCGGTGTGGGGCTTGTCCTGCCAGGCATACTCGCCGGACAGGAACAGGTTGGTCACCCCGGCATTCCCCGTGGCCCGCAGGCTGTAGGTCTTCATGCCGTCCCGCTCCAGCTGCGTGGGGGAGGCGTATTGCTTGTCGACGTCGGTGGTGTCGATGTACGTCAGCCCCACGGTGCCTTCGGTGGCCACGTGTTCGAGGGTGGCGACGTACATCTCGGTCTTGGCCTGGGCACGGTTGTCGGACTTGAGCCACATCAGGTCGCTGCGCCAGCCTTCCTTGCCGCCCAGGCGCAGTACGGCGGTCTCGTCGAAGGCTTTGCGGGCAGCGATGTAGTAGCCGCCGCCGCGATTCATGTCGCCGTCGGCCACGCCCTTGCCGAAGTTCAGCGCGTCGCCGTCGATCAGGAAGCCGTCGCCGACCACGATGTTCTGGCGGCCGAAGGACAGGTCCACGCCATTCTCGCCCAGGGCCTCGAACAGCTTGCCCGAGCGCCAGCCGAGGTAGGCGTCTTCGAATTTGGTGGTGCGCTCCGTGCCGTCGCTGAAGCCTGCGGCATCGCCGTCGCCCCAGGTGCCGGAGCTCAGCAGGTTGGCCGCGCCATAGGTGGTGCCGGCGCCGCTGAAGCTTTTGTCGAAGCTCAGGCCGTACTTGATGTAGCCCTCGCGCCAGGACGAGGAACCTTTGGCCAGGCGACCGGAGGGGGCGTAGTTCTGCTGGCTGTGGAAGGCACCGAAGACCGCCTCCAGGGTGGCGTTCAGGTGACTGCTGTCATCGGCGTACAACTCATAGGCGCCGGCTTGGTTGGCGCCGATCATCAGCGCGAGGGTCGAGAGACGAAGCAAGGGGGACTTGAGCATGGTGTGGCATCCATTCTTGTTCATGACCACAGGGTTGGGGTCTGCCGCGATACTAATGCTGGCGAAGTGACGTGCCTTTTGTCTGGTTGCCAAAGACTTGACTGTGCTTGCCAGAATCCACGGTTTGGCAGCCCAGCCAACACGACTGGCACGCAGGGCAAAACCCAGGCGACCTTGAGCCCTGACAATCGTCGGCAACTTCGATGGTTTCCAAGGTCGTTTTTCTATGTTCACTGCACACAGATTGTCCCTGGCCGGCGTGCTGTCGCTGGCCCTCGCCCACAGCGCGTTCGCCGCCGAATGCGCTCCCGACACGGGTCACGGTGCCCAGGTATTTGCCAACGAATGCAGCGTGTGCCACGCGGTCACCAAGGGCGGCGCGACGATGATGGGGCCAAACCTGGCCGGCGTTTACGGGCGCAAATCCGGCTCCCTGGCGGGCTTCAGCTATTCCCAGGCGATGCGTGACAAAAACGTCGAGTGGCAAGCCGAGACCATCGCGCAATTCATCACCCAACCCCAGGCGTTTGTGCCCGGCACCTACATGCCCTACATGGGCCTGGCTTCGGCCGACGATCGCCAAGCGGTCGCCTGCTTTCTCAAAGAACAACAGTGAATACAGGTGAATCATGAGCAACGTTGAAATCCTGCCGCAGGTGGCTGCATTCCTCGACCGCCGCCATGGCTGCTTTATCGATGGCCAGTGGGTGTTTGCCGAAGGCGAGCACATCAAGGTGGTCAACCCGGCCACCGGGGCAACCCTGTGCGAAACCCTGGACGCGCCGCTGCACGTGGTGGAGCAGGCGGTGCAGTCGTCCCATGCGGCCTTCAAGTCCCGGGTGTGGTCGGGTTTGCGCCCGGCTGACCGGGAGCGGATTTTGCTGAACTTCACCGCGCTGGTTGAGGCCCATGCCGAGGAACTGGCGCAGCTGGAAACGTTGAGCCAGGGCAAGTCGATCAACCTGGCGCGGGGGCTGGACTTGAACGCCACGGTGGAGTTCATGCGCTACATGTCGGGTTGGGCGACCAAGATCGAAGGGCAGACCTTTGACGTGTCGATCCCGTTGCCGCCGGGGGCGAAGTTCACCGCGTTCACCAAGCGCGAGCCGGTGGGGGTGGTGGTGGGCATCGTGCCGTGGAACTTCCCGCTGCTGATTGCGGCCTGGAAGTTGATGCCAGCGTTGGCCACCGGGTGCACGGTGATCATCAAGCCGGCGATGGAGACACCGTTGACGGCGATGCGTCTGGCGGAGCTGGCGTTGGAGGCGGGGATTCCGGCCGGGGTATTCAACGTTGTGACCGGAGGCGGGGCGTCGGTGGGGGGCGTGCTGACTTCTCATCCGTTGGTGAGCAAGGTGTCGTTTACCGGTTCGACTGCGGTGGGCAAGAGTGTGGGTGTGGCGTGCATGGAGAACATGACGCGGTTTGCCCTGGAATTGGGGGGCAAGAACCCGATGATTGTGTTGGCGGATGCCGATATTGATAAGGCGATCCAGGGGGCGATCCTGGGTGGGTTGCTGAACAACGGGCAGGTGTGTGCGGCGGCTTCGCGCTTTTATGTGCATCGGTCGGTTTACGACAGGTTTGTCGAGGGGTTGGCGGCGGCGGTGTCGGCGATGCCGTTGGGGGCCGGGATGGATGGTTCGGCGGCGATTAATCCGTTGGTGTCGCGCAAGCAGCAGCAGGGGGTTTTGCGGCATATCGAGCAGGCTCGGGCTGAAGGGGCGCGGGTGGTGATCGGTGGGGATGAGGTGGTGGGTGAGGGGTTTTATGTGCGGCCGACGATTTTGGCGGATATCGATCATGGGATGGCCGTGGCCCGGGAGGAGGTGTTTGGGCCGGTGTTGGGGGTCATGGCGTTTGATGATGAGGATGCGGTGATTGCTCTGGCCAACGACAATCGTTATGGGTTGGCGGCGAGCCTTTGGACCAATGATTTGGGTAAGGCGATGAACCTGGTGCCGCGGATCGAGGCGGGGACGGTTTGGGTGAATGCGCATGTGCTGCTGGACCCGGCGATGCCGTTTGGCGGGGTGAAGCAATCGGGGATGGGACGGGAGTTTGGGCGGGCGGTGATCGAGGCTTATACCGAGTTGAAGTCGGTGTGTATTGCGCATTGATCGGGGGACATATCCGTTATTTAGGTAACGGCCGCCTATGGTTTCGCTCTTACAGCGACTCACTTTGGAAAAGCCCCAAAGTAAGCAAAGGGCTCTGCCCCGCCTGTCGGCACCTCGCGTAGGCTCGGTGTTCCCTCACTCCGGGATTGCTCCGCGGGCCGCCGCGACGGGGCGTCCCTGCCCCGTCGCGGCTAAACCGGCGTCCTGCCGGTTTACCCGCTCCTCAATCCCTGCGTTCGGCCTCGGGCTGAATGGGGCAGTCAGATCAAGAGCAAGATCAAGATCAACAGCACGGCGGCCTGAAAGCCGACCTGAGTGTGGTGAAGCAAAGGCAAAAGCTGCTTTTCTGTAGGAGCTGGCTTGCCTGCGATGCAGACAACTCGGTACATCAGATACACCGAGGTGATGCCATCGCAGGCAAGCCAGCTCCCACAGTAGGACCGTGCCCGCTCTGGCTTTAGATTTTGATTTGGCTTTTGCTTCACCACACTCAAGCCGGCCTGTAGGCCGCTGTGCTGTTGATCTGCTTTTGATTTTGATCTTAGGCGCCCCGTTAAACCACGCTGGCCGAACGCAGGTAGTACGGAGCGGGTAAACCGGCAGGACGCCGGTTTAGCCGCGACGGGGCAGGGACGCCCCGTCGCGGCGGCCCGCTTCGTGCTACCGGAGCTGAGGGCACACCGAGCCTAGGCGAGGTGCCGAGTGGTGGGGCAAGAGCGTTTTGCTTACTTTTGCGCTCTTCAAAAGTGAGCCGCTGTAAGAGCGGAACCAATCGTGGCCGTTACAAAAATAACGGATATGTACACCTCAGCCCCCCAACCCCCCGCATTGCACCCACGCCCCAGAGCCGATAGTCTTGCAAACTGTTACCAACAACCCAATGCCCCAGCACTCCCGGGACCATTGGGTAAAAGGAGAGGTTTGTGAACATCGGACAGTTCGCCTTTCAACGCCAGGTTGAAAATCTATACGTCGACCACAACAGCTGGCTACGCACCCTGTTGCGCAATAAGCTGGGCAACGCGTTCGACGCCGCCGACCTCGCCCACGACGTCTACCTGCAACTCATGCGCAAGGGCCAACTCCCGCCCACCGGCGAGTCCCGGCGCCACCTCACCCAGATCGCCAACGGCCTGGTCATCGACCTCTACCGCCGCCGCCAGATCGAATCCGCCTACCTGCAAGCCCTGACCCTGTTACCCGAAACCCGCGCCGCCGATGAAGAAACCCGCGCCCTGGCCATCGAAGCCCTGATCGAAATCGACGCCGCCCTGCACAGTCTCCCACCCAAGGCCCGCCAGGCCCTGTTGCTGTGCAAGCTCGACGGCCTGAGCTACCGCGAGATCGCCGCCCAACTGCAAGTCTCCATCTCCTCGGTAGAAAAATACATCGCCGCCGGCCTGTTGGCCTGCTACCAGACCCTGCACGGCTGACCCGTCGCGATGTCGATCGAGCAGCCCATTTCCCCCGCTATCATCGAGCGCGCCACCGCCTGGATGGCCCGCCTGTGGGCCGATGACGCCAGCGAGGATGACCACGCCAACTGCCTGCGCTGGCGCGCCGAACACCCCCACCACGAACTGGCATGGACCCGCCTGCTGGGCTTCGAGCAAAAACTCCACAGCGTACCGGCGCCAGTAGCCAAACACACCCTGGCCGAACCCGCTGCCCCCGACTCCCTCAACCGGCGCAGTACCCTGCGACTGCTGGGCCTGTTGGTCGCAGCCGGCAGCCTCGCCTACGGCGTGCGCCGCACCGACACCTGGCAACTGGCGAGTGCCGGGCACAGCACCCGCACCGGAGAAGTTCGCGAGGTCGCATTACCCGACGGCACCCGCGTGGTGCTGGCGTCTGCCTCGGCGATTGACGTGCAGTTCGACGACCACCAGCGCCTGGTACTGCTGCGGGCCGGCGAGGTGTTCATCACCACCGCGCCTTCACCCCGGCCGTTTCGGGTGCAGACGCGCCAAGGCCTGCTTCAGGCCCTGGGCACACGTTTCAGCGTGCGCCAATGCGACGACAGTTGCCGGTTGGCGGTGCTGGAAGGCGCCGTGCAGGTGCAGCCCGCACACGGCGCGGGCGTGCGGGTGGATGCCGGCCACGGCGCGAGCATTTCCAGGAATCAGGTGAAACCCATCGCGCAGGTGACAGACCGCAGCGTCGCCTGGGTCAAGGGCCTGTTGGTGGCCGACGGTACGCGGCTCGATGAGCTGGTCGCCGAACTGGCGCGCTACCGTCCGGGTGTGCTGCGTTGTGCGCCGGAGGTGGCCATGCTGCGGGTCAGCGGCGTGTTGCACCTGGCCGATACCGACCTCGCCCTGGACAACCTGGCGGCTGCGTTGCCAATACAGGTGATCCGGCGCACCCGCTACTGGGTGACCGTCAGCGCCCCTGCCTGAAAATTATTTCCGGTTCCGGTTGAGGGTTTTGGCTGCTCGTTCGGAAGATAAGGTAAGGGCGAGCAAAAGCTCATTCAGTCAGGGAGACTTCATGAGTAACAGGGATACGGCTGCGGCCAAACCCAGGGGCCGGGGCGCGGTCTCGCAGGTATTGCGGCCGGTACGCGCGCGACTGATCGCCGCCGCACTGCTGGCCGGTGTGGGCAGCATGCTGACGCTGGTGCCGCTGGGCGGCATCGTGCATATCGCCAGGATCGCCCTCGGCGAGCCGTCGATTGCCCAGGCATCGGGCGAGGTGTGGTTGACCATCACCGTCAGCCTGGCGAGCCTGTTCGCGGGCATGTTGTTGATGACGGTTGCCGAGGCCGTGGCGCATCTGGCCGACAACCACATCACTCGCCATTTGCGCCTGGCCATCGCCGAGCGTCTGAGCCAGGTGCCGCTGGGCTGGTTCACCGAGCGGGCGTCCGGTGAGGTCAAGCAGGCGCTGCAGGACGACATCGGCACCTTGCATAGCCTGACGGCGCATTTCTATACCACCGTGGGCCGCTGCGCCGGGGCAGTCTTGCTGGCGGTGGTCTATCTGTTCACGGTCGACTGGCGCATGGCGCTGGTCTCGCTGCTGCCGTTTCCGGGGTTTTTCCTGTTCTTTGCCAGGGCGATGAAAGCCAGCGGCAGCAACATGGGCTCCTTTGTCGAGCGCATGACCCGGGTCAATAACGCGGTGGTCGAGTTCGTCAACGGCATTCCGGTGGTCAAGGCCTTCGGCGCGACCGGCAAGGCCCACGCGAGTTACCGTGAGGCAGTGGATGATTTCAGCGAGGCGTTCGTTGAGTTCACCCGGCCGCTGGTGGGGACGATGGCCAATGCCAACGCGATGATCGCCCCGGTGACCGTGCTCGCAATGGTGCTGACGTTCGGCCTGGTATTTGTGAGTCTTGGCTGGATTGAGGCCGTCGACGTGCTGCCATTTGCCATTGTCGCGCCGGGTATTTGCGCGCCGCTGATGCTGCTGAGTTACATCACCCACGATCTGAACAACGCCGTGGGTGCCGCCGAACGTATGCAGGCACTCCTGGCGACACCGGTGCTGGCGCAGGTGGCCCCGGGGTCCGAGCGGCTGCCCAAGGACGCCGAAGTGCGCGTCGAACACCTCGGCTACGCCTACCACCCGCAGCACCCTGTGCTGTCGGATATCAGCTTCACCCTCAAGCCCGGCACCGTGACCGCCATCGTCGGCGCCTCGGGCTCGGGCAAGTCGACCCTGGCGCGCCTGCTGCTGCGTTTTTTCGATCCGACCGAGGGGCGTATCACCCTGGGCGGCGTCGACCTGCGACAGATCGAGACCGCGCAGCTCTACAGCCTGATCGGTTTTGTGCTGCAGGAGGTGCGCTTGATTCATGCCAGCGTTGCCGAAAACATCGCCCTCGGCCGGCCCAGGGCCAGCCAGAAGGAAATCGAGGCGGCCGCACGCGCCGCGAATATCCATGAGTGCATCATCGGCTTGCCCCGGGGCTACGCCTCGGTGATCGGTGAGGACGCGCAGCTGTCCGGTGGCGAGCAGCAGCGCATCAGCATCGCCCGTGCGGTATTGCTGGCACCCCCGGTGCTGGTGCTGGATGAGCCCACGGCCGCCGCCGATGCCGGGAACGAGGTGGCGATCCAGGAGGCGCTCTCGCGTTTTGCCCAGGGCCGCACGCTGCTGGTGATCGCCCACCGCCTCGATACGGTGATGCACGCCGACCACATCATCGTGCTGGAAAACGGTCGCATCGTTGAGCAGGGTAACCATCCTCGACTGATCGCACAGGAAGGCCGCTACGCAAGCCTGTGGGCGTCGGGCGGTTACAAACAGACCCGTGAACAGGCGCTGCCGACATGCTGAAAACCTTTATCGAACTGTTGGGCGACGACGTCCCGGTGTTGCATCGCTATGTCGGCAAGGTGGTGTTCTACGGCGCGTTGTGCGGGCTGACCATCGCTGCGCTGGTGCCGGTGCTGACCGACATGCTCAACGGTGATCTTGCCGAAGCGGCGCTGTGGCTGGTGGTGTTTCTGGCAGCGGTGGCGACGTGTTGGGCTACGCGGCGAGAAGTCGAAAAGGCCGGTGTCGCGGTGGGTGTGGCGGTGCTGCAAGGCGGTCGTCAGCGCATCGGCGATCATGTGGCCGGATTGCCTGTGGGCTGGTTCACGCCCGATAACACCGCGCGACTCAACCATGTGGTGACCCAAGGCATGATGGCCGTGGCCCAGTTGCCCGCCCATGTGTTTACGCCGGTGCTCAGCGGCGTGGTGACGCCATTGGTGCTGGTGCTCGCGCTGTTTGTGCTGAACTGGAAAATGGGGCTCATTGCGTTAGTCGCGCTGCCGCTGCTCGGCGCTGCATTTTGGTTCAATGCGCGGCTGGGGCGGCGTGCCGACCGGGCGTTCCAGCGTAGTTCGGCCGAGACCAGCCAGCGCATGCTGGAGTTCGCCCAGTCGCAGTCGGTGTTGCGCGCGTTCAGTGGTGGCGGCAGTACGGTGTTCCTGCAACGGGCGATTGAGCAGCAGCATGCGACCGGGGCACGCTTGATTCTTCTGTCGGCGACCTCGGTGCTGCTGAATATGTGGCTTGTGCAGATGGTATTCGCCGCGTTGTTGATTGCCGCCGCGCTGTGGCTTGACGCGTACCTGGGGAATGCCTTGCACGTGGGCTCGGTGATTGCGGTGATGGTGTCGCTGTTGCTGGTCAGCCGCTTCATTGACCCGCTGCTGGAGGTGGCCGGCTATGGCGAGACGTTGCGCGGTGCTGGCGGGCAACTTGAGGCGGTGCGCGAGATCCTCGCTGCTTCGCCGCTGAAGGAGCCGGGCGCGCCGCAATCTCCACGGGATGCCTCGGTGGAACTGTTTGACGTGAGTTTTCGACGCCCGGCCGGTCCCAGGGACGTGCTGCGGGGGGTGAGCCTGCGTATCGAGCCCGGCAGCATGACCGCGCTGGTGGGGGCTTCCGGCTCGGGCAAGACCACGCTATTGCGCCTGGTCGCACGGTTTTTCGAGGTCAGCCAGGGCCAGGTGTGTGTCGGGGGCGTGGACGTGCGGCAGATGTCCGGCGAGCAACTCAACGCGCAGATCAGCCAGATCTTCCAGGATACCTACCTGTTCCAGGGCAGCGTCGCCGACAACATTCGCCTCGGCAAACCCGACGCCAGCGACGCGCAAGTACTGGAGGCCGCGCGGCAGGCTGGTGTGCAAGAGCTTATCGAGCGCCTGCCCATGGGCCTGTCGACCACGGTGGGTGAGGGCGGGGCACGCCTGTCCGGTGGCGAGCGTCAGCGTGTCGCCATCGCCCGTGCGTTGATCAAGGGCGCGCCGATCCTGCTGGTGGACGAAGCCACTGCGGCACTGGACGCGGAAAACCAGGCGATCATCGCCGACACCCTGGCGCGCCTGCGCGGCAAGTGCACGTTGATCGTGATCGCGCATCAGTTGTCGACGGTGGTGATGGCTGACCAGATCGTGGTGCTCGACGAGGGGCGGGTCGTGGAGCAGGGCACGCCTGAACAGTTGACGGCCCGCCAAGGGCGGTATGCGCGGTTCCTGGCGCAGCGGCGGGCGTCGAAGGGGTGGCGTATCGCTTGGTAGACCCGCCAGGGCGGCGGGCCTGAAAGGTTACTCAGAGCTTCGGCAGTTGCCCGATGCGGCCCATCATTTCAGTGACGATCTGCAGGTCCAGCAGGAACTGGTCGACGGTCTTGAACTCGTTGTCGGTATGGCCGGTGTACTTGACCTCTGGCCGCGCCAGGCCGAACTGCACGCCGTTGGGCAACTCATGCACGGAGGTGGCGCCGGCCGAAGTACCGTACTTGTGCTCCATGCCCAGGTTCTCGCTGGCCACCGCCAGCAGCGCCTTGACCCACTCGCCTTCAGGGTTGCGGTACATCGGCTCGGCGATCGAGTAGTCAAAACTCACGGCCACGTGGTTTTTCTTGGTCCAGGCTGCCAGCTTGTCGGCGATTTCAGCCTTGAGCACTTGCGGCGACTTGCCCTTCGGTACCCGCAGGTTGACTGCCAGCTTGAAGGTGTTGTCGTCCTCGCCCACATAGGTCAGCGAGGTGGTCAGCGGCCCCATGAACGCATCGGAGAAGCCCACGCCCAGCTTGCCGCCCAGGTAATCCAGGCCCCAGTTGTTGGCGGCGTAACGCGCGGCGTCGGTGAACTGGTTGTGCTTGAGCGCCACCTTGCCGTCGAGGCTGTTGAGGAAGTCGAGCACCCGGGCGACCGGGTTCACCCCGGATTGCGGTTCGGAGGAGTGGGCGGACACGCCGGTGACGGTCAACTGCACGTCCTTGCCGACCACTTTGGCCGCCACTTCGAAGTCGCCGCCATTGCGCTTGGCGTACTCGCTGCCGGCCTTTTGCAGGCTGGCGGCCAGTTCGGCGGGCTTGTCGCTGAGCAATGTCACCACCGATGCCGACGGAATCTGGTTGGTGGCCTTGCCGCCGGTCATCGAGATGATTTCTGCGCCTTTGCCTTCAGCCTTGCGCTTGGGGAACTTGGCCATGACCGTGCCGTAGCCTTTCTCGGCGATCACCACCGGGTAGCCGCCATCCAGCGCCAGGTTGTAGTTAGGCGTTGGGTTGTGTTCGAAATAGTACGGGATCGCGTCGCCGGAGGTTTCCTCGGTGGTGTCCACCAGCAGCTTGAAATTGCGCGCCAGGGGCAGCTTCTCTTCCTTGATCACCTTCATCGCGTACATCGCCACCACGATGCCGTTCTTGTCATCCTCGGTGCCGCGGCCATACATGCGGTCGCCGATCAGCGTGACCTTGAACGGGTCGAGCCTGGTGCCGTCTTTCAGCACCCAGTTCTCCGGGGTTACCGGCACCACATCGGCGTGGGCGTGGATACCGACCACTTCATCGCCGCTGCCTTCCAGGGAAATCTCGTAGACGCGGTTGTCGATATTGCGGAAATTCAGGTTGAACGACTCGGCGAGGCTCTTGATCTTGGCGGCGATCTTGATGAACTCGGGGTTGTCATGCTGAGCCACACCGGCTACCTGGAAGGTCGGAATCTCCACCAACTCGCGCAGGGTTTCGGTGGCGGCTGCGCCGTACTTCACCCGCGCATACAGGCCCAGCAGGCGGTGAATTTCGTTCTGCTGGTCAGCGCTCAGGTCCTTGTTGTCTAGGAAGGCACTGATGGCCGGGCCGAGGTTGTCGCTCTTGGCCACATCACTCTTGGCCAGGCTGGCGAGGAACTGCCGGAAATCCTTGACCGAGGCATCGCTGAAGGTCTTCAGGATGACGGCGTTCTGTTGTGGGGTGAGGTTGGCTTGAGCCTGGGTGGTGAACACCGAAAGGCTGGCCGCCATCAGGGTGGCTACGGCCAGTTGCTTGAGGGAAAAATCCATTGCTGAGGGCATTCCTTTGCAGGGAGTGAGTGAGAAATGTCTGATCGAAAGGTCAGAAACAATTTCACACACTACCATCGAGAAGCAGGAGGAGGGGAGTGCCTGTTGCAGGTTTTGTCCGTAGGCGATGCGCAAGTGGCGCATAAACGAAAATCCAGTGTGGGAGCTGTCGAGCTTTAGCGAGGCTGCGATAGCGGTGGGTCAGGCAACATCAATGTTGACCTTGCTGCCGCCTTCGCAGCCTCGCTAAAGCTCGACAGCTCCCACAGGGTTTTGGCGGTCTGCTAATCTGCCGTCGTTGAAATCCCGACCGCCACCCGTGGACCTTCCAATGACAACCCCAACCGATCAGAACCTCGAACCCCAATCCGTCTGCAGCCCGATCACCAGCAGCGCCATTTTCATGGTTGCCACCCTGGCTCCCGGCAGCGATTCAGCCGAGGCAGTACGCAGTTGGTGCGCCGATATTGCAGGCCTGGTGCGCTCGGTCGGCAAGCGTGTGCCAGCCGGCAACCTGACGTGTGTTGCAGGTTTTGGCTCGAAGGCGTGGGACGCACTGTTCGGCGGCCCGCGTCCGGCAGCGTTGCATCCGTTCAAGGAAGTGGGTGTGGCAGGGCGCCTGGCGCCGGCCACGCCGGGGGATATCCTGCTGCACATTCGTGCCGAGCAGATGGACCTGTGTTTTGAGTTGGCCACCCAGTTGATGGCGGCGCTGGGGGACGCGGTGACGGTGGTGGATGAGGTCCAGGGTTTCCGTTACTTCGACATGCGCAGCATCATCGGTTTTGTCGACGGCACCGAGAACCCGGTAGGGCGCAAGGCGGTGGGTTTCACCATCGTCGGTGATGAGGACCCGGATTTCAGCGGCGGCAGCTATGTAATGGTGCAGAAGTACCTGCACAACATGAAGGCCTGGAATGAATTGTCGGTGGAGGCGCAGGAACGGGTGATCGGGCGCACCAAATTGTCGGACATCGAGCTCGACGATGCGACCAAACCGAGCAATTCCCACAGCGCGCTGACCACCATCACCAAGGACGGCGAGGAAGTGAAGATCCTGCGGGACAACATGCCCTTCGGCCGACCGGGTGCGGGGGAGTTTGGTACGTATTTCATCGGCTACGCGCGGTCGCCGGAGCCTTTGGAATTGATGCTGGAGAATATGTTTGTCGGTCGACCGGCCGGCAACTATGACCGCCTGCTGGACTTCAGCACGGCGGTCACCGGCGGCCTGTTCTTCATACCGTCAGCGGATTTGCTCGAAGAACTGGCCGATCGCGCGCCTTAACTGTAGGAGCGAGCTTGCTCGCGAAAAACTTCCAGGCACCGCGTTTATTCAATCTTGGCGCGTCATCGTTAACGACCATCGCGAGCAAGCTCGCTCCTACAGGAATCCGGTGCTCACCGCCACAATCAGGAATACCCCCAGCACTGCGCGGTAAATCACAAACGGCCAGGTGGAGAACCGCTCCAGGAACTTCATCAGGCCCCAGATTGCGAAGAACGCCGAGACGCTGGCAACCACCAGGCCAAAGATCAGATGCGGCCAGGCGTGGGCCGGCAGCTCGGCGTGGAACAACAACCACAGCTCCTTCAAGCCCGCCAGGGCGATCGCCGGCAAGCCCAGCAGGAACGAAAACCGCGCCGCTTCTTCACGCTTGAAGTTGAGGAACAGGGCGGCAGTCAGGGTCGAGCCCGAGCGGGAAACCCCTGGAATCAGCGCGCCGATCTGCGCAATGCCGACAATCAATGCATCCCGCAGGCGCATTTCCCCCACCGTGCGCTTATGCCTCGCGCTGAGTTCTGCCGCTGCCAGCAGCACCGCCATCACCAGGCAGGAAATCCCGATCACCATCAGCCCGCGCAATGGCGAATTGCACGAGTTAAGCGTCGACGACAAGGCAATCCCGGCGATACCGATCGGAATCGTCGCCAGCACAATGGCCACCGCCAACTTGAACCATTGGTTGTTGTAGTCACCCTGGCGCACCGCGTTGATGCTGCCCACCGTGACCTGGCGCACATCCTTCCAGAAGTAACTGACCACTGCGGCCAATGCAGCCAATTGCATGGCGGCGGAAAACGCCGAGCCCGGATCCGGCCAGCCGAGCAGGGCGGGCACGATGCGCATGTGGGCGGTGGAAGACACAGGCAACAATTCTGTGATGCCTTGAATGATGCCCAGGATGCCGATTTGCAGGTAATCCAGGGACGCAAAGCCGACATCGAGGCCGCTGGTGCAGACGTTTGTCAAAGTACTTATCCTGAAAACAAGGGGGGAGGAAGTGCTGCGGAGTTTAGTCTAACTTTGTAATGATTTTGTCGTTGACAAGAGAAAAGCGCAATTGATTCAGCAAGCAGAAAGCTTGGCGGATGGATTGGCATTGTCAGCGGCTTTTGTTGACAATGACGCCCTGTTTTTGTGCCGAGATGCCCATGCCTGCAATCCCCGATACCACCGTCGAATTGATCGAGACCGGCCCTGAACACGCCGCGCTGATCGCCAACCTCTACCAGTTCTACGCCTACGAGTCCTCGGACTGGGAACAGGAAGACGTCGAGGTGGACGGGCGCTTCTACATTCATGAGGAACACCTGGCCCGCTACTGGGAAGACCCACGGTGGAGCGCCAACCTGTTGTTGGTCGACGGTTTTATCGCCGGCTTCCTGCTGATCGAGGGCAGCGAACTGCCGGGGATCGACGCCCTGGAGCTGGCCGACCTGTTCATCTTGAAACGCTACCGCCGCAAAGGCATTGGCCGCGCCATCGCCACCCAGGTGTTGAGCAGCGGCGAGGCGAATTGGCTGGTGCGGTTCTATGACCAGGATGAAGTGAGCCAGGCGTTCTGGCGCTCGGTGCTGGATAACCTGCCGCGCCCGGTGCAGGCCATCGAGCTGGATGATGAGCCGAACCTGCTGAGTTTCCTGGTGACTCGCGCGGCCCTGCACTAACCCATCAGTTGAATGCCGCGCCAGCCCCGGCACTGAACAGCGCCGCCTGCATCACCTGCGGCGGCTGCCCGAACGCCCGCAGGAATGCCTGGCGCATGCGCTCGCGATCACCGAACCCGGTCTCGCGGGCGACCACTTCCACCGGATGGCGGCTGGTCTCCATCATCGCCCGGGCCGCTTCCACCCGCAGGGACTCGATGGCCTTGGCCGGGGTTTGCCCGGTTTCCTCGCGGAACACCCGGCTGAACTGGCGCGGGCTGAGCCGGGCGACCGCCGCCAGCGCTTCGACGGAAAGGTCGTGGGTCAGGTTCTCCCGGGCGTAGGCCAGGGCCAGCTGCACGCGGTCGGATTTGGGGTCCAGCTCCAGCAACGCCGACAGTTGCGACTGCTCGCTGCCACGCCGCTGGGCAATCACCAGCTTGCGCGCGATGCGCCGGGCGAGGTCGCTGCCCAGGTCGTTCTCTACCATGGCCAACGCCAGGTCCACCCCGGCGCTCATGCCGGCGCCAGTCCAGATCTGGCCGTCGACAACGAACAGTTTGTCTTCCTCCAGGCGAATCTGCGGGTAGCGCTTGGCAAAGGCCGGTGCGTGCAGCCAGTGAGTGGTCGCGCGCTTGCCCTCAAGCAACCCGGCCTCGGCCAGTACGAAGATGCCCATGCACAGCGACGCAATCCGCCGCGACTGCTTCGAGGCCGCCTGCACCAGCTTCAACAGGTTGGCGTCAGGCAGTTGGAACTCCAGGTAACCGCTGACGATCAATGTGTCATAGCCCTCAGGCCTTATCGGCGTGCTGTTCACCGAGAAACCCTGGGACGTCATGATCGGGCCGCCACTCTCCGACACCAGGTGGAACTCATACGCCTGCTCGCCACGCAGCAGATTCGCGCACTCGAACACCGAGCCCAGGCTAAGGCTCAAGGATTGGAAGTTCGGGTAAACCATCAGCGCAATGCTGTGCATCTCATCTCTCCAGGGGGCGCGGAGCAGTGATTGTCGGCGTGTGCCGGGTAAACGGCAACCGGCATGGTGCAATGTCCGGAATCCTTGCGGACATGACATTGTGCGGTTCTGGCCCGGCTCCTAAGCTTGCTTCCATTCCAACCCACATCACCCCGAGGCACTGGCACATGAAAGTATTGATGGTTTTGACTTCTCACGACCAGCTTGGCAACACCGGCCGCAAGACCGGGTTCTGGCTCGAAGAATTTGCTGCTCCCTACTACGCGTTCAAGGACGCCGGGGCCGACGTGACCCTGGCCTCGCCGGCCGGTGGTCAGCCGCCGCTCGACCCGGTCAGCGACCTGCCGGACTCGCAGACCGACCAGACCCGCCGCTTTGCCACCGACCCGGCGGCACAGCAGGCCCTGGCTACCACGCTGAAGCTGGACTCGGTCAACGCCGGTGACTTCGACACCGTGTTCTACCCAGGCGGCCACGGCCCGCTGTGGGACCTGGCTGAGTCGAAAACCTCCATCGCCCTGATCGAAGCCTTTGAGCGTGCCGGCAAGCCGATCGGCTTTGTGTGCCACGCCCCGGGCGCCTTGCGTCACGTCAAGGCGGTCAATGGTGAGCCGCTGGTCAAGGGCCGTCGTGTCACCGGCTTCTCCAACTCTGAAGAAGCGGCGGTTGGCCTGACTGACGTGGTGCCGTTCCTGATCGAAGATGATTTCAAGGCACTGGGCGGCAAGTATGAGAAAGGCGCCGACTGGCAGTCCTTTGTGATTGAAGATGGCCTGTTGGTCACCGGGCAGAATCCTGCCAGTTCAAGCGACGTTGCCAAGGCGCTGTTGAAGCTCACCGCGTAACCCGCAGACCCCCCCCGAAAAAAAGCAAGTGGTTGGCGGCTCCCTGACGGGGAGCCGGCAGCTTCTGCACGCCCGAAATTCGACTCTGGAACCCACTCATGAGCAACAGCGCTTTAGGCACCCCGATCAAACTGGGGCACCACACCCTGAAAAACCGCATCGTCCTGCCGCCGCTCACGCGCCAGCGAAGCGCTCAGCCCGGCGACATTGCCACGGACTTGATGGCCGTTTATTACCGCCAGCGTGCCACGGCCGGCTTCATGGTCAGCGAGGGTACGCAGATCGAGCCCCGCGGCCAGGGCTATGCCTGGACCCCGGGCATCTACACCCCGGCGCAGATCGACGGCTGGCGCACGGTGACCGATGCGGTGCATGCCGACGGCGGCGTGATCTTCGCCCAGCTTTGGCATGTGGGCCGCGTGTCCCATTACGACCTGCAACCCGACGGTGCAGCACCCGTCGCGCCGTCGGCAATCCAGCCGCAGCAGGCGAAGGCATTCGTGGCAACCGGGCCGGGCACGGGGGAGTTGGTGCAGCCGCCAGAACCTCGCGCCTTGGCGACCGCTGAAGTCAAAGAGCTGGTGGCGCTTTACGCCCAGGCCGCCAGAAATGCACTGGCCGCCGGGTTTGATGGCGTGGAGATTCATTCGGCCAACGGCTACCTGGTCAACCAGTTCATCTCGGCGCATTCCAACCAGCGCGAGGACGAGTACGGTGGCTCGCTGCACAATCGCCTGCGCTTCCTGCGGGAAATCGTCGAGGCGGTGGCCGATGTGGTCGGCCCGGAACGCCTGGGTGTGCGCTTTGCGCCGTTGTTCAGCGGCACCGATCAGGACCGGGTTTACATCGGCCTGGTGGAAGAAGACCCGCATCACACCTATATCGAGGCGATCAAGGTACTCGAAGCGGCCGGCATTGCTTATGTGTCGATTGCCGAGGCCGACTGGGACAACGCCCCCGAGCTGCCCGAGTCGTTCCGCCGGGCGGTGCGCGACACCTTCAGCGGTCGCATCATCTACGCCGGCCGCTACACCGCAGAGCGCGGCGTGCGACTGGTAGAGGCGGGGCTGGCAGACCTGATTGCATTTGGTCGACCGTACATTGCCAACCCCGACTTGCCCCAGCGCATCCTCAACGGTTGGCCGCTGAACCCGTTGAACGCTGCCGGCCTGTATGGCGGCACCGAGGTGGGCTTCACTGATTACCCGGTGTACGCCGGGTAAGCCCGACTACTCGACCGGGAACTTGCTGAAGGCCGGATGCTGTTCTGCGCGTGCCGCGTGGCGTTGCAAGTGGGGGAAGGCATCCGCCTTGATCACGTCGGCAATCTTGAGCTGGGTGAAGGACCAGGCGACCGCCGCTGTCAGGCTCGCCTGGGTCAGCGGCGCGTCGCTGTCGCGCTCCGCCACCAACGCCTCCAATAACGAATACGCCGCCAGCAGCTGCCCGGTCACGCGGTCGATCCATGGCTGATGAAGTTTTTCGGCGGGCCGCAGGTGATGTTCGTAGACGATCTGCACGGTCTTTTCGCACGCGGCCAGCGCCAGGCCGATCACTTGCAAGTCCTTGGCAAGTGCCGCTGCTTGCCGGGGCATCAGCTTGTCGCCGTCCGGCGCCAGCGCTTCCAGATACTCGAGGATCAGGCCGGAGTCCATCAACACCGTGCCGTCGTCGAGCACCAGGGTCGGGGCCTTGACCACCGGGTTGATCCTGGAGAATTCATCGAAGGTGCTGAACACCGACAGTGCCTGGTGTTCAAACGCGACACCGTACAGTTCCAGGGAAATGGCTACGCGGCGTACGTAGGGTGAGTCCAGCATGCCGACCAGTTTCATGAAGCCTCCATTTACCGCAGTGTTAAATTCAGATTACTTTATCGGGGGATCAACCCCTGTAATATCGATCTTTTTTATCATGAAAGGTTAGCCAGGCTTACATGAATGCTTTCCCTCCCTTGACCGCATTGCGCAGTTTCGAAGCCACCTCCCGGCTGGGCAGCGTGACTCTGGCGGCCAAGGAATTGCACGTCACCCATTCGGCGATCAGCCAGCAGATCAAGGCGCTGGAGGAGCTGGTCGGCCTCACCCTGTTTGTGCGTGAAGGTCGCGGGCTGCGTGTCAGCGAAGATGGTCGCCTGTATGCACTGCAGATTCGCCAGGCACTGGCGGACATCGAGCATGCCACCCGGACGATCCAGGCCCAGCCGAAAATGGGCGAGTTGGTGGTCGCGGTCATCCCCTCGTTTGCCCGCGCCTGGTTGATCCCCAGGCTGCCGGCGTTTCAGCAGCGCTGCCCCGACGTCAACATCCGCCTGCAAGCCAGCCTGACGGTTTCCAACCTGCATCAGGAGTCAGTGGATATCGGCATTCGCATGGGCAAGGGCGACTGGGACGGCGTGGAGCAGAAGTTGCTGTTTCATGACGAGTTGGTTGTGGTCGCGGCGCCACACTTCAATGGCGGGAAACTGCCGCGCACGCCAGCGCAGATCATCCAGAGCCGGATTATTCACAGCACCGAATCCTGGTTGCCCTGGTGCCAGGCGGCCGGTGTGGACGTGATGGTTGAGCGTCAGGGCCTGTGCAGCAACGATTCAAACCTGGTGCTGGAGGCGGTGCGGCTGGGGCAGGGCATCGCGCTGGATCGGCGCAGCCTGGTGCAGGACGCCATCGGGCGGGGAGAGTTGGTGCAGTTGAGTGAGATCACCGCGCCGTACCCTTACCCGTATTGGCTGGTGTGGCCGCCACGGGAGCGTGCGGCGAACAAGCAGCGGGAGTTCTGCGAGTGGTTGTTCGCCGAGGCGCAAACCTATCAGGCCCTGGTGAAAAACCAGGCCTGATCCGCAGCGTTTTTTCATTCCACCCGCAACACAATCTTGCCGATGTGGTCGCCACCCTCCATGCGGGCATGGGCCTGCGCGGCGTCGGTGTAGGCGTACACCTTGTCGATCATCGGCAGGCAACGCCCGGCCGACAGCACCGGCCACACATGCTTGCGCAGTTGCGCGGCAATCGCAGCTTTTTCTTCCCGGGTACGGGAGCGCAGCAACGAGCCGGTGACGATTGCGCGTTTGCCGAGGATCGCCAGCAGGTCGATGTCCTTGGCACGGGCACCGCCCAGGAAGCCCAGCATCACCAGCCGACCTTCCATGGCCAGGGCGCTGATGTTGTTGTTCAAGTAGGAGCCACCCATGATGTCGAGGATCACGTTAACGCCCTGGCCCGCGGTTTTTTCAGCGATAACCTCGGCGAAATCCTGTTCCCGGTAGTTGATCGGTTCGGCCCCCAGTTCGCGGATGACCGCACATTTTTCTGCGCTGCCGGCGGTGGCGAACGCTTCGATACCCAGCTCGCGGCAGAGCATCAGCGCGGTGGTGCCGATGCCGCTGGTGCCGCCATGGATCAGTACCCTCTGGCCTTTCTGCGCGCCACCGATGCCAAACAGATTGGCCCACACAGTAAAGAAGGTTTCCGGAATCGCCGCCGCCTGAATCCACTCCATGCCGTCGGGAACCGGCAAGGCCTGGCTGGCGGGCACCACGCAGTACTGCGCATAACCGCCGCCATTGGTCAGGGCGCACACCTTGTCGCCCAGCGCGTACTCGCTGACGCCTTCCCCGAGCGCGACCACCACGCCGGCCACTTCCAGCCCGGGGAACGGGCTCATGCCGGGCTTCATCGGGTAGGTGCCGGCGCGTTGCAGGGCGTCAGGGCGATTGACCCCCGCGGCGTGCACGCGGATCAGCACTTCGCCGGGGCCGGCTACCGGCATGGGCTCCTGGCGGGGTTTCAGGACCTCGGGGCCGCCGGGGCTGGTGATTTCGATCAGGGTCATTTCGTGGGGCAGATTCATTTGAGCGCACCTGTAGCAATGAACGTATGGGTTGGGACCGCGGCAGTTCAGCAGGCTGGCGGTCCTGAGGATTTTCTCTGGTGCCCAGCATAGCCGTGATAAGTGATGCAATAATGCTGCGATTACACGTCACGATGATGCAAAAATGCATCGCAAGGGGAAGCCATGAACTGGGACGATGCGCGGGTGTTCCTCGCGGTGTGCCGCGAATCCACATTGCGCGGTGCCGCGCGGGTGCTGGGGGTGGACCAGGCCACTGTGGGCCGCCGGGTCAATGCCCTGGAAAAGTCCCTGAACGCGACGTTGTTCCTGCGCACCTCCGAAGGCTATGCACTCACAGCGGTGGGTGAAGCCGCCTTGCAATCGGTGGAGAGAATGGAGCGCTCGGCCCTCGACCTGGAGCGTCAGGTCCAGGGCCTGGACGACCGCCTGACCGGCACGGTGCGGGTGACCACCACCGACTCCCTGGCCATCGACTTCCTGATCCCGGCCATCGCCCGGCTGCACGACGCGCACCCCGACGTGCGCGTGCAGATGGACGCTTCGACCCAGTTCCTTAACCTGGCCAAACGCGAAGCCGACATCGCCGTGCGCAACACCCGCCCGGACAATCCCGACCTGATCGCCCGGCGTATCGCCCGCTGGCCGGTGGGGCTGTTTGCCTCGCAGGTGTATATCGACCGTTACGGCGCACCGGAGCCGGGCAGCCTGTTCGAAGGGCACGACCTGGTGGTGTACCAACCGCACCTGCAAAGCCAAAAAGACCTGACCCTGGTGTCTGAGCCGCTGGGGCGCGGGCGCATCGTCGCGGCCTTGAGTTCCAGCCTGCTGGTGCGCCGCTCCATCGCTGCGGGCCTGGGCATCGGTGAAATTCCGCTGATTTGCGGTGAGAGGGACGGGCTCGTACGCCTGTGGCCGGAGCGTACGCGGCCATTGCCCTACGATGTGTGGCTGGTGACCCATGCCGACCTGCGGCATACCGCGCGGGTGCGGGTGGTCATCGACGAGATCGTCGCGGGGTTTGCCGGCACGGGCGAGTGAGCTGCCAGGTCAGCACATCGCTGCAATTTCCGAGGCGTGCGTCGCCGCACAATCGGCTCCGGTTCCGGCGTAAAAAGGCCGGTGGACGTCACGGGGACAGGTTGCATATGAACGCATCACAACGGGATGAACGGGCACGGGATTTCGGGCTGCTGTTTTTGCGGGTCAGCGGGGGATTGTTCCTGCTGTGGGTCCATGGCCTGCCCAAGCTGCTGGACTATGGCGAACAGTTGAAGGTGATCGAAGATCCCTTCCACCTGGGGGCGAGCGTGACACTGCTGCTGGCGATTTTCGCCGAAGTACTGTGCCCGCTGTTGATCATCGCCGGGGTGCTGGTGCGCCTGGCCTGCTTGCCTATCTTGAGCGTGCTGCTGATCGCGATGCTGGTGGTGCATCCGCAGTGGACACTGTTCGAAGGGCAGTTTGGCTGGCTGCTGCTGATCATTTTCACCAGCATCCTGATTGCCGGGCCCGGGAAATGGGCGCTCAACCAGCAGTGGGACGGAGTGCTGCGCCAGGCCTGAATAAAAAAGGCCGGGCAAGCCCGGCCAAAAGGAGGTGATGCAATCGGTTCAGCGCTTCAGGAACGCCAGCAGGTCTGCGTTCAAGGCTTCGGCGTGGGTGACCGCGAAGCCGTGTGGTGCATCCTTGTACACCTTCAATTCAGCGTTCTTGATCATCTCGGCAGCCACCTTGCCGGTGGTTTCGAACGGCACGATCTGGTCGCCGTCACCGTGGATGACCAGGGTCGGTACGTCGATTTTGGCCATGTCCGGGCGAAAGTCGGTTTCCGAGAACGCAGTAACGCAATCCACGGTGGACTTGAGCGAGGCGAGCAGGGCGATCTGCAAGGTCTGGGTCAGTACGCCGTCGGAGACTTTCTGGCCCTTGTTGATGCCGAAGAACGGCGTGTTGAAGTCGGAAATGAATTGCGCACGGTCCTTCAGCAGGCCGGCCTTGATGCCGTCAAACACCTCGGTGGGAACGCCTTGCGGGTAGTCGGCTTTCTGGCCGAACAGCGGCGTCACCGCCCCCAGCAACACCAGGCCGGCCACGCGCGCGCTGCCATGGCGTGCGATGTAGCGGGCGACGTCACCACCACCCATGGAAAAGCCCACCAGGGTCACGTCCTGCAGGTCCAGGTGGTTGATCAGTTCGGCGATATCGTCGGCGAAGGTGTCGTAGTCGTTGCCGGTCCAGGGCTGGTCCGAGCGGCCAAAACCACGTCGGTCAAAGGCGATGGTGCGGTAGCCGCGGCTGCTCAGGTATTCCATCTGGTATTCCCACATGTCGGCGTCCAGCGGCCAGCCGTGGCTGAACAGCACGGGCTTACCGCTGCCCCAGTCCTTGAAGTAGATTTCGGTACCGTCTTTGGTGAGGAATGTGCTCATGGAAACTCCTTGGGTGAGTACGAAGGCAAAGGCTGACTATTGTCGAACAGGCGCCTGCAGCGCTTGTACGGGTGTGCTTGGTTGGGTTTACCAGCTGAACTTGAGTTCGACCCCCAGGTAATTGCTGTCATGGCCGCCTGCATCCCGCAGCGTCTGGCCGACCGCGTAGTGCACGGCCTCGACGGCGCCGGTGAGGTTGGGGGTAAACACGTAATCGGTGCGAACTTGAGCGTAGGCGCCGGTCCAGCGTTCACCCTGGCCTGCGGTGCCGGCAACCGGGAGGTTCGGCTGAGTGTAGACCGCGTCGGCGGTGGTTTGCCGCCAGAGCAGGCCGACGGCGGTCTGCACGCTCAGCCTGGCGATAGGCTTGACGGTGATCGACGGCTTGACGTGAATCAGGTTGCTGAAGCCCGTATAACCCGCCAGGGAAAAGTAGTAGCCATTGGGGAACAGCGGGTTGAACGTACCCACCGTGCCGTCACCGGCGTGGCGGTCGCCCGAGGCAATATCCATCTGCAGGCCCAGGCGCGGTGCCCAGGCCAGGCTGTCGAAGGTGTAGCCCACGCGGCTGCCGCCACCCCAGGCGCGAATATCCTTGTGGCCCACCGAGCCACCTTGCAGCATGGCTTCAATGTCCCAATCGAAGCCCAGGGCCGCGCCCCCCAGCCGGGCGTCGAACAACTGACGAGTCTCATCGCCGTCGCCGTCCAGATAGTGGGCATCGCTGCGTTCATACACCCCGTAATAAGCCGACAGCTCATTTTTGCCACCCACCAGCCGCTCCACCCGCAGCATGTGAAACTGCATGTCAGCGTTGGATTTATCGTCGAAGTGCCGCTCGTCCTGGTACTGCACCGGGTGGCTGGCGATCCCGATAAAACGCCAGTCACGGGTTTCCCAGTCGGCCCACAGGGCATCAAAGGACTGGCGCACATTCGGCCCGTCCCGCGACGAGATGAAACGCTGCAAGTCGAAGGCAAAGTCCTGCCGGCCAACACGGCCCTTGAACGTGCCGGCACTGAAGGTGTTGATGTATTCGGCAAAGGCCAGGCGCAGGTCGACGCGGTTCTGGTCGGCGCCACCGATTGAGGTTTTGTCATAGGCCCGGGCATCTTCCAACTGGGTGAACACTCGCCAGTTTTCATTCAGGTGCAGGTCGGCATGCACCTGGAACCGCTGGATCAGGTACCGGTCGCGGGCTACGTTTTTAACACCGAAGCCGCTGGCGTCGTTCATCTCGAAGCGCTCACGCAAGGTCGCGCCCAGGGACAGGTAGGTGAACGGGTTGGCAGCGGACAGCGGGATGTACTTGAGGTTGTCCAGCGGCTGCGTACACAGCGCCGGGTCCTTGAGCACCGACCAGTCTTCCTGCCAGCGGTTGGCCTTGATCGCCGGGCGCGTCGGTTGGTCGTCAGCGTGGACGCCGCCAGCCAGCAGCGGCCACAGCACCACGAGGCCCCAGCCTGTGTGGCGGATCATTTTGCCCCGCTGAGCTGGTGGATCTCCGCGACGTAACCGCCCGGGAATTCCACCAGCGCGCTGCGCCGGCCCTTGGTGTCAAACGCCGGGACCAGCACCCGGGCACCGGAACCAGTGGCTTTACCCAGGGTGTCGGTCAGGTCGGCCACTTGATAGCCGGTGGTTTCATGGCCGAAGGGGTAGGGCAGTTGGCCGTTGGTGACCAAAACGGCCATGCGCCCGAACGGCGACTCGATGTCCACGCGGCGGTAGCTGCCACTGGCCTGGCCGATATCGACCCCTGGCGCATGCTTGTCATCGGCCAGGACCTTGCCGTGGGAAAACCCGACGAAGGACTTGATGAAGGTGTCGGCGCGATCGCTGGAGACGTACACCCGGTTTTCCGGCACGGTCTGGAACGCCGCGTAATCCGGGGTCTTGGTGTGCCAGTAGAGCTGCATGTTGACGCCGCCCGGCCACTGGATCACGGCATCACGGCCGATGGGGTCAGGAAAATCACTCACGATCACCGCCGCTCCGTTGGCGCGGGCCGCCTTGAGCGCCGCGTCCATGTCCTTGACCAGGTAGCCGTTGCGCTCCTGGCCGAACGGGTGCGGGACGGGTGTGGTGAAGCCGAACAGCGACACCGTTCCCGCCGGCGTCTGCAGCAGTTGCGAGGTGGTGCTGCTGGGCACCGGCAGTACATTCACCACCACCTGGGGCGTGCTTTTTCCGCCGAAGGTGGCGAGAAAACTCTCGGCAAAGCGGTCCACATCGGCCGGGGCGACGTAGACGTGACTGGTGTCGTACTGCGGCGCCACGGCCACATTCGGTGTTGCCGCCCACGCGCTGCCCATCATCTGCGCGCCCAGCAGCGTCAAGGCCAGGGATATCGTTGTGACTTTCTTGCACATGCCCATTCTCCAGCACTTTTCAGCGTGATCGAAAAGTCGCCAGCTTAGGGGCCGGGCTGCCGTGCAGATTGTATGGACGTGCTCGGTTGAACGGTTCAGCGTCTATGCGGGTCAACTGACTTCAACCGTCTGAACGCACAGGTGAACGAAATGGCCAAGAGTTACCTACGAGCGCATGCTCGAGGGCGATGTTAAGTATCGGTTTGTGATCGACATCGACAGCCTGAAGAAAGAAAAACACGCAGCCTGAGTTACGCTCGATAAGTTGCAGTAGATCCAGTGTGGGAGCTGGCTTGCCTGCGATGGCGATGTATCAGTCAACAATGATGTCGACTGATACATCGCCATCGCAGGCAAGCCAGCTCCCACATTTTGGTATGGGTTGATCAGGCCGACAGGTGCTCATACAAAATCGTCGCACCCACCAGCATCAACACCACGCCGCCGACCATCTCGGCGCGCTTGCCCACCACCGTGCCCAGCACCCGGCCGAGCATCATGCCGATAGTCACCATGGTCATCGTCGCCACACCGATAGCCGCCGCGGCCACCAGGATATTCACATCGACAAATGCCAGGCCCACACCCACGGCCAGGGCATCAATGCTGGTGGCAAACGCGGTGACTGCAAGGATCATGAACGAGTGCTGGGTCGGTTTCTCTTCCTCAGGATCATCCGCCTTCAGGCCGTTGTAGATCATGTGCAGGCCCAGGGCGACCAGCAGGGTGAAGGCGATCCAGTGGTCCCACTGTTCCACCCAGCGGGTGGCAGCCTGGCCGATGGCCCAGCCGATAATCGGCGTGATGGCTTCAATCACACCAAAGATCAGGCCGGCCCGCAGGGCTTCGGTCAAGCGTGGTTTGTGCAGGCTGGAGCCTTTGCCGATGGCCGCCGCAAAGGCGTCCGTGGACATGGCCAGGGCGAGAAGAATCAGGGAAATGGGGTTCACGGTAAGGCTTCCAGTCGGGCTATATGAGTCAACGACACAGCCACACGCCCGACTTCAGGCATGGATGTGTCGCTGGTCTCACCAACCAAAATGGTGTTCGCACCACGGCATGTTGCCGAGAATGTTGATACGAACGCTTCGAGAATCCGAAGCAGGCTACTCCCCAACGAGGTGGCAGATCATAGCCTTGCGGATATGAAAATCTTGTTAAATACGTGACCCCATCTCTCTGATAATCCTGCAAACCGTTTCAGTTCAGGTACCAGCCCCACGGCTCCTCACTGATGTACTCCGTCACCTGCTTGACCTCCAGGTAATTGTGCAAGCCCCATTCCCCCAGCTCACGCCCGATCCCGCTGTGCTTCATCCCGCCCCACGGCGCCTCGACGAAGGTCGGTTGCGAGCAGTTGACCCACACGATCCCCGCCCGCAGTTGATTGGCAACCCGCGCCGTGCGTGCCAGGTCGGCACTCATCACCGCGGCTGCCAAACCGAAGCGGCTGGCATTCGCCATCTGCAGGGCCTGCTCTTCAGTCTTGAACCGCTTGACGCACAGCACCGGCCCAAACACTTCTTCGCGCCAGAGGATGCTGTTGAGCGCCGGCTCGTCAAAGATTGCAGGCTCGATGAAATACCCACGCTCCAGGTGCGCCGGGCGCCGGCCTCCGGTCAGCAGGCGGGCGCCGCTGGCCAGGCCCTGGTCGATAAAACCCAGGACCTTTTCATGCTGCCCCTGGCTGACCAGCGGCCCCAGCAATACGCCCGGCTCCATGCCCGAACCGATGGTGATCTTGCGGGTTTCTTCCACCAGCCGTTCGATCAGGCGCGAGGCGATGGTTTCCTGCACCAGCAAGCGTGAAGTGGCGCTGCAGACCTGGCCCTGGTTCCAGAAAATCCCGAATAGAATCCATTCCACGGCGGCTTCAATATCGGCATCGTCGAACACAATGAACGCCGATTTACCGCCCAGTTCCAGGCTGATGTTCTTGATGTCGCGGGCCGCCGCCGCCATGATTTTTGCCCCGGTGGGCACGCTGCCGGTGAAGGCCAGTTTGTCGACGCCGGGGTGTTCGGTCAGTGGGCTGCCGGCGTCCTGGCCCAGGCCGGTGACTACGTTCAACACCCCGGCGGGCAGGCCGATACGGTCGGCGGCTGCGGCCAGTTCCAGGGCGGTCAGGGGCGTCAGCTCAGAAGGTTTCAACACGACGGTGGCACCGGCCGCCAGGGCCGGCGCGACCTTCCACGCGGCCATCAGCAGTGGGTAGTTCCAGGGAATGATTTGCCCGGCCACGCCAATCGCCTCGTGGCGAATACGGCAACGAAAGCGCGCGTCAGGCAGCGCCAGTGGCTGGTCCTGGCGCTGGTCCAGCTCCCGCGCCAGGCCGGCGTAATAGCGAAAGCAGCCAATCGCATCGCCCACGTCCCATTGGGCTTCGGGCAAGGGCTTGCCGTTGTCGCGCACTTCCAGTTCCGCCAACGCCGGCTGCGCGTGTTCCAGCTCATCCGCCAGGGCGTCGAGCCACTGGCCGCGCTCGGCGCCGCTGGTCTGGCTCCAGCCATTGTCGAAGGCGCGGCGGGCGGCGCGCACGGCGTGATCGATGTCTTCTTCGGTGCTGGCGGCCACGCGTGCGAAGGCCTGCTCGGTGGCCGGGTCGATCACGTCGAGGTAGCCGCCCAGGTCCGGGCTGACCCACTCGCCGTTGATATAAAGTTGATCACGCATGGTGAGGCTCCTGGACACGGCGGTTTTGCAGGTGGCGAGACGTAAACAGCAAGGCCAGCGACAGGCAGATGATCACCGTCGAGACTGCATTGATCTCCGGTGTGACCCCACGCCGGATCGAGGAAAAGATGTAGATCGGCAAGGTGGTCTCCGAGCCTGCGACGAAGAACGCGATGATGAAATCGTCGAAGCTGAAGGTGAACGCCAGCAGGAAGCCGGCCATGATTGCCGGGCTGATCTGGGGCAGGGTCACCCGCCAGAAGGTCTGCATCGGCGGTGCATACAGGTCGGCAGACGCCTCCAGCAGCGCCTTGTCCAGAGTGTCGACGCGGCTGCGCACGATCACCATCACCAGCGCCATGGTGAACAGCGAGTGGGCGGCGATCACCGTGAAGAAGCCCATGTTCAAACGCGGCACGCTGGGCATCCAGCTCGCCAGCAGCGGGTTGATCACATCGAAGAGGCTGATGAAGGCGATCAGTGTCGAGATACCGATGACGATACCGGGCACGATGATCGCGCAGTAGGTCAGGGCGTCAAACAGCAGCCGCACCTTGGCCCCGGCACGCTGCAGGCCGAACACCGCCAGGGTGCCGAACAGCGTGGCGATCAACGCCGAGCACGTGGCGATAAATGCACTGTGCCCGAGGGCTTCCATGATGAACGGGTTGCCAAAGGCCCGGCCGAACCACTGCACCGAGCAGCACTCGAACGCCAGGCCACTGCGCCCGGCATTGAAGCTGAACAGCACGATCAAGGCGATCGGCGCATACAGAAACAGGTACAGCGAAGTCGAATAGCTGCGCAGCCACATGTCACAAGCCTCCGTCGGCAGGGCGGCCGCCGTAGCGTGCCACCAGCTTCAAATACACGCCGATGATCAGCAGCATCATCGCCACCAGGGTCATCGCCAGCGCACTGCCGAACGGCCAGTTACGCGATTGCAGGAACAGGTCCACCAGGGCATTGCCGACAAAAAACACCTTGCCGCCGCCGAGGATGGCCGGGATCAGGAACTCGCCCATCAACAGGATGAACACCAGCATTACCCCGGTGATGATTCCCGGCGCGGACAGCGGCAGGGTGATCCGGCGAAAGCTTTCAAAGGCGCTGGCGCCCAGGTCTGCCGAGGCTTCCAGCAGGCGTTTGTCGAGTTTTTCCAGGCTGACGTAGATCGGGAACACCATCAGCGGCAGGTAGCCGTAGACGATCCCGATCAGCACCGCCCAGGGCGTGTTGATCAACCGCACATCTTCCAGGCCCAGGCTCGCCAGCAGGGCCGGGATGCCCTTGCCGCTGAGGAGGAAGATCCAGGCGTAGGTGCGGATCAGGAAGCTGGTCCAGAACGGCACGATCACCAGGGTCAGCAGCAGCGAGCGGTTCTTACTGACCTTGACCGCCAGGAAGTACGCCAGCGGATAGGCCGCCACCAGGCACACCAGCGTACCCAGTGGCGCCAGCATCAGCGTGTTGCCGAAGGCCGCGGCCCGTGAACCGAGGTTCAGGTAGTTGGCCAGGGTGAAGCCACCCGCGTAGCCGCCTACGGCACTGCGGTCGCCGAAGCTGAAGACCAGGATGATCACCAGCGGCATCAACAACAGTAGCAGGAACCACAGGGTCGACGGCAACAGCATCAGCAGGGTGATACGCCGGCCCAGGTTGCGCCGCTGGCGGGCGGCAAGGGGCAGGGCGGTCACCGTGGAAGGGTGAGTGGCGGCGTTCATGGGTGACTCCTCAGTGGCCATGGCTGGGTGATCAGGCGGACTTGAATCGCGCCATCAACTCGGCCCGGGCCGGGCTGGTCAGCGTCGCCGCCGCGCCAAATTCCAGCGGGCTCAACGCCTCGGCGGCCGGGTACATGATCGGATCGTCGAGCATCGCCACCGGCAACAACGCGTCCACCCGCTTGTCACCGCTCGGGTAGCCATGGCTCAACACTTCCAGCTTGTTGTGCTGCGGGTCCAGCAGGTAGTTGATGAAGGCATAGGCTGCGTCCTTGTGCTCCGAGCTCTTGGGAATCGCGAAGAAGTCGCTCCACAATTCGCCGCCTTCCTTGCCCAACTCAAAGTGCATCGGCGGCAGGTCGCGGTGCAACTGCGAGGCGTCGCCGGTCCAGGACATCGCCAGCCAGGCATCACCGCTGCGCATCGAGGGCTGGATGTCGGAGTTGATCGCGAACAAATGCGGCTTAACCTGGATCAGCAGTTTTTCAGCATCGGCCAGCTCTTTGGGGTCCAGCGAGTTGAAGCTGTAGCCGAAGCTCTTCAGGGCGTTGCCGATGGCGGTCAACTGGTAGTCGTGGACCATCGTGCGCCCACTGGCCGGGCCCTGGGCCATGTCCCAGAATTGCTTCCAGCTGGTGGGGCCGTTCTTGAGCTTTTCGGTGTCGTAGCACATGCCGGTGGTGCCCCAGTTTTTCGGCACCGCATACACCTTGCCGTCCACCGTGCCCTGGGCGATAAATTTCTGCTGGAAGTCCGAGGCATCGAAATTGGGGATGCGCGACAGGTCCAGCGGTTCGATCAAACCCAGGCCCACATAGGTGCTGATGGTGTAGTTGGTGGGCACCAGCACGTCCCAGCCGCTGCCGCCGGCCTGCAGTTTGGCGAGCATTTCTTCGTTGGAGCCGAACACACTCATGGACACCCGTGCGCCGGTGGCCTTGGCGAAATTGTCGAGGTTTTCCTGGCTGTGGTAATTGGGCCAGGTGGCCAGGGACAGGCGATCACCGAGCTTGGCCTGTTCGGCGGCCTCGGCGGTGGAGGTCAGCAGCCCCGGCATGTTCGTGGCGACCACGGCGGCGGCCAGCCCCAGCCCGGTACGGCCAAGGAACTCACGACGGCTGATGGAACCGTTCTGCCAGCTGCGCAGGGTTTTGAGAAAGGTCTTCTGGTCCATGACACGCTCCACATTCGTTGGATAAAAGGTGATTTACAACGCCATGGCCAACCCATTGGCGTGATCCCAGCCGACGCTGACCGCTGCGCCGTGTTCGAACGCCTGCGGGCCTTGATCCTGCTGGCGTGGCACTCGCACGCAGACCACGCCAAAGGCTTGGGTGCGCACGCGGTATTCGGTGGAGTTGCCCAGGTAGATGCGGTCTTCGACGCAACCCGGCAGTGTGACTTCCCGGGCCAGGTCGGCGCTGGCGCCGGCAATGCTGATCAGCTCCGGGCGCACCGCGATGCAGCCTTCGGTATCCGCATTCAGGCTTTTGCCGGTGGGGGTGAGCGGGCTGGTCAGCTCCAGGCCCTGGGCGGTGCGCAACACCACCGAGTTGCCCTGCAGGCGGCGCACCGTGCCGTTGAACAGGTTGGACTCGCCGATAAAGTCGGCGACGTAACGGCTGGCCGGCGTCTCGTAGAGTTGTTCCGGGGTGGCGGTCTGGATGATCGAACCGTTGTGCATCACGCTGATGCTGTCGCTCATCGACAGCGCTTCTTCCTGGTCATGGGTCACCAGCACGAAGGTGATGCCGACTTCACGCTGCAAGCGCAGCAGTTCCGATTGCATCTCCTTGCGCAGCTTGCGGTCCAGGGCGGCCAGGGGCTCATCCAGCAGTAACACCGTAGGCTTGTTCACCAGCGCCCGGGCCAGGGCTACACGCTGCTGCTGGCCGCCGGACAGTTCGCTGGGCTTGCGTTGGCCGAAGCCGCTCAGGCGCACCATCTCCAGGGCTTCATCGGCCATGCGTGCCTGGGTTTTCTTGTCGGGGCGCGGGGTGCGATAGCGCAGGCCATAGGCAATGTTCTGCGCCACGCTGAGGTGCGGGAACAGCGCGTAATGCTGGAACACCATGTTCACCGGGCGCTCGAAGGCGGGCACCCCGGCGACGTTTTTGCCGGCCAGGCGCACCTCGCCGCTGGTGGGCTGCTCGAAGCCGGCGATCATGCGCAGGGTGGTGGTCTTGCCGCAGCCCGAGCCGCCGAGGAAGGAGTGAAACGAGCCACGCCGCACCGAGAAATCCAGGCCATTGACGGCCTGCACCTCGCCGTAGCGTTTGACCACGTTGCAGAATTCGATGTCGCTTGGCGAAGTGTCGTTCACGGTCCGGCTTCCTCGATGTGCAGTGATGACTCATTGCGTCGAGGGCCAAACTAGCAATCGGGGTTTTACGCTGTATATATCCCTTGGGGGATAGAGTCGCTTTCAGGCATCAGGCCACGGCCACCAGTTCCTGGCCGGTGAGGTCGCGGATAAACAGGCCAAGCAGTTCCGACTGGCTGCCGATGCCGAGCTTGGCGTAGATGTTCTTGCGGTGAATCTTCACCGTGCCCGGGCTGATGCTCAGTTGCTCCGCCACTGAGGCGCTGGAGTGACCGCGCAACAACAGTTGCACGATCTCCTGTTCGCGCCCGGTGAGGATGTGGGCACCGAACTGATCGAAGGCTTCGCGGATCTTGAA
Organism: Pseudomonas sp. Z18(2022); assembly: GCF_036346535.1. NCBI lineage: Bacteria > Pseudomonadati > Pseudomonadota > Gammaproteobacteria > Pseudomonadales > Pseudomonadaceae > Pseudomonas > Pseudomonas sp. Z18(2022). The sequence goes on from NZ_JAOTOA010000033.1 coordinate 35,636, forward strand.
GTCCAGGTCCTGGGCCGGTCGCGGCTGTTGTGCCTGGCGCAGGCGCCAGGCCTCGTTGATCACCTGTTCCACCACCGCCTGGGCGCATTCGATCAACTGCATCTCGTCGCGACTGAACGCGCAACTGGCGGTGGAGCGCATCAGCGACAACACCGCCGTGGCGCCGCCGCCGAGGTCGACAAAAAACGCCACTTCTTCCGCCAGCCCGGTTTGCTGGTAATAGGTCAGGTAATACTCGCCGAGGTAGAAGTGGTCCGGCGCAAACTGCCGCAACCGCCACAGCCCCGGCGCCTGCCCGCGGGTGCAGGCGAGGTAGAACGGGTCCAGCAGGTACGGGCCGCACTGGTAGTCATCGACATACACCCCGCGCTTGTCGGCGCAGAAGGTATCGAACATCGCCAGTGGCCGGTGATTGCCTTCGTAGACAAACAGAACGAAATGATCCACCGGGCAGATCTGCCGCAACCAGTGGCTCAAGCCCGAGAGCCGAGGGTGGCCGGCGGGCAGGTCCAGCAGGTGGGCGACACCGGAGGTCCAGAGTTTCAGTTCCTTGGGGCGCATGGGGAATTCAGGTGGTAGGGGAGTGGCGACAGATGCACGAATTGCGCCATGGGGTGCGGGGGCCGCAGGGGCGGGAGGAAGCGGGGCCCCGTTGCGGTGAAGGTGCACTGCAATGGGGCCGGGTGTTACCGAGTGCTACATTTTTGTTTCTGATTGGCCACGATCAAGGCTGGAACTGCGCCTGTTGCCAGCCACACATCATTGACACTCAGAAGCCCTGCAATCTCGGCGATACGTCGCTTGGGGATGCCGCGCATAAACCAATTATTCAGGCACTGAGGGCTGACGTTCAGAAACTCGGAAAACGCCATCGGGGAAATGCTGCATTCGTGGAGCAGCGTTCGCAGGCGCTCACCTGATTGTCTGTCGACTGATTTAGGGTGGGTTTTCTGGTTCATGACGTCCTGTGTCATGCGTCCTCCTTTCGCCGTTGGTGTGGGGGGTTGCAGCGCACGGCGTAGCGATCTGCTGGTGTCGTGTATTGGTTCCGTACAGCGGCGTTATGGGCACCGTGTTGTAGGGAATAGCGCATTTTTTTGGTGCTGGCTCGTTAATAGATGGGGGAGTGGCGGTTTTAAGGAAGGTCTGTCGGAAATTGCGTTTTTTCTTGTAGGACGGATTGCCCTCAGCGAGAGGTCATGGGGGGATACGCGCTTGAGCAGTGTGCTGAGTGTCGACGGGCAGATGATCCCCTACAGCCACGGGCCGCTCCAACGCACTGGCCTGGTCTGGCCCAACACGTTGGGCAGCGTCAGTGGCAGCCAATTGACGTTGGTCCACACCACCGGAAACACCGCCACTCTTGGCCAGCGGGGGCCTTGGTCATTGTTCCGGTTGCTGAGTCGTGGCCAGCTCAACGGTCGCACGCCCACCAGTGTTGACCTGACATTCATGGTGGCGGACGGGGTCATGCGGTATCGGGTCAGCGCGGAAAAGGCCAACAACCCGATCACTCAGCGCAGCTTTGAAGGGTTTGTATTGCCAAGGACCTTACTGGTCGAGCGCTGAAGCATTGCCGATGGAGGAAACCTCTGCCGCCCAGGCAGAGGCCACGTTCGACTCAAGGCCTCACGGATGCTCCAGATGACACCGCACCTGCTGACTCATCCCCCCCGTCAACCGCTGCGGCCGCTCACACCCTTTGGTGCGCCTAGGGCAGCGGTCGAGAAAGAAACACCCGGCCGGCAACACCCGGTTCCCCGGCAGCTCCGTCGGCGCACTGACGTAGGCATCATCCAGCGCCACCCCAAGCTTGGGCACCGCTTCCAATAGCAGCTGGGTATACGGATGCTTCGGCTGTTCCAGCACCTGCTCGGCACACCCCAGCTCCACAATCTGCCCCAGGTACATCACCGCCACCCGGTCGGCCATGTGCCGCACCACGGAAACGTTGTGGGAGATCAGGATATAGGTCAGCCCCAGCCGCCGTTGCAGCTCCGCCAGCAGGTTGAGGATCTGCGCCTGCACCGAGATGTCCAGCGCCGAGGTGGGCTCGTCCAGCACCAGGATGCTCGGGTTGGACGCCAGGGCGCGGGCGATGGCGATGCGTTGCCGTTGGCCCCCGGAGAACTGGTGCGGGTAGCGGTCCAGGTATTCGGCGCGGATGCCCACTTGGGCGGCGACCTTGGCGGCGATGGTGCGCATTTCGCTCTTGGGCGTGTCGCCGAGGGCGTACAGCGGTTCGGTAATGATTTTCCAGATGGGCAGGCGCGGGTCGAGGGACGATTGCGGGTCCTGGAACACGATCTGTACGTGGCGGTGGCGTTCCCGGGCACTTTCGTAGACCCAGTCGACTTCGCCATCGCTGGGCTTGACCAGGCCCATCAGCAGTTGGGCGAGGGTGCTTTTGCCACAGCCGGATTCGCCGACAATGCCCAGGGTTTCCCCTCGGCGCACTTGCAGGTCGATGCCGTTGAGGGCGTGGGCGTAACCGCGCGGGCGGCCCAGCCAGTCGGTTTTTACCGGGAATTTGACCCGTACATCTCGCAGGGTCAGCAGTGAATCCTGGGACACTGTCATTACACCGACTCCCCGGCAGTCAGCCAGCACGCACTTTTGCGGGTGCCGGCAGGGTTGATCAGATCCAGGCGCGGGCGCGTGGTGCATTGGCTCATGGCCTGAGGGCAGCGTTCGCGAAAGGTGCAGCCTGAGGGCAGGGCGGCCAGGTTGGGCACCTGGCCGGGGATGGTCAGCAGGTCGTCGCCGGGTTTCACCTGTTCCGGCAAACCGCTGAGCAGGCCCTGGGTGTAGGGGTGGCGCGGGTCGCTCATGACTTGGGCAGTGGGGCCTTCTTCCACCACGGCGCCGGTGTACATCACGTAGACCCGGTCGCAGAACTGCGAGACCACGGCCATGTCATGGGTGATCAGCAAAATCGCGGTGCCGCGTTCCCGGGCTTTTTCCCGCAGCAGCAACAGCACCTGGCGTTGCACGGTGACGTCGAGGGCGGTGGTGGGTTCGTCGGCGATCAGCAGTTGCGGGTCGCAGGAGAACGCCAGGGCGATCATCACCCGCTGGCGCATGCCGCCGGAGAGTTCGAAGGGGTAGCTGTCGAGCACCTGTTCGGGGTCGGCGATGTGCATGTCCCGCAGCAGGGCGATGGCCTTGGCGCGGGCGTCGGCCTTGCTCAGGCGCTGGTGATGGATGATCACGTCGAGCATCTGCCGGCCGATGCGCCGGGTCGGGTTCAACGCGGTCATTGGCTCCTGGAAGATCATCGCCGCGTCACGCCCGCGAATCTGCAACAGCTCTTTCTCGCTGGCAGCCAGCATGTCGCGGCCGAGCATCTGCAGGCTGCCGGCGGTGATCCGGTAGCTGCGCTCCGGCAGCAGGCGCAGGCTGAGCATCGCGGTGACGGATTTGCCGGAGCCGGACTCACCCACCACGCCGACGACTTCGCCGGGGTTGACGTGCAAGGACACGCCGTTGAGGGCCTGGACGTTATTGCGGTAAGCCGGGAACTCCAGGCTCAGGTTGTCGATGGCAAGCACTGCCGGGCTGGACATGGTCATTTCCCCTGTTGCCGTGGGTCGAGCAGGTCACGAACACCGTCACCCAGCAGGTTGAAACCGGTGGCGGTGACCAGGATCGCCAGCCCCGGGAAGGTGGAATACCACCAGTTATCGAGGATGAAATTGCGCCCGGTGGCGACCATCGCGCCCCATTCGGCGGTGGGCTGTTGCGCACCGAGGCCGATGAAACCCAGGGCCGAGGCCATCAGGATCGCGCTGCCGATGTCCAGGCTCAGTTGCACCAGCAATGGCGGCATGGCGTTGCGGCCCACGTGCCACGACACGATGTGCCAGCGCCCGGCGCCGAAGGTCTGGGACGCCTTGACGTAGCCCATCTGCCGAATGCTCAGGGCCTGGCCGCGAGCCAGGCGCACATAGAACGGAATGCGCACCACGGTGATCGCCAGCATCGCGTTGAACAGGCTCGGGCCAAGGGCTGCGGCCAGGGCCATGATCAGCACCAGGGACGGCACCGACAGCATGATGTCCATCAGGCGCATGATCAGGCTGTCGAACCGCCCGCCGATAATCCCCGACAGGCAGCCCAGCAACCCGCCCACCAGGCAGGACGAAAACGCCACGAACAGGCCGACGCCCACCGACTGGCGGCTGCCGTACAGCACCCGGCTGAACAGGTCGCGGCCGACTTCATCGGTGCCAAACCAGTGTTCGGCCGAAGGCTCGGCCAGGCGTTGGGCCAGGTTGAGGGCATTGGGGTCATGGCTGGCCAGCCACGGCGCGAAAGCCATGCAGATCAGCACGATCAGGGTGATGGTCAGGCCGGCAATGGTCAGCGGGCTGCGGCCTATTTGATAGCCCAGGTATTCCATTCGCGCGCGCCAGGTGGGGCGCTGCTCCAGGGGCACCGGTACGGGCATTGTCACGGGGGCGGTCATCTCAATTCACCTCGCCGATGCGCGGGTCGACCACGCGGTAGAGCAGGTCGATCAGCATGTTCAGCAGTACATAAATAAACGACACCATGATCGCGAAGCCCATCACCGCCGGGAAATCCAGGGACTGGATCGACTTCACCACATAGGCGCCCATGCCCGGCCAGGCGAACACGGTTTCTGTCAGCACGGCGCCGTAGAGCAGGTCGCCGAGGGTCAGGCCGAGCACGGTGATCGACGGGATCAGCGCGTTGGGCAGGGCGTGACGCAGGATCACCGCCCAGCGCGACAAACCGTAGGCGCGGGCGGTGCGGATGTAGTCCTCGCCCAACTGGTCAAGCATCGCCGAGCGGATCTGCCGGGCGACCACGCCGAGGTTGACGAACCCCAGGGTGACGGCGGGCAGGATCAGGTGCTGCAGGGCGTTGAGGAACAGCGGGATATCGCCGGCCAGCAGCGAGTCGATCAGGTAGAACCCGGTGATGGTGCGCGGCGGCTCGAGGCCCTCGTCCAGCCGACCGCTGCCGGGCAGCCAGCCGAGCTGGCCGTAGAACAACACGATCAAGCCCAGCCCTAGCCAGAAGGCCGGAGTGGAAATACCGGTGACCGCCAGCGTTCGGGCGATCTGGTCGATGGCGCGGTTGTGGTAGACCGCTGACAGCACGCCAAGGGGCACACCCACCAGCACCGAGAGCAGCAGGGCGGCCACCGCCAGTTCCAGGGTCGCGGGGAAGAAGGCTTTCAGGTCTTCAAGCACCGGGCGGCTGGTGCGGATCGAGGTGCCGAGGTCGCCGTGCAGCAGGTCGCTCATGTAGCGGCCATATTGCTGGTACAGCGGCAGGTCGAGGCCGAGTTGATGGCGGATGTTCTCGACGATGGCGTCGCTGGCCCGGTCGCCGGCAATCAGGCGCGCCGGGTCACCCGGGATCAGGTGGGAGATGCAAAAGGTAATCAGCGAAACGCCGACGACGACCAGAATCAGGCCGAACAGGCGTTTGCGCAACATATTCAGGAAGGCCATGAGGCACCTCGGGTGTTAAGCAGGCTTGTAGTGGCGAGGGAGCTTGCTCCCGCTGGGGCGCGAAGCGGCCCTGGCTTTTTTGGGGCCGCTTCGCAGCCCAGCGGGAGCAAGCTCCCTCGCCACATAGAAAGGGCCAGGCGCAACCACCGTTGCGCCTCAGCAGTTTCTATTTGCTGATCTCAGCCACGTTGAACACCTGTTCCAGCATCGGGTGGAACACGTACCCCTTCACCGAATCACGCATCGGCAGGGTGTAGTTCTTCTGGTACAGGTAGGCGTACACGCTGTCCTTGAGCACGATCTTCTGGGCTTCCTGGTACAGCTCGGTGCGCTTGGCCGTGTCGTTGTTGGCCGCTGCATCGCGGATCAGCTTGTCCACCACCGGGTTGCTGTAGAACGAGCGGTTGCCCGGCAGGCCTTGCAGGGACGAATCGAACCAGAAGTTCATGTACATGTAGGGGTCGGAGAAGTCCGGTGCCCACGAGCCGATCGACACGTCGAAGTCACCCTTGCCCAGGCGCTCACGCATGGTGGCGTTGGCCAGTTTTTCCATCTTCAGGTTGATCCCCAGCGGCGCCAGGCTGGCCTGCAGGGTCAGGCCGATGGATTCCCAGTCCGGGTCCTTGTCGGAGTACATGTAGTTCAGGTCGGTGATTTTTTCCGGGAGTTTCTTCAGGTTGGCGCCGGCGCCGTCCAGGTCCTGTTTCATCATCGGCAGGCTCGGGTCGTTGGCCCACATGCCGGCAGGAATCGGCCCGTTCATCAGCTTGGCCTGGCCCTTGAGGATGCCGTCGACGATGCCTTTGTAGTCCACCGCATCAACGATTGCCTGGCGGGCGTTCTGGTTGTTCAGCGGGGCTTTCTGGTTGTTCAGGTACAGGTAGGTCACCCGCAGCGACGGGAACTCCTTGATCACCACGTCTTTCTTTTTGGCCAGGTTGGTGAGCTGGTCCTGGGGCATGTCTTCGGCGATGTCCAGGTCACCGCGTTCCAGTTGCAGGCGGCGTACCGAGGCTTCGCTGATGATCTTGATCACCACCTTGTTCAGCGCGGGCTTGGGGCCTGCGTAGTAGGTGTTGGGTTCCAGGGTCAGGCTCTGGCCCTTCTGCCAGTTGGTCAGGCGGAACGCGCCGGAGCCGGCGGTGTGGGTGGAGAGGTAGGCGTTGACATCGCCCTGTTTCACCACGTCCGGGTTGATGATGCCGGCGCCGTTGTGGGCGAGGGTGTAGAGGAAGGGCGCGTAAGGTTTGGTCAGGGTGAAACGCACGGTCAGCGGGTCGACCACAGTGACTTTCATGTCATCCGGGAACGCGCCGGACGGGCCTTGCTTGAGCTGCATCACGCGGTCGAAGGAGAACTTCACCGCATTGGCGTCGACGTCGGCGCCGTCATCGAACTTGTTGCCGGGCTTGAGCTTGAAGTCCCACACCAGGCCGTCGGCCGAGGTGGTCCAGCTGTCGGCCAGGTCGCCCTTGACGTCGGTACTGCCCTTGCCGTTTTCGACTTTGTAGGCCACCAGTTTCTGGTACGCCGGGTACGTCACCGCCCAATCGTTATTGTCGATGGTCACGGCCGGGTCGAGGGTTTGCGGGTCGGCCGCCTTGCCGATCATCAGGGTGTCTTTGGGGGCGGCGGCACTTGCCGATTGCCACGCGCCCAAGCTCAGGGCGGCGCACAGCAGGGAGAGTGCGAGGGTCTTGCGGTTGCTTGGGGTCATGCCGGTTTCCTTGATTATTTAGAGGAAAAAGCGGGTTGGTTTTTTTTTATGAAATCTATAACCGGGCAGTTAGAGCTAAAGGGTGCTGCTAATTATTGTGATGGTACGTTCCTTGGTTCAGTGGGACTCCTCAATTAATGGGAAAAGTTCGGCATCCGGCAACTCGTAATGCCACCACTCGGTGGCAATCGCCTTGAAGCCGGCGCCGAGCATGATGCCCAACAGCAGCAGGCGATTGCGCTGCACCTGTGGCGGCAGATCGGGATAGAACTGGTGGGACTTGGGCTCCATGGCGTCGAAGGCCGTGCCCATGTCCAGGGGTGTGCCGTGTTCATCAATCAGGGTCAGGTCGACGGCCACGCCGCGGGTGTGGTGCGAGCCCAGGCGCGGGTCGCGCACGTAGTCCGGGTCGGGCAGCGCTTGCCACAACAGTTGCTGGGCGTAGGCGGGGCGATAGGCATCGTAGATCAGCAAGGTCATGCCGGCCTGGCGCGCCAGAAGGCTGGCCTTGCGCAGGCAGGCGGCCGCTTCGGTGTGCAGCAGGCAGCGGGTGTTGCGATAGATCACGGTGCCTGCCAGGTTGTCGGCACTGGCGTAGATCAGGTCGACCTGAACCGGGTAGTCCGGTGGGGCGATTTCTACCAATGGGCTGGTATTCACTCAAACATTTCCTTTCAAGGGTCAGGATTCAAACTGGCCGAAGGCCTGTTGCAGGGCGCGATTTTTCGCCAGGCGGGCGTCCAGGCGCTCGCCGTACTGGTCGGCGACGGCAGACACCATCAGGTTGAACAGGCACGTCAGCGGCGCCATGGAGTCCCAGAACTGGCCGACATCGGTTTTCAGTTGCAGCAGGTCCAGGTCGTAGTCCCGGGCCCAGGGGCATTGCAAATCGGTGATCAGCGCCAGGGGCAGGGCATGGGCATTCGCGGTTTCGCAGAAAGTCGGGGTGATGCTGGAATAGGCGCGAAAGTCCGCCGTGATGGCGTAGGGTTTTTCAAAGCCGGAGTTCAACGTCTCGGCGTAGATCCCCGACAGGCCATCGACGTAATAGACCTTGGGGCGAATGTATTCCAGGTGACTGTGGAACGCATTGAGGATGCCCCGGGTGGACTGGATACCGAGGATGAACACCGCGTCGGCGTCGACGATGTGCTGCACGATGTCGGCGAAACCCTGGCTGCGGGCCAGGCCGTAGACGTGCTGGATCGCTTCGATCTCGCGGTTGAGGGAACGGTCGAGGGCGTCTTCCTGATCGTTCTCCTGGCGAAACGCGCCGAGGCGGTCGGTGATCAGCCAGGACGCTTGCGGGTCGCCACGCAGGCCTTGTTTCACGTCATCGAGGTTGCGATAGCCCAGGGTGCGCAAGAAACGCCCCACCGAAATCCCGGTGGTGCCGGCCTGGTGGGCAATGCTGTCGGCGGTTTCGAACGGCAACTGTTGCAGGTTGGCCAGCAGGTAGGTGGCGATGCGCTTGCCGGTGGGAGTCAGCGTCGGGAACTGCTGCTCCAGCGTGCGCTGGAAGCTGTTTTTATCCATGACACTTTCGCGGCTACCGGTCATTGATGTTACTCGAATGTCGTATTTTTAATTTCTGTTAGAAACATAACATCGGCTGTCGCGATAACACAATGGCTTTTTTTCGAGTGGGTACGCAGGGGGGGACAAGCGGCGATCAAGGCCGCTGGGGTTTCACCGAAGTACCAAAGGTATTGCCCATGCGCACGCTGGTCGCCGCCGGGGTAGAGAGCCCGATCTGGTTTGGCTTGCGCTTGTCGATGGGCACTTGTTGCGCTTGCTGGTTCTTCTGCGTCGCCTTGGCGGCGTCCGGGTTGTTGCCCATCTGTTGGCTGAGGCAGCCATAGTCCGGCGCCTTGTAGCCATCCACATTGACCTCGGCGCAGCCGCCGGGGGGGCCTTCGGCGTGGGCCATCAGCGGCAGGGCTGCACACAGCAACAGGCTGGCGAGGGTTGGGAACAGGTTCATCGGTGCCTCCTGGCGGGCCCTGGGAAATGGGCCGGTATGGCGCAAAAGTGTAGTGCAGCGGGCTGCCCGTCACCGTGATGTTTTTTTTGCTGGCACCGTAACATCAGGTTCATAAACTGGCCTCAGGATGACGGTTTTGTAGGCTATGTCGGACGTGTTGCGATGCTGAGCAGGAGCGCTTGGAGGCACGCGGGCTGCTGCCTGGCTCTGCTGGTGGGGCTGGTGCAGGCCGTGCGCGCCGAGGTGATCCTGGACCTGCCCGCGCAGAACCTGGACAGCGCCCTGCAAGCGTTCAGCCATGCCACGGGCATGGCGGTGCTGGTGGATCGCGAGTTGACCCGGGGCCGGCGCTCCATCGGCGTACATGGCCGCTACAGTGCGCAGCAAGCCTTGGGCCTGCTGCTGACAGGGAGTGGCTTGATGGCGCGTTATGCCCGCAGCGATGCGTTCACCCTGCAAGTCCCCGAGGTCAGCCGATCGGCAGAGCCCCGAGGGCTGAAGGCAGGCAATGCAGCACGGATCAACAACAGCTATGCCACGGCGTTGCAGCAGGCGATCGAACGCAGTTTGTGCCGTTCGCCATTGACCCGCCCCGGCAGTTTCCGGGCGCTGGTGCAGGTGTGGGTCAACCGCAACGGCGTGATCGAACACAGCCGCCTGGTCAGCTCCACCGGAGACCTGCAGCGTGACGAAGCGCTGGTACTTGGCCTGAGTGCTGCGCGTGTCGAACGCCCGGCGCCCAGTTCACTGCGCTTGCCGGTGACCTTACTTTTGATGCCCGACTCAACAGGAACACGCATGGAATGCACAGCAGGGGAAGGAGTTTTTGGGGCATGAAAGACACCGGCCACAGCACGATGGTCAGCCTGTTCCTGGCGTCCTACGAGGACTTCAAGGTGCGCCTGCGCAAGCGCCTGGGCTCGGAGGACCTGGCCAACGACGTGCTGCACGAAACCTACCTGCGGGTCGACCGCATGGACATGCCGCCGAACCTGGCGCAACCGAATGCCTACCTCTACCGCATGGCCCTGAACATCGCTGCCGACCGGCGCCAGGCGGACGCCCGGTTGCTGACCGGCAGCGAGGTCGAAGAGCTGCTGCAGACGGTGGATGAAGCCCAGGACCCGTCGCGGGTGGTGGGTGGCCAGCGCGAAATCCAGTCCCTGCTCAAAGCCCTCTACGAACTGCCGGCGCGGCGGCGCCAGATCCTTATCGCCGCGCGCCTGGAAGAGGCGCCGCACCTGGAAATCTCCCGGCGTTTCGGGATTTCCACGCGCATGGTCGAAAAGGAAATCAAGGCCGGGCTGGGCCACTGCGCGCAGCGCCTTGAAAGAAAAGTGATCCAGCGGTTCGGTCCCGGGGCCGGAAAACCGTCTTAGTGATTGAGTCCCTGATAATCCGTTGAGTACCTGCGCGCTTGAACATTTTTAACTTCTCCGCTGCCCGGAATACGCCAGACAGCCCCCTGCACGATGAAGCGCGTGATTGGCTGGTGCTGCTGACGTCGGGCCGGGCCACCGTTGCGGATGCCAAGGCGTTGCGCCAGTGGTGCGCCCAGAGTCCGGACCATGCCCGGGCGTTCGAGCAGGCCAAGGTGTTGTGGCAGCAGTTGGCTCCCGCCGCTGAGCAGTTTTCCCGTCCGCGGCATTTTGGGCGGCGGGCGTTTTTGGGTGGGGCGATTGCGGCGTCGGCGGCGGTGTTGATGGTGCGAGTGACCGTGCCGGGCGGGTTTGCCGGGTTGACGGCGGATTACCGCACGGAGGTCGGGGAGCAGCGGCGGGTTGAGTTGAGTGACGGTGTTCGGCTGGAGCTCAATACCCAGACGCGGATCAGCCGGCGTGATGATGGGATTGAGTTGTTGGAGGGGGAGGTTGAGGTGTTGGCCAATGTGGCGATGCCGCTTCGGGTTCAGGCGGGCGGTGGGTGGTTGAGTACGGCGCAGGCGCGGTTCAATGTGCGTAATACGGATCACAGTGTGTGTGTGACGTGTATTGACGGTGCGGTGGCGGTGGCGGTGGGTGGGCGTACGGTTCGGCTCGAAAGCGGGCGCCAGGTGACGTACGACGCCAGCGGTGTGGGTGAGCCGGTAGCGGTGGATACGCAGGCGGTGGTGGCTTGGCGGGAGCAGGTGTTGGTGTTTGATAACGCGACGTTGGCGACGGTGGTGGATGAGATTAATCGCTATCGGCCGGGGATGTTGCTGCTGATGAATGCGCAGTTGGGCAAGCGGCGGGTGCAGGCGCGGTTCAGTCTGAATCAGTTGGCGGGGGTGGCGCTTTTGATTCGCGATGCGTATGGGGCTAAGTGTACGGAGTTGCCTGGTGGGGTTGTTTTGTTGAGCTAGGGGGGGT
>NZ_JAOTOA010000034.1:0-41194 GCF_036346535.1 Pseudomonas sp. Z18(2022)
GACGCCGAGCCTAAGCGAGGCGCCGACAGGCGGGGCAGAGCGTTTTGGTTACTTTGCCGCTTTTGCAAAGTGACTCGCTGTAAGAGCGAAACCATAAGTAGCCGTTACCTAAATAACGGATATGTACCCCGCCAGATCAAACCGACAAATACCGACTGATAGTTGCCTCATCCACCCGATCCCGAGTTTCCTCAATCACAAACCTCCCCTTCTCAATCACCAAAAACCGATCAGCAATCTCCAGCGTGAACGACAACACCTGCTCAGAAACAACAATCGTCAAATCCCGCAAATTGCGAATCTCCTTAAGCGTACGAGCAATATCCTTGATGATCGAAGGCTGAATCCCCTCAGTCGGCTCATCCAGCAACAACACCTTCGGATTAGTCGCCAACGCCCGGGCAATCGCTAACTGCTGTTGCTGCCCCCCCGACAAATTACCCCCCTTACGCGAACGCATGTCATACAACACCGGAAACAACGCATACAAATCTTCAGGCACCCTACCCCGGGCCGCCGCCGGCAACCCGGTCTGAATATTCTCCAACACACTCATGCTGGGAAAAATCATCCGCCCCTGGGGCACATAAGCAATCCCCCTCTCCACCCGCTCATGGGTTTCCAGCGCAGACACATCATGCCCATCCACACTCACCTGTCCCTGCCACTGCGGCAGAATACCCATCAGGCTCTTGAACAGCGTGGTCTTACCCATCCCGTTACGCCCCATCACCGCGACGATCTCACGCTTCGCCACATCCAGCTCCAGGTCGTGAAGAATCTGGCTCTGCCCGTATCCGCACGACAGTTTGTCGATCTTGAACATGCCCGACTCCTCAGTGGCCCAAATACACTTCAATGACTTTCGGATTGCTCTGCACCGACTCCATGCTGCCCTCGGCCAGCACCTTGCCCTGGTGCAGCACCGTGACCTTATGGGCGATGCTCTTGACGAATTCCATGTCATGCTCGATCACCAGCACCGAGCGCCCCTGGCTGATGCGCTTGAGCAACTCGGCGGTTTGCGCCCGCTCGTTGACACTCATCCCGGCCACCGGCTCATCGAGCATCAGCAACTCCGGGTCTTGCATCAGCAGCATGCCAATCTCCAGCCACTGCTTTTGCCCGTGGGACAGCAGATCCGCCTGCTGCTGCAACAAATCGCCGAGAAAGATTTCCCGCGCCACTTCCTCGACCCGCGCAATCACCTGGGCATTGCGCTTGAAAAACAGCGCACCCCACACCTTGCGCCCGGCCGGATACGACATCTCAAGGTTCTCAAACACCGTGAGGTTCTCGTAGATCGACGGGTTCTGGAACTTGCGCCCCACGCCAGCCCGCACGATGTTGTATTCGCGCATCTTGGTCAGTTCCTGCCCGTCGAACTGGATGCTGCCGCTGGTGGCGCGGGTCTTGCCACAGATCAAATCCAGCACCGTGGTTTTGCCGGCGCCGTTGGGGCCGATCACCACCCGCACTTCATTGCGGTCGATATACAGGTTGAGGTTGTCGACCGCCTTGAAGCCGTCGAATGACACGGTGAGGCCTTCGATGGCCAGCACCGGTTTCTTCATTTCAAAACCGACGGCGGTCATGGCTGTGTCTCCAGGATCTTGGCTTCAGCCTTGGGCTTGTTCTGCTCAGGCTCGGCGGCTTTCACCACCGGCGTACGACGCAACACCTTGGCCAGGGCCTGGCGACCATGGCTGTCCCACAACCCGGCCAGGCCGTTGGGAAAATACATGACCACGGCGATAAACAGCCCGCCCATCAGGTACAGCCATAGCTCCGGGAAGGATTCGGAAAAGTAGGTCTTGCCGTAGTTCACCAGCAACGCCCCATATACCGCCCCCAGCAGCGACATGCGCCCGCCCACCGCGGCAAAGATCACCATCTCGATGGACGGCACGATGCCCACGAACGACGGCGACATAAAGCCCACCTGCAAGGCAAACATCGCCCCGCCAATCGCCGAGAACGCCGCCGCCACACAGAACACGAAGATCTTGAAACTGGCCACGTCATACCCGGAAAACCGCACCCGCTCTTCTTTGTCGCGCATGGCCATCAACAGCCGGCCGAGCTTCGAGGCGAGGATAAAGCGGCCAATGAAAATGCAGCCGAACAGCAGGCCGGCATTGATGAAGTACAGAATCATCTTCGCGCCGTCACCACGCAGGTCCCAACCCAGCAGGGTCTTGAGGTCGGTGATGCCGTTGACGCCACCGGTGAGGCCCTGCTGGCCAACGATCAACACCGTGAGGATCAGCGCAATCGCCTGGGTGACGATGGAGAAATACACATCGCCCACCCGCCGCTTGAACAGCGCCATGCCGATGATGAACGCCAGCAGCACCGGCACGGCAATCACCGCGAACAAGGTGAAGGTGAAACTGTGGAACGGCTGCCAGAGCCACGGCAGTTCGGTGATCTGGTTCCAGTCCATAAAGTCCGGAATGCCCGGTGTGGACTGGATCTTGGTGCTGATCGGGTCCGACGCTTCCAGCTTCAGGAACATCGCCATGCAGTAGCCGCCGACGCCGAAAAATACGCCCTGCCCCAGGCTGAGAATCCCGCCATAACCCCAGCACAGCACCAGGCCCACTGCGACGAACGCGTAGGTCAGGTACTTGCCGACCATGTTCAGCCGGAAGGCATCCAGGGTCAGCGGGAACACCACGAGGATCAACAACGCGAGCAGCACGATGCCGATCAGGTTTTGCTGGCCGCCCAGCAGCTTGTCTAAAGCCTTCATCGGTTCGCCTCTACTTGCGCACTTTGATGGAGAACAACCCTTGCGGGCGCAGCATCAGGATCAGGATTACCGACGACAGCGTCAGCACCTTGGCCATCGAGCCGCTGAGGAAAAACTCCGACAGCGATTGGGTCTGGGCGATCACGAACGCCGAGGCAATGGTGCCGAACAGGCTCTGCGCGCCGCCGAACACCACCACCAGGAAGGTATCGACGATGTACTGCGAACCGGCGGTCGGCCCGGTGGAGCCGATGGTGGTGAACGCCGCACCGGCCACGCCCGCCACGCCGCAGCCGAGGGCGAAGGTCATGCGGTCGACCTTGCGGGTATTGATGCCCACCGCGCGGCTCATCAGGCGGTTTTGCACGGTGGCGCGCACCTGCAGGCCCCAGCGCGAGCGGTAGAGCATGACGAAGATCGCACCGGTCAGCAGCACGGTCAGGCCCATCATGAACAGGCCGTTGCGCGGGATCTCGATGGCGTCGCTGAGGTTCACCGAACCCATCAGCCAGGCCGGCGGTTCGGCGCTCACTTCACGGGCGCCGAACACCGAGCGGAAGGTTTGCTGCATTACCAGGGACAAGCCCCAGGTGGCGAGCAAGGTGTCCAGGGGGCGCTTGTACAAGCGGCTGATCATCGCCCATTCCACCAGCCAGCCAACCGCACCGGCGACGAGGAATGACAGGGCAATGGCAACGAAAAAGTAATACGGCTGGAAGCTCGGCGCGAAGTGCGCGGTGAGGCTGGAACAGACGTAGGTGGTGTAGGCGCCAATGGTCAGGAATTCACCGTGGGCCATGTTGATCACGCCCATCTGGCCGAAGATGATTGCCAGTCCCAATGCCATCAGCAACAGCACGCAGAACACGGACAAGCCGTTGAACCCCTGCATCGCCGCGATGGCTCCAAATTCCGATAGCCATTCCATGATGATGGTCTCCTGAGCGGGAGGTGAAGGATGAAAAATGCGATCTGCTTTTGCTTGTGTTTTATGTGGGAGCTGGCTTGCCTGCGATGGCATCCCCTCGGTACAACTGAACAACCGAGTCGCCTGCATCGCAGGCAAGCCAGCTCCCACACAAAAACAGTTCCAGCCTTTGGTTCAATGCCAGACCCGAGGTTATTGGTAGCCTTTCGGGAACGGATTCGGCTCGATCAGATCCGACTCGTAGATCACCTTGAACTGCCCGTTTGGCTGCACTTCACCGATGCGCGACTTGCTCCACAGGTGATGGTTTTCGTGGATCTTCACGTAGCCTTCCGGCGCGTTTTTCAGCTCGATGCCCGGGGACGCGGCGACAACTTTATCCACGTCGAAACTGCCGGCCTTCTCCACCGCCGCTTTCCACAACCATGGGCCGAGGTAGGCCGCCTGGGTCACGTCGCCGATGACTGCGTCCTTGCCGTACTTGGCCTTGAACGCTTCCACGAAGGCTTTGTTGTTCGGGTTGTCGAGGCTCTGGAAGTACTTCATCGAGGCGTAGAAGCCGGCCATGTTTTCGCCGCCGATGCCCAGCAGTTCGTCTTCGGTCACCGACAGGGTCAACAGGGTTTGCTTGGACGAGTTCACACCCGCCGCGTTGAGTTGTTTGTAGAAGGCCACGTTGGAGCCGCCCACCACTGCCGCGAACACCACGTCCGGTTTTTTCAGCTTGACCTTGTTGATCAGCGAACCGAACTGGGTGTTGCCCAGCGGGTAGTAGTCTTCGCCGACCACAGTGCCGTGCAGGACGTTTTCAATGTGCTTGCGCGCGATCTTCATCGAGGTGCGCGGCCAGATGTAGTCCGAGCCCACCAGGTAGAAGGTTTTGGCGCCCTTGGTCTTGGCGATCCAGTCGAGGCTGGCGAGGATTTGCTGGGTGGCTTCTTGCCCTGTGTAGATCACGTTTTTCGACTGTTCCAGGCCTTCATAGAAGGTCGGGTAGTAGAGCAGGCCGTTTTCTTTCTCGAAGATCGGCAATACGGCTTTGCGTGAAGCGGAGGTCCAGCAGCCGAACACGGCGGCCACCTTGTCGTTGACCAGCAGCTTCTTGGCCTTTTCGGCGAAGGTCGGCCAGTCGGACGCGCCGTCTTCCTGGATCACCTTGATCTGCCGCCCGAGAATCCCGCCCGACGCGTTGATCTGCTCGATGGCCAGGCGTTCGGCCTGGATCGAACCGGTTTCGGAAATCGCCATGGTGCCGGTGGCCGAGTGCAACTGGCCGACGGTGACTTCGGTAGGCGTCACCGCCAGGCCATCGTTATCGGCCATGACGCCATGGCTGAACAGACTCGCCGCCAGCAGTGATAAGGCCAACAACGGTTTGGAGCGGATCAATCGTGATTCCATGGGGCGACTCCTCTGCAATGAGGGGTTCAGCATGGCGGCAGGTGGCCACGGCGGGTATACGCAGCCTGACGTAACGGAGTACGTCATTTGACGTATGCCGTTGCGCACCATTTTCGAGCAGGATCCCGCCCGCCCAAACACTACCGATCAATGCAGGAGCTGGCTTTCTGTGGGAGCCGGGCTTGCCCGCGATGCAGACAACTCGGTTCTTCAGGTACACCGAGGTGCCTGCATCGCGGGCAAGCCCGGCTCACACACAAGCCAGCTCCCACATTTTGAATCGGGGCACGGAACTTGCTGACCCACATTGCCCACTTCCTGGAGCCACCCACCGTGCATCCCCTCCCCGGCACCCAGCGCATCGTCAAGATCCGCCGCGACTACAATTCCTGGGTCGCCGACGAGACCATGGAAGACTACGCCCTGCGCTACACCCCCAAATCCTTCCGCAAATGGTCGGAACTGCGCATCGCCAACACCGCCCTCGGCGCCGTGTCGTTCCTCGCGCTGGAAGCCATCGGCGGCGTATTGGCCTTGAGCTACGGCTTCACCAACACCTTCTGGGCGATCCTCGCCATCAGCCTGGTGATCTTCCTCACCGGCCTGCCCATCAGCTACTACGCCGCCCGCTATGGCGTGGACATGGACCTGCTGACCCGCGGCGCGGGCTTCGGCTATATCGGTTCCACCATCACCTCGCTGATCTACGCCAGCTTCACCTTCCTGTTCTTCGCCCTCGAAGCGGCGATCATGGCCCTGGCCCTGGAGCTGTATTTCCATATCCCGCTGGCCATCGCCTATGTGATCTGCTCGCTGCTGGTGATCCCGCTGGTGGCGTACGGGGTGACCCTGATCAGCCGCCTGCAACTCTGGACCCAACCGCTGTGGCTGGTGCTGCTGGTGCTGCCTTACGGCTTCGTACTGTGGAAAAACCCCGAGGCCTTCAGCGACTGGACCAGCTTTGTCGGCCGCAGCAGCGACGGTGGCGACTTCAACCTGCTGTCGTTCTGCGCCGCCTGCACCGTGGCGCTGTCGCTGGTCACGCAGATCGGCGAACAGGTGGACTACCTGCGCTTCCTCCCGGAAAAAACCGCGGCCAACCGCAAGCGCTGGTGGGCCGCGCTGTTATGCGCCGGGCCCGGCTGGATCGTACCGGGCGCCCTGAAGATGTTTGCCGGGGCGTTCCTGGCCTTCCTCGCCCTGCAACATGAAATCCCCATGGAGCGCGCCGCCGAGCCGACCCAGATGTACCTCGTCGCGTTCGGCTATGTGTTCTCCTCTCCCGAATGGGCCTTGGGGGCGATGGTGCTGTTCGTGTTCATCTCGCAGATGAAGATCAACCTGACCAACGCCTACGCCGGCTCCCTGGCCTGGTCGAACTTCTTCGCCCGCGTGACCCACAGCCACCCCGGCCGCGTGGTGTGGCTGGTGTTCAACGTGGCCATCGCGCTGATGCTGATGGAGCTGGGGGTGTTCGATGTGATCGAGCAGGTGCTGGGGCTCTACGCCAACATCGCGATTGCCTGGATCGGCACCCTGGTGGCGGACCTGGTGATCAACAAGCCCCTGGGCCTGTCGCCCAAACATATCGAGTTCAAGCGCGCGCACCTCTACGACATCAACCCGGTGGGCGTCGGCTCGATGCTGATCGCCTCGCTGCTGTCGATCCTCGCCCACTTCGGCCTGTTCGGCGCCCTGTCCCAGGCGGCGCCACCGTTTGTCGCGCTGGGCACCGCGCTGGTCATGGCGCCGCTGCTGGCGTGGCTGACCAAGGGCCGCTACTACATTGCGCGCAGCAGCGAGGCGCAGTTGATTCACCCGCAACCCGGCACCGGCCTGGTGATCTGCGGGCTGTGCAGCAACCCGTTTGAAACCGCCGACATGGCGTTCTGCCCGGCCTACAGCACGCCAATCTGCTCGCTGTGTTGTTCCTTGGATGCGCGCTGCGGCGACCGCTGCAAACCCCACGCCCGCCTGGCCAGCCAGTTCGAAGGCGTATTGCGCTGGTTGCTGCCGACCACGCTGGTGCCGCGCCTGCATACCCGGCTGGCGCACTACCTCGGCTTGTTACTGGCGCTGGTACTGATGCTCGCCGGCGCCCTGGCCCTGATCTACACGCAGGCGGCCCAGGGCTTGCCCCATTCGCAAACCTTGTACCAGGCGTTCTTCAAGGCCTTCCTCACGCTCTCGGTGCTGGCTGCCGTGCTCGCCTGGTGGGTGGTGCTGACCCGTGAAAGCCGGCGCGTCGCCCAGGAAGAGTCCGACCGGCAAACCTCGCTGCTGATGCAGGAGATCGCCGCCCACAGCCTCACCGACCAGGCCCTGCAACAGGCCAAGGAGGCCTCGGAAGCGGCGAACGCGGCCAAGAGTCGCTACGTCACCGGGCTGTCCCACGAGCTGCGCACACCGCTCAACAGCATCCTCGGCTTCACCCAGATTCTGCAGCGCGACAGCGCCATGCCCGAGCAGCACCAGGACGCCCTGGCGACCATCCTGCGCAGCGGCTCGCACCTGCTGTCGCTGATCGACGGCCTGCTGGACGTGGCCAAGATCGAGGCCGGCAAGTTGCGCCTGGAACTCACCGAAATTCCCTTCCCGGAGCTGATCCACGACCTGGAGCAAATGTTCACCCCCCAGGCCGAAGACAAGGGTCTGCGCTTTCGCCTGGACTGCGTGGGCAAGATCCCCGCCGTGGTTCGCGGTGATGAAAAGCGTGTGCGGCAGATCCTGATCAACCTGCTGGGCAACGCGATCAACTTCACCGACAGCGGCGAGGTGCGCCTGCGGGTCAGCTATATGCGCGAGACCGCCAACTTCGAGATTATCGACACCGGCATCGGCATTGACCCCGAGCAGATCGAGCGGATTTTCCAGCCGTTCGAACGCGGCGACCTGATGCGCCAGGACAAGGGCGTGGGCCTCGGCCTGACCATCACGCGCATGCTTACCTCGCTGATGGGCGGCGAATTGCGGGTGGTCAGCGAACTGGACAAGGGCACCTGCTTCCAGGTGCGGCTGTTCCTGTCCCAGGTCCGGGTGCCCCAGGCCGTGGTGCATGTGGAGCACGACATCATCGGCTACCACGGCGAACGGCGGCGCATCCTGGTGGTGGATGACCATGTGGACCACCGCAAGGTACTCAGCGGCATGCTCACGCCTCTGGGTTTCGAGGTGTCCCAGGCCAGCAACGGCCAGGAAGCGATCCGCCAGGTAGCGCTGCTGTCGCCGGACCTGATCCTGATGGACCTGTCGATGCCGACCATGGACGGCTGGGCCACCAGCCGGATGATCCGGCGCAACGCGCTGTCCACCGCGCCGATCATTGTGATCTCGGCCAATGCCTTCACCGACGACCGTGAACGCAGCATTGCCGGCGCCTGCAACGACTACCTGGCCAAGCCGGTGCGCACCCCGGAATTGCTCGGGCGCCTGCAACTGCACCTGGATTTGCAATGGCTGCGCCGCCGAACACCGATTGCCGCGCCGGTCGCCACACCGGGCGTGCTGCCCAACGCCGAAGACCTCGCCGTGCTCGCCGAACTGAGCGCCATCGGCTACGTGCGCGGCCTGCATGAAAAACTCGACGCGATCCTGCTGCAAAGCCCAGGCACCGCGCCATTCATCAACAAGCTCCGGGCGCTGCTGAAAAGCTTTCGCCTGGAAGAACTCAACCGAATCCTGAAGGAGGCCGAAGATGAATGCCTTGACCCGCAGCGCTGAGCCCGGCGTGGTGCTGATTGTGGACGACACCCCGGACAACCTGGCGATGCTCTCCGACGCCCTGGACGACGCCGGCTACATGGTGCTGGTGGCGCTGGACGGCCTCAGCGCCCTGAACCGCGTACAACGCCGGCGCCCGGATTTGATCCTGCTGGATGCGGTGATGCCTGGGCTGGACGGTTTTGAAACCTGCCGCCGGCTCAAGGCGCAACCGGCCAGTGCGGACATTCCGG
Organism: Pseudomonas sp. Z18(2022); assembly: GCF_036346535.1. Classification (NCBI taxonomy): domain Bacteria; kingdom Pseudomonadati; phylum Pseudomonadota; class Gammaproteobacteria; order Pseudomonadales; family Pseudomonadaceae; genus Pseudomonas; species Pseudomonas sp. Z18(2022). Next base: position 9,038 of record NZ_JAOTOA010000034.1, read on the forward strand.
TGGTGTTCATGACCGGGCTGACCGACAGCAAGCATGTGGTGCAGGGGTTTGAGGTGGGTGGCAGTGATTACGTGACCAAGCCGATCCAGACCGATGAAGTGCTGGCGCGGGTGGCGGCGCATTTGCGCACATCGCGGATTTTGTTGTCGGCGCGGGCGGCGACGCAGCCTAGTGTGATCACCCTTGAGGATGAGCCGGCGCATAAGCTGTTGTCGGCGCGGTTTCATCTGACGGAACGGGAAGTGGAAGTGCTGCGCTGGGTGGCGTGTGGCAAGACCAATCGGGATATTGGCGACATTCTCGGGTTGAGCCCGAGGACGGTGAACAAGCACCTGGAGCATGTGTATGTGAAGTTGGGGGTGGAGACGCGCACGGCGGCGACTTCGGTGGCGATGGCGGCGATGAGTCCGACGCGTTCTCAAACGATGGCGGCTCTCTAAGGTGGGAGCTGAGGGCTCTGTTGGGGGTGTGCTGGGCTGAGTACATATCCATTATTTAGGTAACGGCCACTATTGGTTCCGCTCTTACAGCGGGCACGGTCAACTGTGGGAGCTGGCTTGCCTGCGATGGCATCGCCTCGGTGTATCTGATGTATCGAGTTGTCTGCATCGCAGGCAAGCCAGCTCCCACAGAAAAGCAGCTCTGCTTTCGCTCTGGATCTTGCTTTTAACACTCAGGTCGGCTTTCAGGCCGCCGTGCTGTTGATTTTGATCTTGATCTGACTGCCCCAAGAGCGAAACCCTAAGCAGCCGTTACCGCAGGAACGGATATGTAGTCAGCCCCCCATTTAATCTCAGCTACCCACCAAAGATCTGCGAAGGCCGCCGCAACGTCGGATCAAACGGATTAATCCTCGGCCCGATCGCCGCCGCCTCGCGCTTCAACAACTCCACCACCGTGGGCAACCGCCCCGGCCCCAACCGGTCGCTGATGGTCGCCACACTCAACGCCGCCACCGCATGCCCATTGCGGTCCAGGATCGGCACCGCCAACCCGGCCATACCTTCCAGCACCCCGGTATTACGCGCCGCATACCCCAACCGCCGCACACTCTCCACCTCCGAACGCAAAAACACCTCGTCGTACAGGTGAAAATCCTTGAGCCGCGGCAAGTTGTAGCGAATCACCGTCTCCCGCTCTTCCTCCGGCAGGAACGCCAGGATCGCCAAACTGCCCTGCCCCACGCCCAAAGCCACGCGCCCGCCAATGTCCCCCGTAAACGTGCGGATCGGATACGGCCCTTCACTACGGTCCAGGCAGATCGCATCAAACCCGCTACGCGCCAGCAGGAACAACGAATCCCCCAACGATGCACTGAGGCGCAACATGCTCGGCCGCACCAGGTCCCGCAGGTTGCCGGTGTTCCCTGCATTCGCCGCCAGCGCAAAGAACTCCAGGCTCAGCCGATAACGCTTGCTGCGCGCATCCTGCTCCACCATGCCCTCGTCCATCAGGCTGCGCAGCAAGCGGTGAGTGGTGGGTTGCGACAACCCCACCTGCTGGGCCAGTTGCGTCACCCGCTCCCCACCGTCCGGCGCTGCCCCCAGGATACGCAGCAGCGCGAACAAGCGTGAGACGCCACCGGCGCCGACTTCTTTGACACTTTCATTCCGCTCAGTGGAATCCATAAGCCGATATCTCGCACAAAATTCTGATCAGTGAATGAAACTGAAAAAAGTACTCTATCCAGTGAAATTCTATCTTCCGCCATCCTAGTCTTTCGCCCTAATCTGCGTCCACAGGGGCGAAATGAACAACTAACGGCAGCCGACTCAAGATCGAGCGCCAACGCACCCGCAACACCCTTTTCGCATCTGCCCAAAACAAAAAAGCGCGTTTCGACGCGACTCAAAAAAGGTGGAACGCAGACATGGCTTTTCTCCAACTCATCGCCTTGAGCAAACGCTACGGCGCCGTCGACGCGGTGGTCGCCACTGATCTTGCGGTGGAAAAAGGCGAATTCGTGTCCCTGCTCGGCCCCTCGGGCTGTGGCAAGACCACCACCTTGCAAATGATCGCCGGCTTCGTCGACGTCACCAGTGGCCAGATCCTCCTCGACGGTCGCGACATCACCCACGCCAAACCCGCCAGCCGCGGCCTGGGCGTGGTGTTCCAGAGCTACGCCCTCTTCCCCCACATGAGCGTGGCCGACAACGTGGCCTTCGGCTTGAAGATGCGCAAAGTGCCCGCCAGCGAGATCGCCAGCCGCGTCAAGACCGTGCTGGAACTGGTACGCCTGGCGCCCCACGCCGCGCGCTACCCGCGGGAACTCTCCGGCGGCCAGCGCCAGCGCGTGGCCCTGGCCCGCGCCCTGGTGATCGAGCCGCCGGTGTTGCTGCTGGACGAGCCGCTGTCGAACCTCGACGCCAACCTGCGCGAGGAGATGCAGTTCGAAATCCGCCGCATCCAGTGCGAAGTCGGGATCACCACCTTGATGGTCACCCACGACCAGGCCGAAGCGCTGTCCATCAGTGACCGGGTGGTGGTAATGGAGGCCGGGCGCGTCACGCAGATCGACGCGCCGTACAAACTCTACGAACACCCACGCACGCGGTTTATCTCCGACTTTGTCGGCAAGGCCAATCTGCTGACTGGCGACTTCGATCAACTCGGCGCGCCGCAAGTACGCTTCGCGCCCGGCAACGGCGAGCTGACCCTGAGCCTGCGCCCGGAAAAGATCGACCTGGTGGCTCCGGGCAGCGGTCGCCTGCAAGGCAAGATTCTCGACAGCTATTTCTTCGGCAGCCAATGGCTGTACCGCATCAACACCGAGATCGGCGAGTTGACCGTGGTGCGGCGCAACGACGGCAGCGCGCCGCTGGGTTGCGGCGCGGCGGTGGGCCTGGATTGGGAGTCGAGCCTGCTGCGGGTGCTGGCGGCCGATGAGGTGCATCCATGAGCCGTGGCTACCTGTTGTCGTTGCCGGCGCTGCTGCTGTTTTTCGGGCTGCTGATTCTGCCCCTGGGCCTGACGCTGGTGCTGTCGTTCAACGTGTTCGATTACCAGGTCGGGGTGAAGGCCGATGAGTGGACCTTCGCCCACTACCTGTCGCTGTTCAGCGATTCGTACTTCTACGAAATCTTCTGGCGCACCTTCTGGATCAGCGCCCTGGTGACCTTGCTGTGCGTGGTGATCGGGGTGCCCGAGGCCTATATCCTCAGCCGCATGGGCACGCCGTGGCGCTCGATCTTCCTGATCCTGATCCTCACCCCGCTGCTGATTTCAGTGGTGGTGCGGGCGTTCGGCTGGAGCCTGCTGCTGGGTGCCGATGGCCTGGTGAACCAGGTGATCCAGGCCCTCGGCGGCAAGCCGGTGAAGCTGCTGTACACCTCGTTCGCGGTGATCATCGCGCTGGTGCACGTGATGCTGCCGTTCATGATCATCCCGGTGTGGACTTCCCTGCAAAAGCTCGACCCGTCGGCGGAACAGGCGGCGCTGTCCCTGGGTGCCAGCCAGGCCACGGTGATGCGCAAGATCGTGTTGCCGCAGGTCATGCCCGGCGTGCTGTCCGGCACCCTGATCGTGTTCGGCCTGGCCGCCAGCTCCTTCGCGATCCCCGGCCTGCTGGGCGGGCGCCGGCTGAAGATGGTTGCCACGGTGGTCTACGACCAATACCTCTCGGAACTCAACTGGCCCATGGGCGCGACCATCGCGGTGGTGCTGCTGTTGGTCAATCTGCTGATCATGCTGAGCTGGAACCGCATGGTCGAAGGCCGCTACAAAAAGTCCCTGGGAGTATAAGACGATGTCCAGAAACGGTCCTTTGGCCCTGGGCTTTCACGGCCTGGTGGTGCTGTTCATGATGGCGCCGCTGGTGGTGGTGTGCCTGGTGGCGTTCACCCCGGAGAACACCTTGAGCCTGCCCACCTCGGGCTTCTCCCTGCGCTGGTTTCACGCGGTGTTCGAGCGCGCCGACTTTATCCAGGCGTTCTATAACAGCCTGGTCCTGGCGTTCGTTGCCGCCACGCTGGCGACCTTGATTGCAGTGCCGGCGGCGCTCGCGATCAGTCGCTACCAGTTCCCCGGCCGCAACTTCTTCAGTGCGCTGTTCCTCTCGCCCATCATCATCCCGCACCTGGTGCTGGGGGTGGCGATGCTGCGGCTGTTCGCAATGATGGGCGTCAACGGCAGTTTCACCTGGCTGATGCTGGCCCACGTGGTGATCATCACGCCGTACGTGTTGCGCCTGGTATTGGCCGCCGCCATCGGTATCGACCGCAGCGCCGAGCAGGCCGCCGAATCCCTCGGCGCCAGCCGCTTCACCCTGTTTCGCCAGATCACCCTGCCAATGATTCTGCCCGGCGTTGCCGGCGGCTGGTTGCTGGCGTTCATCAACAGTTTCGATGAGGTCACCTTGTCGATTTTCGTCAGCTCGCCGGCCACCCAGACCTTGCCGGTGCGCATGTACGTGTACGCCACCGAATCCATCGACCCGATGATGGCGGCCGTGTCGGCGCTGGTGATTGCCTTGACGGCGGCGGCGATGATTTTGCTGGACCGGGTCTACGGCCTGGACCGCGTGCTGGTAGGGAAACATTGATGGCTCTGTTCAAGCGACTGGCCGAGACGAATCGGCCCACCCTGGCATTCACCCTCGACGGGCAGCCCGCCACGGGCCTGCTCGGCGACACCTTGCTCACCGCCGTACTGACCTGCGCCGAACACCTGCGGGGCAGCGACTTCAGCGCCGAGCGCCGAGCCGGGTTCTGCCTGATGGGCGCCTGCCAGGATTGCTGGGTGCGGCTGGAGGACGGGCGCCGCGTACGCGCCTGCTCGACCCTGCTGGAAGACGGCCAGGCGATTCGCCGTGATCCGGGGCGCCAGGCATGAAGAACGTGGTGATAGTGGGCGCAGGCCCGGCGGGCATTACCGCAGCACGGACCTTGCTGGACCATGGCGTAACCCCGGTGCTGGTGGACGAAAGCCTGCGCGGCGGCGGGCAGATTTATCGGCGCCAGCCGGCGAATTTCCAGCGCTCGCCCAAGCAGTTATATGGGTTTGAAGCGGGCAAGGCGACGGCACTGCATCGCACCATGGACGAGCTGGCAATCCTGATCGACTACCGGCCGGAAACCCTGGTGTGGAACGCCGAAAACGGCCGCCTGGACATGCTCAACAACGGCCACGCCGAAAGCCTCGAGTACGCGCAGATCATCGTCGCCACCGGCGCTACCGACCGTATCCTGCCGGTGCCGGGCTGGACGCTGCCCGGCGTATACAGCCTGGGCGCTGCGCAAATCGCGCTGAAGTACCAAGGCTGCGCCATCGGTGAGCGTGTGGCGTTTTGCGGCAGCGGGCCGTTGCTGTACCTGGTGGCGTACCAGTACGCCAAGGCCGGGGCCAAGGTGGTGGCGGTGCTCGACAGCGCACCGTTCAGCGCGCAATGCCGTGCGTTGCCGGCGCTGCTCGGCCAGCCGGCGACCCTGGCCAAGGGTCTGTATTACCGCGCCTGGCTCACGGCCCATGGCATCCCGGTGCATCAAGGGGCAACGCTGTCGCACATCGACGGTGAGCAGCGGGTCACGGGCATCCACTGGGATCAGCAGCGCATCGCCTGTGACGCCGTGGCCTTCGCCCATGCCCTGCGCAGCGAGACCCAACTGGCGGATTTGCTCGGGTGTGAATTTGCCTGGAACCCATTGAACCGCGCCTGGTTGCCCCAGCGTGACAGCGCCGGGCGTAGCAGCGTCGCGGGTGTGTATTTGGCGGGCGACGGCGCTGGAATCATGGGCGCCGATGCGGCACAGATGGCAGGTGAGCGCGCGGCGTTGGCATTGCTGGAAGACACCGGCGTCGCCATCGACCAGCGTCGCGGGCCCGCTCTTGAGCAGCAACTGGCAGGTATCCAGCGTTTTCGCCACGGCCTGGAAACCGCCTTCCCGTTCCCGGAAAACTGGGCGGCCAAAGCCCCGGATGAATTGATCCTGTGCCGCTGTGAAGAAGTCAGCGTCGGCGAGGTGCGTGCGGTGGTGGATGAAGGCCATTGGGAAGTGAACCGGGTCAAGGCCCATTGCCGGGTGGGCATGGGCCGTTGCCAGGGCCGGATGTGTGGTTTGGCCGCGGCGGAAATCATTGCCGAGCGCAGTGGCCGCAGTATTGAAAACGTTGGCCGCCTGCGTGGCCAGGCACCGATCAAGCCGTTGCCGTTTGGCGTGGAGGTGCAGCCATGATCGACAGCGAAGTGATCGTATTGGGCGGCGGGATTGTCGGCGCCTCGGCAGCCTTGATGCTGGCGCAAAAAGGCCGGCGTGTGGTGCTGGTGGAGCGCGACTTTTGCGGCTCCCACTCCAGCGGCGTGAACTATGGCGGCGTGCGCCGCCAGGGTCGCCCCTTGCATCAATTGCCATTGTCGCAACGCTCCCATGAGCTGTGGTCCGACCTGCCGGGGCTGATCGGGATCGACGGCGAATATGTGCGCTCCGGGCATTTGAAACTGGCCCGCAGTCACGACGACCTGGCCGCGTTGCAGGCTTACGCCGACGCCACCCGGGGCTTTGGGCTGGGGCTGCAGATGCTGGATCACGCTCAACTGCGCGCCCGCTTCCCGTGGGTGGGCGATGTGGCGGTCGGCGCTTCGTTATGTCCCGAAGACGGTCACGCCAATCCCCGCCTGGTCTCCCCCGCCTTTGCCCGCGCCGCGCAACGCCACGGCGCCCGGGTGATGGAGCAAACCGAAGTGACCCACCTTGAACATGACGGCCAGCGGTTTCAGTTGCGCTGTGCCAATGGTTTGCAGCTGCAAGCTCCGTGGCTGCTGAACTGCGCCGGCGCCTGGGCCGGCACCGTGGCCGCGCAGTTTGGCGAGCCGGTGCCGATGACCTCGGCGCACCCGGCGATGCTGGTGACCGAGCCATTGCCGGTGGTGATGGACGTCAGCACCGGCGTCGAAGGCGGCGGGATTTATGCGCGGCAAGTCGCCCGGGGCAATTGCATCCTCGGTGGCGGTCGCGGCTTTGCCCTGGGCCCGCAACAAGCGCGCCCGGGGCAAGCAGCAGTGCTGGAGATTTTGCGCAACGCCGGCGAGTTGTATCCGTTCCTCAAGGGTGCCCAGGCGATTCGCACCTGGAGCGGCACCGAAGGTTATCTGCCCGACCACGAACCAGTGATCGGCGACAGCAGCACCCAACCCGGCCTGCTCCACGGTTTCGGCTTTGCCGGCGCCGGGTTCCAGCTCGGCCCTGCGGTCGGTGAAGCCCTGGCAGAAATCGTCTGCACGGGGGCCAGCCGGCAACCCATCGAAGCGTTTTCCATCCGTCGTTTCCAAGTCTGAGAGGAAGATTTATGCACATGATCAAACGTACTGCGCTGTCTTGCCTGTCCCTCGCCCTGTTAAGCACAGCGGCCCACGCCGCACCGACGCTGTACCTGGGCATGAACGGCGGCACCATGGAACGGGTCTACGCCGACAAGGTGCTGCCCGCGTTCGAGAAGGCCAATAACGTGAAAGTGGTGATCGTGCCGGGCACCTCGTCGGACATCCTCGCCAAGGTGCAGGCCAACAAAGACAACCCGCAGATGCACGTGATGTTCCTCGACGACGGCATCATGTACCGCGCCATCTCCATGGGCCTGTGCGAGAAGCTCACGCCTAACCCGACGCTGGACCAGATTCCGGCCAAGGCGAAAATCAAGGAAGAGGCGGTTGCCGTAACCCTCGGCGTCACCGGCCTGGGCTACAACGCCAAGATGTTCAAGGAAAAAGGCTGGGCGGCACCGACGTCATGGATGGACCTGGCCGACCCGCGCTTCAAGGATAAGGTGGTGTTCCAGTCCCTGGCCTCCTCCACCTTCGGGCTGCATGGGTTCCTGATGTTCAACCGGATCCAGGGCGGCAGCGAAACCAACGTGGAGCCTGGGTTCAAGGCGTGGCCGAAAACCATCGGGCCCAACGTGCTGGAATACATCGCCAGCTCGGCGAAGATCTCCGAGATGGTGCAGACGGATGAGGCGGCGATCTTCCCGCTGACGCCGACGCAGGTGACCACGCAGCAGTTGTTGGGTGTACCGATGGAGTATGCGCAGCCGAAGGAAGGGGCGGTGGTGTTGAACGTCGCGGAGTGTGTGATTGCGCGTAATGACCAGCCGGAGTTGGCGCAGAAACTGGCGCAGTTTTTGTTGACCGCTGAAGCGCAGGCGCCGGCTTTGGAGTTGGGGGATCAGATTCCGTCCAACCCGACGACGCCGACCACCGACAAAACCCGGGCGCGGGTGGAGGCCATGAACAGTTATTTGCAGACGGCGATTTCGATTGACTGGGACCAGGTGAACCAGGCGCGGCCAGAGTGGAATGCGCGGTGGAGTCGGTCGATTGAGCGGTAGGCTTTGGGGGTGAATATCCGTTATTTGGGTGATGGCTTAAATTGGTTCCGCTCTTACAGCGGGTCACTTTTGGAAAAGAGCCCCAAAAGTAACCAAAAGGGCTCTTGCCCCACCACTCGGCACCTCGCTCAGGCTCGGTGTGCCCGAACGCAGGCTTTGGACCGTGGGCCGCCGCGATGGGCCATCCTTGGCCCAGCGCGGCTAACCCGGCGTCCTGCCGGGTTACCCACGCTCCAAAGCCTGCGTTCGGCCAGCGTGGTTTAACGGGGCGCCTAAGATCAAGATCAAAAGCCAGAGCACAGCGGCCTACAGGCCGGCTTGAGTGTGGTGAAGCAACAGCAAAATCTAAAGCGGGCACGGTTAAAAAAATGTGGGAGCGGGCTTGCTCGCGAAGGTCGTTAACGATGACGTTGGCATCCTGGATGAACGCGGCGTTCTCAGGTTTTTCGCGAGCAAGCTCGCTCCTACGGAAAAGCGGCTCTGCTTTCGCTCTGGATCTTGCTTTTAACACTCAGGTCGGCTTTCAGGCCGCCGTGCTTTTGATCTTGATCTGCAGGCCCCGTTAACCACGATGGCCGCAAGCAGGCACGGTGGAGCGGGTAAATCGGCAGGGATGCCGATTTAGCCGCGCCGGGCCATGGATGGCCCGTCGCGGCGGCCCGCGGAGACGGGTCTGATTGCGGGCATGCCGAGCCTAAGCGAGGCACCGAGTGGTGGGGCAAAGACCTTTTGGTTACTTTTGGGGCGTTTGCCAAAAGTGACCCGCTGTAAGAGCGGAACCATAAGCCGCCGTTACCGCAGCAATGGATATGTACTCAGCCAACCATCTCCTGCACCCGATACCACAACATCCCCAACGCCAGCAGCGGCGAACGCAACGCCTTGCCACCCGGAAAGGTCATATGCGGCACCTGGCTGAAAATGTCCAGGCCCCGGCTCTGACCGGCATGAATCCCTTCCGCCAGCAACCGCGCGCACCAGTGGGTCACGTTCAACCCATGCCCCGAATAGCCCTGGGCATAGAACACATTCGGATGCAGCTTCAAGCGCCCCACCTGCGGAAAACGGTTAGCCGTAATCCCAATCTTCCCACCCCACTGAAACTCAACCGCGGTATTAGCCAGTTGCGGAAAAACCTTGAGCATCTTCGGCCGCATGTACGCGGCGATGTCTGCCGGATCACGCCCCGAATAATGACAGGCGCCACCAAACAACAAGCGTCGGTCGGCTGAAAGCCGGTAGTAATCCAGCCCGACTTTCTGGTCACACAGTGCCAGGTTCTGCGGGATCAACTGGCTGGCCAACTCAGCCGGCAGCGGCTCGGTCGCGATGATGTAGCTCCCCGCCGGGAGCACCTTGCCGCTCAGCTTCGGCTCCAGTTCGTCCAGGTGTGCATTGCACGCCAGCACCAGGCTGGCCGCGCGCACGGTGCCGGAGGCACAACGCACCTGCACCGTGTCGCCGTGGATCAACTCCAGCACCGGACTGTTTTCAAAAATCCGCACACCGAGGGATTCAGCTACAGCGGCCTCCCCCAATACCAGGTTGAGCGGATGCAAGTGCCCGGATCCCATGTCCACCAATCCGCCCGCATACAACCCGGAACCCACCACCTGCGCCATATCCTGTGGCGCCACCAACCGAGTTTCGGGCGTATAGCCCAAGGCAGCCAGGCTCTCCAGTTCACCCTGAAACGCAGCGAACTGCGCCGCAGTGTTGGCCAGTTCAGCAAACCCCCAGCGCAGGTCGCAATCGATGCCATGCTCGCGAACCCGCTCGCCCACCAGCGCCACCGAATCAATCCCGGCCTGTTGCAGGTAACGCACGCCCTCCTCGCCTACGTATTTGGCAAACCCCGATACGTCATGCCCAATCCCGCGAATCAACTGCCCGCCATTGCGCCCGCTGGCGCCCCAGCCAATCCGCCGGGCCTCCAGCAGGATCACCGACAGTCCGCGCTGGGCCAGTTCGATGGCGGTGTTGACCCCGGTGAAGCCACCGCCGATCACACACACATCGGCGGTCAGGTCAGCCCCCAACGCGGGGCGCCGGGGCATGGTGTTGGCCGAAGCCAGGTAATAGGAACGGGCGTGCTCGGACGGGGAACGGTTCATTTGTTGGTCTTCACTTTGCTCCAGGACCGCGTCATCAAGCGCATGACGGCAGGCGTCGGGGTGGTGGAAATGTAGAGTTTGTCGAGCACTTCCTGGGACGGGTAGATCTCGGGGTTGTTCACCAACTCCGGCGCCATGAAGGCCTTGGCCGCCGGGTTCGGGTTGGCGTAGCCGACGCTGGCGCTGACCTTGGCGATCACTTCAGGGTCCAGCAGGTAGTTGATAAAGGCGTGAGCCTCTTTCGGGTTGGCGGCGTCTGCCGGGATGGCCAGCAGGTCGAACCACAGGTTGCTGCCTTCCTTGGGAATCGAGTAGGCGATGTTCACGCCGTTCTTGGCTTCCTTGGCGCGGTTGGCCGCCTGGAACACGTCGCCGGAATAACCGAAGGCCACGCAGATATCACCGTTGGCCAGGTCCGAGATGTACTTGGAGGAATGGAAGTAGGTGATGTACGGCCGCAGGGTCAGCAGCTTGGCTTCGGCCTGTTTGTAGTCTTCGGGATTCTCGCTGCGGGGGTCCTTGCCCATGTAGTTGAGGATCGCCGGGAACAGTTCATCCGCCGAGTCGAGGAAAGCCACACCGCACTCGTGCAGCTTCTTGATGTTCTCGGGTTCAAACAGCACGGCCCACGAGTCGATATGGTCGATGCCCAGCACCTGCTTGACCTTGTCCACGTTGTAGCCGATGCCGTTGGTGCCCCACAGGTACGGCACCGAGTGCGCGTTGCCCGGGTCGTTTTTCTCCAGCAGCTTGAGCAGCTTGGGGTCGAGGTTCTTGTAGTTGGGCAGCTGCGAGCGGTCGAGTTTCAGGAACGCGCCGGCCTTGACCTGGCGTGCCAGGAAGTGGTTGGACGGCACCACCACGTCATAGCCGGTGCGCCCGGCGAGCAGTTTGCCTTCCAGGGTCTCGTTGGAGTCGAACACGTCGTAGATCACCTTGATCCCGGTCTTGGCCTGGAAGTCGGCCAAGGTGGTCTCACCGATGTAGTCGGTCCAGTTGTACACACTGACCGTCTGCGCGGCATGGCCCGCGCTGCTGAACAACGCCGCCAAGGCCAGCGGGAGAAGCTTTTTCACCAGACGCATATCGACACCCCTTTGCTTGATTGATTTTTATGTAGTGCCACTACGTAGCAGCTGTCGAGCGCCAGCGAGGCTGCGTAGCGGTGTATCTGACACAGCTGCGGTGGACCCGACACAGCTGCGGTGGACCCGACGCAGCCTCGCTAAAGCTCGACAGCTGCTACGGGGCGGGTTGAAACGCGCTGATATCGTCAGACGCTCAGCAACAGGAACTCACGTTCCCAGGAGCTGATCACCCGCTTGAAATTCTCATGCTCGGCGCGCTTGACCGCGACGTAGCCACGCACGAACTTGTCCCCCAGGTACTGCTTGACGGTGTCGCACTCTTCCATGCGCGCCAGGGCGTCTTCGATGGTGATCGGCAGGCGCAGGTTGCGGCGCTCGTAGGCGCGGCCTTCCACCGGCGCACTGGGCTCGACCTTTTCGACCATGCCGAGGTAGCCGCACAGCAGGCTGGCGGCGATGGCCAGGTACGGGTTGGCGTCGGCGCCCGGCAGGCGGTTTTCCACGCGCATGGCGTCGGGGCTGGCGCTCGGCACCCGCAGGCCGACGGTGCGGTTTTCTTCGCCCCACTCGACGTTGACCGGTGCCGAGGTGTCCGGCAGGAAGCGGCGGAACGAGTTCACGTTGGGCGCGAACATCGGCAATAGCTTGGGGATGTACTTCTGCAAGCCGCCAATGTGGTTGAGAAACAGCTGGCTCTTGTTGCCGTGTTCATCGACAAACACCTGCTTGCCGGTGGCAATTTCCACCACGCTCTGGTGCAGGTGCATCGCGCTGCCGGGCTCGTCGGCCACGGGTTTGGCCATGAAGGTGGCCGCCACATTGTGCTTGAGCGCCGCCTCACGCAGGGTGCGCTTGAACACGGTGATCTGGTCGGCCAGGTCCAGGGCGTCGCCGTGGCGGAAGTTGATTTCCATCTGCGCCGGGCCGTCTTCGTGGATCAGCGTGTCGAGGTCCAGGCCCTGGGCTTCGCACCAGTCGTAGACGTCTTCAAACAATGGATCGAACTCGTTGGCGGCGTCGATGGAGAACGACTGGCGGCCACTTTCGGCACGGCCGGAACGGCCCAGCGGGGTTTTCAGCGGCAGGTCAGGGTCTTCGCAGCGCTGGGTCAGGTAGAACTCCATTTCCGGCGCGACAATCGGCTGCCAGCCCTGGTCGGTGTAGAGCTGCAGGACCTTTTTCAGCACGTTGCGCGGCGACAATTCGATGGGGTTGCCCTGCTTGTCGAAAGTGTCGTGGATCACGATGGCGGTGGGCTCGATGGCCCACGGTATGACGTAGGTGGCGTTGGACACCGGGCGGCAGATCATGTCGATGTCGGCCGGGTCCAGCAGGTCGTAGTAGATGTCGTCGTCGACAAAGTCCCCGGTTACCGTTTGCAGCAACACACTTTCCGGCAGGCGCATGCCTCGCTCATGCAGGAACTTGTTGGTGGGCGAAATCTTGCCGCGTGCGATGCCAGTCAAATCACTGATCACGCATTCGACTTCGGTAATCTTGTGTTCTTTCAGCCAGGCGGACAGCTGATCGAAGGGGGCGTTCATAAGGACCTCGTCATGGGTTGGATGCTGCGCCGACGGGCTTCCCTCGCGGCGCATTGAGGTCTATCTTGGGCCAGCCGTCCAACGGCATCTATCCACTTTGCGCCAACCATAACGCACCAATAGAGTGCGCCCAGGTTACCCATGACACAGGCAACAGCTTTGCGCGTACAGGCCTTCACCACCGGTGATGTGGCCGCTCAATGCAGTGCGACACCCGGGTGGGTGCAGCAGTACCAGCAGATGTCCCCGGGGCATTTTGCCGGGCAGATCCGCTACCTCGACCTGCAAGGTGTGGAGGTGTATGAAGAGCGGATGAACACCCGGGTGGAGCAGAATTTCAATGCGCCGCCGGGCTCCCTGGCGTTCTGTTTCGATGGCAGCGACAACGCGCTGTATGTGCTCAATGGCGAGAGCCGCAACACCTGGATCACCCCGGAGAACTACCGCGAAGTGGCGGTGGTGTTCGGGCCGCAGTTTGTCCAGCACCACGGCCTGGATGTGGCGAAGCTGGAGGGGTTGTTCATGGCCCCGCTCAACTCCCTGCAGAACCCGTTGTTCAGCCGCTGGCTCAGCGGCACGCTGACGCGGCTGTCGGCCACGTTTGATCCGCCAAGTCGCGATGCCCTGACGCAACAACTGCTGGACGACTGCCTGTTCATCCTCGACAACGCGTGTGTGTGCCTGGACCAGGGTTCATTGCAGCGGCGGACCGAGGAGCGAATCATCATGGCGCGCATTGGTGAATGGGCGGCGGATGTGCCGGATGAAACCGTCAACCTGCTGGAGCTGGCGCGCATTGCCGGAGTGCCGTTGCGTCAGTTGCAGCATGGGTTCAAGACGTATACCGGGATGAGTCCGGCGCAGTGGTTGAGGTTGCGCCGGTTGAACTGTGCGCGGCGGGAGTTGTTGAACCCGCCGTCGGTGGACACCACCGTGGCCGAGGTGGCGATGAACTGGTCATTCTGGCATTTGGGGCGGTTTTCCAAGAGTTACCGGGCATTGTTTCAGGAATTGCCGAGCGAGACCCTCAAACGCCACCGATCAATGTAGGAGCTGGCTTGCCAGCGATGGCATCAGCTCGGTGTATCTGAAAATCCGAGTTGCCTGCATCGCTGGCAAGCCAGCTCCTACAGTTGATCTCCATCAGGCTTGGGGTTTGAGGAATGTCAGCATCAGTTCATTCACCCGCTCCGCCGCCTCCAACTGCACCATATGCCCCTGCCCCGGCAGTATCTCCACCTGGGCCTCCAGCCCCTGGGCATGGCTGGCCGGGATGATTGCATCCTCACTGCCCCAGATCACCAGGCTCGGTTGCTGCCCCACCACATTGCGCAGATCCACCAACTGCCGACCACCGCTGAACAACGCCCCGGTGAGCTGCCGCAAGGCTTGGTCCACGCCCTCCAGTCGCTTGAACTTGAGCATGTCCTCCAGCATCTGCCGGGTGACCAGCGCGGGGTCGCTGAACAGTTGAACCAGTTGTGGCTTGAGGGCATTGCGATTGCTCGCGTCGATAAAACCTTGCAGGTAATCACCGTTGATTTCCGTACCCAGGCCGGCACTGGCGATCAAGGTCAAGGAAGCCACACGTTGCGGTGCCATGCGGGCCATGTTCAGGGACACCAGCCCGCCCATGGAATGCCCGGCGAGGTGCACGCGGTCAATCTTCAGGTGATCCAGCAGCGCCAATACCGCCTGGCTCAATTCATCCAGCTCGCCGGTTTGCAGGAACTTGCCCGACTCGCCATGCCCCGGCAGGTCCAGGGCAATCACTCGCCGTTCAGCCGCAAGCACCGGGTGATTGAACAGCCAGTTGTTCAGGTCGCCGCCAAAACCATGCACCAGTACCAGCGGCGTGCCGCCCTCCCCGAGGTCCAGATAGCGCAGCGGGCGCCCGCCCACTTCGACCTTCTGTGCAGATGGCCCGCTGGCTTCAGCTTCGGCCGCACTGGAAACGAACCCGGCCTGGAACGCCTCGATCACCGCATCAATCTCGGCCTCGCTGGCCTCGCCCTCCACCACGATCGCCAGCAAAGCCCCCACTGGCAAGGTCTCGTCACTCAGAGCCAACACCCGCCGCAGCACCCCGCTGAACGGCGCTTCGACGCTGCTGGAAATCTTGTCGGTTTCCACGTCCAGTACTTCTTCGCCCTTCTCCACCCGATCGCCCGGCTGCTTGAGCCAGACGTCGACCCGGCCCTCGGTCATCGACAGCCCCCACTTGGGCATGGTCAGTGTATGGATCATGCGGCATTCCTCTTGTCGGCGATCTTCAGCACGGCCACTTCGATCTTCGCCGCGTTGGGGATGTACAGGTCTTCCAGGGCATCGGAGAACGGCACCGGCGTGTGGGGCGCGGTGACCATTTCGATTGGCGCCCGCAGGAAGCTGAACCCCCGTTGCGCCACCAGCGCACTGATGTCCGTGGCGATGGAGCAGCGCGGGTTGGACTCGTCGATCACCACCAGGCGCCCGGTTTTCTCCACACTTTCGAGGATGCTGTCTTCGTCCAGCGGGCTGGTGGTGCGCAGGTCCAGCACTTCGCAGTCGATGCCTTGGCGGGCCAGGTTGGCCGCGGCCTCCAGGGCGATGTGGACCATCCGCCCGTAGGTCACCAGGGTCACGTCGTTGCCTTCACGCACATAGTTGGCTTCGCCAAAGGGCACGGTGTACAGCTCTTCCGGTACTTCGCCCTGGAGGCTGTAGAGCATTTTGTGTTCGAGGAAAATCACCGGGTCGTTGTCGCGGATCGCCTGGATCAGCATGCCCTTGGCGTCATAAGGCGTGGCCGGGCACACCACCTTGAGCCCGGGAATATGGGTCCACATCGAGGTGAGCATCTGCGAATGCTGGGCCGCGGCGCGCAGGCCGGCGCCGTACATGGCACGCACCACCAGCGGCGTGGTGGTCTTGCCGCCGAACATGTAGCGAAACTTCGCCGCCTGGTTCAGCAACTGGTCGAGGCAGCAGCCGATAAAGTCGACGAACATCAATTCGCACACCGGGCGCATGCCACGGGTGGCCGCGCCGACGGCCATGCCCACATAACCCACCTCGGAGAGTGGCGCGTCGAGCACGCGGTCGGGGAATTCCGGGTACAGGCCCTTGGTCACGCCGAGCACGCCGCCCCACGCGTCCTGCTCACCGGGGGAACCGGTGCCGCCGGACACGTCCTGGCCAATGATGAACACGCTCTGGTCGCGGCGCATTTCCTGGGCCAGGGCTTCGTTGATTGCCTGCTGGTAGCTGATTTTTCTAGCCATGATGACTTCTCCACGGATTGTTTTTGTAGTGGGTGGTGGTTAGCGATAGGCAACGTAGACGTCGCTGAGCAGGTCAGCGGCCTGGGGTTTGGGGTCGGACTTGGCCAGACGCACGGCGTCTTCGATCAGTTGCGCGACTTCGCTGTCGATGCGCTCGAACTGCGCTGCGTCGAGCCAGCCTTCGGCGGTGCAGCGCTGGCGAAACAGGCTCAGGCAGTCGCCGGTTTCCCGCAGGTTTTTCACTTCGTCCGGGCCGCGATAGGTTTGCGCATCGCCTTCGAAGTGGCCGTAGAAACGGCTCAGTTTGACTTCAACCAGCGTCGGGCCTTTGCCGCTGCGGGCGCGCTCCACCGCCACGCCGAGGGCTTGGTGCACGGCAAAGAAGTCGTTGCCATCGACGATCACGCCCGGCATGCCGAAGCCCACGGCGCGCTCGGCAATGTCCTTGCAGGCCACCGACCAGCCGGACCCGGTGGCTTCGGCATAGCCATTGTTCTCGGCCACGAACAGGCATGGCAGGTTCATGATCGACGCCAGGTTCATCGCTTCAAACACCGCGCCTTCGTTGGAGCCGCCGTCACCAAAAAACGCGACCGCCACACCCGCGCTGCCCTTGAGCTTGGCCGCCAGGGCCGCGCCGGCAGCCAAGGGTGCACCGGCGCCGACAATGCCGTTGGCGCCGAGCATGCCCTTCTCCTGGTCGGCGATGTGCATGGAGCCGCCCTTGCCGCCGCACACCCCGGTCTTCTTGCCGTAGATCTCGGCCATCATGCCGAACACATCCACGCCCTTGGCGATGCAATGGCCGTGGCCACGGTGGTTGGAGGCGATGCAGTCTTCATCGTTGAGGTGGGCCATGACCCCGGCGGCGCTGGCTTCCTGGCCGGCGTACAAATGCACGAACCCGGGGATCTCGCCGGTGGCGAATTCCACGTGCAGGCGTTCTTCGAAATCACGGATGGTGCGCATCACGGTGTAGGCATGGAGGAGTTGATCGGTGGACAGGTGAGTGGACATCTTGTTGTTCTCCAGGTTGTCTCGACACACAAAAGGCTGGATCAGGCCAGCTGCAGGGCACTCAGCACGGCCTGTGCCAATCTGTAGCAAAACCCGGGAAAGCCTTGATCCAGAGCAGCCGGTGGCGGTGGCAGGCATGCCACTGTGACCCATTCAATGAGACGCGCCGTTGCACCTTGCCCGCGACATCTCGGCCGAGATGAGACGCTGCGTCTCACCCCGGGCAGTTGGTCAGGCCGCCCTTGTTCCTGCCGCCCCTTGGGCGCTTAATGGCCGGCATAACAACAAAGATCGAGAACCGGAGGCTTCCATGCTCGCCGTGAACTCCAAGGACCATGTCGACTGTGTCAGCCGCGTGGTTCGCAATGCCGACCGCCTGCCCCAGGCTCCGGTGCCGTCGCTGATTTTCGATTCCTGGCGCCGCTCCATGGAGCAGCACCACCTCGACCCCGGTTCCCTGCAAGGACCGCGCATCCTCACCAGCACCTTGCTCAAGGAATGCCGCGAACGCGCCGAGCTGTTCATGCGCATCGCCAGCGAGGAAGTCGGGCAGATTCACAACCGGGTGCGCCACGCCGACTACTGCGTGATGCTCACCGACGCCCAGGGCCAGACCATCGACCATCGCGTGGACGCCGGCATTCGTAACGACTGCCGCAAGGCCGGCCTGTACCTCGGCACCTGCTGGTCGGAAGCCGAGGAAGGCACGTGCGGCGTGGCCACGGTGCTGACCAGCAAGGCCGCGGTGACGGTGCACAAGCGCGACCACTTTCGCGCCGCGTTTATCGGCCTGACCTGCTCTGCCGCACCGATTTTCGATCCCCAGGGCAACCTGCTGGGCGTGATGGATGCCTCTGCCCTCAAATCGCCGGATGACCGGCGCAGCCAGCACCTGGTGCGGCAGATGGTGGCGCAAAGCGCGCGGGCCATCGAGAACGCGTTTTTCATGCACAGCGCCCGGCAGCATTGGGTGTTGCAGGCCCACAGCACGCCCGGTTACGTCGACAGCCAGCCAGACATGCTGCTGGCGTGGGACCAGGACGGGCGGCTGCAAGCCTTGAACAGCAAAGCGCGACAGGCGCTGCGATTGCGCTTCGGGCAGTTGCCGGAGCATATCGGCGAAGTGTTTGACCTGGATGCTCTGCGCGCCGTGACCGATCAATCCACGCAACAGCTGCACTGGCTCGGCGAGCCGGGCGCGCTGCAGGTGCGGGTCAGTGCGCCACGGCGCAAGGCTGCACGTGCGATGGTGTCTTCGAGTCATCAGGTAGACCCGCGAGTAGAAGAACATTTGCGCCTGGCCGTGCGGGTCAAGGACCGCAACCTGCCGGTGCTGGTACAAGGCGAAACCGGCGCCGGCAAGGAAGTCTTCGCCCGCCAGCTGCATGAACACAGTGCCCGCCGTGACGGCCCTTTTGTAGCGGTGAACTGCGCGGCGATCCCGGAAAACCTGATTGAGAGTGAACTGTTCGGCTACGTGGCCGGGGCGTTTACCGGTGCCTCCAGCAAGGGCATGACCGGGCTGCTGTTGCAGGCCGATGGCGGCACGTTGTTTCTCGACGAGATCGGCGACATGCCCCTGGCCTTGCAGACGCGCCTGCTGCGGGTGATGGCCGAAGGTGAAGTGGCGCCGCTGGGCGCGGCAAAAACCCGCGCGGTGGATATCCAGGTGATCTGCGCCAGCCATCGGGATCTGGCGGCGCTGGTGAGTGCCGGGCAGTTTCGTGAGGACCTGTATTTTCGCCTGGGCTGTGCGCGGTTCTGCATGCCGCCGTTGCGGGAGCGTACGGACAAGCTGGCGTTGATCAACCGGCTGCTGGAGCAGGAGGCGCGGCACAGCGGCGTTGCCGTGGGGCTCGCGGCGGCGGCGCTGGAGGTGCTGCTGGGTTACGCCTGGCCGGGGAATGTACGGCAGCTGCGGCATGTGTTGGCGTACGCCAGCGCAGTGTGCGACGGCGGCACGATTCAGCTGGCGGATTTGCCGGTGGAGGTTCGTGGGGAGGCGGTTGCGGTTGAAGAGCAGGAAAGCGTCAGCCCGGAGCGGCAGGTGGTGCTGGATGCATTGATTCGGCATCGGTGGAAGCCGTTGGCGGCGGCGCAGGCGCTGGGGATTTCCAGGGCGACGTTGTATCGGCGGGTTAACCAGCTGGGTATCGACATGCCCGGAAAACACTGACCCAACACCTTCAAATGTAGGAGCTGGCTTGCCTGCGATTGCCGTGTTTCAGTCAATACATCTGGCGACTGTTGCACCGCTATCGCAGGCAAGCCAGCTCCCACATTTGGCTCAGCGGTACAGAATCCCGCCATCAATCAACGGCGATTGCCCGGTCATGTAATCCGAATCCGGCCCCGCCAGGTACGACACCAGCCCCGCCACGTCTTCCGGCGTTTGCGCCCGGCCCAGGGCAATCCCGTCCACGTATTTCTTATAGGTCGCACCCACCTCGGCACCGGTAATCTCGGCCATGCGCTTGTCGATCTCGACCCACATGTCCGTGCCCACCACGCCCGGGCAATAGGCATTCACGGTAATCCCGTCACTGGCCAGTTCCCTGGCCGCGGCCTGGGTCAGCGCACGCACGGCAAACTTGGTGGCCGAATACACCCCCAGCAGCGCGAAACCTTCATGGCCGGCAATCGAACAGGCATTGATGATCTTGCCCTTCTGCTTCAGCGCCTTGAATTTCTTGCCCGCGGCCTGGATTCCCCAGAGTGTGCCCTGCACGTTGATGCGCAGCGTGCGGTCGACCTGTTCCGGGGTCACGTCCAGCAGTGCGTCAATCTGCGCCACACCGGCGTTGTTGATGATGATGTCGAAGCCGCCCAGGGTCTGGTGGGCATGCTCGACCGCCGCAACCACTTGCTCCAGCTGCGAGACATCGGCAACAAACACCGAAGCCTTGCGCCCCAGGGCAACGACTTCGGCCGCCACGGTTTCAATCTTGGCGCTGTTGATGTCCACCAGCGCGATGTCAGCGCCGTCCCGCGCCAGGCGCAGGGCGATGGCGCGGCCGATGCCTTGGCCCGCTCCGGTCACCAGTGCAACTTTTCCAGCGATACTCATGACGATCTCCTTCAACGGTGAGAGAAGCCTTGTCTATCGCAGTTGCCCGGCACCGCTGTCGAGCAGCAGGCGGATTGGTGTGAGGGCTGAGACGGGATGTCTCAACGCGAACCCTTCTCGAAAACTTGTAAAACGCCGCCGTTATGCCTAGCTTATGCGCCCTCCGCTCTGCGCTCTCAGGCCCTCCCCCATGGTTTTGCGTCTTCGTCCCGCTGTTCCTTCACGTTTCGCCCTCGGCTTGCTGCTCAGCGCAGGCATTGGCAGCAGCCAGGCGGCTGACATTGAACTGCCGGAGGTGAAGGTCCAGGGCCAGGATGAGTCCGGCTACAACACCGACACCGCCTCGGTGGGCGGTTTCAACGAGGCGCCGTTGCTCGACACGCCGGCCTCGATCGCGGTGTTCAACGAATCGCTGATCAAGGACCAGCAAGCGCGCCTGCTCAGCGAAGTGCTGCGCAATGACGCCTCGGTGGGCGACAGCTACGCGCCCATCGGCTACTACGAAAACTTCGTGGTGCGCGGTTTCTCGCTGAATGCCGCCAGCAGCTACAAGATCAATGGCCGCACCATCACCGGCGAGCAGAACGTTGCCCTGGAAAACAAGCAGCGCGTGGAGTTGCTCAAGGGTTTGTCGGGCCTGCAAAGCGGGATTGCCGAGCCCAGCGGCGTGATCAACTACGTGACCAAGCGCCCGGAGGATGTGCGTTCGGTGACGGTGTCCACCGATGATCGCGGCAGCGGCTACCTGGCCACCGACGTCGGCGGCTGGTTCGGCAGCGAGCAGCAGTTCGGCCTGCGGGCCAACGTGGCCCATGAAGACCTCAATTCCTATGTCGAACATGCCAATGGCCACCGGGATTTCCTGTCCCTGGCGTTCGACTGGAACATCAGCCCCGATGCGGTGTTGCAACTGGATGCGGAGTATCAGAACAAGCAGCAGCGCTCGGTGCCGGGCTATCAGTTGCTGGGCGGGACCGAGCTGCCGCACAACGCGTCGCCCAGGAAACTGCTGGGGCATCAGAGCGGCGCGAACCAGGTGGGGATTGATTCGCTGAACCTCAACGGCAAGTTTGAATATCGCTTCAGTGACCAGTGGAAAGGCAGCGTGAGTGCGGCGCACAGCAAGGTGGTGATTGATGATTACAGTTCGTTTGCCTGGGGTGGCGATACTGCCGGCAACGAGAACTACTTCAGCCCCGAAGGCGACTACGGAATCTATGACTTCCGCAGCCCGGATGACACCCGCCGCGATGATGAAATCCAGGCGGCGATGACCGGGTTGTTCAATACCGCCGGGCTTGGGCATGAGCTGACGTTTGGCACGAGCGCGTTTCGCCGGGTGATCGACAAGCGCGAGTCGATCAACGAGTGGATCGGCACTGGCAACATCAATCAGGAGCCTGAGAATTTTCCGCGCTACGCCGGTGCGTTGAACGACAGCCACCGCAACCTCGACAGCCGCCAGTACGGCCTGTTCGTCACCGACCGCATCAGCTTCAACGAACAATGGCAAACCATCGTGGGCGGTCGCGAAGTGCGTCTGGACGAAAAGGCCTTCGATGCTCAAGGCAACGAGTCGCGCCACACCCAGCAGTATGTATTCCTGCCCCAGGCGGCGCTGATCTACAAGCCGATCGAAAACCTGTCGCTCTACACCAGCTACAGCAAAGGCTTGTCCCTGGGTGGGCAAGCCCCCTGGTTTGCGCTGAACAGCGACGAGACCCTCGCCCCAACCGTCTCCCGTCAGATCGAAGCCGGTGTGAAATACGACTGGCACCGCATCAGCTTCGCCGCGGCGATCTTCCAGACTCGCCAGGCCTATCAATACGCCAAGCCCGACGATGCGGGGACGTTCACCTACGTACAACAGGGCGAACAGAAAAACACCGGCCTGGAATTATCCGCCAACGGCTGGGCCACCGAGCGCCTGCAGATCGCCACCAGCGTCGCGGCGATTCGCGCACGGGTGACGGGCAGCGGGACACCCGAATACGAAGGCCATCAAGCGATCAACGTGCCGAGACTGCGAGCCAGCCTGTACGCCGATTACGCCCTGCCCTGGGTCGACGGCCTGGCGCTGCTGGGCGGCGTGCAATACAGCGCCAGCAAGTACGCCAATCGCACCGGTGATGTGGAAGTGGGCGACTACGCCATCGTCAATGTCGGCAGCCGCTACACCACCAGGCTCGATGGTTATGAAACGGTGTTTCGCCTGAGCGTCGACAACCTGTTCGACAAGCGTTACTGGCGCGATACCGGCGAATACCTGGGGGATGACTACCTGTTCCAGGGCGCGCCGCTGACGGCGCGCTTGAGTGCAACGGTCAATTTCTGAAGCGGCTTGTAGGAGCCGGGCTTGCCCGCGATGCAGGCAGCGCGGTCTGCCTGTTACACCACAGCGATCCCATCGCAGCCTCGCTGGGCTCGACAGCTCCCACACTGGATCTGCTTCGCTTGTTGATTACTTGGGCATCTTGCGAAAGCCTACCGCCAGGCGGTTCCAGCTGTTGATGGTGGCAATCGCCACGCTCAGGTCGACTTGTTCTTGCGGGCTGAAGTGGGCAGCCAGTTCGGTGAAGTCTTCATCCGGTGCGTGAGTCTGGCTAAGCAGGGTCAGGCTTTCGGCCCAGGCCAGCGCGGCACGTTCACGGGGGGTGAAGAACGGCGTTTCACGCCAGGCCGAGACGGTGTACAGGCGGCGCTCGGTTTCGCCACCCTTGCGGGCGTCGGCGGTGTGCATGTCGAGGCAGAAGGCGCAGCCGTTGATCTGCGACACGCGCAGGCGAATCAGCTCCAGCAGCGGCAGTTCGATGGACAGTTTGCCGACGGCGCCCTCCAGGGCGAGCATGGCTTTCATGGCGTCCGGGGAGGCGGTGTAGAAGTCGGTACGGGTTTGCATGGTGATACTCCAGAGCAGTGGGGATTGGTGCCTAGAGTAGTGAGGCAGGTGCATTGGACAAATAGCCAATCCGGGGAAAGATCAGGTAGCCAATGGGACCACGCCCGACGATCACCCCGGCCCTCCTGCTTCACCGCGAAATGCACTGGGGCTCAGCCCGGTCCAGCGCTTGAATGCCCGCCGAAAACTGCGCACATCGCTGTAGCCGACTTCCTCGGTAATCCGTTCGATGGACAACCCCGGGTTGCTCAGCAAGCCCATGGTTCGCGCCCGCCGCACCTGCTCCAGCAAGCCTTCGAACGTCAGCCCGTGCTCGGTCAGGCGCCGGCGCAGGGTGCGGCCGCTCATGTTCAAGTCACTGGCGACCTTTTCCAGCTGGCTGCCCTGCAAGTCCCGGGAAATCGCGCGCTCCACCGCCTGGATCAAATCCATCTTCTGGTGCAACTGGGCGCTTTCCAGTTCCAGCAGTTCCAGGGCCTGGCGCAAGGCCAGGGCGTGGTGATTGGGCAGGCGCACATCCAGCCAGTGGCTGGCCAGGACCATGCGGTTATGCAGGCAGCCAAAACGCACATCCGCACCAAACAGCTGGTGATAGTCGGCGACGTAGGTGGGCGCGGCGTGGATAAATTCGACCCGCAGCGGCATGAAACCCTCGCCCACCAAGGCCCGGCCATACACCATCAGGCTGGCGAAGAACTCCTCGGCGGCAAACACCTGGACGTCGGCATACGGCAGCAGGCACTCGATATCGACATACACTTCCTGGGGGCCTTCATGGGTGCGCGAGGTGGCGATACCGCCGGAGGTGTGCTGATGACGTTCGCCAATGGCAAAGGCATCGCGCAACGTCTTGCACAGTGAGATCACATGCCCGAGCAGGCCCAGGGTGCCGAGTACATTCTGATGGCCCACCCACAGGCCCAGCCCCTGGTCGGGCAACACCTTGAGGGCACGCTGGATCATCGCAACCGCCTGGCGATAGGAGATCCGCTGGGCCGGGTCGTCCAGGTCAGCCAGGGTGAACCCCAGGCCACGGCACAGGTGCTCGGCACTTGCGCCTTTTTGCGCGACCACTTGTCCGAGGGTTTGCAGCAGAAATGGCGAGACCAGGGCCAAGTCATAGTGCGGATCAACGGCTTTCCTTTGCATGGATCTTCGATTCCCGACTGAGTGCTTCAGTTCTTGTTTTGGAAACATCCTGACAATCATAGGCGCTTGCAAGAACTGCTGCACTCTGGATGAAAGCTGTCCGCCAAAGTCCCCCTATGTGGCCGCCAATACCCTGCCCTGCTGGCCGCTCAGGGCTTATTTCTATAGGTAGCGTCGTCCTAACAATAATAATGAGCCCCGCCATGAACCCGACCCGTGCGTTTTACCCCGTGCAACTCGCCCTGTTGACCCTCATCAGCCTGCCGGCCCTGGCCACCGAAGGCGGCGTGGACAATATCGGCCCCGGCACCGACGGCTTCTACATCCTGCCGCTGGACGTCAACAACCTGCCCGACCACATGTTCGCCTTCAACATTTACTACAACCACTACGAAGCCAAAAAGCTCGATATCAGTTCCCTGGGCGGCAAGGTGCCGGATGTGAAGATCAAATCCGACGCGATCATCCCGCGCCTGGATTACCTGAGCCCGCTGCGGGTATTCGGCGGGCGCCTGGGGGGTTACATCGCCCAGCCGTACCTGAAACAACAGGTGTCGCTGTTCGGCATGTCCGACACCCGCGAGAGCATGGGCGACACCACGCTGGCGCCGATCATTCTCTGGGACCTGGGCAAGAACCTCACCGTGGGCACCGCCCTGGAAATCACCCTGCCCACCGGCGAGTACGACGCCTCGCGCCTGGCCAATACCAGCAACAATTTCTACACCTACAAGCCGCTGGTGTCGGCGACCTGGATGCCCAACGAGCGCACCGAGCTGTCGATCAAGACCACCTACAGCTTCAACAAGGAAAACCCCGATACCCATTACCGTTCAGGGCAGATTTTCCACTTCGATTATTCCGCCAGCTACAAGGTCACGGACAACCTCAGCCTTGGGATTAATGGCTACTACCTCAAGCAGACCACCGACGATAAGCAGTACGGGCATACGGTGGTGAACATCTATGGCGAAGACGTGGACGATGGGGTCAAGGGCCAGGTGTTTGCGATCGGTCCGGCGGTGTATTTCACCTTCCTCAAGTATGCGAGTGCGGAAGTGCGCTGGGCCAAGGAGTTTGATGTGCAGAACCGGCCGGAAGGCGACATGTTGTGGGCGAAGCTGACGATTCCGTTTGCCTTGTAAATACAGTTAAAAATGTGGGAGCTGGCTTGCCTGCGATACAGGCAACTCGGTTTTTCAGTGATACCGAGGTGATGCTATCGCAGGCAAGCCAGCTCCCACATTTTGATCGGGTTTCTTCAGGTGTAGACCGGCCAGGTATCGACAATTTTCCCGCCGCGCACTGCCAGCAAATCGCCGAACTGCAACAGCACAAACTCGCTCTGGGTCGGACGCAAAAACACCTGGTCTTCTACGTTCAACCCCACCTTGGGCGAGCCGTTGACCATCTCCTGATTGGAGCTGCGGCCGTACAGGTCATTGCTCTGCAACCCCTTGGGCGACTCAAACTCCGCCATCCAGTTACCCCCATAGATAAAGAACGTGGCGCGCTGGTTTGCATCCCACCACGAGAACAACCGCGACTTGCCATCCAGCGCCGGAATATCCACCGGCCCGGTGCTTTTCAAAACGGGCGTGGCGATATAGGCCGCCGGCACATGCTCGCTTAACGACGGCAAATCATAGTGCGTGGGCTTGAGCAACGCTGTGCCCACCGACACCTCACTGCTGAGTTTTTCCTGCTCATGAATGCGATAACTCGGGCTGCCTGCCGTGTTCAACGTCAGCCCGTCACGCCACAGCGGCGCAAAGTGCTGGCGGGTGTAATCCACATGGCCGTTGTAGCGCTGCATGACCTTGTCGAACAGGTCCTGGGGCGAACCCAGAATTCCCGGCACTCCCATGCCCACAAACGGGTCGTATCCCATGAAGCCGCTGAATTCCAGCTGCTGCGGATGCGCGCTGATCAGCGTCAGCATTTGCCCCAGCACCGCGTTGTCGCGGATGCCGCCGCGATGCAGGCCCACATCCAGCTCGATATTGACCCGCAGTTTCGTGCCCAGCCCCTGGGCCAGCGCCAGGTATTGCTGCAGCCGCTCGGGGGTATCCAGCAGCCATTGCAGCTGTCGGGACGGGTCGAACGGGCCTTTGTGGGTCTGATAAAACAGCTCGGCCGAACGCACCGGCAACGGCTTGCCCAGCAGGATATCGGCGTCGGGAAAGACCTGGGCATCGTGGTTCAGAAACGGCTGGTGAAACGACATCAAGCGCTGGGTGCCCGCCCGCTTGGCGATATAGGCCAGCAGCCCCGGCGACGGCAGGGATTTCTCCACCAGCCGCAGGTGTTTGCCGCCTCGCTGTACCGACTGCATTACCACGTCGATATTGTGGTCCAGCTTGTCCAGGTCGATCAGCATCACCGGGCGCATTGGCCCGTGGGCCTTGAGCTCCTGGTTGAGGCTGCGGAAGTACTCGGTGTACGGACTGCCCCGGTCGCCCGGTCTCAGCAAAATCGCACCGCCTGCCAGCAACACGCCGGTGCCAAGCATGAAATGTCTGCGGTTCATCAGGCCACTCCCAGAATCGATGACAGGTGCGCATTGAGGAATTTGCCGCTGGGGTCCAGCTCGCGGCGCACCCGGGTGAATTCCTCCCAGCGTGGATACAACGGCTGCAAGGTGCGGGCGTTGAGGGTGTGCAACTTGCCCCAGTGCGGCCGGCCGGCGTATTTCCAGAAGATCGGTTCCACGGCGGCGAAGAAGTTGTGGTGGTCCATGGTGTAGTGCTGGTGCACGGAGATCGAACAGCTGTCGCGGCCCTCGAACATGCTCAGCGGAATGTCGTCGGCCTTGACGTAGCGGTACTCGATGGGAAACCAGGTGCGCAGGTCCTTGTCGTTGATCAGCTTGAGGATCTCCCGCAGGCAGGCCGGGCCGTGTTCGGCGGGCACCGAATATTCCATCTCGTTGAAGCGCACGTTGCGCACGTTGGCGTACACCTGGAAAGACTCGGCCACGCGGTCATCGAAGCTCGCAAAAAACCGCAGGCTGTTGAGCAAGCTGCGCCGGGCGTCGGGGAAATCGCTGCCGTACTTGTCGAGCTTTTCGATGATCGACACAAACTCGTTGCCGCCCGCCTCCGCCGGGTCGATGGGCGGGGTTTCGGGGTCGGTGGTTTCGTTCAGGGCGATGGACAGCGCGTAGTCGGAATGGGTGACCACAAGCATCTCCCAGTGCTGGTTTTCCCGGGTGTTTTTCGCTACGTCTTCCAGCAGTTCTTCGGTCTTGGCGATCCACTGGCGCTCCCGCAGGCGGTACGGCGCGCGGTTTTGCAGACGCACCCGGGTGGCCACGCCGAGGGCACCGAGGGACACACGGGCGGCGCTGAACACTTCCGGGTGGTGGTTGGCGTCGCAGTCCAGTACCTCCCCCTGGGCCGTCACCAATTGCAGGCCGGTGACGCAGCCGGAGTAAGAGGTGAAGCCCACGCCAGTGCCATGGGTTGAGGTGGAGATGGCCCCGGCCAGGGTCTGGTAGTCGATATCCGCCATGTTCGGCAGCGCCTGGCCCACGTCTTTCAGTGCCTGGCCCATGCGCGACATCGGCGTGCCGGCGGCGAAGGTGGCCTGCAAGGTGTGCGGATCGTGATCCAGCAGGCCGTTGAAGTAACTCAGGGACAGCAGCGTGCCGTCGGTGGGCACCAACGCGCTGAACGAATGGCCCGAGCCCACCGGCCGCACCTTGCCCGGTGCCTGGCCGATCACCTGCACCAATTCATCAAGGTTCTTCGGCGCGAGCCGGGCCAGGGGCAGACAGGTTTGCGCCCCCGACCAGTTGCGCCAGGGAATCAACCGCGGTGCCCGGGCCAACTGGGCCAGCACCGGATTGCTGGTCAATGCCATGAACGCGCCGGCTACCGCGCCGCGCTGCAATAATTCTCGCCGTGAAAGCCCCATCGCCTACCCCGTTATTCTTATTGGATGTGTTGACCCGACATAAAGCTGATCAGCCCCAGGAATTGCTCTTCGGAGCACTGCACGCACATCCCCATGGGGGGCATGCCGTTGTAACCGTTGATGGTGTGGTCCAGCAGGGTGTCCGGGCCCTGGGCGATTCGCGGGCTCCAGGCCGGGGCATCACCGGTCAGCGGCGCGCCGGAGGCCGGGTTGGCGTGGCACAGCTTGCAACTGGTGTCGTAGACCTGGGCCAGGGCTGCGTCGCCGGGCATGGCATTGGCCGCCGTGGCGCGTTCGGGGGGATGTTTCGGTGTGTCGTCACAGGCTGTCAGCAGGCAGGTCACGGCCAGCAGCAGACTGAGGCGACGGGGGTTGATTGCCCGCATAGCCACCCTCTCTCTTATTGTGTGAAAGCGTGATCCACACTAAGGCAGCCAGGGCGCGGCGTTGAGGGTATTGGGGGACAGAAAGGGGGGCTTGGGCGGACAGTAAAAGGTGGGGGTTGGC
Source organism: Pseudomonas sp. Z18(2022) (assembly GCF_036346535.1). Classification (NCBI taxonomy): domain Bacteria; kingdom Pseudomonadati; phylum Pseudomonadota; class Gammaproteobacteria; order Pseudomonadales; family Pseudomonadaceae; genus Pseudomonas; species Pseudomonas sp. Z18(2022). The sequence goes on from NZ_JAOTOA010000034.1 coordinate 37,923, forward strand.
CCCCCACCCCTGCAACAGGTCTTAGAACGCGATACCGACCTTGAACCCATACTCGTCACGCTTGAGCTTGGTGTTGTCGGCCACGTACGAGTCGCCGTCGAGCTTGTACTCGGTGCGGGTGTAGTACAGGCCCGCCATCACCGGCAGGTCGCCTTTCTGGTTCATCAGCAGGCTGACTTCGGCGTAGGGGTTGGTGCGGTCCTTGAGGTCCACGGTGTCGCTGCCGATGCCGTCGACCTTGAGCTTGGCACGGCCGTCGATGGTGTGGCGCGCACCCAGTTCAACGCGCATGGTCATGTCATCGAACTGGTGGTTGTAACCCAGGGCCGCCTTGGCGAACGGCGATTTGTTGGTGAGCTTCATGTCGTAGTCGCCCGAATCCGGCTCGTAGCGGGTCCAGCTGTAGCCGCCACCCACCAGCACGTCGACGAAGTTGCGCGCATCCAGCGCGGCACGCCAGCCGAGGTCGAGGTCGGCCTGGCCTTCCTTGAGCTTGTTGTCGCTCTTTTCGCCGTACTTGGCTTCGATACCGGCCTGGTAGATAAAGCCCGATTCAGCCGTCAGCTTGTTGCCGAAGTTATAGAACAGGCCGGCTTCAGGCATGTGGTCCTTGTCGCTTTCGCTACCGCCTTCGAGTTTGAAGTCGTTGTAGCTGCCGAGGATCCCGAAGGTGGAAATCGGGTCAGTCGGCGCTGCGGCGAACACCACACCAGGTGCCGCGATCAGGGCCAGGACCGAGGAATTCTTGAGGATCTTTCCGAATAGTTTGGACATCGTTTTACGTCTCCATTACAGGTGGCAAATTATTCAGGAAACGGTTCGAACCCTCGTTTTGGCGAAAGGTTCGAATTAATTTGCACCTTTTTTTGAGGTAAAACGGTTCAGCGAAGGCTCTATATCAGGCTTCTCCCTCGGGAGCCAATAAACGACCAAGAATGGGCCGCAACTGTGGATGCTCCGGCAAGCGGATGCCGAAGCTGGCTTGCAGCAGCGCCAGCAACTCATCCACGTCCTTGATGGCGCGCTTTTCGCTGGCGCGGTCCAGGTAGTGGATCGCGTACTGGCCGTTGTTCAGCGTGCGGCGAAATCCCGGGCCGATCAGGGCGACTTTCAGTTGGCCGAGAAACGGCGAATCCGGATGGGTGGAGACGTACCAGTTACCGATTTCGTAGTCGAAGCGTGACTGCACCTGCAGGTCGAACACATACAAGCCACGCCACTCCCCCGCCACCTGTGCCCACAAGGTATAGCTGCCCTCATTCAGGCTCAGGCGATAGGGTTCATGGGCGGTGGCCTGGGTGGCGTCGGTGTCCAGTTGCAGCGGGCTGGTGGGCACCATTCCACCAAAGCCCACATCGCTGATGTAACGCACGCCGTCCAGGGTCACCAGGCTCAGGCGATGGGTGCGCGCCGTGAGTGCATCGGGCGGCCCGCCCATCACCACGCGGCCGGTGATGCCCCGCGCGTCGAAGCCCAACTCCTGCAACAACGCCAGGAACATCTGGTTCAGCTCGTAGCAATAACCGCCACGCCCGTCGAACAGGACTTTCTGCTCGACGCTCGGCAAGTCGATGGGCACCGGGGCATGCAGCAGGGTCGACAGGCTTTCAAACGCAAAGGTGCTGACGTGGCGCAGTTGCAGATCCTGCAGGGTTTGCAGGGTGGGCGGTGGCGGCGCGTCGTAGCCCAAACGTTGCAGGTACAAACGGCTGTGGGTCAGCTCTGGCATGACGCAATCCTGGCGTGGGTGGCAAAGACATCACTAATACCCCGAAGGCCGTTGTTTGCCAATTACGATTTGAATCAAACGCAAGCGCTGTAATGCACAAACTTTCTGAACCTTTCTGAACGGATTTATATCCATTCACTACAAGACAGGGAGGCATCATGAGTACCGCGACGATCTACACCATCCACTACTTGCTACACGGCGAACCGAAAACCTTTGTGGTGCGTGCCGAAGTCATGAACAACGCCGAAGCGTGGCATTGGGCGGCCGTTGACGCCGACATTGCCCACGTGGGGCGCATTGGCCGGCAGGGCCATGAGCGGGTGAAAAAGACCACTCGGCCCTGGGCGGAGAAATTTGGCATCACCGAGGTGACATGGACAGCCCCGAAACGGCTTGGCTGAGGAACAAAAGCCCCGCACGATGGCGGGGCTCACTTCACTTTTTCAGATCTCCCAGGGGATCGTAGGCCGGCTTCTTGCCGGTTTTTTCTGGCTTGTCCAACGGGGCAATGGCAGGGCCCACCGGGTCGACCTGTGGGTCGGCGACGTCCGGGGAATCGGGGTCGAAACCCAATTCGTCCTTGCCGCTGGAATGCTCCGATGAATGCGGGCCATCTGGATGCTTACTCATGACTACCTCCCTGGCGCGCCGGGCTTACAGCGGGCGGGCCTTGTCGTGCAGGTTTTCCAGGTCTTCCTCGACCTGTTCTTCGTCGTTTTCCCGGTCGGCAGGGTCGTTGGGGCGCAGGGCGTCGTTGTCGCGCTCCTCTTCGCCGGGGGTGCGGTCGGGGTTGGGTGTGCCGGGCGGCTGTTGCTGGTACCGGGTCATGGTTCACCTCGCTTGGGGTCGGTTGCCTACGAGATTTAGAGAAATCACGGTGGGGCATCGTTCAACCGGATTACCGTCACTCCGACGGGCGAACCATGAGAAGATGCCGGCCGGCGTTATACCCCTACTCAGCCCATGGAGACTGCACCCGGATGTTTGAGCTTAAACCGTGCGACCCGATTGTTTTTCGCCAGCAGACGCGACGCAGCACGCTGATAGTCGCGGTGCTGTTCGTGGTGCTGGCGATGGGGCTGTCCAGCCTGGCGGTGATGCTGTTTGGTACACCTGGGGGCGATAATTTTCGCTTTAATGTCGGCGGGGTGTTTGCCGGGGTGTTGATCACCTTGGCGCTGGTGCGGGGGCCGTTCTGGAGCCAGGCGTGGCTCGCGCCGGCGGTGTATGGGTGGCAGCTCAAGCGCAGTTTGATGAGTGTGACGAATGTGATGCACAAGGTGACTGACGGGGTGAAGGCGAATGATCCGGTGGCGATCAAGTTGCTGCGGTTTTATCACCTTGGGTTGATGCAGATGCACGAGTTGGACGCCAATTCGAGCTCGCAGGCGCAGTTGGTGCGGGAGGTTGATGAGCACCTGGAGAAGATGCGGGGGTTGGGGATTGAGCCTGACCAGACGCGGTTGGATCCTCGGTGGGTTGAGGCTGTGAAGGCTCGCTGATTGGGGGTATATCCGTTATTTGGGTTGTTGCTGATATT
>NZ_JAOTOA010000035.1:0-41194 GCF_036346535.1 Pseudomonas sp. Z18(2022)
GGGCAGGGACGCCCCGTCGCGGCGGCCCGCGGAGTAATGCCGGAGCTGAGGGCACACCGAGCCCAAGCGAGGTGCCGAGTGGTGGGGCAAGAGCGTTTTGCTTACTTTTGCGCTTTTCAAAAGTGAGCCGCTGTAAGAGCGGAACCAATCGAAGCCATCACCCAAATAACGGATATGCCCCCCACCCCACGCCACTACAAATTCCGACTATGCCGATAATCGCTGACCGCCTCATACACCGCCTTACGCAACCGATTAATCCCCCCAATCGGCCGATGCGCCTCCACCCCGAACCACGGGTTAAACGACTGATTATCACAAGCCAGATTCAACGCCGGCGTATCAAAATCCTGCGCCGGAATCACCACCTTGGCCACCGTCTCAAACGGCGCATCACTCTCTTTCCATTCAATGCTGGTGTCCTCGATCGGCATGAACTTCTGCGGATTCTGCCGCTGAATCTGCAACACAAAACACGCCGCCACCCGGTCAGTCGATAGTTGCTGATTCAACGCACCGCGCAAAAAGTTCGGCAGATCCTGATTCTGCTTGGGCAGCACATACGCAGGACAACCCTGGGGATCCGGCGCCACCCGAAACTTCGCATTCGCCGTCCCAAACTTATACGGCGACACCGAGAAGTAAGTCGTCTGCGTAGGACTCACCGGCGGCGGCGCCAACGTCGCCAGCGCGATAAGCAGATGCCGCACCTGCCAACTGCGCGGATCCACCGAAGGGAAAAACGCCATGACCTTCTTGCCATCAGCCTGGGCCGAAACGTTCTGCGCATACTCCGCCACATCACTGACAAAAAAGTTCGGATGGCTGAACATCACAAAATCCTGCTCACCCCGCGCCTGTTGATCCGCCAGCAACTGCTTGCCCGGTACATCCAGCAATTTGATCGCCATGCCCCGTGCATCACGGATGCTGTCGAACTGCGGATACGCATTGCCGTTGGACAGCCGCATCATCGCCTGCCAGGTCTTGCCCGGCTCGGCAAATACACCCTGGCGCAGGGCCGGGTCGAGGTCCGGCAGTACGCTGACCTCTGCCTTCACACAGCCATGCGCCTTGGCATGGGCATCGCGCAGGTAGCGTGTGCCTTCACGGTGCTGGTCGACGATGCGCACAGCGGTCTGAATGATGCCTTGGGTCATGGCGGCTTCCCCGGGCGGGATCTGTTCATCCGGCGACACCGGGCCGCTGTGCTGCCAGGCAAACCACAAGGTGGACAACAACCAGCCCAGCAGTCCCAGGCCCACCAGCCACAACAGGGTTTTGCCGAGAAACGCGCCGAGGCGCAGCCAAAGTCGAGCGAGCATTTTAAAATCCTTTTCTGCGAAGTCGGTGGGTCAGGGCAGTTGCTGTTCCAGCGGGCCGCCCAGCACTTTCAAATATTCCAGCAGCGCCCAGCGTTCCTGGGGCAGCAAGCCTCGGCCAATCACTCCGTTGCCACGCTGGCCGGCACGGAATTCGTGGCCGCTGTTGTGGTTGCCGGTGATGCGCGTATCGAACAGGAAGGCGTTGGGGAACGCCGCGGTTTGATAGCCCAGGTGACGCGGGTCGTATTCGAAGGTGCCTTTATAGAAGGTCGGGCTGCGCTCGTCCTGGGGCGAGAGCAATTGGTAGATCGTCGGCACCGAGCCGTTGTGCAGGAACGGCGGTGTCGCCCATACCCCGGCCAGCGGCCGAGCCTTGTAGGCGCGCAGTTCGCGCACGCCGATGGGCAGGCCGAAACCGTCCAGCTGTGGGCGTTCGGCAGGCGTTACGCCGGCGGCACGGTAGGCGTGGTCTTCGACAAAGGCGGTGATGTAGGCCAGGCCCTTGGCTGAAGAAATGCTGCGCAGGTCCAACGGTTCAGTGGGCGTGGGGTGCAGTTCGACGTTCATTTTGGCCAACTCCGCCGGGTCCCATTGCAGGGCGCTGAGGTCGAAGCGGTGGTCGGCGATGTTGCTGGCGGCAGTAGGGTCGGTGCCGATCACCTCCACCGGGAGCATTTTCAGTTGTCGCACCGGACGGCCATCGACCTGGGACACAGTCGGCACGTGGCAGCCGGCGCAGTTTTCTGCGAAGAGTGCACGGCCTTGGGCGGCCAATGGTTTGTCGATGGCGCCGAACAGGTCTTCCGGCCAGGTTGGCGGCTTGAGGCGTTGCAGGGTTTCTTCGAGGGTGCTCAGGTCGCGCACCCGCACGCTGGAGGGATAACGCGCGTCGCCCTTGAGCGGCTGGCCGGCGTTGTCGAAGAAGTCCAGCGTGGCGCCGACGCCCAGCGCTTCGCCGATATTGCGGGCCATGGGTTGCTGGGCCGAGCCGTTCCATTGCACCCAGTCGAAGGTCCAGATGTCCCACAGTTGCGGGTAGTCCACCGGTGCATTGGCGATACGATAGTTGTCCGGGGAAATGGCGTCGCCGAAGCTGGCGTTGGCAATGCGGCCAAAGGCGTCGGTACGCCCCGGGCCTTCTTCGGTGGGGTAGAGGCCACGGTGGGTATCGTTCCAGGCGACTTTCAGGAAGGTGTTCAGGGACTTCTTGAAGTCCTGGCGCAGTTGCGCGGCGTTCCGGTCGTCGTAGTCGTGGCCCAGGACGGTGCGGGCAAAGCGCTCGAATTTCCATGGGTTGTAGTAGGTCGAGGCGAGGCTGGCGACGAGCGCCTGGCCGAAGCTGCCGCCGCGCAGGGTCGGTACGCTGGAGGGCAATACATGTTGCGCCGGGCCGCCGTCGACACGCAGGCCCTGGCCTTTGAAGTTCAACTGGCCGGTGTGGCAGGCGGCGCAGGTGATGTCGAGGAACTCATCATTGCCGCCAGGGTTTTTATGCCGGGTGAAACCCACCGGCAGGTTGCCGGGGTTCTGTGCAGTGGGTACCTGTTTGGGGTCTACCAGGAAACCGAAGCGCGCCAGGTATTCGGGCGTGGCGAAACGCTGCTCGGAGAACGGCAGTTCCAGCGCGGTGAACCAGTCATAGCGCAGGCCCTTGACCTGGGTGCCCTGGGGCGTGAAGTAGTACGTCTGGCGATCTGCGGCGCTCCATTGATCCTGGTAGTGCACCTGTTCCACCGGCACGTAGTCCGGCAGCTTCGGGTTGACCACAAAATAGAGCACCACCGCCAGGATCAAGCCCAGCAGTATGAAAATCAGCAGCAAAACACGGGAAAAAATGCGCAAGATAACTATCCTTGTCGAGTTGTGTCGTTCTTATGCCATCAGGCCAGCAGTGCGGCAAGTGGCCATGAGCGTGGTTCCAGCGGTCCTGCCTTCCGTGGCAGAGCCATAGAATGAATGAAAATGCTTTTAAACACGTGAACTTATCAGAAGTTTCCTGCTCACATGCCGGTAGCCATTGGTCGTGGCCGCCTGATAAGCTCGCGACTTTACTCGAATGCCCTTTTGGCACACGAACAAGGAAATAGCATGAAACAGCATCGGTTGGCGGCGGCGGTGGCCCTGGTTAGCCTGGTACTTGCGGGTTGTGATTCGCAAACCAGCGTAGAGCTGAAAACCCCGGCGCAAAAAGCTTCCTACGGTATCGGCCTGAACATGGGCAAAAGCCTTGCTCAAGAAGGCATGGATGACCTGGACTCCAAAGCGGTAGCCCAAGGCATCGAAGATGCTGTCGGCAAGAAAGAACAGAAGCTGAAAGACGACGAGCTGGTCGAAGCGTTTGCCGCACTGCAGAAGCGTGCTGAAGAACGCATGGCCAAGATGAGCGAAGAGTCGGCAGCCGCCGGCAAGAAATTCCTCGAAGAGAACGCCAAGAAAGACGGCGTTGTCACCACCGCTTCCGGTCTGCAATACAAGATCGTGAAGAAAGCGGACGGTGCCCAGCCCAAGCCTACCGACGTCGTGACGGTTCACTACACCGGCAAGCTCACCAACGGCACGACCTTTGACAGCTCCGTGGATCGCGGCAGCCCGATTGACCTGCCGGTCAGCGGCGTGATTCCAGGTTGGGTCGAAGGCCTGCAACTGATGCACGTTGGCGAGAAGGTCGAGTTGTACATCCCGTCCGACCTGGCCTACGGTGCCCAGAGCCCGAGCCCGGCGATTCCAGCCAATTCCGTACTGGTATTCGACCTGGAACTGCTGGCCATCAAGGACCCGTCCAAGGCTGACGCGCCTGACGCACCGGCTGCCAAGAAGTAACCAGCGCCTGAACACACAACGCCCCGTCTCGACGGGGCGTTGTTGTTTCTGGCCTGTGTATAACTTTTCCAGTTGAATCCAGGCCACATTCAACCGAACCCACGCGGTCTAGAGCAGTCTGATAAAAGACTCGAGTGTGGCTAGACGCAGATCAACGCCAAGTCAATGAATTCTTGGGTTTTTTTTATGTGCGCAAAAAACGCCCGATCTGACTGCAGGCCTTGTATTACGTGGCTTTCAGCCTGGAAAATAGGCTCTGTTCACAAGGTTATCCACAATTTGTGTGGATAACCTTTTCTGTCGCCTGGAACTGGAGTGACGATGAAAGCCCCGTTTAATTTCACCCGCTTCCTGCCCATGGCCGCTCGCCTGCTGGGCCGCGGGCGCTTGCCCACGCTGTTGTTCGCGGTGGCCGCCAAAGGTTCGAGCCAGGGCAACCGGCTGGGCAAGCTCACGGATGATCTCAAGCTGCTGCAGGCCTTGTGCCTGGCCTACTGGCGCGGCGAGTACCGGGCCATCAGCCCCAAGGCACTGATTTCGGTGGTGGCGGGGCTGATGTACTTCCTGAGCCCGATTGACGCGATCCCGGACTTTATCCCGGTGTTCGGCATGCTGGACGACATTGCCGTGCTGGCGTGGGTCATGAAGACCCTGGACGGCGAGCTGAGCGCTTTTCGCGCCTGGCGTGAGCGTCAGCGACCCGAAAAGCTCGCGGTGGTTGAGCGCCTTCCTGCGACCCCCCAACTGCTTGCGCAGGAAAATCCACAAAAAAACTGAACCTTGCGAATATCCCCCTGCGCTCTTTGTGGCTGTTAGGATTACACTCCTAAGGAAAGTACTTACGAAGTAAGTGTTGTGATCCTACGGGGCAGTCATGGATATTCAGATAATTACAAAGGATGGCGAACCCGAATATGCGGTTCTGCCATGGGCTCAGTATCAGGCGCTGTTAAAAGCCGCCGGTCCGCAACAGCCAACACCTCCTGCTTCGACCATCAGTCAAACCGCTGCCGAACCGGATCTGCGCCCCCTGGAGCAGCTGCGAAGCCTGCGCGAGGCCAAGGGCCTGGCCATCGAGACATTGGCACGCACAGTGGGCATCAGCCCGTCGTACCTGGGCTTGATCGAAAGTGGTGAACGCCAGCCGGACGCTGCCATCCGCCGCAGCCTGGCTTGGGAATTGGGCGTTGCAGGTTGGAGGGACGAAACGTGAGCGTACGTATCAGCCGTCAACATTGGGATGGATTAATCAACGAACTGGACCAGGCGCGCCGACAGCGCCACCTCCTGACCTACCGCGCGTTGCTGGAGCGCCTGCAATTTCCCACGCCGGCCATGCAAACCCTGACGGCGGCGCTGGAACACCTGGCCGCGCTGGATGCCAAGGCTGACCAGCCACTGCGCAGTTCCCTGGTGATCAGCCAGGGTGCGAGCCGCCTGCCCCGCACCGGTTTTTTTGAATGTGTGGAGCGCCTTGGGCGCTTCTGCGGGCCGTCCGATGGCGTGGCTGCGGCGTCGTGGCACGCCTCGGAAGTGGTGCGGGTGTTTGAGTACGATTATCCCGAGTCTGCCGAAGCCTAGCGCTTGGTGTTACAGGGATTCCGGCTCTTCCAGCTGCAAGCTGTCGATCACATGAATGCTGTAGCCCGCCACGTTCTTCGCGTGGTGCTTGGCTTGGGAGGCCAGTTCCGCCAACTGGCTGGCATCGAGTTGTCCACAGGCCTGTGGATATAAATGCACCACGCCGATGGACAGCGACAGCAACGCAAACTCCTGGCGCACGCCCTGGCGGTTCAGCGCGACAAAACACCCCGCGTCCAGGTGCTCGCTGCGATAGAAGCGCCGGCACTGGGTGTGGAAGTCGTCCAGCAACTGGTTGAGCCGCTTGCGCCAATCCTGCGGGCCCAGCACCAGCAAAAAGTCATCACCGCCGATATGCCCGACAAAATCGCGGCTGGGGTCTACCCGGTCGTTCAGGCATTGCGCCAGGCACAGCAGCACTTCATCGCCGCGGCCATAGCCGTAGATATCGTTGAACGGCTTGAAACTGTCGATATCCACGTAGCAGATCACCGACTCTCGCTGTTGCTGCAACAGCCGCGTCAGGCACTGCTGGATCGGTACGTTGCCCGGCAATAAGGTCAGCGGGTTGGCGTAACGCGCCTGCTGGATTTTCAGCTCGGTAATCAGCTTGAGCACATCGATCACCCGGCCCAGTCCCAGGTAGTCGCCGTTGAGGGTGATGATGAAATCTTCCTCGATCCGCTGGCGCGCGCGGCTGGTAAGCAGGCGGCTGACTTGCTGCAGGGACTGGCTCAGCTCCACCGCGAGGAAGTCGTCACTCATCAAGCGGCTGATGGGCTTGCGGGCGAACAGGTCGGTGGCGAACGGCTTGAGCAGCGCGTCCGACAATGAGTGCCGGTGCACGATGCCGATCGGATGGCCGCGCTCATCCAGCACGGCCAGGGAGTTGAGATTGGCCTGGCGGCGGAAGGCCTCCAGTACCTGCGCCGTGGCGGTGTGTTGGCCCACGGCTGGATGTTCGTTGAGCAGGGCGCTGAGGTCGCTGCCTTCGTCGTTCAGTGCGACGTTGGCGCTGTCGGGTTTGGGCAGCATCAACCGTGCCTCCTGCGGCGGGTTTTCCTGGGGGCGGCAGAGCAGGTAGCCCTGCACCAGGTCGACACCCATTTCCGTGAGTACCGCCAACTCTTCAGGCAACTCGATGCCTTCGGCGATGACCTGTGCCCGGGAGGCCTTGGCGATTTGCAGGATCGAGCCGACAAACTCGCGCTTGAGGGCGTCCTGGTGGATGCCGTCGATAAAGTGCCGGTCGATCTTTACGTAGTCCGGACGCAACTCCGACCACAAGCGCAGGCTGGAATAACCCGCGCCGAGGTCATCCAGGGCAATTGAAAAACCCATGGCGCGGTAGTGATGCAGCGCGGTTTGCAGCAGTTGAAAATCGTCGGTCGGGGTTTGCTCGGTCAGTTCGATCACCACCTGGCTGGGCGGAATGCCGAAGTCGCTGAGCAGTTGCAACGTGCGGCCCGGCTGGTGCGCGGTTTCCAGCAGGGAATCAGGCGAGACGTTGAGAAACAGCTTGCCCGGCAGTTTCTGGTCGCTGAAACGCCGGCAGGCACTTTCCCGGCAAAGCATCTCCAGCTCGCTGAGTCGCCCGGCGTGACGGGCCACCGAGAACAGCGCGATAGGGGAGTGCAACGGGCTGTTGGACGGGCCGCGACTCAGGGCCTCGTAACCGACGACGCGTCGTTCAGACAGAGAAATGATCGGTTGGAACAGGCTGTGCAAACTGCCTTGAGCCAGGATTGAGCCCAATGCATTCAGCTGTTCGGTCATGGTCATGATTTTCTCGAGTCGAAAAAAAAGGACCTGCTTTGGCAGGTCCTTCATTTCACGACAGAATGATGTCTATTTGATGACACTCCGAGGAGCGTTCACATTAAATTGCCATCATTTACTGCTTCGCTACCGTCTTGCTGATTTTCAAGTAGTCCAGCAGGATGCGCCCGGTCTCGCTCAGGTAGGCATCATCTTCCGGCTTGGTTTTATCAGGCTCGGCAGCGATCGCGTCTTCGTCTTCTTTCTTCAGTTCCTTGAGGGGAGCTTCGCCTTTGGCCTTGCGACGGGCGTTCTCCAGTACCAGTTGCTGATTCTCGATGTCGGTGTGCTGCGCACGACGGTCGGCTTCGTTCAGGCTGACGGTTTTCTCTTCCATCAACTTCTTGGCCAGGGCCAGTTTGTCGCGGATGAAGATGAACTCGGCATCCTTGGCGGAGCGGGTTTCGTGATCCGTTTTCAGCTGGGCCACGTAGGGCTTGAACGGGTCTACCGCCGGCTTGATCGCAGGACGGATGGTGTCCCACGGCATTGCCTCGGGCAGGGCGCTCTCGCCGATTTCCTTGGTGTCGATGATCGACGGGAAATCGATATCCGGCAGTACGCCCTGATGCTGGGTGCTCTGCCCGGAAACCCGGTAGAACTTGGCCAGGGTCAGTTTCAGCTCGCCATGGTTCAGCGGCTGGATGGTCTGCACGGTGCCTTTGCCGAAGGTCTGGCCGCCGATGATCAGCGCACGGTGGTAGTCCTGCATCGCGCCGGCAAAAATCTCCGAAGCGGATGCGGAGAGGCGGTTGACCAGCAACGCCATCGGCCCTTTGTAGAAGGCACCCGGGTTCTCGTCTTCCAGCACGTCTACACGGCCGTCAGCGTTACGCACCAGCACGGTCGGACCCTTGTCGATAAACAGACTGGTCAGCTCGGTGGCTTCCTGCAGGGAACCGCCGCCGTTGTTGCGCAGGTCGATGACCACGCCGTCGACTTTTTCCTTCTGCAGCTCGGTCAGGATTTTCTTGACGTCGCGAGTGGTGCTCTTGTAGTCCGGATCGCCAGCGCGGAACGCCTTGAAGTCCAGGTAGAACGCCGGGATCACAATCACGCCCAGCTTGTAGTCCTTGCCATCCTGCTTGAGGTTGAGGATCTGCTTCTGGACGGCCTGGTCTTCGAGCTTCACCGCTTCACGGGTGATGGACACGATCTTGCTGGTCTGGTCGTTCGGTGCGTTGGTGTGCGGAATCACTTCCAGGCGCACCACGCTGCCTTTCGGCCCGCGGATCAGCTTGACCACTTCGTCCAGGCGCCAGCCGACCACGTCGACCATCTCTTTGTCGGCCTGAGCCACACCGATGATCTTGTCGGCCGGAGCGACCTGCTTGGTCTTGTCGGCCGGGCCTGCCGGCACCAGACGCACGATTTTCACCTGGTCGTTATCGCTTTGCAGGACGGCACCGATGCCTTCCAGCGACAGACTCATGTTGATATCGAAATTTTCTGCGTTATCTGGCGACAGATAATTAGTGTGCGGGTCGTAGGACATCGCGAAGGTGTTGATGTAGGCCTGGAAGATATCTTCGGCACGGGTCTGGTCCAGACGTGCCAGCTGATTCTTGTAGCGCTTGGTCAACAGCTCCTGAATGGCCTTCGGCTCTTTGCCGGCGATCTTCAGGCGCAGGACTTCATCCTTCACGCGCTTGCGCCACAGGTCGTCCAGTTCGGCTTCGGTGGTCAGCCAAGGAGCGTCCTTGCGGTCCACCAGCAAGGTCTCTTTCTTGGTGAAATCGAACTTGTCGACGCCCTTGTTCAGCTCACCAATGGCGAAGTCCAGACGCGCCTTGACGCGGTCCAGGTAGCGCTTGTAGATGGTGAAGCCGGGCTGCAGGTCGCCGCTCTTGAGGAAGTCGTCAAACTGCGTCTTCCACTTGTCGAATTCGGTGATGTCGCTGGCCAGGAAATAGCTGCGCGAGGGATCCAACAGCTTGAGGTAGCTGTCGTAAATGATCACCGAGCGAGCGTCGTCCAGCGGCGGCTTGCTGTAATGATGGCGCTTGAGCAACTCAACGACGTTAAGGCTCGCAATCACCTCATCGCGATCAGGCTGAAGGTTGTCCCAGCTGTTGGCTGCGAACGTATTGCTCGATAGCGGCAAAAGGCCGATACCAATAAAAAGAGCGAGGGCGGTGCTGGGGAACAAATGCTTCATGCTGATTCGACGCGGGGGCAATTGATAACGCATATTAGGCCGTCTTTGAAGTCGCCGGTTCCATATGGGCCGGTCGCATAATGCAAAAAGCCCGGCGCTACAGCAACGGGCTCAGTCCAGACTCACTATGGAGGCACTGTGAAAGCATTGCAAGGCGTTGAAGGTCATGTGGAGTGGCAAGAAGAGCCGAGTCCTACATGCGATGTAGGCCAAGTACGCATTCGTGTGGCGGCTGCGGGCCTGAATCGGGCCGATTTATTACAGCGTTCGGGGCTCTATCCGCCGCCTCCCGGTGCCAGCCAGGTGCTGGGCCTGGAGTGTTCCGGGGTGATCAGCGAAGTCGGCGCCGGTTCGTCGTGGCAGGTAGGTGATCGGGTTTGCGCCTTGCTGGCTGGCGGCGGGATGGCCGAAGAAGTGGTGGTGGATGCCCGTCACGTGTTGCCGGTGCCGGAAGGCGTGTCCCTGGCCGAAGCCGCCGGATTGCCTGAGGTGTACAGCACCGCATGGCTGAACCTGTTCCAGTTGGCCGGCCTCAAGCCCGGCGAGAAGGTGTTGCTGCATGCCGGCGCCAGTGGCGTGGGCTCGGCGGCGATCCAGCTGTGCAAGGCGTTTGGCAGCCCATGCTGGGTCAGCGTCGGCTCGGCGGATCGCCTGGCTTACTGTGAAGCGCTGGGGGCCCAGGGCGGTGTGGTACGTACCGACGGTATCGAGGGCCTGAGTGATTTTGGCCCGTTCGATGTGATCCTCGATCCGGTGGGCGGCAATTACGCTGCGCTGAATCTCAAGCTGGCGGCCCGTGATGGCCGTTGGGTGTTGATTGGCTTGATGGGCGGCCGTGAGGCACAGCTCGACCTGGCGCAGGTGTTGGCCAAGCGTGTGCAAGTGTTGGGTTCGACCCTGCGCAGCCGGGATGACCAGTTCAAGGCGGACCTGTTCAGTGACTTGAGCCAGCACGTATGGCCGCTGTTTGCCGAAGGCCGCTTGAGCCCGCAACTGGCCAGGACCTTTCCGATCAAGGATGCCGAGGCCGCGTTTGCGGAACTGGCGACCAATCAGATTTCCGGGAAGCTGGTGTTGGTGATCGACGAAAGCCTGGTCTGATCTCAGATGAGTCTATGTGTTGGGGCTGAGCTGGGGCGGGGGGCATAGCCGTTTTTTGGGTGAATTTTGATATTGGTTCCGCTCTTACAGCGGCTCACTTTTGAAAAGCGCAAAAGTAAGCAAAACGCTCTTGCCCCACCACTCGGCACCTCGCTAAGGCTCGGTGTGCCCTCAGCTCCGGTATTACTACGCGGGCCGCCGCGACGGGGCATCCCTGCCCCGTCGCGGCTAAACCGGCGTCCTGCCGGTTTACCCGCTCCGTACTACCTGCGTTCGGCCAGCGTGGTTTAACGGGGCGCCTAAGATCAAGATCAAAAGCAGATCAACAGCACAGCGGCCTACAGGCCGGCTTGAGTGTGGTGAAGCAAAGGCAAAGGCCAGATCAAAATCTAAAGCGAGCACAATCCCCTGTAGGAGCTGGCTTGCCGGCGATGGCATCACCTCGGTGTATCTGATGTACCGAGTTGTCCGCATCGCCGGCAAGCCAGCTCCTACAGAAAAGCAGCTTTTGCCTTTGCTTCACCACACTCAGGTCGGCTTTCAGGCCGCCGTGCTGTTGATCTTGATCTTGATCTTGCTTTTGATCTGACTGCCCCATTCAGCCCGAGGCCGAACGCAGGGATTGAGGAGCGGGTAAACCGGCAGGACGCCGGTTTAGCCGCGACGGGGCAGGGACGCCCCGTCGCGGCGGCCCGCGGAGCAATGCCGGAGTGAGGGGACACCGAGCCTAGGCGAGGTGCCGACAGGCGGGGCAGAGCGTTTTGGTTACTTTGCCGCTTTTGCAAAGTGACTCGCTGTAAGAGCGAAACCATAAGCCGCCGTTACCTAAATAACGGATATGTACTCACCTCAAAACCGCGCGAAACGTCAGACCCAATGATGAATCGGCCACCCAGCCTTCTCAGCATGCGCCCGCAACACCGGGTCCGGGTTCACCACCTGCGGGTTCGCAACCTTCAGCAACAGTGGCAAATCATTGCGCGAATCCGAGTAGAAGTACGCGCCATCAAGGTGCTCACCTTCCTGCTCCAGCCATTCCATCAGGCGAGTGATCTTGCCTTCGCGGTACGTCAGTACACCGGTGGTCTTGCCGCTGTACACCCCATGGGCGACGTCCAGCTCGATCCCCAGCACTTCATCAATGCCGATACGCGCCGCAATCGGCTTGACCAGGTGCGTGCCCGACGCCGAGATCACCAAAATCCGGTCACCATTCTTGCGGTGCTGTGCAATGGTGCGGGTGGCTTCGCTGTAGATCAGCGGCTCGATAACGTCTTCCACCCAGGGCTCTACAAGATGCTCGATCTCTTCCGGCGTGCGGCCGATCATCGGCTCCAGGCTGAAGTCCATGAAGTCTTCCATGGCCAGCTCCCCACGGCTATAGGCCGCCATCAGTTCGTCGTTCCTGCGCATGAACGACTCGCCATCCACCCAGCCCAGGCGGCCCATCTGCTCGCTCCACAGGGTGGCGCAGTCGCCGTGGATCAGGGTGTCGTCCAGATCAAAAATTACCAAAGCCATCTGTCACGCTCTCTCAAATAAATCGTGCGTCAGGCTACTTCACACAACGCACTTGGGTCGATGGAAAGTGCCAATCGCTGGCCATCCGGGTGCAGATCGTCCGCCGAGCGATTAAGCACATCCACAACCAATTCCACCCCGCGCGCTTCGATGCGGTAGCGAATCACGTTGCCCAGCAGGCTGTGGCTGCGCACCAACGCATCCAGCTCGCCGCTGCGGCTGAGCTCGATGGCTTCCGGGCGAATGGCGATGCGCCCGGTGATCGGGCGCTGCAACAGTTTGCTGGCCTTGTCGGCGTCCAGCAGGTTGTAGTTGCCAATGAAGCCTGCGGCGAACACATCCACCGGCGCGGTGTAGAGGGTCTCGGCATCGCCACTCTGCACGATCTTGCCCTGGTTCATCAGGAAGATCCGATCGGACATGGTCAGGGCTTCTTCCTGGTCATGGGTCACGAAGATGGTGGTCAAGCCCAGCTCACGCTGGATCTGGCGAATCTGTTCGCGCAGGTGTTTGCGAATCCGTGCATCGAGGGCCGACAAAGGCTCATCCAGCAACAGCAGGCGCGGGCGGGTGACCAGGGAGCGGGCGAGGGCCACGCGCTGGCACTGGCCGCCGGACATCTGGTGCGGGTAACGCCCGGCAAGTTCTTTCAACTCCACCAGTTGCAGCACTTCCTGTACGCGCTTGTGGCTGTCGTCGGCATTGACCTTCTGCATGCGCAGGCCAAAGGCGACGTTCTGTTCCACGGTCATGTTGGGGAACAGCGCGTAGCTCTGGAACACCATGCCGATATGGCGTTTCTGCGGGCTGAGCGGGACGATGTCCTGGCCATCCAGCAGGATTTTCCCGCTGTCTACCGAGGTCAGGCCGGCGATGCAGCGCAGCAGCGTGGACTTGCCGCAGCCGGACGGACCGAGCAGGGTGACGAATTCGCCCTTGGCGATTTCGCAGTTGATGTCGCTGAAGACCGGCGTGCCGGCGTAGCCTTTTTGCAGGTGTTGGACGCTGACGAAGCTCATTGGCTTTTGTCCTTGTTCAAGATGTTGGCGGCCCAGGTCAGCACCAGCACAAAGAAGAAATAGGAGATCACCAGGGCACTGGTGAAGTGGCCGCTGCTGTTACGCATATTGTTGAGGTACACCTGCAGGGTCTCGTAGCGGGTGCCCACCAGGATGTTGGCGAACACGAACTCGCCGAACAGGAACGAGAACGACAGCAGCAACGCCACCATCAGGCCCTTGCGCAGGTTGGGCAGCACCACCAGGAATGCGGCCTGGAAGGTGCTGGCGCCGAGCAGTTGGGCAGCGTCCATCAGGTCCCGCAGGTTGATCGCTTGCAGGTTGTTGGTGATCGCCCGGTACATGAATGGCAACGCCACGGTGAAGTAGCAACCGATCAGGATCCACGGCGTACCCACCATCGCAAACGGCCCCGACCCGTAGAGCTGCAACAGCCCCACCGACGACACCACCGGCGGCACCGCGAAGGGCAGCAGGATCAGGATGTTCATCAGCGCATCGAGTTTGGGGAAGTGGTAATGCACCACAAACAGCAGCGGCAGGATCAGCACCACCGACAAAATCAACGCACCCACGCACACCAGCAATGACTGGCCAAAGGCATTCAGGAAGCGCGGGTCACTCCACAGCTGGATGTACCACTTGAAGGTAAAGCCGGAAGGCAGGATGGTCGCCGACCAACTGCTGGCGATGGAGTAGACCAGGGTGCCGAGCAAAGGCAGTACCAGGATCGCAAACAACAGGTACACCACTACCCGGTGGTAGAGGGCGGCCGAGCCAGGTTCAGCGCGAGACATGGTAGCTCCTCTTGAGCAGCAGTTGATGGACCACGGTCACCACGGTCATCAGCGCCACCAGCACCACGGCCAGGGCGCTGGCCATGTTCGGGTCCAGGGAAATATCGCCGGAGACCATCGCCGCGATGCGGATCGGCAGCACGTTGAAGTTGCCGGTGGTCAGCGCGTACACCGTGGCGTAGGCGCCGAGGGCGTTGGCCAGCAGGATCACGAACGTGCCCAGCAGCGCCGGGGTCAGCACCGGCAAACCGATATGCCGCCAGTATTGCCAGCCATCCGCGCCGAGCAATGAAGCAGACTCGCGCCAGTCTTCGCGCAGCGCGTCGAATGCCGGGTAGAGCAGCAGCACACCGAGGGGAATCTGGAAGTAGGTATAAAGGATGATCAACCCGGTCTTGGAGTACAGGTTGAAGTCCTGAATGATCCCGGCCTGCTTGAGCATGATGGTAATGCTGCCGTTGAACCCCAGCAGGATGATGAAGGCGAAGGCCAGGGGCACGCCGGCAAAGTTGCTGGTCATGTTGGCGAAGGCGGTCACGAAGTTGCGTAGCGGGCCGTCAACCCGGCGCAGCGAGTAACTGCCCAGCACGGCGATGATGATCCCGAACACGCTGGAGTAGAAACTGATCTCCAGGCTGTACTGGATCGCCTGCATATAGAACTTCGAACTGAAGATCTTGCTGAAGTTGGCCAGGCCCCAGCCGAACTCTTCCGACTGAACGCTGCTGATCATCACCCACACCAGCGGAGCGATCTCGAACACGATAAAAAAAATGGCGAAAGGCACCAGGCACAAGGCAGCCAGCCATTTGCCGCGGATCACGGAATTCACTTCAACAGCTCCCGGCATACAGGTTTGTCGTGGGGCACACCCAGCAGCTCGCAGACGGTGCCGCACAGCTCGGTTTGTTTGGGCGTGGCGTGGGCATCGAGGCTGAAAGCGTTGCCCAGCACAAACAGCGGCACTTCCCGTTCTTCCGGCAGCAGGCCGTTGTGGGAGCGGTCGTTGTTCATGCCGTGGTCGGCGGTCACCAGCACCTGATAGCCGGCGTCGAGCCAGCCTTGCAGGTAGTCGGCAAGGATGATGTCGGCCGAGCGTGCGCTGTTGCGGTATTGCGGGGTGTCGAGGCCGTGCTTGTGGCCGGCATCGTCGATGTTCATCGGGTGCACCACCAGGAAATTCGGCGCGTGTTTTAGGCGCAGGCTTTCGGCGTCGGCAAACAGGTGTGAGTCCGGGTAATGGTCACTCCAGTAGAAATGCCCGTGCTGGATCGCCAGCGCCGGGTCATTGGTATGACGGTCACGGGCGGCGATGAAAGGGCTGCGGTTATACAACTCGCTGACCCAGTGATAAGCCGCCGCCGCTGTGGATAAACCGGCGTCGGTGGCGTAATGGAAAATGCTGCGCTGGTTGGACAGGCGCGAGACGTTGTTGTGGACGATGCCGCTCTGAATCGGCGGGACGCCGGTGAGGATGCATTCGTACAGGGGCCGGGACAGGGCCGGCAGTTCACATTCCAGTTTGTAGAGTGCTGCGCGTCCTGCGCCGACATAGGCCTGCAAGTGCCCCATGGCGTGTCGGGCAACCTCGTAATTCAGGCCGTCGAGCACGACAAGGATGACGTTGTGCTTCATAGGGGCTGGGGCTCCGCAACAAATAGGCTTGACTCGGTTTTTCGGTTGGAACACCGCTCAAATGTGGGAGCTGGCTTGCCTGCGATAGCGGTGTGTCAGTCGACAACAATGCTGAATGTCATACCGTTATCGCAGGCAAGCCAGCTCCTACACTGGCCGCGTTCTTACTGCATATTGATGATGACTTCTTCCTGCCACTTCTGCGGCAGGGCCTTGGAGGTCTTCTCCCAAGCGTCGGCATCTTTGATCGGCGTTACTTTCTTGTACTGTTCGTTAGGCAGCAGTTTGGCCTGCACGTCAGCTGGCAAGGTCAGGTGTTCGGCACGAATCGGCCGCGCATTGCCGCGCGCCAGGTTGGTCTGGCCGGCGTCGCTGAAGATGTATTCGCGGGTCAGCTTGGCGGCGTTCGGGTGCTTGGCGTATTTGTTGATGATGGTGGTGTAGCCGGAAATCACCGAGCCGTCCGACGGGATCAGCACCACGTAGTCATCCGGGTTGGCCATCTTGGCTTTGTAGCTCAGGCCGTTGAAGTCCCAGACCACGCCCACTTCCACTTCGCCTTTTTCCATGGTGGCGATGGTTGGGTTGGCCAGCGACAGGCGGCCTTGCTTGGCGATGTCGGCGAACATCAGCAGCGCAGGCTGGATGTTCTTCTCGTCGCCACCGTTGGCCAGTGCTGCGGCGAGTACACCGTTGGCAGCCTGGGCGGCGGTGCTCACGTCACCGATGGAGACCTTGTACTTGCCGGTCTTCAGGTCAGCCCAGCTTTTCGGGGCTTCGGAGCCGTGCAGCAGCTTTTTGTTGACGATAAACGCGATGGTGCCGGTGTAGGCCAGTGCCCAGTTACCGTCTTTGTCTTTCGCCCAATCCGGGACTTGTGCCCAGGTGGTCGGTTTGTACGGCTGGGTCACGCCCTGTTTGACCGCGATCGGGCCGAAGGCGGCACCGACGTCGCCGATGTCGGCGCTGGCGTTGTCTTTTTCCGCCGCAAACTTGGCGACTTCCTGGGCCGAGCTCATATCGGTGTCGATGTGCTTGAGGCCGTAGGTCTTGGCCAGGTCGTCCCAGGTGCCTTTCCAGTTGGCCCAGTCATCGGGCATGCCGACGCTGTTGACGGCGCCTTCCGCTTTCGCGGCGGCTTCAAGGGTTTTCAAATCGGTATCAGCAGCCATGGCGGCGGTGCACATGGCAATGGTCGAGCCTAACAGTGATGCCAGGAAAAGCTGTTTCATCCGAAGCTCCTTTGGGCGTTTTCAACGCTGCGTTTTTATCGACGTTTGCGGTGGTGTTGGTCTAGGTCAGCAATACACGAGCCAATTTAGGCGTGGCGGATGACAGTTTCATGTCGATGTCGTTTTTTGTTGGCCTGGACGGGGGATTGCCGGGTAAGCGTAGACCATGCCCAACTCCCCGGAAGCCTTGGACTTGGCCGATGTATTGCAGGTCTTGTGGCAGGACGTCGCGGGGCGCTGTCATCTGTCGGTCATGTGCAATGCCTAGGCTTGCACGCAATAGCAGAGGCGCGTTTAGAGGGCGTTTTGTGCACCTGAATAGTGCTGGTCTAGTCCAGATAGGTAACGTTGATGCGTGATGAGGCAACCAAAGCGGTGACAACCATTGGCCTGGCGCTGCAAGAGCAGATCGACCATGGGTTGTTGGCGCCTGCCAGTAAGCTGCCGGCCGAGCGCAAGCTCAGCGAGTTGTTTGGTACCACCCGGATCACGGTGCGGGAAGCCTTGTTACAACTTGAGGCCCAAGGGCAGATTTATCGTGAGGAGCGGCGCGGGTGGTTTGTGTCGCCGCCCAGGCTTGCCTACAACCTGATGCAGCGTAGTCATTTTCACGCGATGGTGAGTGCGCAGGGGCGGGTGCCGTCCACCGAGGTGATTTCGGCGCGGTTGCAGCCGGCTTCGGCGGCGGTGTGTGCGTGGTTGCAGTTGCCGGCGTTGTCCAGTGTGATCCAGATCTGCCGGGGGCGCAGGATTGATGGGCGGTTGGTGTTGTATGTGGAGCACTATCTGAACCCGCAGTATTTTCCGGGGATTCTGGAGTGTGATTTGAATCAGTCGATTACGGAGTTGTATGCGCGGGTGTATGACTTGCATTACGGGCGGGTGCGGTTTGAGATTGTGCCCACGTCGTTGCAGGTGGAGGCGGCGGCGGCTTTACGGGTGTCGGTGGGGAGCCCGGGGTTGCGGATTGCTCGGGTTAACTACGATCAGCATGAGCGGTTGATTGATTGTGATCTGGAGTTTTGGCGGCATGATGCGATTCATGTTGGGGTGGATGTGGTTTGACGGTTTGACCGTGTACATATCCGTTGCTGCGGTCACGGCTGCTTATGGTTCCGCTCTTACAGCGGGTCACTTTTGGCAAACGCCCGGAATGCCGGCCCAGCCAAAAGTAACCAAAAGGTCTTTGCCTCACCACTCGGTGCCTCGCCTAGGCTCGGCATGCCGGAACGAAGGCCCGATTCCGCGGGCCGCCGCGACGGGCCATCCATGGCACGGTGGAGCGGGTAAATCGGCATCCCTGCCGATTTACCCGCTCCACCGTGCCTGCTTGCGGCCATCGTGGTTGACGGGGCCTGCAGATCAAGATCAAAAGCAAGAGCACGGCGGCCTGAAAGCCGACCTGAGTGTTAAAAGCCAAGGCAAAAGCTGCTTTTCTGTAGGAGCTGGCTTGCCGGCGATGCGGACAACTCGGTCTTTCAGATACACCGAGGCGATGCCATCGCCGGCAAGCCAGCTCCTACAGTGGACCGTGCTCGCTTTAGATTTTGATGTTGCCTTTGCTTCACCACACTCAAGCCGGCCTGTAGGCCGCTGTGCTCTGGATTTTGATCTTGATCTTGATCTTAGGCGCCCCGTTAAACCACGCTGGCCGAACGCAGGTAGTACGGAGCGGGTAAACCGGCAGGACGCCGGTTTAGCCGCGACGGGGCAGGGACGCCCCGTCGCGGCGGCCCGCGGAGTAATACCGGAGAGAGGGCACACCGAGCCTGAGCGAGGTGCCGAGTGGTGGGGCAAGAGCGTTTTGCTTACTTTTGCGCTTTTCAAAAGTGAGCCGCTGTAAGAGCGGAACCATAGGCGGCCGTTACCTGAATAACGGATATACCCTCAATCCCCCGCATTGGCATACATATAGTCAGTCGCCAACGAAGCCAGCGTCCGAACCCCAACCACCAACGCCGACTCATCCACAAAGAACCCCGGATTATGATTCGGCGCCGCCTTGCTCATGTCCTGATCCCGCGGCGTCACCCCCAGAAACACAAACAACCCCGGCGCCTCCTTGGCATAAAACGAGAAGTCCTCAGCCCCACCCACCAACGGCGCGTTGACCACATCGCCATTCGCCGCCCAACGCAAACTCGGCAGCATCTTCTCGGTCAGCGGCGGATTATTGATGGTCGGATCGTACTTCTCAATGATCGTCACCTCAGCCTTCGCCCCACCACTCTCGGCGATCTTCTCGACAGTCTGGCGCACATCCGCATGCAGCTTCTGGCGAATGCCATAGTCGTAGGACCGAATCGTCCCACTCATGTCCACCGACTCGGGAATGATGTTGTACCGCGTGCCCCCGTTGATGGTGCCAATACTCACCACCGCCGGAAACGAAGAAATATCGGTCCGCCGACTGACCACCGTCTGCAACCCCACAATGGTCTGCGCCCCGACAGTGATCGGATCAATCCCATCCCACGGCCGCCCGGCGTGGGTCTGCTTGCCCAGAATCTTGATCCGCAGGTCATCCGAGCTCGCCAACGTCGGCCCCGGCCGATACGCAATCTGCCCCGCAGGCACACCCGCCCAAACATGCAGCCCAAAAACGGCATCCGGCTTGGGCGATTTCATCACCCCTTCCTGCACCATCATCTTCGCGCCCCAGGTGTTCTTGCCGTCGGGGATAAAGTCGCTCGGGCCTTCTTCAGCCGGCTGGAAATAGAACACCACGGTACCCGGCAGGCGGTCGCGCATGCCTGTCAGGATTTTCGCCGTGCTCAGCAGGATGGCGGTGTGGGCGTCGTGGCCACAGGCGTGCATCACGTCGACTTCTTTATCGAGGTACACGCCCTTGGCCTTGGACGCGAAGGGCAGGCCGGACACTTCCTTGACCGGCAGCGCATCCATATCGGCGCGCAGGGCAACGGTCGGGCCGGGCAGGGCACCTTTGAGAATGGCGACTACGCCCGTGCGGGCAACGCCGGTCTTCACCTCAAGCCCCATCTCCCGCAGTTGCTTGGCCACAAGCTCCGCGGTGCGGTGTTCGGTATTGCCCAGTTCAGGATGGGCGTGGATGTCGCGCCGGGTTTCCAGCAAGGCCGGTTCCAGCACTTTGGCCTGGGCGGCGATGGTTTCGCGGGCACTGTCCTGGCCGCTGCTGGCGGCGATGACCGCACTGCTGGCGACACCGCACAGCAAGCCGAATACCCATTGGTGTGTAAGACCGGTCAAACGCATAAGGACTCTCCATGATTATTGTTGTTGATCCTGACGTCGTCCGGGCCGCGCTTATTCTTTCTCCTGCACGCCTCCCGCCGCCGTCACCACTTGCACGCTCAAGCGCGGAGTGGCCAGGTCCAGCCCGGCCTCATCCAGGTGACGCTTGAGCGACAGGTTGAACGCCCGCGAAACCTCCCACTGCTTGATCGGCGCGGTCTTGAAGCGGGCGCGAAGAATCGCACTGCCGGACTCGAAACTTTCTACACCCTGAATCTCCAGCGGCGACCAGATATTGCGCCGCTGCAACGGGTCGTTGCGCATCTTCTGCCCGACGTCGCGCATCAGCTTGATGGCGTCGTCGATTTCCATGTTGTACGGAATCGCCACCCGGAAGATCGCGTAGCCGAACTCCCGGGAGTAGTTCTTGATGCTTTTGATTTCACTGAACGGAATCGTGTGCACGATGCCGTCGATGTCCCGCAGGCGCACCGTACGAATGGTCAAGCCTTCCACGGTGCCCAGGTGGCCACCGACGTCCACGTAGTCATCAATCGCCAGGGAGTCTTCGATAATGATGAACAGGCCGGTGATCAAGTCCGCCACCAGCGACTGCGCACCAAAACCGATGGCCAGGCCGATCACGCCGGCACCCGCCAGCAGCGGCGTGACGTTCATGCCCATGTTCGCCAGGGCGACGATGGCGGCAATGATGAAGATGGTCACGAACAGCACGTTGCGAATCAACGGCATCATCGTCTGTGCCCGCGCATTGGCCAGGCCTTTGCGTGAGCGGGTCAGCGCGTGGTGGATGGCGGTGTCGCTGAGGATCCAGATCAGCCAGGCGAACAGCAACGTGCCGGCCAGGCCGAACAGCTTGACGCTGATTTCATGGCCGTCGCCTTCGGTAAAGCGGATCAGCGACAGGCCCCAGACCCGCAGGCCCAGTTCGATGAACACCAGCCACACCACCAGGTGGGCGAGGGTGTAGACGAAGCTTTTCAGGCGATCGGAGTACAGCGCATGGCGCTTGTGCCCACGCTGGGGCTTGAGGGCATGGCGGCGCACCAGGCCGTTGATCACCATGCACAGCACCAGCAACACCGTGCACAACAACGATTGGCGCAGGGCGGTGCTGGTGTCGCCGGCGGAGACAAAGGTGGCGAACAGCGAGATGCCCACCAGCAGCAACGCCGGCAGGTACCAGAAGGTGCCGACGATTTCGATGGTGTCGCTCAGGGCGCGGCGGGTCAGGCGGCGGGACAGCGGCTGGTTGCGGATAAGGTGCGCGATGGGCCGGCGGAAACGCAGGATGAACACGCCGGTGGACAGCGCGGCCATCACATTGGCGATGGTCGCGGCGACATGGGACAAATGCTGGCCCAGGCTCTCGGCCAGGCGCGGGTCGCTGACGGCTTCGCCAAAGGCGGCAAAGCTGCCGATCAGCCACAATGGCCGGAAGGCCTGGTGCCGCAGGATGTACAAGGCGCGGTGGCGGTGCGGGCCGTCGAGCACGGAAAACGCGACCACGCAGATCGCCGAGAAGCAGGTGCCCACCACCAGCGCGTAAGCCAGCACCATCGCCAGGGATTTGCCCAGGGACGAGGGCAGCGCGTAGCTCATGTAGACGGTGATCACCAACGCGATCAGCCACGGCCCGAGCTTGCGCAGGGCAAAGCGCAGCAGGTCCCAGGTCTTGGGGTGTTGGGGCAGTTCTTCGGTCAGGCCGAAGCGCTCGCGCACCCGGTGGCTGAGCCAGATCAGCACGGCGGCCAGCAGGCTCCAGAGCATCAGGATCATGGCAAACGCAAAGATGATCGGTAGCCACTCACTGGCCGGCAGCATCAGGGCGGTAAGTTCATCCTTGGCCTGGTCGAACTCGCTGGACCAGCGATTGATCGGGCTGTCGGCACCGGAGAACTGTTGCTCCAGGCTGGACAGGGTGCCGCCGATCAAGCCGAGCACACCCAGTTCGGCGGCGGGCTGGGCTTTTTGCGTGGTTTCCCGGAGCTTTTTCAGGTCGCTCAGCAGTTTGGTGCGCTGCTGGTCGTTCTCCAGGGTCTTGATCACTTCGTCCAGGGACTGGCCCAGCGGGACGTCGGCTTGCGGTTGGGTTTTGTTGGTGCTGCCCAGCAGCCCCGGCAGGCTCACGGCGTGGGCAGGCGCCATGGGCAACAGGGCCAGCAGGCAGATAAACAGGCAGCAGGGCAGGGCAAACAGACGGGCAAGCACGAGGCGGTCAACCTTAAATACGACGAATTGACCGAGTGTACGAGGCCGTCATGTGCAATGCGAGTGGGATTGTCATTCAGCGAGTTTGGCGAGGATCTTGTAAACCACGGTGCCGAGGATCAGCAGCATGCCGATCCACATGCCGAACACGCCGATGGCTTTGTCGCGAAAGTTGAAGCCGATGGCCAGGAGGATCATGCCGGTCAGGATGGGGATGAGCATGGAGTGGAAGGCGGACATGGTGATCATGGGGCGACGGCCTTGTCGGATGGGGATGGGTATAAGTCTAGGTCGATTTTGCGAAGTGCAAGTTGATCAGTGTCAGAAACGCTACAAACCGCGGTTAATTTCTACACCCGATGGCTTTTTTTCGATTGGCCACGGTCAACATCCCTCAGGAACCTTTAAACCCAGGAGCATTCATCCATGAGCACACCCAAGGCGCTGTTGATTCTGCACGGCAAGCAAGCCCTCAACGAGCAGGTGCGGGCGGCGGTGCAGGCCAGGCGCGAGCAAGGCTGGGAATTGGACGTGCGGGTGACGTGGGAGGGCGGCGACGCCCAGCGGTTTGTCGATCAAGCCCTGGCCGATGGCTATACCCGGCTGATTGCCGGCGGCGGCGACGGCACGCTGCGGGATGTGGCCGAGGCCATGGCCCGGGCGAAGACTGAGGCCAGCCTGGTGCTGATGCCCCTGGGCACTGCCAACGACTTTGCCCGCGCCGCCGGCGTACCGCTGGAGCCGGAGCAGGCCCTGGAGCTGCTGGATGTACCGGCCCGCGCCATCGACCTGGGCGAGGTAGGCGGGCAGATTTTCCTGAATATGGCCACCGGCGGGTTTGGCAGCCAGGTCACCGCCAACACCTCCGAAGACCTGAAGAAAGTTCTCGGCGGCGCGGCGTACCTGTTTACCGGCCTGTCACGCTTCAGCGAGTTGCGCGCGGCCTACGGTGAATTGCAGGGGCCTGACTTCCACTGGCGTGGCGAGCTGCTGGCATTGGGCATCGGTAACG
This sequence comes from Pseudomonas sp. Z18(2022), assembly GCF_036346535.1. Lineage (NCBI taxonomy): Bacteria > Pseudomonadati > Pseudomonadota > Gammaproteobacteria > Pseudomonadales > Pseudomonadaceae > Pseudomonas > Pseudomonas sp. Z18(2022). The sequence goes on from NZ_JAOTOA010000035.1 coordinate 23,465, forward strand.
GGCGCCAGGCCGGCGGCGGCCATGTGTTGTGCCCCGATGCGCTGGCCGATGATGGTTTGCTGGACATCAGCATCTTGCCGGCGCCCCAGGAAGTGGTCGGCACGTTGCGTACGCTGATGGCGGACGGCTGGGGCCTGGACAATATGTTTGTGCGGGCGCGTTTGCCGTGGGTCGAGATCAAGGTCGCCGAAGGGCTGGCGATCAATCTGGACGGCGAACCGCTCAAGGGCGACGACTTGCATTTCTCGGCCTTGCCCCAGGCGCTACGGGTGCATTTGCCGGTGGATTCGCCGTTGCTGACTAATCGTCCAGGCTGATGATCTGTTCGCGCACGGCGAACAACACCAGGCCCGCCACATCGAAAATCTGCAGGCGTTTCATGATCTGCGAGCGGTGGGCTTCCACGGTCTTGATGCTCAAGCCCAGGCCGTTGGCGATTTCCCGGGTGGATTTGCCGCGCACGATCAAGCGCAGGATTTCCAGCTGGCGTGCCGTCAGGTTGTGGCTGTGGGGCGGCGGGTTGGGCTGGGCCTGATTGCGCACCAGCGCCTGGTTGATCACTGTGTGGGCAATGGCCGGGCTCAGGTAGCGTTCGTTGTTGCGCAAGGCCAGGAGCGCGTGCTCCAGCTCATTGGCCGTGGTGTCCTTGAGCAGGTAGCCGTGAGCGCCGGACTCCAGGGCGCACATGATCAGCTCCGGGTCGGTGTGCATCGACAAAATCAGCACTTTGCTCTTTGGGTAGGCGCGCTTGAGCTCCTTCAGCGCGTCGAGGCCGCCGGTGTGTTTCATCGACAGGTCAAGCAGCACGATGTCGGGTTGCAGCGCGTCGAAGCGCTCCAGCAACTGCGCACCATCGCTGGCTTCGCCAACCACCGCGTAGCCGGGAATATCCATGACCAGCGCACGCACGCCGGCCCTGATCAGGGAGTGGTCATCCACCAGGAGTAAGTTGCACGTCACTCTAGAACCTTATTGGGGTTGGCCCGTTCGAGGGCGCGGGGCGCCCAGGGGAAAAGCGCTTCGATCCTCGTCCCAAAGCCTGGCTGGCTATTGACGGACAATGTGCCACCCAGTTGATCAATCCGCTCGGACATCCCGGCCATGCCCCGTTGGCCTTCCTGGGCAGGGTTGATGGCGGGCAAAAAGCCCTGGCCGTCATCGCTGATAAAAAGCGACAGGCCTTCGGGCAGGCGTTGCAGGCGCACCAGCAGGTTATGTGCCTGGGCATGGCGCAGCATGTTGGTGACGGCTTCCTGGGTAATCCGGAAGGCGGCGACAGCCATCTCTTCCGGGATGCCGGTCAACCGTTGATGGCATTCCAGGCTCCAGCTCACCCGGGTGTTTTCCAGGGTCTTGAGCAGGTGCGCCCGCAGGCTCGCTTCCAGCCCCAGGCTCGCCAACTGCCGGGGGTTGAGGATGGCCGACACGTCCTGCACCTTGGCCAGGGTTTCGTTCAAGGTGTTGCACAGCACGGCACAATGGCCCTGCAAGTCTTCCGGCAGGCGGCGCTTGAGCCACTCACTTTGCAGCTTGGCGGCGGTCAACAGTTGGCCGATATCGTCGTGCAGTTCGCGGCTGAGGCGATGACGTTCGTTTTCCTGCACCTGCAACAGGCGGTCGGCCAATTCCTGGGGCTGGAACTTGATGGATTTGCGCGAGCGCCACTGTTGCAGGCCTACCACCAGCAGGGTGGCCAGGTTCAACAGCAACAGGGCAACAGGCAGGTGGGTCGATTGTGCATAAGCCCACAGGCTGAGCAGGAATGAGCACAGGCATAGCGCGAGGGTCATCCAGCGTGCATTGCTTCGGGACACGGACCTTGCGATGAGTGACTTCAGGCTGGCGTACATAGGAGGCGCATTTCACGTTTATATGCATCATGAAGTTGAGTCACTTCGAGCGGGGCATGGTACCACCACTATTACCGTTGGTCGCCTGGAGCCGAGCGTGATGAGGGTTATTAATCGCGGCAGCGCCCCGGGAGGTAGTCCCGGAGTTCAAATAGGCGGGGAGTTGTATCATTGAAGTTGTTTTGTATCGGTATTGTCGTTAGTGGCTTATTGATATTTTTCTGCTAACGACGACGTCATGCATGGTTAGTTGTGGCTGTCGTTTTTGGATAAGTCGGCCATTGAATACGACGGTTTTGTCGGTTAAATGCGAAAGATATTCAAATCGCGTAAGGCATGCTGCGTTGTTGCTTATAACCAAAGTCGCTTTGCGGGATGTGCTGGACGACGGTGGCAATCAACACGGTTTGTTCCGTTTCATCCAGGCCTAGTTTGCCGGTTTTGGCGTCGATCAACTCCAGTTGCCAGGCGAGCAAGGTCAGGCAAGCATTCAGCGCGTCCAGTGCCTCGTCGTGTAATTGCAACGGGCTGGCGGCATTGGCGATCAGGTACTGCACATGCCGGGAAAACTCGCCGATGGCCCGCAGCGCAAGGGCGTCGGACTTTTCCGCGAGCCTGATCAGGCTGCTCTTCATGCAGTCGACGGCGTCGCTGTCGTTACGAATCAAGTGCAGGTGGCTCAAGCATTCCTGGGACTTGGCCAGCAGCATTTCCGCCTCAAGGAGGAACTCGGGAAGTGCAAGTTGCCACTCTTTGCCGTCGTTCATCATGCAAGTCTCCACAACATACGGTCGGATAATGAGATGTCGCACTGGGTGAATGGCTTAAAAGTACTACTGAAATATGACGAAGATCTGTAGGTCGGTTCCGACTTTTCAGTAGGGCATTTATTTGAATGATGCCCGCGCTCGTCGGAACCCCCCATCATCTTCAGGGCCATTCGCATAACTTCTTCGGTTGCCAAGACGTAAGTCTGTGGACGACCCGTGGGCCGAGAGCTTGCGGTAGCAAACAAAAGCCTGACTCCATTCATGCAATGAGAATGGCGTCACATTAATGGCTATTAGATATCGCGAATATCAGGTTGGTCCTGATTGTGGATAGGGGAATCCCTTACATAGGGGAACCTCGCGCTGACTTTGCGGTCACGCGGCGGTGTTGATGGGCCTTGCGTTGAAGCTGGCTCAGTAAAGCATGATGTCAGTGTGACATCAATGGATTTGCATGGCATTTTAGTGGGGGTCAAGGTCCGGCGTTTGCCGCCGATAACCTGCTTCAGTGACCTGTAATATCCTTCCGCTCAACCCAGGAGTCTTTAATGGCCGGCATTCTCGACACGGTAGATCAACGCACGCAATTGGTGGGTGAGAATCGCCTGGAGATCCTCATGTTTCGCCTGGCCGGGCGGCAGCTGTTCGCGATCAACGTGTTCAAGGTGCAGGAAGTGCTGCAACTGCCCAAGTTGACCCTGATGCCCCAGCGCCACCCGTTTGTCTGCGGCGTGGTCAACCTGCGTGGCCAGACGTTGCCGGTGATCGACCTGTCCCAGGCGATTGGCATGCGCCCGCTGATACCGGGGCCCAACAGCACCATTATCGTCACCGAATACAACCGCTCGGTGCAGGCATTCCTGGTGGGCGGTGTAGACCGCATCGTCAACATGAACTGGGAGGCGATCCTGCCGCCACCGGCCAGTGCCGGGCGCCAGCATTACCTCACGGCCATCAGCAAGGTCGATGACCAGTTGGTGGAAATCATCGATGTGGAAAAAGTCCTTGCCGAGATCGTGCCCTACAACGCCAAGGTTTCCCGCGAGAAACTCGAAGACCCGGTACTGGAGCGCGCCCGTGGCCGCGAAGTGCTGCTGGTGGATGACTCCAACGTAGCGCTCTCGCAACTGCGTGACACCCTCGGCCAACTGGGGGTGAAGATGCACATTGCCAGCGACGGCCTCAAGGCCCTGAACATGCTCAAGGCCTGGGCCGACAGCGGCCAGGTGATGACCGACAAACTGTTGATGATCTTCACCGACGCCGAAATGCCCGAGATGGACGGCTACCGCCTGACCACCGAGATTCGCAACGACCCGCGCCTGCGCAGCCTGTACGTGGTGCTGCACACTTCGTTGTCCGGCAGCTTCAACGACTCGATGGTGAAGAAGGTCGGTTGCGACAACTTCCTCTCCAAGTTCCAGCCCGACAAGTTGGTGGACGTGGTTCGTCAACGCCTGATGCTGGACGAAGTGCCGGCTTGAGCTTAGGGTGACGGCTTTGCCCCTCAGGAATGCAGGCCCATGCTTCGTCTCAGCGCGCTGTACCGATACCCCTTGAAGTCTGGCAAGGGTGAACCCTTGCAGCAGATCGGCCTGGATGCACTCGGGCTTGATGGGGATCGACGCTGGATGCTGGTGGACGAGGCCAGCGGACGGTTCCTGACCCAGCGCGCCGTGGCCAAAATGAGCCAGCTGTCGGCGCTGTGGAACAGCGCCGGTGGCCTGACCCTGAGCGCCCAAGGGCAGCCTGCCCTTGATGTGCCACTGCCCGGCAGCGATGCCGAGTTGCGCGGCGTGACCATCTGGCGTGACACCTTGCGCGTGCCGGATGCGGGTGATGAAGCGGGCGCCTGGCTCAGCGAATTCATCGGCAAACCCACGCGGCTGGTGCAAGTGCCACTGGCGCGTGCGCGTACCACCGAGGCCGGCTACGGCAAGGATGATGACAAGGTTGGCTTTGCCGATGGCTTTCCGTTGCTGCTGATCGGCCAGGCGTCCCTTGATGACCTGTCGCAACGCATCGGCCGCCCCATGGAAATGCTGCGTTTTCGTCCCAACCTGGTGATCGAGGGCAGCGAAGCCTTTGCCGAAGATGGCTGGAAGCGGGTGCGGATTGGCGACGTCGAGTTTCGCGTGGTCAAGTCGTGCTCGCGCTGCATCCTGACCACCATCGACCCGGCGAGCGGCGAGCGCAGTGCCGACCGCGAACCCTTGGCCACGCTCAAGACCTACCGGGAACAAGAGGGTGATGTGATGTTTGGGCAGAACCTGGTCAACGATGGTGTGGGCCGACTGGAAGTCGGCATGCCGGTGACGATCCTGGAGTAACCGTCCGTGCAATAAAAAATGCCCGTCTCTCGCGAGACGGGCATTTTTTTTCGGCTACCGAACGTTTAGCCGCGGTATTCGCACAGGTAGGCCGTGTCGACGGCGACTTTCAGCTGGAACTTGCTGTTGGCGGGCACGTTGAACTGACTGCCGGCGGCGAAGGTTTCCCAGTCTGTGCAGTCTGGCAGCTTGACGGTCAGCGCGCCCGACACCACGTGCATGATTTCACGCTGGGCAGTGCCGAATTCGTATTCACCCGGGGCCATGACGCCGATGGTCGCCGGACCTTCTGCGGTGCCGAAAGCGATCGACTTGACGGTGCCGTCGAAGTACTCGTTGACTTTAAACATGGGCGAATCCTCGGAAAAGGGTCAAGAAAGGTCGGCCAGTATGCCTTCTACACGGGCAAAATCAACGGCAGCAGCCGTGCGGTATTGCGCGCATCTTCCAGCGCCCGGTGCTGTTGGCCGTGGAACTGCATACCCGCCAGTTGCAGCGCGCCGTTGAGCCCCAGCGGCTTGTCCAGGCGCCGGGCCTTGGCGAAACGCTGCTTGAGGTTCACGTGGGGTGTCTGGCCCAGCACGCTGCTCAGGCCATGGCGTTGCCACTCCAGCTCCAGTTGCTGGCGGTCGTAGTCGCCCCAGCTCGCCCAGCCTTCCAGGCGTGCCTGGTGTTGACCGAGCCAGCGTTCGAACAGCGGCCACACATCATTCAACGGCGCGGCGGCGTCGATATTCGCCTGGGTGATGTGGGTCAACTGGCGGCAGAACGGCGTCAGCAACGGCCTGCGCAGCGGCCGCACGAAACGCTGGAAATGGTCCAGCTCACGGCCCTGGCGGTTGACCAGGCTCACGCCGATCTCGATGATTTCCATCTCGGTCACGGGCCAGCCGCCTTCATCCGTTGTGGCTTCAAGATCAATAATCAGCCAATGAGGCATCGCAGGTTCCCGTACTCTTCCCGTCCTGATGGGGATAGAGCGTAGCCAAGCCTGCTAGTTCCGCCCAGGGGTCATTCGATCTCCAGCAAAATCTGACGGTTCCTCACCTGATCTCCCGCAACCGCCTGGATCCGCTTGACCACGCCGCTCATGCCGGCCTTGAGCGGGTGCTCCATTTTCATCGCTTCCAGCACCAGCAACAGCTGGCCCTTGCTGACCGAATCGCCTTCGCTGACCCGTACCTCCACAATCGCGCCATCCATCGGCGCCTTGACCGAGCCGCTGCCGGCCTCGGCCTGGCGGGTGGCAACGGCCTGGGTTTGGTCGGTGATGCATACGCCGGGCAGCCAGAGCCGGGTACCTTGCAGGTGGTAGGCGATGCGGCGGCGGATACCGTTGACCACCGCGGTGGCCCAACGACCATCGGTGGTGAGGTCGCGTATTTCGACGGCGTGCCGATCAATCTCGACTTGCAGGCAATTGTCCGCCAGCACACTGAGGCTGACGACCCGGGATTCGTCCTGTTCGGCCAGTTGCCAGGTCCACGGCACGCTGGCGTTGTTGCGCCAGCCCGACAGCGGCTTGGCATGGTCGCTGGCGCTGCGTTGATAAAACAGCGCGGCGGCCAGGGCCAGCTCATCGTTGGTCGCTTGGGTTTGAGGGATCTCGCTGAAATGTTCGGCGATAAAGCCGGTGCTGAAGTCTGCGGCGATAAATTGCGGGTGCTTGAGCAGGTCGGCCAGCAGCCGTTGATTAGTCGATACGCCGAGCAATACGCAGTCTTCCACGGCCCTGAGCAACTTGCGCCGGGCCTCTTCGCGTGTGGCGCCGTGGGCGATGATCTTGCCCAGCATCGGATCGTAGAACGGCGTGATGCGCTGGCCTTCCAGCAGGCCATGATCGATGCGCACACCTGGCGCCGGCTCCCAGCGCAGCACGTCGCCGGTTTGCGGCAGGAAGCCCTGGGCCGGGTCTTCGGCGTAGAGGCGTACTTCCATGGCGTGGCCGCTGAGGGTGACTTGCTCCTGGCGCAAGGGCAGCGGCTGGCCAGCGGCGATCTGCAACTGCCAGGCCACGAGGTCGAGGCCGGTGATCAGCTCGGTGACCGGGTGTTCCACTTGCAGGCGGGTGTTCATTTCCAGGAAGTAGAAATTGCTGTTGCGGTCGAGCAGGAACTCCACCGTGCCGGCGCCGACGTAATTGACGGCGCGGGCGGCCTTGAGGGCGGCTTCGCCCATGGCTTGGCGCAGTTCGCTGGTCATGACCGGGCAGGGGGCTTCTTCGATGACTTTTTGATGGCGGCGCTGGATCGAGCAGTCGCGTTCGCCGAGGTAGATCAGGTTGCCGTGGGTGTCGCCGAACAGTTGGATTTCGACGTGGCGCGGCTCGATCAGGGCTTGTTCGAGGATCAGTTCGGCGCTGCCGAAGGCGTTTTGTGCTTCGGAGCGGGCGGTGCGCAGGTGTTCCAGCAGGGTGTCGGGGTTGTGTACCAGGCGCATGCCACGGCCGCCGCCGCCGGCGCTGGCCTTGATCATCAGCGGGTAGCCGATGTGGTCGGCGTGCTGTTGCAGGGTTGGGTCGTCCTGGTCGGGGCCTTGGTAGCCTTTGATGCACGGGACGCCGGCGTCGAGCATGGCGAGTTTGGAGAGGCGTTTGCTGCCCATCAATTCGATGGCTTCGGGGCTGGGGCCGATGAAGGTCAGGCCGGCGGTTGCGCAGGCTCGGGCGAAGTCGGGGTTTTCGGAGAGGAAGCCGTAGCCGGGGTGGATGGCGTCGGCGCCGGTGCGGTGGGCGGCTTCGAGGATGGCTTCGATGCTCAGGTAGGACTGGTTGACCGGGGCGGGGCCGATGTTGACGGCTTCGTCGGCCATCTGGACGTGCAGGCTGTTGGCGTCGGGGGTGCTGTAGACCGCTACTGTGCGATAGCCCAGGGATTGGGCGGTGCGCTGGATGCGGCAGGCGATTTCGCCACGGTTGGCTATGAGGATTTTATTGAACATGAGTGATCCCTTGGGTTGGCGTTTACCGTGTACATATCCATTCCTGCGGTAACGGCTGCTATTGGTTCCGCTCTTACAGCGGGTCACTTTTGAAAAGCGCAAAAGTAACCAAAACGCTCTGCCCCGCCTGTCGGCACCTCGCCTAGGCTCGGTGTTCCCTCACTCCGGGCTTGCTCCGCGGGCCGCCGCGACGGGGCGTCCCTGCCCCGTCGCGGCTAAACCGGCGTCCTGCCGGTTTACCCGCTCCTCAATCCCTGCGTTCGGCCTCGGGCTGAATGGGGCAGTCAGATCAAGAGCAAGATCAAGATCAACAGCACGGCGGCCTGAAAGCCGACCTGAGTGTTAAAAGCCAGATCAAAAGCCGCTTTTCTGTAGGAGCTGGCTTGCCGGCGAAGAACCTGAGAACGCCGCGTTCATTCAGGACGCCAGCGTCATCGTTAACGACCATCGCCGGCAAGCCAGCTCCTACAGTGGACCGTGGTCGCTTTAGATTTTGATGTTGCCTTTGCTTCACCACACTCAAGCCGGCCTGTAGGCCGCTGTGCTTTGCTTTTGATCTGCTTTTGATCTTGATCTTAGGCGCCCCGTTAACCACGCTGGCCGAACGCAGGTAGTACGGAGCGGGTAAACCGGCAGGACGCCGGTTTAGCCGCGACGGGGCAGGGACGCCCCGTCGCGGCGGCCCGCTTCGTGCTACCGGAGAGAGGGCACACCGAGCCTAGGCGAGGTGCCGAGTGGTGGGGCAAGAGCGTTTTGCTTACTTTTGCGCTGTTCAAAAGTGAGCCGCTGTAAGAGCGGAACCCATAGCCGCCCTGACCGCAGAAACGGATATGCCCCCAATTCATGACGCCCACCCCGGCTTACGCTTCTGCACAAAAGCCTGAGTCCCCTCAATCCCTTCCTCACCACAAACCGCCTCGGCAAACCACTCGGCAGCCTGGTCCAGCAACGGCCCAAAACCCTGCCCCGCGCTAGCCAACACCAAAGCCTTGGTCCGCGCATTAGCCCCCGGCGCACACCGCAAAACCTGCCCCAACACTTCATCCACCCGCTCAGCCAACGCCTGCGGATCGTGCTCCACAAAATGCACCAACCCCAACCGCAGCGCCTCAACCCCATCAAACCGCGCCGCCGTCAAAGCCAGCCGCCGCGCCTGAGTCAACCCGATACGCTTCACCACAAACGGCGCAATCTGCGCCGGCAGCAGCCCAAGGCTGGTCTCCGGCAACCCAAACTGCGCCTGATGATCCGCAATCGCCACATCACTGACACACACCAACCCAAACCCGCCACCCAGCACGGCACCCTGAAGCACCACAATCACCACCTGCGGCAGCGCCTCAACCTCCTGCAACAGCGTGCCAAACGCCCGGTTCAACGCCTGCAACCCGCCCGTGCCCCCGGCGCGAGCCATGTCCTTCACATCGCCACCCGCCGAAAAGTGCCCGCCCGCGCCACTGATAACCAACGCCCGCACCGACTTGTCCCCAGCCACATCGGCCAGTACCGAACGCAACTCGGTCACCATCTCAAGGCTCATGGCATTGCGGCTGTCCGGCCGATTGAGGGTCACATGCAACACCCCGTTGTGCGGCTCCAGCAACAACGTATTCACGACTTTTTCCCCGGCAGGGTGCCCATCAATTTGCAGATGATCCCCAGCATGATCTCGTCCGCCCCACCGCCAATCGACACCAGCCGCACATCCCGATAAGCCCGGGCCACCGGGTTGTCCCACATGAACCCCATGCCGCCCCAATATTGCAGGCAACTGTCGCTGACTTCCCGCCCCAGGCGCCCGGCCTTGAGCTTGGCCATGGAGGCCAGGCGCGTCACGTCCTGGCCCTTGATGTACTGCTCGGTGGCCTGGTACACCAGCGCCCGCAGGCATTCGATTTCGGTGGACAGTTCGGCCAGGCGAAAGTGGATCACCTGGTTGTCGATCAACGCCTTGCCGAACGTCTTGCGCTCCTTGCAGTACTCGATGGTGCTGTCGATACAGTACTCCAGGCCCTTGACCATGTTGGCCGCGCCAAACAGCCGCTCTTCCTGGAACTGCAGCATCTGCATCATGAACCCCGCGCCTTCATGGCCGATGCGGTTGCGCTGGGGGATGCGCACGTCGTCGAAAAACACCTGGGCGGTTTCCGAGCTGTGCATGCCGAGCTTTTCCAGGGGCGGGCTGACGCTGATGCCGGGGGTGTTCATCGGCACCATGATCAGCGACTTGTTGATGTGCGGCTTGTCGTCCGAAGTGTTGGCCAAAAGGCAGATAAAGTCGGCGCTCGGCGAGTTGGTGATCCACATCTTGCTGCCGTTGATCACGTAGTCGCTGCCGTCCTTGCGGGCGTGGGTTTTCAGCCCGGCCACGTCGGAGCCCGCGCCGGTTTCCGAGACGCCGATGCAGCCCACCTGTTCGCCGCTGATGGCCGGACGCAGGAATTCGTCGCGCAATTCGTCGGAGCCGAAGCGGGCCAGGGCCGGTGTGCACATGTCGGTTTGCACGCCAATGGACATCGGGATGCCGCCGCAACGGATGCTGCCGAACTCTTCGGCGGCGACGATGGAATAGCTGTAGTCGAGGCCCATGCCGCCGAATTTTTCCGGCTTGGAAATGCCCAGCAAACCGAGGTCGCCGGCCTTGCGGAAAATCTCGTGGATCGGGAAGCGCCCGGCTTTTTCCCACTCATCGACGTGAGGATTGATCTCGCGCTCGACAAAGCCACGGACGGTGCGGCGCAGTTCTTCGTGTTCCTGGGTGAAGATCATTCTTATTGTTCTCCTGAAGAGTTAAAACCGCGCCACACCAAAGCTGTTGGGCTGTAGTTGCCGCACTTCGGCTTCATGGCAGATGTCCAGCAGAAACCCGAGCAAGGTCCGAGTGTCCCGTGGATCAATCAGCCCGTCGTCCCACAGGTTGGCACTGCCGTAGAGTGCGGTGGACTGGCTGTCGAGCTTTTGTGCGGTGACCTGTTCGAGCATGTCGAGCACCTTGGGGTCAGGCACCAAACCGTCTTTCAATTGCTTGGCCTCGGTGACGATCCGCAGCACCTTGCCGGCCTGGGCGCCGCCCATCACGGCGGTGCGGCTGTTGGGCCAGGCGAAGATGAAACGCGGGTCGAGGCCACGGCCGCACATCGCGTAGTTGCCGGCGCCGTAGGAGCCGCCGACGACGATGGTCAGCTTCGGCACCCGGGCGTTGGCCACTGCCTGGATCATCTTCGCGCCGTGCTTGATCACGCCTTGCTGTTCCGATTCGGTGCCCACCATGAACCCGGTGGTGTTGTGGAAGAACAGCAGCGGCGTCTGGCTCTGGTCGCACAGCTGGATAAATTGCGCGGCCTTGCTCGCGCCCTTCGGTGTGATCGGCCCGTTGTTGCCGATAAAACCGCAGGCCCGGCCCTGGATATGCAGGTGCCCGCAGACGGTGTGCGGGTCGAACTCGGCCTTGAATTCGAGGAAGTTGGAAGCGTCCGCCAGTCGCGCCAGGATTTCCCGCACGTCATAGGGCTTTTTCGGGTCGTCGGGGATCAGTCCCAACAGCTCTTCAATCGGGTACAGCGGCTCGCTGTAAGCGCGCGGGTGTGAAGGCGGCAAGCGGTCGTCCCACGGCAAAAGGCTGACGATCTCGCGCACGATACGCACACCGTCAGCATCGTTTTCCGCCAGGTACTCAGCGGTGCCGGCGGTCTGCGCGTGCATCTCGGCGCCGCCCAGTTCTTCATCGGTGGCGACTTCGCCAGTGGCGGCCTTGAGCAGCGGTGGGCCGGCGAGGAACAGCTTGGCCTTGCCACGCACCACCACCACGTAATCCGAAAGCCCCGGCTGATACGCACCGCCCGCCGTGGCCGAGCCATGCACTACGGTGATCTGTGGCAAGCCCATGGCCGACATGCGTGCCTGGTTGGCGAAGCTGCGTGCGCCTTCGACGAAAATCTCGGCGGCGTAGTTGAGGTTGGCGCCGCCGCTTTCTGCCAGTGTCACCACCGGCAGTTTGTTTTCCATGGCGATCTGTTGCAGGCGCAGGGATTTTTTCAGGCCGGAGGGAGAAATGGTCCCGCCCTTGATCGCACTGTTATTGGCCACCACCAGCATGCGCACGCCGCTGACGTAGCCGATGCCCGCGATCAAGCCGCCGCCGGCGGCGCTGCCGTCCTTGTCGTCGTGCAGCTTATAGCCGGCCAGGCTTGCCAGCTCAAGGAACGGCGCGCCAGGGTCGAGCAGCAAATTGAGGCGTTCGCGCGGCAGCAGTTGCCCGCGCTTGTCGAACTTGGCCTTGGCCTCAGCCGCCTTGGCCAGCAGGTTTTGCTCCAGTTGGCGCAGTTGATTGACGCCCGTGAGCATCGCTTCGCGGTTCTGCGCGAATTGCGGGCTGTGGGCGTCGAGTTGCGAGTCGATCACCGGCATGGCTTATTTCTCCTCCTTGAGCACGTCCGGCACGTACGCCCGGTGGAAACCATTAAAGGACACGCTCGGCGGTTGCGCCTTGTGCAGCGGCCAGGCGCGGCTGCCGAGGCTGGCGGCGCCGTCGATGCGCAAGGTGCTGCCGCTGACGAACGCGGCGGCGGGGCTGAGCAGGAACACAATCGCCGCGCTGACTTCCGATTCGGTGCCGATGCGCTTGAGCGGCACGTGCTCGCGCAAGGTCGGGATCACCGCCTTGAACGCGCCTTCGTAGGTGTCCATGCCGCTGGAGGCAATCCAGCCCGGCGCCACGGCGTTGACCCGCACCCCGGCGTAACCCCATTCGAAGGCGGCGGTCTTGGTGAAGTTGTCCATGCCCGAACGCGCCGCGCCGGAGTGCCCCATGCCCGGCATGCCGCCCCACATGTCGGCGAGCATGTTGACGATGGCGCCGCCGTGTTTGCTCATGCTCTGGTTGAACACTTCCCGGGCCATCAGGAAACCGCCCACCAGGTTGGTGCGCAACACCGTTTCAAAGCCCTTCTGGTTGATCGACGCGAGAGGCGAGGGGTACTGGCCGCCGGCGTTGTTCACCAGGCCATGAACCGGGCCGTGTTCCTGGATCACCTGGCTGACCAGTGCCTTGACCGCTTCTTCATCACGGATATCGCAGGCCTGCCAGCTGGCGCGGCCGCCGTCTTCGATAATCTCTGCCGTCACCCTTTGCAGTTTTTCCGGCTTGCGGCCCACCAAAATCACCTGGGCGCCGAGGGCCGCCAGTTCGTGGGCGGTGCAGCGGCCAATGCCACTGCCGCCGCCGGTAACGATGAGGGTCTGCCCCTGGAACAGGTCGGCTTTGAAGATCGAGTCGAAGGCCACGGCGTGGGTCCTTTAAGTGAGTTGATCGGCAATGTGCTGCGGCACGGCAATCGGGATTTCCAGCAGTTGCTGGGCGAACGCCTTGCCTTGGGGGTCGATGCGCAGGCTGGCCATTCCGCCGCCGCCCAGGGCGTTCTCCAGCAGGAAGTTCAGGCTGTGGCTGCCGGGCAGATACCAGCGCTCGACGCGGCCGTGGATCGGGTCGAGCACGTGGCTCATCCAGTCGACGATCACTTCGGGGGTCAGCGCTTCGGCGATCCACGCCAGGTACTCGGGCTCGCGGGCGATCACCCCGATGTTGCTGTGGTTACCTTTGTCGCCGGAGCGGGCCACAGCCAGCTTGACCAGCGGCACGTTGGCGTCGGCGCGGCCTTGGGGTTTGGGCGGGTCGATCAATTCGATTGAAGTGTTCAGCGGTTCGGCCACAGGCAGTTCGCAGGCATGTCGTTCGCCAAGAAAGTCGACCTGCAGTTGGCAGGCGCTTTTATCGATCAGGAATGAAAACAGCCGAATCAGCGGGTACACCGTGGGCCGCCCGCCGACGATCCCGGTGAGCCCCGGCGCCATGCCGGTGGCCGCCTGGGCAATCTCCCGGGCGAACAGCACCAGCGCCTGTTTGCTGGGGTGACGCACCGCCAGTTTCACCACCACTTCGCGGCAGTCCTGGCGTTGGGCATGGGGGCCGTAGGTGGCTTCGCTGCCCAGCAGTTCGATGTTGACGTCGGTGTAGGGCGCCCAGCCGCGCTGGCTGAACAGCTCTGACGTCTTGTTGATGATCGCCTGGCTGACCCGCTCGGCCTTGGCCACCGCGTCGATCCCGGCGATCAGGCAACTGGCGGTGCAGCGAAAACCATCGGGGTAGGTGGCGCTGACTTTGTATTGATCGGTGGGTGGCCGGCCTTTGGCGCCGTGCAGGTGTACGCGGTTCTTGCCTTGTTGCTGGAGCTTGACCTGGCTGAAGTCGCAGATCACGTCGGGCAACAGATAGGCGCGCGGATCGCCGATTTCATACAGCAGTTGTTCGGCGACGCTCAGTTCGCTGATCAGCCCGCCGCTGCCGTCGACCTTGCTGACGGTGAACTGGCCGTCGGCGCAGACTTCCACAATCGGGAAGCCGATGTGTTCATAGTCCGGCACCTCGCGCCAGTCGGTGAAATTGCCGCCGGTGCACTGGGCGCCGCATTCGATGATATGCCCGGCCAATGCAGCCTGGGCCAGGCGGTCGTAATCCTGCCACGACCAGTCGAACTCATGCACCAGCGCCGCGCTGACCACGGCGCTGTCCACCACGCGGCCGGTGATGACGATATCGGCACCCAGCTTCAGCGCCTGCACGATGCCGGGTGCGCCAAGGTAGGCGTTGGTGGACACGCACATCGCCGGGAGGGGCGCGCCGCTGAACATGTCGGTGATGCCATGCAGTTGCTTGAACTGCGGTTGCAGGTCATCCCCCAGCAGCACGGCGATCTTCAACGGAATGTGCGCCTGGTCGCAGGCCGCCTGCAACGCGGCGGCGCAGGCCTGGGGGTTGATCCCGCCGGCATTGCTGATCACACGGATGCCCTGGCGCTGGATATCCGCCAGCAGCGGCGTCAGCACCTCGACGAAATCCGTGGCGTAGCCGGCCTGGGGATCTTTCATCCGTGCTCCGGCCAGGATCGACATCGTGACTTCCGCCAGGTAGTCGAACACCAGGTAATCCAGCGCGCCGCCGTGCACCAACTGCGCAGCGGCGGTGCAGGTGTCGCCCCAGAAGGCGCTGGCGCAGCCGATGCGTACCGTCTTGTTCATGAGAAGTCCTTCTCTGAATGGCTGGACTGAGACTACCAAGCAAGCGCTTGGTTTGTAAACTCTGGTCACAACTTTGCCCCAAGCGCTTGCTTGGTTGGCTGCCACGGCCTAAATTGCCGCCCAAGACGTAACCAGAAGTTAAGGAGAGCAGCATGGATGAGCAAAAAGCCCTGCGGGTGATGCGCACCATGGTCGACGCCGGCCAATTGACCGACCCCGACAGCGCCCGTGGCAAGCTGCTGCAAACCGCGGCGCACCTGTTTCGCAACAAGGGATTTGAGCGCACCACCGTGCGTGACCTGGCCGGCGCGGTTGGGATTCAGTCCGGCAGCATCTTTCATCACTTCAAGAGCAAGGACGAAATCCTGCGGGCGGTGATGGAGGAAACCATCCACTACAACACCGCGTTGATGCGCGCTTCCCTGGCCGAGGCAAACAACGTGCGTGAGCGCGTGCTGGCGCTGATTCGCTGCGAATTGCAGTCGATCATGGGCGGCAGCGGCGAGGCCATGGCGGTGCTGGTGTATGAATGGCGCTCACTGTCGGCCGAGGGCCAGGCCCAGGTGCTGGCCTTGCGCGATATCTACGAAGACATCTGGTTGCAGGTGCTGGGGGAGGCCAAGGAGGCCGGTTATATCAGGGGCGATGTGTTTATCACCCGGCGCTTCCTGACCGGCGCCTTGTCCTGGACCACCACCTGGTTTCGTGCCCAGGGCAGCATGACCCTGGAGCAACTGGCCGACGAAGCCTTGCTGATGGTGTTGAAAGCTGACTAGCCGGTTCACGCAAGCTATTAATTGTGGGGCAGAAAGTTGTCTCGATAGACAAAAACGCCTAGCTTAGCGGGATCAAAGTTTTCGACGGTGTGTGCCTTGATGTGTTCGCCTTGGCGATTGGCTGCAGGACTCTCAATATTGGCGCTTGGCGCACTGTGGCTGATGCCGGCTTCGGCCGCCCAATTGGTGAGGGTCGGTGCTGCGCATTTTCCGCCGTACACCGTGCGCCCGGAGCAGGGCGCCGACACCGGGTTGCTGCCGCAACTGGTGGAAGCCTTGAACGCTTTGCAAACCGATTACCAGTTTGTGCTGGTGCCCACCTCGATTCCCCGGCGTTTTCGCGACTTCCAGCAGGGCCGGGTCGACATGGCGATCTTCGAAAACCCGAACTGGGGCTGGCAGGACATTCCCCATACGGATGTCGACATGGGTCTGGAGGATGCGGAAATATTCGTGGCCCAGCAGGAGCCGGGTCGCGACCAATCCTATTTCGCTGACCTGGCCGGCAAGCGCCTGGCGGTGTTCAGCGGTTATCACTATGCGTTCGCCAACTTCAACCCCGACCCCAAGTACATGGCGGAGCACTTCAACGCCACGTTGACCTATTCCCACGACAGCAACCTGCTGATGGTCGCCCGGGGCCGGGCCGACATTGCTCTGGTGACGCGCTCCTACCTCAGCGACTTCCTGGTGCGCAACGCCGATACGGCGGGGCAGTTCCTGGTGTCGGAGCGGATCGACCAGATCTACCATCACTACGCGTTGCTGCGGCCCAAGGCACCGATCACCGGGCCGGCGTTTGCCGGGCTGCTCAAGCAACTGCGTGACAACGGCCAGTTGCTGAAGATCTTCGAGCCTTACCGCATCGATGTGTTGCCGGTGCCCTGATCGTCTAAATTTTTGCCCTTGGCTCACGTCACTTGTTGAACTGTCGACGATTCGTGAGCCCATCCCATGTCCAATCTGAATGACCTGTCTGTCCTGCCCTTGCCGGCGGGGCCTGCCCTGAATGCTGATGAAACTGACAGCCGCCTGAGCCTTACCCTTGAAGGGCAGCCGTTGATTCGCCTGCGCCTTGAGCGGGGTGATGAGCTGCAGGTGCACTTGCAGGAGCCCGGCAGCGTGCCGGCTGCCCGTGCTCTGTGGGCGGCTTGTTACTGGCTGTTTGCCAAGGAACCGGGGCGCCAGCGATTGGTTTGGCGCCTTGAGCATGCGCCGGATGATGCCCTGCGCAGTGGGCTGCTGGTGGCGACCGAGGTGGCCGGGCAGTTTCATTGCGAGCGCACGTTGTTCTGGCAGCTGCCGCAGCCGTGGTTGGGGCAGTCACTTACGGGGACTTATCCGCAGCAGATGATCATCAGTGGTGGCAAGCGGCATCCGGCCCGTGCGCCGAAGCCGCGGGGTGAGGTTTATCGGCGGTTTGATGCGCGGTTGGGGGCGTGGATTTCGCTGCGAACGGTGGAGATTGACGTCGATCTGGCGCGTTTCAATCGGTGGCAGAACAGTACGCGGGTGGCGAATTTCTGGCAGGAGAGTGGCAGTCTGGAGCAGCATCGGGAGTATCTGGACAAGCTGGATGCGGATCCTCATGCGTTGACGTTGATCGGCTGTTTTGATGATGAGCCGTTTGCGTATTTCGAGGCGTATTGGGCGAAGGAGGATCGGATTGCGCCGTTCTATGATGCGGCGGATTACGATCGCGGGGTTCATATGCTGGTGGGTGAAGAGCATCACCGGGGGCCGCACAAGGTTGCGAGTTGGCTGTCGGCGTTGGTGCATTACCTGTTTCTGGATGATCCGCGTACTCAGCGGGTGGTGGCGGAGCCTCGGGCGGATAACGGGAAGATGATTGGGTATATGCAGAACCAGTGTTTTCACTGTGAGAAGGAGTTTGATTTTCCCCACAAGCGGGCGGCGTTGATGATCCTGGGGCGGGAGCGGTTTTTTGAGCGGTGTGGGTTGGTTTGACCGGGTGCATATCCGTTATTTG
>NZ_JAOTOA010000036.1:0-38592 GCF_036346535.1 Pseudomonas sp. Z18(2022)
TGCGAATTATAGACTTCCAGAATCTGCCGTCAACCCCTTTTTTTCACAATACTGTCATATCGGTCAAAAAACCCCGAAAAGCAAAGGCCGGCCCCAAGGGGCCGGCCTTCTACGCCTGCAAGTTACAAACTTGGAAAGGCAAACTGCGACGCTTCATGGCTGGCCCGTTGCGGCCAGCGCTGGGTAATCGCCTTGCGACGGGTGTAGAAACGCACCCCATCCGGCCCATAGGCATGCAAATCGCCAAACAGCGAACGCTTCCAGCCACCAAAGCTGTGATATGCCACCGGCACCGGCAGCGGGACGTTGACGCCCACCATGCCCACTTCAATCTCGTCACAGAACAGACGCGCCGCCTCACCATCACGGGTGAAGATGCAGGTACCGTTGCCGTACTCGTGATCGTTGATCAACTGCATGGCCGCTTCCAGGCTGTTCACCCGAACCACGCACAACACTGGCCCAAAGATCTCTTCTTTATAGATACGCATCTGCGGGGTCACGCGATCGAACAGACTGCCCCCCAGGAAGAAACCCTCTTCATGCCCGGCAATACTCAGGCCACGACCGTCGACTACCAACTCAGCGCCCGAAGAAACGCCGTCTTCTATATAGCCACTGACCTTATCCCGCGCCTGGCCAGTCACCAGCGGCCCCATATCCAACCCGCACGAAGTGCCCGCACCAATCTTCAGCGCCTTGACCTGCGGCACCAGCTTGGCGATCAACGCATCAGCCACCTGGTCACCGACACACACAGCAACCGAAATCGCCATGCAACGCTCACCGCACGAACCATAGGCCGCGCCCATCAAGGCACTGACCGCGTTATCCAGATCCGCATCCGGCATCAACACCGCATGGTTCTTCGCCCCGCCCAACGCCTGCACACGCTTGCCGCGCTTGGTAGCTTCGGAATAGATGTACTCGGCAATCGGCGTCGAGCCCACAAAGCTCAACGCTTTGACTTCCGGCGCTTCGATCAGCGCATCCACCGCGCCCTTGTCGCCGTGCACCACGCTCAGCACACCTTTAGGCAAGCCAGCTTCCTGCAACAGCTGCGCGATCAGCAATGTCGAGCTTGGATCACGCTCCGACGGCTTGAGGATGAAGCAGTTACCGCAGACGATCGCCAGCGGGTACATCCACAACGGCACCATGGCCGGGAAGTTGAACGGCGTAATACCGGCCACCACGCCCAACGGCTGGAAGTCAGACCAGGCGTCGATGTTCGGACCGACGTTACGGCTGTACTCGCCCTTGAGGATTTCCGGCGCCGAACACGCATACTCCACGTTCTCGATCCCGCGCTTCAGTTCACCAGCCGCGTCTTCCAGTGTCTTGCCATGCTCTTCGCTGATCAGTTGGGAGATGCGCGCTTCGTTCTGCTCCAGCAATTGCTTGAAACGAAACATCACCTGGGCACGCTTGGCCGGTGGCGTGTTGCGCCACGCCGGGAACGCCGCCTTGGCCGAGTCGATAGCACTTTGGATAGTTTCACGGCTGGCCAATGGCACCTGGTGAATCACCTGGCCCGTCGACGGGTTGTACACGTCCGCGGTGCGACCGTTTTCGGTCACCATCTGGCCGTTGATCAAATGCTGGATGAGGCTCATGCAGGGCTCCTGAAAAGTTGTTCTATATAGAAGGAGAAATCAGTCGATCTTGTTCAGCACTTCGCCGACCGCATCGAACAAGCGATCCAGGTCCTGCGGCTTGCTGTTGAAGGTTGGCCCGAATTGCAGGGTGTCGCCGCCAAAGCGCACGTAGAAACCGGCTTTCCACAAGGCCATGCCGGCCTCGAATGGACGCACGATCGCATCACCATCACGCGGTGCAATCTGGATCGCACCGGCCAGGCCATAGTTACGAATATCGATTACGTTCTTGCTGCCCTTCAAACCGTGCAGCGCATTCTCGAAATGCGGGGCGACTTCGGCCACGCTCTGCACCAGGTTTTCCTTCTGCAGCAGGTCGAGTGCCGCCAGGCCAGCCGCACAGGCCACCGGGTGGGCCGAGTAGGTGTAACCGTGCGGGAATTCCACCGCGTACTCAGGCGTCGCCTGGTTCATGAACGTCTGATAAATCTCGGTGCTGGCAATCACCGCGCCCATCGGGATCGCGCCATTGGTGACTTGCTTGGCAATGCACATCAGGTCCGGGGTCACGCCGAAGCTGTCGGCACCAAACATCGAGCCGGTACGGCCGAAGCCGGTGATCACTTCGTCGAACACCAACAGGATGTTGTGTTGATCGCAGATCTCACGCAGGCGCTTCAGGTAACCCTGCGGCGGCACCAGCACACCAGCGGAACCCGCCATCGGCTCAACGAATACCGCCGCGATGTTCGACGCATCGTGCAGCTCGATCAGCTTGAGCAGCTCGTCCGCCAAGGCGATACCGCCCAGCTCCGGCATACCACGGGAGAAGGCATTGCTCGCCAACAGGGTGTGAGGCAGATGGTCAACATCCATCAGGCCCTGGCCAAAAATCTTACGGTTACCGTTAACGCCGCCCAGGCTGGTACCGGCGATATTCACACCGTGATAACCACGGGCACGGCCAATCATCTTGGTCTTGGTCGCCTGGCCCTTCAGGCGCCAGTACGCACGCACCATCTTCACCGCGGTATCGGCGCACTCGGAGCCCGAGTCGGTGAAGAACACGTGGTTCAGGTTGCCCGGAGTCAGGTCGGTAATCTTTTCTGCCAGTTGGAACGACAATGGATGACCGTATTGGAAGCCCGGCGAGTAGTCCAACGTGCCCAGTTGCTTGGCGACCGCTTCCTGGATTTCCTTGCGAGTGTGCCCGGCGCCGCAAGTCCACAGACCCGACAGCGAGTCATACACCTTGCGCCCCTTGTCATCGGTCAACCAGCTGCCTTCGGCCGCCACGATCAGGCGCGGGTCACGATGGAAGTTACGGTTGGCGGTGTACGGCATCCAGTGCGCGTCCAGCTTCAGTTGGCTGGCCAGGGTGGACGGAGCGTTTTCGGGCATGTTCATGAGCAAAACCTCGCAAGGCAAAAGGCAGCGTAGGGATTTGAAAAGCGTTGTTGCAGCTAAATTGCCACGGGGATAAAGTCGGTGAAATCCAACTCTTCTAACCTTCAGTCAGGCCTTCACTAAACTATGAGCAGCCGTCGACCCGACCCACTCGCCCAAGTCAGCGACTTCGATATCCGTCTGTTGCGCATCTTTCGCAGCGTGGTGGAGTGCGGCGGCTTCTCGGCGGCGGAAACCGTATTGGGGATTGGGCGCTCGGCCATCAGCCAACAGATGAGTGATCTCGAACAGCGCCTGGGCCTACGCCTGTGCCAACGCGGGCGTGCGGGTTTTTCCCTGACCGAGGAAGGACGCGAGGTGTATCAGTCGGCGTTGCAATTACTCAGCGCCCTGGAAAGTTTCCGCACCGAGGTCAACGGCCTGCACCAGCACCTGCGCGGCGAACTGATCATCGGCCTGACCGACAACCTGGTCACCCTGCCCCACATGCGCATCACCCATGCCTTGGCGCAGTTGAAGGAGCGCGGCCCGGACGTGCAGATCCAGATCCGCATGATCGCGCCCAATGAAGTGGAACAAGGTGTGCTCGACGGTCGCCTGCATGTGGGCGTCGTCCCCCAGGCCAGCGCCTTGTCGGGCCTTGAATACCAGCCGCTGTACAGCGAACGCTCGCTGCTCTATTGCGCGGTTGGCCACCCGCTGTTTTATGCCGACGATAAGCAACTGGACGACGAACGCATCAATAGCCAGGACGCCATCGCCCCGACCTTCCGCCTGCCCGCCGATATCCAGGCTCACTACCAGGCGCTCAACTGCACCGCCAGCGCCTCGGACCGTGAGGGCATGGCGTTCCTGATCCTCACCGGCCGCTACATCGGCTACCTGCCCGATCACTACGCCAGCCTGTGGGTGCAACAAGGCCGACTGCGTGCGCTGAAACCGGCCACACGTTTTTACGATTTGAGCCTCGCTTCGGTCACGCGCAAGGGCCGTCGCCCTCATTTGGTGCTGGAAAGCTTTCTCGAAAGTCTGGCCGCAACGCGCTAGGACGGGCCCTAAAGAAAAACCTGAGCAACTGGACAGCTTTTTGCAAGGCATGGGGACCTAGAACCAACAGCCATGAGTTCCCACGCCATGCCGCCAGAATCCTCCAGCCCCAGCGACCTGATCTACGGCCTTAACGACCGCCCAAAACCATTGCCCGCTTTGCTCGCTGCGTTGCAGCATGTGTTGGCCGCCTTTGTCGGCATCATCACTCCGCCGCTGATCATCGGTTCCACCCTGGGCCTGAACGCTCACCTGCCCTACCTGATCAGCATGGCATTGATGGTTTCGGGCGTAGGTACCTTCATCCAGGCTCGTAGGCCGTTTGGCATCGGCGCCGGGATGATCTGCCTGCAAGGCACCAGCTTCGCGTTTCTCGGCGCCGTATTGTCGGCAGGGTTTCTGGTCAAGCAACGCGGCGGCAGCCCGGAAGACATCCTGGCGATGATTTTCGGCATTTGCTTCTTCGGCGCGGCGGTGCAAGTGGTGTTGAGCCGCTTCATCGGTCAGCTCAAAAGGGTCATCACACCGCTGGTGACCGGCATCGTCATCACCTTGATTGGCATCAGCCTGATCAAAGTCGGCATCACCGACCTGGGCGGCGGCTTCAACGCCCCGGACTTTGGCGCCCCGACCAACCTGGCACTCGGCCTGTTCGTGGTCCTGACGATCATCCTGCTCAACCGTTCGAACACCCCGTGGGTACGTCTATCCGCCATCATCATCGGCCTGGCATTGGGCAGCCTCGCTGCCTGGTTCAGCGGAAAACTGGTGCCCCAGGCCCTGCCGGACTTGCCACTGATCAGCCTGCCTACACCGTTCCGCTTCGGTTTCAACTTCGACTGGACGGCTTTCCTGCCGGTGGCGCTGATTTATCTGATCAGCACCATCGAAACCGTCGGCGACCTCACCGCCAATTGCATGATCGCCCGCCAGCCCATCAGCGGCCCTTCCTATATAAGCCGGCTCAAGGGAGGTGTACTGGGGGATGGCATCAGTTGCATGATCGCCGCCACCTTCAGCGCCTTTCCCAATACCACCTTTGCCCAGAACAACGGTGTGATCCAACTGACCGGTGTCGCCAGTCGCTACGTCGGCCTGTACATCGGCGTGGTGCTGTTTTGTCTCGGGCTGTTTCCGCTGATTGGCGCGGTGCTGCAACAAATCCCCAAACCTGTACTCGGCGGCGCAACCCTGGTGATGTTCGGCAGCGTGGCCGCCGCCGGCGTGCGCATCCTCGCCCAGGCCCCGCTGGATCGACGCAGCATGTTGATCATCGCCACCTCGTTCGGCGTGGGCCTGGGGATCGCCGCCCAGCCAAACCTGCTGCACCTGATGCCAACCCTGGTGCAGAACCTGTTTGACTCGGCCATCACCAGCGGCGGCCTGACCGCCATTGTGTTGTGCCTGTTGCTGCCTGAACCCAAGGCCACCACCGATGCCGCAAACCAGCCTCTGGAAAGCGACACTCTGGAGCCGCTTTGAGGGTTTTATCGTATCGGGACTTGTCTGGGGCTTGAGGGTGGGTTATCTGTGCACACGTCGTATTCATCGATCTGCACGGAAACCTCCATGAGCCTCGAAGTTCCTGCCCACAGCAACCACGCCGGAAAGCCTGCAAGCCGCATTCGGCAAAAGAACGAACAAGCGATCCTGCAGGCCGCCGAAGACGAGTTCGCCCGTCATGGCTACAAAGGCACCAGCATGAACACCATCGCGGCGAGTGCCGGGTTGCCGAAAGCCAACTTGCACTACTACTTCACCAACAAGCTGGGGCTTTATATTGCCGTGCTCAGCAACATCCTCGAACTGTGGGACAGCACCTTCAACACGCTGACCGCCGAGGATGACCCGGCCGCCGCCCTGACCCGCTACATCCGCACCAAGATGGAGTTCTCCCGGCGCCAGCCACAAGCCTCGCGGATCTTCGCGATGGAGATCATCAGCGGCGGTGAATGCCTGACCGAGTATTTCAGCCAGGACTACCGTGCCTGGTTCAGCGGCCGTGCGGCGGTGTTCCAGGCCTGGATCGACGCGGGCAAGATGGACCCCATCGACCCCGTGCACCTGATCTTCCTGCTGTGGGGCAGCACCCAGCACTACGCCGACTTTGCCACGCAGATCTGCCGTGTGACCGGGCGCACCAAGCTGACCAAGCAAGACATGGAAGACGCCGGCACCAACCTTATCCACATCATCCTCAAAGGCTGCGGCATCAAGCCCGCCCTCTAAACGAAGTCACCCATGCCTTTCACGCTTACCGGCCTTTGCGAGTTTCGCGAAGAAATTCGCAAAAGCCGCTTCATCACCCTCGCCGCCCCCATCGCCAGCCCCCAGGACGCCCAGGCCTTCATCGACCAGCACAGCGACCTGAACGCCACGCACAACTGCTGGGCCTGGAAACTCGGCGATCAATACCGCAGCAACGATGACGGCGAGCCCGGCGGCACGGCCGGGCGACCGATCCTGGCCGCGATCGAAGCGCAGGATTGCGACCAGGTCGTGGTGCTGGTGATCCGCTGGTACGGCGGCATCCAGCTGGGCACCGGCGGCCTGGCCCGCGCCTATGGCGGCGGCGCCAACAAATGCCTGCAAGCCGCCGAACGCGTCGAGCTGATCAAACGCGTGCCGCTGAGCTGCTCCTGTGGTTTTGCCGAGCTTGCTCTGGTGAAGTTGCGGGTAGCCGATCTGGGCGGGCTGGTGGTGGAAGAAACCTTCACCGCCAATGGCGTCGACCTGCAACTGGCCCTGGGCGAAGCCCATATCGACACCTTGCAAAGCCAGCTGGCCGACCTGAGCCGCGGACGCATTCTGCTAGCGCGCTGAAACTGCCCACATCTGCTGTGCACCTGCCTGTGGATAACCTGAGCACACTCGCCTGTAACCCTTCTGTCACAAGGGTTTCAGGCGGTTGTTCAGTTTTTGCTCAGGCGACCACACTAAAGTATTAATCCGGCTCAAAAACAGTCAGTTAGGCGGGTTATGTCCTTTAGAACAAAGGGCCTCAGCGCTTATATCCACCGATCACGCTTGCGCACAATTACTGTGGAGCAACCTGTGGATAACCCGTGCAAGAGTGACCCGGCGTCAGAGCCCGCAACGCCCCGGCACAATTGAGCGTTTTTTGATCAATTTTCGGTCCGACGTACCGGCATCAACTGCGCCACCGCCCACAGCACTTCAAACACCACGACGATCACCAACACCGTACTTGCGCCATGGGCCAGCGCGTAAATCTGCCAGGTCGCAAACAGCACCCGGCCAGCCGCGTCATAGCGACCAAAAATCGCTTGAGGATCGCGGATTCGCAGCACCGACCACACACAGACAATCGAGCCCATCAGGTTGGCCATCAACATATGCACAGGCGCGAACGGCGGCAGTTCGCCCGGCAGGTTCAACGCCACCAGGGCGTTATGCAGCAAAACAAAAGTCCAGGGGGTAACCAGCGCCGCGGTGACAATCAGGTCATACCAGCCGCTGGCCCTGACCAGTCGACGGTATTGGTGGGCAGTCCACATGAAAGCAAGCTCCTTCAATTCAAGAAGCCAGCAAGGTAAAGCCTGGAGTATGCTCCAAGGTCAAGCCCTCTCGAGCCCTCTACATGCGTATCGGCGAATTAGCCCAGGCCAGCCAGGTCAGCCGCGACACCCTGCGCTTCTACGAGCAACGCGGCTTGATTGCCTCACAACGCAGCGCCAACGGTTACCGCGACTATCCCGCCGATATGGTGCAACTGGTGCTGTACATCAAGACCGCCCAGCGCCTGGGCTTCAGCCTCAGCGAAATCGGCAACAGCGTCGGCGCATTATGGCAAGCTCCAGACCCCGACAGCGCCGTCACCCAACTGCTGCAAGACAAGCTCAACCTGATCGAAACCCGCATCACCGAACTCGACCAACTGCGCCAGGAGTTGCAGCAAAGACTCGGCCAGCGTTGTCCACTGAACCCGTGAACCTCCACCGTCAAAGGAAGCCATTCATGTCTACTTCAAAAACCGCACTGATTATCGGCGCCTCCCGGGGCCTGGGCCTTGGCCTGGTCAAGCAACTGCTGGCAGACGGCTGGGACGTGACAGCCACCGTGCGCGACCCGCAAAAAGCCGATGCCTTGAAGGCCCTGGGCCCGGTGCAGATCGAAAAGCTCGACATGGATGACCAGCAGGCAGTGATCGCCCTGAACCAGCGT
Organism: Pseudomonas sp. Z18(2022); assembly: GCF_036346535.1. Lineage (NCBI taxonomy): Bacteria > Pseudomonadati > Pseudomonadota > Gammaproteobacteria > Pseudomonadales > Pseudomonadaceae > Pseudomonas > Pseudomonas sp. Z18(2022). The sequence continues at coordinate 8,238 of NZ_JAOTOA010000036.1, forward strand.
CTCAAGGCAAAAACCTTCGACCTGCTGTTCGTCAACGCCGGCGTCAAAGGCCCGGCCAATCAGGAACCGGGCCACGCCACCCAGGCGGAAGTCGGCCAACTGTTTTTCACCAATGCCGTGGCGCCAATCAACCTGGCCCAGCGTTTTGTCGGGCAGCTGCGCCCCGACACCGGCGTACTGGCCTTCATGAGTTCGATCCTGGGCAGCGTCACCATCCCCGACGGCTCGGACCTGGCCCTGTACAAAGCCAGCAAGGCCGCCCTCAACTCCATGACCAACAGTTTCGTCACCCAACTGGGCGATCAGAAACTCACCGTGCTGTCGCTGCACCCAGGCTGGGTGAAAACCGACATGGGCGGCGAAAACGCGCACATCGACGTGGCCACCAGCGTGCGCGGCCTGCTCGACCAGGTAAATGCCTACAGTGGCAAGGGCGGCCATCACTTTGTGGACTACAAGGGCGACACCATCGCCTGGTAAAAAAACCGCGATCGTTATCGGCCGATTGCCGTCGATAACGATCCACACGTAAACTGCGCACCTCGCCCTTCCCGGCGACCCTGGATCAGCAGACAGGGCAACACTGAGCTGGCAAACCTGAACCCATCATTCAGAGGAGCCGGCCAATGCCTGCGACCCGTATCTGGTTAAAAAACCCCCTCGCGATTTTCACTGCCAATGGCCTCGACGCCCGTGGCGGCCTGGTGCTGCAAGACGGTGTCATCGTCGAAGTGCTGGGCTGGGGACGTGAACCCGCCGTGCCCTGTGGACAAGTGTTCGATGCTCGCGAGCATGTGGTGCTTCCGGGGCTGATCAACACCCACCATCACTTCTACCAAACCCTGACCCGCGCCTGGGCTCCGGTGGTTAACCAGCCGCTGTTTCCCTGGCTGAAAACCCTGTACCCGGTCTGGGCCCGGCTCACCCCGGAAAAGCTCGCCCTCGCGTCCAAAGTCGCCCTCGCTGAATTGCTGCTCTCGGGCTGCACCACCGCGGCAGACCACCACTACCTGTTCCCCGACGGCCTGGAACAGGCGATCGACGTGCAAGTCGACAGCGTGCGCGAACTGGGCATGCGCGCCATGCTCACCCGCGGCTCCATGAGCCTGGGCGAAGCCGACGGCGGGCTGCCACCCCAGCAAACCGTGCAACAGGGCGAAGTGATCCTGGAAGACAGTCGCCGCCTGATCCGCCAGTACCACGAACGCGGCGACGGCGCGCAAATCCAGATCGCCCTGGCGCCCTGCTCGCCGTTTTCCGTGACCCCGGAAATCATGGAAGCCAGCGCCGAACTGGCCAACCACCTCGACGTGCGCCTGCACACCCACCTGGCGGAAACCCTCGACGAAGAAGACTTCTGCCTGCAGCGCTTCGGCCTGCGCACCGTGGACTACCTCGACAGCGTCGGCTGGCTGGGCCCGCGCACCTGGCTGGCCCATGGCATTCACTTCAACCCGGAGGAAATCGCCCGCCTCGGCGCCGCCGGAACCGGGATATGCCATTGCCCGAGCTCCAACATGCGCCTGGCTTCCGGCATATGCCCGACCCTCGACCTGCTCGCGGCCGACGCGCCGATTGGCCTGGGGGTGGACGGCTCGGCATCCAATGATGCGTCGAACATGATCCTGGAAACGCGCCAGGCGTTGTACATCCAACGCCTGCGTTACGGGGCAGAGAAAATCACCCCGGAACTGGTGTTGGGTTGGGCAACAAAAGGTTCGGCGCAGTTACTTGGCCGTAGCGACATCGGCGAACTGGCCGTAGGCAAACAGGCCGACCTGGCGTTGTTCAAACTGGATGAGCTGCGCTTCTCCGGCAGCCACGACCCGATATCGGCGCTGCTGCTGTGCGGCGCCGACCGGGCGGATCGGGTGATGGTGGGCGGGAAATGGCGGGTGATCGACGGGCAGGTCGAAGGCCTGGATCTGAAGGGCTTGATTGCCGATCACAGCCAGGCGGCGCGGGCGCTGATCAGCGGGATCTGAGCCAAACACAGATCAAATGTGGGAGCCGGGCTTGCCCGCGATGCAGGCACCTCGGTCGTTCAGTTGCACCGAGGTGATGCTATCGCAGGCAAGCCAGCTCCCACATTGGCTCCTCGGTGTCTGTTACAACCCCAATAGCGACAACATGATAAACGTCGCAAACAACACAAAATGGGTCATCCCTTCGATGGCGTTGGTTTCGCCATCGTTGAGGTTGATCGCGCTGACAATCAGCGTGATAAATACCATCACGGTCTGCACCGGCGTCATCGCCATCTGGAACGGCTGGCCGGTGTACAAGGCCATGGCCTCCATCACCGGCACCGTCAAAATCACCGTCGACAGCGACGCACCCAGCGCGATGTTCACCACCGACTGCATGCGGTTGGCGAGGGCTGCGCGCAACGCGGTCAAAATCTCCGGCGCGGCGGAAATTGCGGCCACGACAATTGCCGTGATCACCGGCGGAGCGCCCGTGCCTTCCAGGCCCAGGTCGAGGGTCTTGGACATCACCTCGGCCAACGCGCCAATCACGATCACGCCAAATACCAGGGTCCCGATGGAAAACGCCAGGTTGATCGGCGGCGACTCTTCTTCCGGCTGTTTCTTGCGACGTTTTTCCGGGTAGCTGTAGCTGAAGAAATAACTGTGGGGCCCCACCTGCATCCGCAGAAACAGGGTGTACAGCACCACCATCGCGCCGATGGTGAAGGCCGAGTAAATTTTCCAGTCGGCCTCGGGGATAAATTCCGGCACCACCATCGACACACCCATGGCGGTCAGGATCATCACGCTGTAGGTCCGCGCCGAATCGTCATTGTAGGACTGTTCGCCGTGCTTGATCCCGCCCATCAGCGCCGCCAGGCCGAGGATGCCGTTGATGTCGAGCATCACCGCCGAGTAGATGGTGTCGCGCACCAGGGTCGGCGACGGCTCGTTGCTCATCATGATCGCCAAAATCACCACTTCCACCAGCACGGCGGCGAGGGTCAGGATCATGGTGCCGTAGGGGTCGCCGACCTTTTCCGCCAGTTGCTCGGCGTGATGGGCTACGCGCATCGAGGCCACGACGATAAAGCCGATCAGCGCCACGCCGCCGAGCAGCGCCACCATCTGCCCGCTGTGCAGCATCCAATGCTCCAGCGGGTAGGCAGCGATGGCGGCGATCAGCGCCAGCAGCATGAATTTTTCTTGCTTGATTGATGTGAGCATTACAGGCCTTTTATACGCGGCGAATCCGTCATTGATGGGGTACAGACTGCACCGCGCCGCTAACGTTTCGTTACACCTTAGTTCACGCACCGCTTGCACGACGCCAAGGGATACTCACCGCTTGGTCAGGTTTTGCCGATTATTTCGGCGTGCGCCTGTAGAATGCCGCCATTGCACCTGATGAGAATTTATAAATGTACGATTGGCTCAACGCCCTGCCCAAGGCTGAATTGCACCTGCACCTGGAAGGCTCGCTGGAGCCTGAGCTGCTGTTCGCCCTGGCTGAACGCAACAAGATCGCGCTGCCGTGGAACGACGTCGAAACCCTGCGCAAGGCCTACGCCTTCAACAACCTGCAAGAGTTTCTCGACCTGTACTACAAGGGTGCCGACGTACTGCGCACCTCCCAGGACTTCTACGATCTGACCTGGGCCTACCTGCTGCGCTGCAAGGCGCAGAACGTGATCCACACCGAACCGTTCTTCGACCCGCAGACCCACACCGACCGCGGCGTGCCCTTCGAGGTCGTGCTCAATGGCATTGCCGCCGCGCTGAAAGACGGCGAGCAGCAACTGGGTATCACCAGCGGTTTGATCTTGAGTTTCCTGCGTCACTTGAGCGAAGCAGAAGCCGAGAAAACCCTCGACCAGGCGCTGCCGTTCCGTGACGCGTTTGTGGCCGTGGGCCTGGACAGTTCGGAAATGGGCCACCCGCCGAGCAAGTTCCAGCGTGTGTTCGACCGTGCCCGTCACGAAGGCTTCCTGACCGTAGCCCACGCCGGTGAAGAAGGCCCACCGGAATACATCTGGGAAGCCATCGACCTGCTGAAGATCCAGCGTATCGACCATGGCGTACGCGCCATTGAAGACGAGCGCTTGATGCAGCGAATCATCGACGAGCAAATCCCGCTGACGGTGTGCCCGCTGTCCAACACCAAACTGTGCGTGTTCGACGACATGTCCCAGCACAACATCCTCGACATGCTTGAGCGTGGGGTGAAGGTGACGGTGAACTCGGACGACCCAGCTTACTTCGGCGGCTATGTCACCGAGAACTTCCATGCGCTGTACACCTCCCTGGGCATGACCCAGGACCAGGCCAAACGCCTGGCGCAAAACAGCCTGGATGCGCGGTTGGTCAAGCCTTAACGCCCGACCGATGTGGCGAGCCGGGCAATCTCCAGTTGCCCGGCTTCGCTGACCTGTAAGGCCTGGGACTCATTGATTACACTGACCCAGCCCGACTGCATGCACAGCTGCAACAGCGCGGCCCCCAACGCACCGCCCAGGTGCGGCTGCTGCTCGCTCCAATCCAAACAATCGCACACGATCGGCTGAGCCAGTGCCTGGGTGAAAATCCCCAGCCCTGCGAGTTTGCGTGCACCGTAAGGCGTCACTTCAAGACGCTGCTCCGCGCGTTCTACCCACCCCGCCGCCATCATCCGTTGATACACGCCTGCTGCCAGCTCTCCACCCAAATGCCCTTGGCACAGCCTCGCCCGTCGTAAAGCGGCAGGCGCAATCAGTGACTGCGAATGAGTGGGCGTGCTGCGGGCGACGCTGGCCATGGTGGTGCAGGCCAGGGCATCCACGGCGGCCCCCACATCGGCGGCGGCCACCCGAAAGAAGCGTCTGCCGCTACGGGCTTCGACCCGCAGCAACCCGCCGGCCGTCAATCGAGCAAGATGGGCATTGGCCGACGCCGCTGACAATCCCGCAAGCACAGCCAATTCATCGGAGGGTTTGGCCGAGCCGTCCATCAACGCCCACACCATCGCGGTACGTTTCGGGTCGGCCAGCAAGGTGGCGATCTGACTGATGCAAGGTGCCTGTTCCATGTGCTCATTCACTCCCTGTGAAGCATTCGTCTGCTGCGGTTGGCGCAAAAGTATAAGCGTGAAAACGCCGGGTTCCGTGCCGTCTTACAGAGCAACCAAGGACAGGAGCTGAAGGAAATTTCCTTATATCCCCGGGGTTAGGGCGTAAAGGCCGACTGCGCCGGCAACTGCGCGGTCAATGTCGCACAGCGGGCAACGAGCATTTCCCGCAGAAGATTGATCGGCTTGCTCAGTTGCGCACGATGGGCGCACAACAGGTTAAGCGGCGTGCGCTCGCCCCGCAGCTCCGGCAGGACCAGGCGCAGGCGCCCGGCCAGCACATCGGAGCTCACATCCAGCCAGGACTTGTAGGCGATACCCACCCCGGCCACCGCCCAGCGCCGCACCACATCGGCGTCGTCACTGAAGCGGTCGCCGGTCACCGTCAGGCCGACGTCGCGCTTGCCGTCGCTGAAACTCCAATGGTCGTGCACCCGGCTGCCGAGCATATACAGCAGGCAATTGTGCTGGGTCAGTTGCTCCAGATGACGGGGTTCGCCATGCCGCGCCAGATAGCTGGGAGCAGCGCACAGCACGCGGTAATTGTCCGGGGCGATGGGCAGTGCGATCAGGCTGGAATCTTCCGGTTCGCCATAACGCAGGGCGATGTCTACGGGCTGGCGGAACAGGTCGGCAATCCGGTCGCCCAACAGCAGACGCACACTCAACTGGGGGTACTCGCGCTGGAACTCATCGAGCCAGGGCAACAACTGGTTGCGCCCAAAGTCCGACGGTGCCGACAGTTGCAGCACCCCGCCGACCTGATCCTGGCCGCAGGCCAATAAACGCCGGCCTTCATCCAGGCTGCTCAAGGCCGCGCGGGCGTACTCCAGAAAGCCTTCGCCCTCGGCCGTCAGGCGCAGGCTGCGGGTGGAGCGCGCCAGCAAACGCGCGCCCAACTGCTGCTCGATGCGCTTCAACGCCGCGCTGGCCACCGCCGCCGACATGTCCATGACCCGCGCCGCCGCCGAAAGGCTGCCCAGGTCTGCCGCGCGCACAAACAACTGCAAGTCATCAAAACGCAGCACGCTGACCGTCCATTATCAAAAAAACATTGAAAGAGACTGCTCTTTTAGCGGGTTTTATCTTCGAGAGAAATAGCCAATCATCTGTCCATCCCGTTCATTACGTGTTTGGAGTCGAATATGTCCGCTGCCTTTAACGTCATCGCCACGCTGATCGCCAAACCCGGCCAACAGGCCACCCTGGAAACCCTGCTGCGCGAGCTGCTGGAACCGACCCGCGTCGAAGCCGGCTGCCAGCAGTACGACCTGCACCAGGACCTGCAACACCCCGAGACCTTCTACATGCTCGAGCGCTGGAGCGACGACGCGGCGCTGGCCGACCACGACCAGAGCGCCCATATCCAGAACTTCCGCGCCAAGGCTGCCGACGTGCTCGAACATTTCGAACTCAAGCGCCTGAAATTTCTTGCCTGATCAACCGACCCTTTTTTGGAAACCATCATGAAAGCTATCGCCTACTACGCCGCATTGCCCATCAACGATCCAAAATCCCTGCAAGACATCGAACTGCCAGAACCCGTGGCCGGCCCCCGCGACCTGCTGGTGGAAGTCAAAGCCATCTCGGTGAACCCGGTGGACACCAAAGTGCGCCAGAACGTCGCCCCGGAAAACGGTGCGGCCAAAGTGCTGGGCTGGGACGTGGCCGGTGGGGTCAAGGCCGTAGGCAGCGAAGTCAGCCTGTTCAAGGTCGGTGACAAGGTGTTCTACGCCGGCTCCCTGGTACGCCCGGGCGGCAACAGCGAACTGCACACCGTGGATGAGCGCATCGTCGGCCATATGCCAAAAACCCTGGGGTTCGCCGACGCCGCCGCCCTGCCGCTGACCGCCATCACCGCCTGGGAGTTGCTGTTCGAACGCCTGCAAGTACGCGAAGGCCAGGCCGATGAGGGCCAGAGCCTGCTGATCGTCGGTGCGTCCGGTGGTGTGGGATCGATCCTGACCCAACTGGCGAAACAGCTCACCGGCCTAAAAGTCATCGGCACCGCCTCCCGGCCTGAAACCCAGGCATGGGCCAAAGACCTGGGCGCCGATCTGGTGATCGACCACAGCAAACCGCTGAGCGAAGAGCTGAAAAAGGCCGGCCATCCGCAGGTGAACTACGTCGCCAGCCTGACCCAGACCGACCAGCACCTGGACCAATTGGTAGAAGCGCTGATTCCCCAGGGCAAACTGGCGCTGATCGATGATCCCAAGGTGCTGGACGTGAGCAAGCTCAAGCGCAAGAGCCTGTCGCTGCATTGGGAGTTCATGTACACCCGCTCGATGTTCGAGACCAGCGACATGATCGAGCAGCACAACCTGCTCAATCGCGTGGCCGAACTGATCGACGCCGGCACCCTGAAAACCACGGTGGGCGAGCACTTTGGCGTGATCAACGCGGCCAACCTGCGCCGCGCCCACGAACTGCTGGAAAGCGGCAAGGCCAAGGGCAAGATTGTGCTGGAAGGGTTCTAAGGAGATAGGTCTGTAAGTGTCGTCTGTTATTGATGTGAGTGATGGACGACACCACTAGTCAGAGACTTGATCCTTGTCACATCTGTGGACGCATTCAGGTTTATATTGGCCGCCTTTGCCACGATTCTTTTACGTGAGGAAGTCAGCAATGAAGATCCTGATAAAAGCGTTAGCAAAATCCCACGGCAACAAATGGCAAGTCCGTCTCGACCAGAACGCCTTCACCTTCCGCACCGAGGCCGAAGCCCGCGCGTTTGCCGACACCCTGCAAACCCGTATCCAGGCGCCTCACCGATTTCCCGAAAGCCAGCAGCGTTCTGCTGGCTGACCCTGCTCAATCCGCCGCTTGCAGTGCCCGTTGGCGCTGCAGGCGCCGGGTCAGCATCGCGAACGTTACCGCCAATACGCCGCACAAGCTGATGACCATCGCCATTGGCATTGCCGTACCGTCGTGCAACACACCGACCAACGACGCCGCGCCCGCCGCTACACCAAACTGAATGCAACCGAGCAACGCCGACGCGCTGCCTGCCCGTGCGCCCTGCCCGCTCATGGCGCAAGCCGAGGTGTTGGGCAAAATGCAGCCCAGGCTCGCGATGCAGATAAACAGCGGCACCAGCAGTGGCCACAAGGCGTCCGTGCGAAGAGCGGTAATTGCCAGCAACGACAGGCCCGCCGCGAGGTAGACCCACACCGTGCGCGACAGCAAGAACGCCGGGCCGCGGGAAGCCAGCAAACGTGCATTGACCTGGGCGACCAGGATGAAGCCGGCGGCGTTGGAGCCAAATACCCAGCCATAGTGCTCGGCGGGCACGCCATAGAGTTTGATAAAGACGAACGGCGAACCCGCAATGTAGGCAAACATGCCGGCAATCGAGATGCCACCGGTCAAGGCATAGCCCAGGTACACCCGGTCCGACAACAACCGGCCGTACTGGCGCAGCGCACCCGACAGCGGCTGACGTGGTTGATTGGCGGGGAAACTTTCCGGCAACCCGACCGCTACCGCAATGGCCGCCATCACGCTGAATGCCGTCAGCGCCAGGAAGATCGACTGCCAGCCCCACACCCCGACCATCACGCCACCCGCCAGCGGCGCGAGGATCGGCGCCAGCCCGGTGACCAGCATCAGTTGGGAAAACACCTTGGCCGAACCCACCGCATCGCATTTATCGCTGACCACCGCCCGGGAGATCACCATGCCGGCGCAGCCGCCCAGGGCCTGGACGAAACGCGCACCGATCAGCCATTCCAGGGACGGCGCATACGCACACGCAAAGGACGCCAGGGTAAACAGGGTGACACCGCTGAGCAGCGGCCCGCGCCGGCCAAAACGGTCCGCCAGCGGCCCGTAGATCAACTGGCCGATCGCCAGGCCCGTGAAGTACACGGCCAGGGTCAGTTGAATATGTTTTTCATCGGTGCCGAATGCCACGGCCATGGCCGGAAAACCCGGCAGGTAGAAGTCGATGGCCAGCGGCGCAAACGCGCTCAAGGCGCCCAAAATCAGGATTATACGAAGGTTCATCAGGCACCCAGTAGAGTCGGCAGCCCGACAGTCTAGCCGGGCATGGGTGCCTTGAACATTAAGTTAGCTCGCTAACTATCAGAAAGTCAGGCGAGTTTGACGCTGTAGCCTTCTTCGCTGATCAGGTTGATCACTTGCGCCGGCGACAGCAGCTTACTCTCCACACCGACTTCCTTGGACGCGAGGTCGACGCGCACACTGGCGGCCGGATCCTTGTCCTGCACCGCCTGGGTGACCGAGCGAACGCAGTGGCCGCAGGTCATTCCTTCAACACTGAATACTTGCATGGCATGACTCCTTTGATGAGGTTGCCCACAGTTTTGACCTTGCCACGATGGCAAGGTCAAGTTCTGTGAATATCTGCCGGGCTGGCATTCATTCGCGCCCTCGGCCAAGCTGCACCTATCCACGATGTGAACCTCGGAGAATTCGCCATGCGCTGGTCGTTTTTTGGCCTTGTCAGCCTGATGGGCTTTTTCGCTGCTGTGCCGGTGGCCAGTGCCGATCAGGATTATGCGGTGCTGATCATTTCCCGGGAGCGCCTGGAAGTGCCGACCAACTGCGAGATTGGCCTGTATATCCAGGACCAGTTGGCCGGACGGCTGTTCCAGGAGCAGGCCACCTCCTTCAACTTGCCGGCCGGGAATGTGTCGTTGCGCCTGAAGCTGCTGCCGGGGCAGTCCCAGGGTTGCCTGCCGGGCATGCTCGCGCCACCGGCGCAGAACATCACGTTGAAGGCCGGAGACGTGCGCAAGTTGCGTATCGCACAAGGGCCGGACGGCATGTACCTGAAGCCCGCGGCATTGGAATATTGAAACATTGATCTGAAGCCTTGACCTTCCCCACAGGTCAAGGTTGATCCTAGGGGCAATCTCTCCTGGAGTACTGCCCATGAACGGATCCACCACCTTCGACCTGCCCATCAGCGGCATGACCTGCGCCAGCTGCGCCGGGCGGGTTGAACGGGCACTGGGCAAAGTGCCCGGGGTGCAAAGTGTCAGCGTCAACCTGGCCAACGAACGCGCCCACATTGAAGTGCTGGGCCAAATGGACCCCGGCGTCCTGATCGCCGCCGTCGACAAGGCCGGCTACACCGCCACCCTGCCCCAAAGCGAAACCGCTACCCAGGCCAGCCAGGAACAACGCCTGAGCCATGAGCGCTGGGCGCTGCTGCTGGCGATCCTGCTCGCCGCGCCATTGGTGCTGCCGATGCTGGTGCAGCCGTTCGGCCTGCACTGGATGCTCCCGGCCTGGGTCCAGTTCGCCCTGGCTACTCCGGTGCAGTTCATCTTCGGTGCGCGTTTCTATATCGCCGCCTGGAAAGCCGTGCGCGCCGGGGCCGGCAATATGGACCTGCTGGTGGCCATCGGTACCAGCGCCGGTTACGGCCTGAGTATTTATGAATGGCTCACCGCAACCGCGGGCAATATGCCGCATCTGTATTTCGAAGCCTCGGCGGTGGTGATCGCCTTGGTGCTGCTCGGCAAATATTTGGAAAGCCGCGCCAAACGCCAGACCGCCAGCGCCATCCGCGCCCTGGAAGCCTTGCGTCCGGAGCGGGCGATCCAGGTGATCGACGGCCGCGAGCACGACGTCGCCATCACCGCCCTCAAGCTCAATGACCTGGTGCTGGTCAAACCCGGCGAACGCTTCCCGGTAGACGGTGAAGTGGTCGAAGGCCAAAGCCACGCTGACGAAGCGCTGATCAGCGGTGAAAGCCTGCCGGTGCCGAAACAACCCGGAGACGCCGTTACAGGCGGCGCGATCAACGGCGAAGGCCGGTTGCTGGTGCGCACCCTGGCCCTTGGTGCAGAAAGCGTACTGGCACGGATCATCCGCCTGGTGGAAGACGCCCAGGCCGCCAAGGCGCCGATCCAGAAGCTGGTGGATAAAGTCAGCCAGGTGTTCGTGCCAGTGGTGCTAGTGCTGGCCTTGGCCACGCTGGTGGGCTGGTGGTTGTATGGCGCACCGCTGGAAGTCGCGCTGATCAACGCCGTCACCGTATTGGTGATCGCCTGCCCTTGCGCCCTTGGGCTGGCCACGCCCACCGCCATCATGGCCGGCACCGGCGTCGCGGCTCGCCACGGGATCCTGATCAAGGACGCCGAAGCCCTGGAGCGCGCCCATGAAGTCAGCGCCGTGGTGTTCGACAAGACCGGCACCCTGACCTCCGGCGCGCCGAAAATCGCCCACCTGGCGGCCGTCGATGGCAACGAAGCGGCGCTGCTGCAACAGGCCGGCGCGCTGCAACGGGGCAGTGAACATCCGCTGGCCAAGGCGGTGCTGGATGCTTGCGCCGAGCGAGGCTTGAACGTGGCGGATGTCAGCGCCAGCCAGTCGCTGACCGGGCGCGGCATTGCCGGCACCCTAGACGGTCGGCCACTGGCCCTGGGCAATCGTCGCCTGCTGGAAGAAACCGGCTTGAGCACCGGCGACCTCGCCGACTCGGCCAGCGCCTGGGAGGCCGAGGGCCGCACCTTGTCCTGGCTGATCGAGCAAGGCCCGCAGCCTCGGGTGCTGGGCTTGTTTGCCTTCGGCGACACCCTCAAACCGGGCGCCCTGCAAGCGATACAGGCACTCAAGGCCCGGCATATCAGCAGCCACCTGCTGACCGGCGATAACCGTGGCAGCGCCCGGGTGGTCGCCCAAGCCCTGGGCATCGACGACGTGCACGCCGAAGTGCTGCCCGCCGACAAGGCCGCCACCGTCGCCGAACTGAAAAAGACCGGCGTGGTGGCGATGGTCGGCGACGGCATCAACGACGCGCCCGCCCTCGCGGCGGCCGACATCGGCATCGCCATGGGCGGTGGCACCGACGTGGCGATGCACGCGGCCGGCATCACGCTGATGCGCGGCGACCCACGGCTGGTGCCCGCCGCCCTGGAAATTAGCCGCAAGACCTACGCTAAAATTCGACAGAACCTGTTCTGGGCCTTTGTGTATAACTTGATCGGCATTCCGCTGGCCGCATTCGGCCTGCTCAACCCGGTCATGGCCGGCGCAGCCATGGCCCTGTCCAGCGTCAGCGTGGTGAGTAACGCGCTGCTGTTGAAAACCTGGAAACCCAAGGATCTGGAGGACAAGCGTCCATGAACATTGGCCAAGCAGCACGCCAAAGCGGCCTGAGCGCCAAGATGATTCGTTACTACGAGTCCATCGGCCTGTTGAAAGCGGCCCATCGCACCGACAGCGGCTACCGCGTTTATGGCGCCGATGACTTGCACACCCTGGCGTTTATCAAGCGGTCTCGGGACCTGGGGTTTTCCCTGGAGGAAGTCGGCAAGCTGCTGACGCTGTGGCAGGACCGCGGGCGCGCGAGTGCCGACGTCAAGGCACTGGCCCGCCAGCATATCGATGAGCTGAACCAGAAGATTCGCGAGTTGGGGCAGTTACGGGATACGTTGCAGGACCTGGTGGAGCACTGCCAGGGCGATCACCGGCCGGATTGTCCGATTCTCAAGGAGTTGGCGTCGGGCAGTTGTTGCGCCTGACAATTTAGCTGACGGCACACAAACGAAATGTGGGAGCAGACCTTTGTGGGAGCCGGGCTTGCCCGCGATGCAGGCACCTCGGTGTGTCAGTCACACCGCGGTGATGCTATCGCGGGCAAGCCCGGCTCCCACACAAGCCCGCTCCCACAATTGGATATCCACTCGCCGTGGGATTACTGCATCCAGGGCGGCGGCGGCGGCTCTTCCGATGCCTTGCTCGGAGGCGCATCGTCGGCCGCGCGAATCGCCTGGCGACGCTCTTCATCGAGCCGCGCCGCTTCGATCTCGCGGATAACCCCGCCAACATCAGCCAACTCTTCCGGCTCGTCGAACTCGCCGGTCAAGACACTCGCCGGGTGCAGAGTGCCGGCTTCATACAGCGCCCACATCTCCTTGGCGTACTTGGTCTTCTTCAACTCCGGGGCAAACCGCCCGAAGTAGGAAGCCATGTTGCCCACATCCCGCTCCAGCATGCTGAACGCGTGGTTGTTGCCCGCCGCATCCACCGCCTGGGGCAGGTCGATGATCACCGGGCCAGTCGGCGTCAGCAGCACGTTGAACTCGGAAAGGTCACCGTGCACCAGGCCGGTACACAACATCAGCACGATCTGGGTAATCAGGAAGGCGTGGTATTCACGGGCCTGGTCCGGGTCCAGCGTCACGTCGTTAAGACGGGGCGCGGCGTCGCCGTATTCATCGGCTACCAGTTCCATCAGCAGCACGCCTTCAAGGAAGTCGTACGGCTTGGGCACGCGAACGCCCGCGCCGGCCAGACGAAACAGCGCCGCTACCTCGGCGTTCTGCCAGGCGTCTTCGGTTTCTTTCTTGCCGAACTTGGAGCCCTTGGCCATGGCCCGGGCCTGGCGGCTGTTGCGGACCTTGCGGCCTTCCTGGTATTCGGACGCCTGACGAAAACTTCGTTTATTCGCCTCCTTGTAGACCTTGGCGCAACGTAACTCGTTGCCGCAGCGCACCACGTAAACAGCTGCTTCTTTACCACTCATGAGTGGGCGCAGCACCTCGTCGACCAGACCGTCCTCGATCAGGGGTTCAATGCGTTTAGGAGTCTTCATCAGCTTTTATTGTGGGTCCTTTATTACCAAACACGCGTATGGCACTCGTTATACGGCAATCCTCTCGCCGCGGGGAGAGGGTACCGACCTTTGACCGCTTAAGAATGCATCCAATATGCCAAATTAATCGGCGAGCTCGCCTACCGCTCAATAATCGCCGTGACGCCCTGGCCCCCGGCGGCACAGATCGAGATCAGGCCCCGGCCCTTGCCCGCCGCGTCCAACAGCTTGGCCAGGTTGGCGACGATACGCCCGCCGGTGGCCGCAAACGGGTGGCCGGCGGCCAGTGAACTGCCCTTGACGTTCAACCGACTGCGGTCGATGGACCCCAGCGGCGCGTCCAGCCCCAGGCGGGTCTTGCAGTATTGCGGGTCTTCCCAGGCCTTCAGCGTGCACAACACCTGGGCAGCGAAGGCTTCGTGGATCTCGTAGTAATCGAAGTCCTGCAACGTAAGGCCATTCCTCGCAAGCAAGCGTGGCACGGCGTACACCGGCGCCATCAGCAAGCCTTCGGCGCCGTTGACGAAATCCACCGCTGCCGCCTCGCCATCACGCAGGTAAGCGAGGATCGGCAAACCGCGTTCCTTGGCCCAGGCTTCACTGCCCAGCAGCACCAATGACGCGCCGTCAGTCAGCGGCGTCGAGTTGCCGGCGGTGAGGGTGCCTTTTTCGCTGCGTTCGAAGGCAGGCTTGAGGCTGGCAAGTTTTTCCAGGGTCAGGTCGGGGCGCAGGTTGTTGTCGCGGGTCAGGCCGAGAAAGGGCGTGAGCAAATCGTTTTGCCAGCCTTCGGCATAGGACGCGGCCATTTTCTGATGGCTTTCCAGCGCCAGTTGATCCTGCTCGGCGCGGGGAATCTGCCAGGTTTGCGCCATCAACTCGCAGTGCTGGCCCATGGATAAACCGGTGCGCGGTTCGCCGTTGCGCGGCAGTTCCGGCTTGAGGTGATGGGGACGAAGTTGTAACAGGACTTTTAATTTGTCCGCCATGGATTTGCTGCGATTGGCGTGCAGGAGGATTTTGCGCAGGCCTTCATTAACTCCGATGGGTGCGTCGGACGTGGTGTCGACACCGCCGGCAATCCCGCATTCGATCTGCCCCAGGGCGATCTTGTTCGCCACCAGCAACGCCGCTTCCAGCCCCGTGCCACAGGCCTGCTGAATATCGTAGGCCGGGGTTTGCGGCGACAGGCGCGAACCCAGCACGCACTCGCGGGTGAGGTTGAAGTCCCGGGAATGCTTGAGCACCGCCCCGGCGGCCACCTCGCCAATGCGCAGGCCGTGCAGGTTGTAGCGTTCGATCAGGCCTTCCAGGGCGGCGGTCAACATCGCCTGGTTACTCGCCGTGGCGTAAGGGCCGTTGGAGCGGGCGAAGGGGATGCGGTTACCGCCAATGATCGCTACACGGCGCAATTGAGTCATGGAAAACTCCCTGAAGGTTGTGGGGTGAGTCTTTGAGACTAGCCTAGGCTCAATCGAACGACTTTCACCTCTTGATGGTCCACCGTTTGAACCCCAGCATTCGGAGAGCGTTCCATGTCTGACCGTTATATCGACTTCGCCAACTCCAGCCTCGGCCATCGTTTGGTCGCCGCCATTGGCCTGCCGTCGCCGGTACGCCTGGAACGCTGGCAGGCCGGACGCCTGCGGCCGGTGGAAGGTGCCTTGCTGATCGGCGGTGGCCCTCTGGCGACCCACATCCTGCCGTTCGCCAACAAGCTGACCGACGCCATCTATAGCTACGGCACCGAACCATCGGCGGCCACCCCCTGGATTCCCGGCCACGGGCCCAAGCTCAAGGCGGTGGTGTTCGACGCCAGCCAACTGCAGCACACCGATCAACTCAAGCAGCTGCGGGAATTCTTTCAGCCGCTGCTGAAAAATCTCGATCACAGCGCGCACCTGGTGATCCTGGGCCGCGCCCCGGAAAGCCTCAGCGACCCGTTTGCCGCCAGCGCCCAGCGTGCCCTTGAAGGCTTCAGCCGGTCGTTGGCCAAGGAGCTGCGCAGCGGTGGCGTCCTGCAATTGCTGTATGTGGGCGAAGGCGCCGAAGACCAGTTGGAAGGCGCGTTGCGGTTCTTCCTGTCGCCTAAAAGCGCTTATATCTCCGGCCAGGTGATTCGCCTGAACGCCTGCTCGACCCAGGTCGAGGATTGGACCCGGCCGCTCGCCGGGCGCAAGGCGCTGGTGACCGGCGCCGCCCGTGGCATTGGCGCCTCGATTGCCGAAACCCTGGCCCGTGACGGTGCCGAGGTGATTCTGCTCGACGTGCCGCCCGCCAAAGCCGACCTCGACGCTCTCGCCGCGCGCCTGGGCGCCCGCAGCATCGCCCTGGATATCTGCGCCGAAGACGCCGCCACGCAGTTGATCGAACACCTGCCGGACGGCATCGATATCGTGGTGCACAACGCTGGCATCACCCGCGATAAAACCCTGGCCAACATGACCCCGGAATATTGGGACGCGGTATTGGCCGTCAACCTCAACGCGCCGCAGGTGCTGACCAAGGCGCTGCTGGACAGCGGCACTCTGCACGACAACGGCCGCGTGGTGCTGCTGGCCTCCATCAGCGGTATCGCCGGCAATCGCGGGCAAACCAACTACGCCGCGAGCAAGGCCGGGCTGATCGGCCTGGCCCAGGCCTGGGCGCCATTGCTCGGTGAGCGCGGGATCAGCATCAACGCCGTGGCCCCGGGCTTCATCGAAACCCAGATGACCGCGCATATTCCCTTCGCCCTGCGTGAGGCCGGGCGCCGCATGAGTTCATTGGGCCAGGGCGGCTTGCCTCAGGACGTCGCTGAAGCCGTGGCGTGGCTCGGCCAGCCAGGGTCCGGCGCGGTCAGCGGGCAGGCGCTGCGGGTGTGTGGGCAAAGTCTATTGGGAGCGTAAGCATGGAGTGGCACACATCAGGCAGCACCCCGTTCCTGCCGCCGCTGTATTGGCGCGCGGCGTTCAAACGCAAGATCACGGGTACCACGTTGCCCGAGCAAGGGTTGCGCTGCCGGGTCAGCGTCAACCCCAAGGAGGTGGCCGCCTACCGCAAGGTCTGCGGGTTTGCCGAGAGCCCGGTGCTGCCGGCCACTTATCCACATATCCTGGCGTTCGGCCTGCAGATGCAATTGCTCACCGACAAGGCATTCCCGTTCCCGCTGCTGGGGTTGATTCACCTGAGCAACCGGGTCCGCATCCTGCGCCCGTTGGGCGGTATAAGTGACGTGATGGTCGGCGTCTACGCACAGAACCTGCAGCCCCATGCCAAGGGCGCGACGTTCGATATCGTGACCACGGTCGAGGATTCACTGGGGCTGCTGTGGGAAGCCGAAAGCCGGATGCTTTGTCGCAGCGTGAAGCTTGACGGCGTGCCGGCGGATAACGCCCTGCAAGCGCCCGCCAGCGTCAGCGAGTTGACCCGCTGGAAAGCCCCCGCCGATATCGGGCGCCGCTACGCCCGGGTGTCCGGCGACTACAACCCGATCCACCTGAGCGCCCTCACCGCCAAGCTGTTCGGCTTCCCCCAGGCGATCGCCCATGGGCTGTGGAACAAGGCACGCACACTGGCCGCCCTGAGTGAGCATTTGCCTGCGGCGAATATCGAGATAGACGTCGAGTTTAAAAAGCCGGTGCGCTTGCCCAGCGAGGTAATCTTATTGGCAAGTGCCGCGGGCTCCAGCGGAGAACTTCAACTAAAGGGCGCCGCAGATATTGAGCATATGATTGGCCGCTGGCGGCCGATCGCCTGATTAATTGTATATATACACCCTAAGTTATAGCGGGCTATCGATAGCCCGCTAAGTTTATTAACTTCATGATTTTCAAGACCCTCACCCTTTTAAACTCTCCTGCGATATACCCTTGGTATTAGTCACTAAGCGGCGCTGCCCTGCCTGTATATAAATCGTTAATACCAAGTTGAGCGTTGCGAGAAAAAGCTTCCGAGACTGTTATAGCCGTAACGGACGAATGTATCGCTGCCCATAGAAACAGCGAACTTCGATAACAACAAAGGCTGTACCAGGTGCAAGGATCTCAATCATGAAAACTCAAGTCGTGTTGTGGAAAGCAAGTACCGCGCTGGCCCTGATTCTGGCAGTAAGCCTCGGAGGCTGCAGCAGCGGTGGTGGCGGTCATCACAGTAGCGTTGCAGCTTCGTCTCCGGATGCCGGCGGCGGAACGGGTGGCGGTACTGGCGGTGGTACCGGCGGCGGGACAGATGGTGGTGGTACTGGCGGCGGTACCGGCGGCGGGACAGATGGTGGTGGTACTGGTGGAGGCACAGGCGGTGGCACAGGTGGCGGTACCGGTGGAGGCACCGGCGGCGGCACGGGTGGTGGTACCGGTGGCGGCACTGGCGGCGGAACAGGTGGCGGCACCGGTTCGACCACACCTCTGGTCACTGGCCAGGTAGTTGGCGCCGTCGGTGGTGTTGTCGGTAATGTCGGCACCGCAGTGGGTGACCTGGGTACAACCCTGACCACCATCCCGATTGTAGGCACTACCGCTGGCGGGCTGGTCACCGCGACAGGCACTGCCGTCAACAGCATCGGCAGCGGCCTGACCAATGGGCTGGGAACATTAGGCACCAATAGCAATGCCTTGGGTACCACCGTTGCCGGTGTGGCCGATGGCGTTGCCGACCTGGGCACTGGCGTGTCCAACACCGGCAAAACCCTGGGCACCACGCTGGGCGGTATTCCTGTCGTCGGCGGTTTGACCGGCGGCGTGGGCGGTGCGGCAGGTGGCCTGGTCGATAAGGTCGGCCAAACCGTGACCATGCTCGGCGACACCCTGAGCACGGCCAGCACCACCGGACCACTGGGCAACGTGACCAATACCGTCGGCAAAAGCGTGCTGGTCCCTGTCGTTTCCCTGCTGGAAAACACCACCGGCAACCTCGGGAATAAAACCGGCCTGGGCAACCCGGTCGGTGGCGTCCTGGATAAAGTCGGCTCCACGGTCACCGGTCTGGGCGGCCAGGTGGCCGGCACCAACAACCCGCTGGGCACGCTCGTGGGTGGCGTGCTGACGGGCGTTGGCGGCACCCTTGATAAGTCGAGTGGCTATGTCAATCCCGCCACCACTACCCCGCAGTCGGGCCTGCCTGAACTCGTCGGCGGTTTGGTCGCCAACGTTGGTAACGGCTTGAATATCGGTAATACCAACGGCACTGTCAGTGCAACAGGCATCACCGGCGGCGCTGTGGGTAACACTGTCGCGTCCCTCGGTACGCTGATTGGCGGCAACGGCGTGGCCAACACAGGCGCCACGGCTCCGGTCGCCGGCCTGGCAACGAATGTCGGCGCAGCCCTGAACCCAGTGACGTCCGGCGTGGCAGGCCTGACCCAAAACATCGGCACCAGCACCGGTATCGGCGCCCCGGTCAACGGTCTGGTCACTCAGGTCGGTGGTGCAGTCAGCGGCCTGGGCGCCAACCTGACGGCAGCCAATGCCAACCCGATCACTAACGCCTTGGGCGGTACCCTGAATGCCGTCGGCGGCACTGTCGGCTCGGTGGGCGGCTTGGTCACCGGTGGCACCAGCGGTAGCGGTGGCGGCCTGCTCGGTGGTTTGAATGTGGGTGCCAGCGCTTCTGCCGGCGGCACTGCAAACGCAAACACAGGCGGTGGTCTGGGCGGCTTGCTCGGTGGGCTGACTGGCAAAAAATAGAATTGCACCTGGCCATTAGACGGCCTCCCCTCCAGCGCCTACGCTTGGTTGAGACGAGAGATTCCAATGAGTCTCTCGTCTTTTTTATTGGCCAGTGAAAGGCCCTCCCGAACCGCGCCCCAGAACCCGGCGGGAATCCGCGAAACGCTGCTGCAGTTTGACCATGGAGTGTCCTATGCGCGCCCTGACGCCTTTGTTTCTGCTCACCCTCATTGCTTCCAGTGTCCACGCCGAGACCCTGCCCAGTTTCCTCAACAGTAACGACACCATTCGCAACCTGCCGGTCCCCAACCTCCCCGCGGATGCCTACCGCCCGGTCACCCCGCAGACCCAATTGCCGGAGCCGGCGGCCACCCAGGGCCAGCCGCTGTTGATGGACACCAAAGTGACCATTCGCAAGCTGCAAATCGACGGAGGCACGATCTACCCGCTCAAGGACGTGGCCCAGGTTTTCGAGCCGCTGATTGGTCACGAAACCACGGTCGCCCAATTGATTGAAGCCACCCGCGGCATCACCCGCCGCTACCAGCAGGATGGCTACCTGTTGTCCTACGCCTACTTGCCCGACCAGCGCTTCGAAAACGGCCTGGTGCACGTGGTGCTGGTGGAGGGCTACATCAAGGATTACAACATTCAGGGCGACATCGGTTCAGTCTCGGCCTACGTCGACAAACTGGCAGCCAAGCTGCTGGCCGAGCGCCCGCTGACCCGCAAGACCTTCGAACGCTACACCACGTTGATGGGGCGTATCCCGGGTGTGACGCTGCAGGCGCAAGTACCGCCGCCGGGCACCACCGATGGCGGCACGCGCATGCAGATCCAGGCCTCGCGCAAACCCTTCACCAGCAGCATGAGCATGACCGACGACAGCCGTGGCGGCCTGCAAGCCCTGATCACCGGCACCAGCAATTCCCAGACCTCCATGGGCGAGCAGTTGAGCGTCAGTGGCCTGTTCCCGCCCGGCGAGGACAAGGAGCACTACTACCGCCTGGGTTACAGCCAGTTCGTGAATGCCGAGGGCACCCAACTGGTGGTCAACGCCGAGCGCTACCGCGCCGACCCACGCAGCAATGTGCAACTGGACGGTGGTTTTGAACTCAAGCCCCACCAGGAAATCGACCGCTATTCCATCGGCCTCAGCCATCCCCTGATCGCCTCCCCCACCGAGTCGCTGACCCTGGGCACGCGGCTCTATGCCGTGGACCAGACCACCCGTTATCAACTGGTGGGTTTCCCCCAACGTTTCGACCTGGAAACCAACCTGCGCGCCCTGGCGTTTGAAGGCGACTGGCGCAAATCCGACACGCGCCAACTGCGCATCCTCAGCGCCGGCCTGTACCAGGGCATCGACGGTCTGGGGGCCAAGACCCGCAGTGACTTCGAGGGCATAAAGCCCGACATCGACTTCTTCCGCCTGCGCGTCTCGGGCGTGCAGAGCGACAAGTTCTTCGACAACTGGCAAGGCGTCGCATCGGCGGCCTTTTACTGGAGCGACGACACCTTGCCCGACAGCGAACGGGCGACGTTCGGCGGGCAGAATTTCGGGCGCGGTTACCCGGATGACCAGGGCTCGGGCGACAAGGGTTGGGGCGTGGCGTATGAGGTCAACTACAGCTTCAACCGCAGCGGCGAGTGGGTAAAAATCCTGCAGCCCTACGTGGTGCTGGACAAGGCCAAGACCTGGTTCAACGAACTGCCGGTGAAGGGCAACAACATGTCGTCGGCGGCGGTGGGTCTGCGCTTCGGCGATAACAAGTACTACAACATCGCGCTGGAAGCGGCCAAGCCAATGTCGGACATCGCCCTGGACAGCTTCAATCGACGGCCGCGGTATACGTTGAGTTTCAGCTACCAACTCTGAACCCTGTAGGAGCGAGCCCGCTCGCTCCTACATGAGCCTGATTTTCGGAATGGGGAAAAGGCTGTTGAGGGTGTCGATCAACCGTACCAGGTAGATCGGCTTGCGAAACAGGTCCAGCACCTGCAAGCGCAGCATGTCACTGACATCATCCATCTCGGCATGGCCAGACATGACGATCACCGGCAGGTGCTGGCGTGAGGTGTGTTCGCGCAGGCGCTTGATCAAGGAGATACCGCTTTCCTCGGGCATACGCAGGTCGGTGATCACCAGGGCGATATCGGGATGCAGGGTCAACTCCTGCAAAGCGAAGGTGACCGAGGTGGCGGTAAAACAGACAAAGCCCTCATTCTCCAGCGACTCGGCCAGTTCAATGAGGGCGTCCTCTTCATCGTCCACCAAAAGGATTTGTTGCCGGGGAGACAAAGAGGAATTCATGGAGAAATGCCTGATGCGCAATAGATCATTCAGCGAGACCTGCACGTGTTTGCGCGAGGACCAGAGTCAGGTATGGATGGAGCCCTGTATCTGCGTAAAGACGCTTGTCACCGCGTTCCGGATGGGGGTAACAAAGGCAGCCAAGCCGATAGCAACCATCGCGGCCACCAACGCGTACTCGATACCCGACGCACCTTCTCTTGAGTAGAAAAAAATCTGGACTTTGATGAAACCCATGCGAACAAGATCAAGGAACATAATGACTTCTCCTTTGCGCCCATGGCGCTGGTACCGCGGCATTACAAAATGATTCCGGTGTGCCACTAGAGCATTGTCAACAAACCCCATACCAACAACTGTAAGAACTGATTAATCACAAAGTAGTAGTCGACAGACTGACGCCAAAAATCCACCTTTTTCAGAAGACTTGGAGATATTTTCTGCCCAGTAATGGCATTTTGTCCTAGCTGAACTACCTTCAAATAGCGAAATAGTTAGACGCTCGCAGTAACCCGAATACGCAGGCATTAGTAGGAAAGTGCAGTGGATGCAGCAGGAAAGGGAGAGCCTTCATGAACAGTCGGATTAGCTTGATTCTTGCCGGGCTGCTATTGGTAGGTGCATTGATTGCAGGCTACTGGGGCCTGGTACTCAGCCGCCCTGCCCCTGTCGCCCCGCCCGTACCCCCATCACCCGACGTTGTACAACCCGTAGCCGAAGACCAGACACGCCAACCCGTGGTGGTCCTGGCCCATGATGTTGCCCCCTTTGTCGTGCTTACCGCCGCCGACCTGACCCTGGAAAGACTGCGCACGGTACCCGCCGGCAGCCTGACCAGCCTCGACCAGGCCGTGGGCAAGATCCCTTGGCGGCCGCTGCCGGCCGGAACCTGGCTGACCGAAGAGAGCTTCAACTCCGGCGGCACCCTGGCGCGAATGATCCGCCCCAACGAGCGAGCCCTGGCGGTCGCGGTGGATGAAGTGATCGGTGCCGGCGGGCAACTCAACCCGGGCGACTACGTGGACGTCCTGCTCTTCCTGCGCCAGGAAGCCAGCAACCCGCAGCAGTCCGCACAAGTGGTGGTACCCGCCTTGCGCCTGCTGGGCGTGGGCGATCAATTGGGGTTGACCAACGATGGCCAGCCCGGCTCCGTACCACCGAGCACCCCGGACGAAAAACTCAAGGCACAGCAGAATCGCGCCAGCGCACGCACGGTACTCCTCGCGGTACCCGAGGAGCTCATGAGCCGGCTGATGCTCGCGGCCCAATCCGGTGTGTTGCGCCTGGCTGTACGCAGTGCCGACGAACAACTGCTGAGCCAATACTGGGCCGGTGAAACGGAGTCCGCGATTAACCTGGAAAACACCAAGCGCGATCTCTATCAGTTCAACCAATTGTCTTTCAGCCCGGCGCCCCTCAACAGCTTCGGCCAAGCCACCGCCAATGGTGCTCCAAAACGCTCGGGGGTCGAGGTGATACGCGGCAACCAGGTGACTCAACAAACGCCCTGAAAGTGCTAAGGATGCCTTGAATGAGCAGTCGTTCCGTGTGGTTTTTTTCGCGAGTATTCGGGGCTCTTTTCACCCTGAGCCTGCCCGTCGGGGCGGCACTGGCAGCGTCAGGTAACTGCGCTGGCCTGGGCCAGCTTCCGGCGGTGCTGCAGGTGGGCGAAGGCACTCAACAAGCCATTCAATCGCCGGTGCCGATTACGCGGCTGGCCATTGGCGATCCGAAAGTGGCCGATGTGCAGGTCAACGGCAACCAGGCTTTCCTGCTCACCGGCATGGCGCCTGGCACCACCAGCCTGATGGTCTGGACGGCCTGTTCCAGCAGCCCGCGCCAGAGCATGGTGTTCGTCCAGGGCAAGGCCACGTCGGCCCTGACCAGCCTGGCCCTGTCGCCGTCCGATGACCCGACGCTGCCCAGCCAGGTGCAAACCGACATCCGTTTTGTGGAAGTGAGCCGCACCAAACTCAAGGAGGCCAGTACCTCGATATTTGGCCGGGGTGGCAACTTTCTGTTCGGTGCCCCAAACAATGTCGCCAACGCGGCAGCCACGGGATTCCGGGGACTGCCGGTGAACAACGACACCTTCAACATCGGCTTTGGCGGCGGGCGTGTCTCGGCCATGATCAACGCCCTGGAAAGCAGCGGGTTTGCTTACACCCTGGCCCGCCCAAGCCTGGTGGCGCTCAGTGGGCAAAGTGCGACCTTCCTCGCCGGTGGTGAAGTGCCGATCCCGGTGCCCAGCAGCGGCAGCAACACCATCTCCATCGAATACAAGGAGTTCGGCATCCGCCTGACCCTGACCCCGACCGTCATCGACCATGGGCGGATTTCCCTGAAGGTCGCGCCGGAGGTCAGTGAGCTGGACTACAGCAACGCGGTCACCATCCAGGGCATTTCGGTACCGGCGCTGACGATCCGCCGTACCGACACCAGCATCTCCCTGGCCGACGGCGAAAGCTTCGTGATCAGCGGCCTGATCAGCACCAACAACACCTCCAGCGTCAGCAAGTTTCCGGGCCTGGGCGACATCCCGATCCTGGGTGCGTTCTTTCGCGACTCCAGCGTCAGCCGCCAGGAAAAAGAGTTGCTGATGATCGTCACCCCACACCTTGTTCAGCCCCTGGCTGCCAACGCCCAACTGCCTTCGTTGCCAGGAGAAAAACTGCGCAACTACGACCCTAACTGGTACCGCCTGTATTTCCTCGAAAACGGCAATTTCGACCGCCGCAGTGGACTGTCCGAATGAGCGAGAGCCTGAGCCAGACCTTTTTGGCAATCACCCGCAACACCACGGATCTGGAATGGCTTCAGGGTGCCCTAGCGCCCTTGGGCCAAGTGGTCAGCGCCGGCGCCGGCAGCCTCGACGAATTGTTGGCGCTGGTGGACGTGACGTTCGCCAACCTGGTGTTCATTGGCCTGGACCGCGAACACGTGACCACCCAGTGCGCCCTGATCGAAGGCGCCCTGGAAGCCAAGCCCATGCTCGCCATCGTGGCCTTGGGCGACGGCATGGACAACCAGCTCGTGCTGAACGCGATGCGTGCCGGCGCACGGGACTTTGTGGCCTACGGCTCACGCTCCAGTGAAGTCGCCGGCCTGGTCCGCCGCCTGAGTAAACGCTTGCCGGCAGTGACCCCCAATGCCCATCTGGGCGGGCTGACCGTGCTCTATGGCACCCAGGGCAATGCTGACGGCGCGCTGATCGCCAGCCACCTGGCGTTGGTGGTGCAAAAGAGCGGGCAGCAAACCTTATTGCTCGACCTGGGCCTGCCCCTCGCAGACAGCCTGGCATTGCTGGGGCTGGAAAGTTCTTTTCATTTCGGCGATGCCCTGCGCCACCTGCGCCGCCTGGACTCGACCCTGATCAACAGCGCCTTCACGTCAGCCGAAGCAGGCCTGCGCATCCTCGCCTATCACCAAAACGACGAGCCGCTGGAGCGTACCAGCGCGGCCGAGCTGTACATGTTGCTCAGCGCCCTGCGCCAGCACTTCCAGCACATTGTGGTGAACCTGACCGGGCAACCCGACAGTGAAGCCTTGCGCACCTTTGTCAGCCATTGCGACAAGCTGCTGTGGTGCACCGACCAAAGCGTGCCGGACTGTCGCCGCAACCTGGCGGTGCTCAACCTGTGGCGCGAAAAAGGCATGAAACTGGACCATGCCCGGCTGCTGGTGGACCGCTACCTCAAAGGCGCCGCCCCGGACTCGGAAGCGCTGGAAAAAAGCTTCGGGCTGGAAGTGATTGCGGTATTGCCCTGGAGCCCGGAGGTGCGCCTGAGCGCGAAAAACCAGGCCCAGACCCTGTTCTCCCTGGCGCCTCGGGAAAGCCTGACCCAAGCGTTGCGCGCCTTGGGCGAGCGCCTGGCAAAACGCTCCGAAGGCTTGGAAAAACCCTCCACCAACTGGCTTAACCGCCTGCTGAGGACCAAATGAGCGGCGAGAAGCTGTTTGGTGTTCCGCCTCGCGGCAGCGTCGGCAACACCGATCACGACGGCCTGAAACTGGTGCTGCATCGCTACATCATCGATGCCATCGAAGAGTCGGGGAAAAACCTGCTGGAAGGCACCCGCCAATCCCTGGCGCAATTTGTAATCGACAAGGTCGCCGAATACATCACGCGTATGCACCTGGCGATTTCCCGCTATGAGATGGAGCGCCTGGCCGAAGAAATCGTCGACGAGCTCACCGGTTTCGGGCCGCTGGAAGTGCTGCTGCGTGACCCGTCCGTCACCGAGATTCTGGTCAACGGCCCGCACCGGGTATTCGTCGAGCGCGATGGCCTGCTGCAGCAGAGTGATTTGCGCTTCATCGACGACCACCATGTGGAGCGGGTCATGCAGCGCATCCTCGCGCCGCTGGGACGGCGGCTGGATGAGTCGTCGCCGATGGTCGATGCGCGCCTGCCCGATGGCAGCCGGGTCAATGCGATCATCCCGCCGATTGCCCTGGACGGGCCCTGCCTGTCGATTCGAAAGTTTCGCAAGGACATGCTCAAAAGCAGCGACCTGGTGGCCATGCAAACCATCGACCAGGCGATTTTCGAGTTCTTCCAGGACGCCGTCGGCAAACGCTGCAACATCCTGATCAGCGGCGGTACCGGCACCGGCAAGACCACGCTGCTGAACATTCTCAGCCAGTTGATCAACCCCCGCGAACGCCTGGTCACCATTGAAGACGTGGCCGAGTTGCAACTGGGCCATCCTCACGTCGTGCGCCTGGAAACCCGCCCGCCCAACGCCGAGGGGCATGGTGAGGTGAAAGCCAGTGACCTGATCCGCAACGCCCTGCGGATGCGGCCCGACCGGATCATCCTCGGCGAGATTCGGGGTGTGGAAGTCATCGACGTATTGACCGCCATGAACACCGGCCACGACGGCTCGATGAGCACCGTGCACGCCAACAACGCTCAGGACGCCCTGCTGCGTCTGGAAACCCTGGTGGGCCTGACCGGCCGGGTGGTGGCGGAAAAAACCCTGCGGCAAATGATCTGTGCCGCGCTGGACGTGGTAATCCAGCTGACGCGCCTGCCCGACGGCCGCCGTTGCGTCAGCGAAATAGTGGAAGTGGTGGGCATCCGCGAGGACGTGTACGTCACCAACACCCTGTTTCGCCACGACAAGCGCACCGGCTTCGGCTTCCTGCGCGAAGCCGTCAATCCCGCGGGTGACAAGTTGCGCCACGAAGGCCACCTGCCGGTGTAGGAGGCAACCCGATGATCGTTCCGATTTTGCTCGCCCTGCTCGCCGTGGCCTTTCTGGTACTGGGGATAGGCCTGCTGCGCAACGGTTTGCGCCAGGCCCAGACCGATCGGGTGCTGGTGCGCCTGGCCCAAGGGCAACCCCAGTCCATCAAAGACAACGCGGTAGCCACCAGCCTGGAGCGCACGTTTATCCGTGCAGGCCTTGGCAGGCCCACCGAACGCCTGGGCCTGTGGCTGACCCTGTGGGCCGTTGGCGCCCTGCTGGGAGGGCTCCTGGGCCAGTGGATAGGCCTGTTCGTGATGGTGGTGGCACCGCCTTTGGCATTACGCCTGTACATCGCCGTACGCTACCGCCGCCGGCTGCGCCGAATGATCGAGCAACTGCCGCAATTGCTAGACCACGCCGTACGCAGCCTCAAATCCGGGCGCACCCTCGCGGATGCGATCTTGAGCGGCATCGATGCCAGCGACGACCCGTTGAAAAAATCCATGGGCCGCATCAAGCGCAATGTGCAACTGGGTGTCAGCCTGCCCGATGCGGCTCAAGACTATGCCGAGTTTTATGAGCAGGATGAACTGCGCCTGTTTGCCCTGGGCCTCAAGGTCAACCACCGCTACGGAGGCAACGCCAGTGAGCTGCTGGAAAACCTGATCAAGATGATTCGCGAGCGCGACCAGGGCGCCCGGCAATTACGCGCCATGACGGGGGAAACCCGAGTGACCGCGCTGGTACTCGCAGTGCTGCCGGTGAGTGTCGCGGGCTACTTCCTGATCGTTAATCCGACGTACCTGATGGCCATGTGGGATGACCACAGTGGCCAGCGCCTGATGCTCGCTGCGTTCGCCTTGCAAATCACCGGCTGCGTGGTGCTATGGCGCATGTTGCGGAGCATATGAGATGGCAATAGTGATCAGTGCCGTATTGTTTCTTGCCGCGTTATCGCTGCTGCTGGCCAATATCTTGAGCAGTCGTCGTCAACAACGCCTGGTCACCCAACGGTTGCAAGGCGAGCCGGGCCGCAACGACAAGATGAGTGAGTGGTTGCACCAGTTGGGCAGTACCCGGATCGGCCAGCGCACCGTCAGCCTCGACAACGAAACCCAAACCCTGCTCAACCGCATGGGCTGGAGAAAGGCCAGCCAGCGTTCGATGTTCGCCGCCTGCCAGATCGGCGCGCCGATACTCCTGTTGGGCCTGACCGCGCTGGCACTGAATGTGTTTTTTCCCGACACCGAGCATGGTGCTGTGATCGCCCTGCTGGGCCTGATCATCGGTTACCTGCTGCCCAAGCGAGTCCTGGTTTCTCTCGCCAAAAAGCGCCAGGCACAAATCGGCCGGGAAGTGACGACCTTCATTCCCCTGGTGCGCATCCTGTTTGAGTCCGGCATGGCCGTAGAGCAGGCGCTTCGGGTCATGGCCTACGACGCACAGAAACTGTTGCCGGTGCTGACCGCCGAACTGCGCCTGGTGCTGGCGCGCGTCGATTCGGGACTGGAGCTGGGCGAAGAACTGAACAAGGCCAGTCAGGTGCTGGCCGTGGATGAACTCACCGACACCTGCCTGATCCTCCAGCAGCTGCTGCATCAGGGCGGTGGTGCAATGAAGTCACTGCAATCGCTCAAGCTGCTGCTGGATGACCGGCGCCTGACCCGCTTGCAGGAATACATTTCCAAGATGTCCGCCAAGATGTCCGTGGTGATGATGCTGTTCCTGTTTCCCGCACTACTGATCGTATTGGCCGGCCCTGGCTTTATCGCCATCGCCAAAGCCTTCACGTTTTAAGAGGACATGCCATGAAGACCGTGATGATCGCGTGCAGCCTGTTGTTGTTGGGCGGTTGCGCCAGTAACGGACAGCTGCCGTGGGCAGGGTTCAGCGCGCAGGGCAGTTGTGCCAAGCCCAATTCCAATCAGGAGTTGTCGTTGAACCTGGCCGACGACATGGCCAACGAGGGCAAGCTGCACGCCAGCCTGGCCAACCTGCAAAACCTGCCGGACACCTTGCCCCAGGTGCGCCAGCGCCAGGCCAAGGTGTACCGCCTGCTGGGGCGCAGCGAAGCCGAACCGTTGTACCGCAGCCTGCTCGGCACCTGCATGGCTGCCGAAGGCGAGCACGGCCTGGGCCAACTGGCCGCAGCCCGGGGTGATAACGGCCAGGCCATGGCGCACTTGCAACGCGCGGCGAAGATGTCGCCCACCGACGAGAAAATCCGCAACGACCTGGGCGTCGTGTACCTCAACCAACGGCGCCTGGAAGATGCGCGCTTTGAATTCCTCACGGCCATGGAGCTCAAGCAGAGTGATCAACTGGCAGCGATCAATCTGGTGACGCTGATGATCTACCAGGACAACTGGGAGCAAGCCGCACAAGTGGCCAGCCGCATGGGCCTGAGCCCCGAACAGGTGACGCAGGCCCAAGCGCGGGCGCAGCAACTCAAGGCGCCCACATCAACGGCGGCAGCGCCGAAGGATCAGGTCGCTGCCGTCAGCGACGTGCCGCCGGCGTCGGTCAAATAGGTTTCTGAAGGGAGTACACACGATGAAACTCACACTGCTTGCCGCCCTGCTCTCAGCCAGCGTGCCGCTGACAGCGCTGGCGATTGAACCCGGGCCGTCTTCGCCACAGCAAAAACAGACCGAGGGCTGGCTGCAGATGCAAGTCAGCGGCGAACGGGCGTCCGCCAAGGTGCAAAAGGCCACGCCCGCTGAACGCGACCTAGCCTTGCAACGTTTGCTGGAGAGTTACAAGTACCCTATTCCCGAGTACTACGACCAGAAACAGGGCGGCACGGCCCCCGGTGGTGGCTCCAGCAACTAGGCCTGGGGGGGGGGAAGTGCCAAATGGTGCGGCAAGGACGAGAAATACATGATTTTTCAGGGCTACCAGTGCACTTTTTCGCCAAAGAAAATAGCAACCCCATGAAAAACAAAATCAGAGGCTCCCGGGACGACACTGGGCAACTTACCGACTCGATGGAGTAAAGCACGGGCCCTGTTTCCGCCATGGGTTCAAATCCTGCGGCGGTAGGGGTTTAGGCTAAATAAGCGCGTTCAATCGCAGCCCTATAAGAGCGTAGCGCCTCATCCAAGCAGTCCCCATGTCACCCCTATTTCTGTCTTTACGATCTTCACGGAAAGAGGCCACATGCGCTTGCGATCAAAGTCGACTTCGGCCTTCGGCATGATCTCGCCTTGTTCGAAGTAGCGAGCACCGTTGGCTTGCAACAAATAGTACCGCCCTCGGCCACTCCACCTGATCCTCCAGTAGCCGCTCTGCGGGCACGCTTCGCCGCTTCCGAAGGTCGGCCCCAGGAAGTTGGTTTCGCTGAACGCTGGCGAGCCAGGCATGGGTTTTCCGGTCGCTGGGTCGAGGACCATGGCCTTGGCCAGTTGGTTGATTAACGCTTCACTGGGCTTTTCTGGCGGGATGTTGGCGAGGCGGGCTTCCAGCCATTGCAGCTTGCCGTCCCAGGCAGGGAGTTTGGCCGGTGGCAAAGGGAGGATTTCATTGATCTCGGGGACTGAGGGGGCGGCGTAGGAGTAGT
>NZ_JAOTOA010000037.1:0-34345 GCF_036346535.1 Pseudomonas sp. Z18(2022)
GCGGGAGCAAGCTCCCTCGCCACAGCAAGCTCCCTCGCCACAGCAAGCTCCCTCTCCACAGCAAGCTCCCTCTCCACAGCAAGCTCCCTAGCCACAGCAAGCCCCCCCTCCACAGCAAGCCCCCTCGCCACAAAAGCAGCCTGGAGTCAGCTTAAAGCTGTCGCCCATCAACAGGCTCACCAATCGTCAGGAAATGCCCACCCGCCACATGGTGCAACGTACGCAACCCATCGTGCCCTTCGAAATGCCAGCGGCCGTCGCTGAACACCCGCTCATCCGCCTGGGCCGCCACTACTTCGGCGAGGAACAGATCATAGGTCTGCTGGTTATGCGGCTCCGGCAGCAACCGGCACTCCAACCACGCCACGCATCCTTCAAGCATCGGCGCTTCGGTGTGTTCGCCGCTGAACGTGTGCAAGCCATACGCCGCGAACTTGTCCGTCTCGCTGCCGGTGGTGTTGCCCACGGTCTGTACGATATCGGCCTGGGCCGCACACGGCACGTTGAGCACGAAGGTGCCGGCACCTTCCAGCAGTTGCCGGGTCCAGGTGGCCTTGTCCAGCACCACGGCGACTTTGGGCGGTTCGAAATCCAGGGGCATGGCCCAGGCTGCGGCCATGATATTGCGCTGGCCGTTATGGGCGGCGCTGACCAGCACGGTGGGGCCGTGGTTGAGCAAGCGGTAGGCCTTGGACAGCGGGACGGCACGGCGATGGTTAGGGCTCATGGACAAAAGGCTCGGAAAAAAAACCTACGATACCTCAACCCTGAGCCCCGGTGACTAGCTGCTCAGTTGATTGGCGAATTGCCCCACCGCACTGACCACTTTCTGGGCACCGTCCTGGATCTCCACGATCACCGTGCCCGCCTCGGCCGCCAGGGCCAGGCCTTGTTCGGCTTGCAGCCGGCCATCGGTCATCAGCGCCACCGCATCGCGGGCCATGTCCTGGTTCTGGCGCACCACGCCGACGATTTCCTCGGTGGCCTTGCTGGTACGCGACGCCAGTTGCCGGACCTCATCGGCCACCACCGCAAAACCACGGCCTTGCTCACCGGCGCGGGCAGCTTCGATGGCGGCGTTGAGGGCCAGCAGGTTGGTCTGTTCGGCGATGCCGCTGATGGTCTTGACGATGCTGCCAATCACCTGGGACTGGGCGTTCAGCGCTTCGATGCCCTCGCCTGCCTGTTGCATGTGCTTGGCCAGGTCGCGCATCACGTCCACCGCCTGGGTGACCACGGTGGTGCCGCGCTGGGCGCTGCTGTCGGTTTGCAGGGAGGTGCTGTAGGCGATGTTGGCCGCGTCGGCCACGGCCTGCTCCTGGTTGACCTGGTCGGTGATCACCGTGGCGAACTTGACCACTTTGTACAGCCGCTCATTGGCGTCGAGTACCGGGTTGTAGGAAGCCTCCAGCCACACTGTGCGGCCATGACTGTCGATACGCTTGAAGCGGCCGGCGACGAATTCGCCGGCGTTCAGGCGCTTCCAGAACTGTTGGTACTCGACGCTGTTGGCGTCCTGCGACTCACAGAATATCCGGTGATGTTTGCCCTGGATCTGCGCCAGGCTGTAGCCCATGCCATTGAGGAAACGGTCGTTGGCCGTCAGCACATTCCCGTTGAGGTCAAACTCGATCACGGCGGTGGAGCGCACCAGCGCAGTGATCAGGTTTTCGTGTTCACGAGACGCCTCGATGGTGCGTGTCAGGTCGCTGGAGTACACCGAAAAATGTTTGATGCGTCCGTCCGAACTGCGCACCGGCTGCACGATGGAGCGCAGCCACGCTTCATCGCCGTTGCCACGGGTCAGGCGCACGGTACCGGCGAAGTGCTCGCCACGCACCAGGGCGTTTTTGAAACGCAGTTGAAAGGCGTCCTGCCTGACGTGCGCCGGTACCAGTTCTTCGATCAAGCGGCCTTGCAGCTGGCTGGCCTGGTAGGTCATCTCCTGCAGAAAGATGGCGTTGACGGACTCGATGCGCCCATCCGGGTCCAGGGTCAAGGCCATCATTTCGCTTTCCAGGCTCTCCTTGACCTGTTGCAGGCTGGACAATTCTTCGCGAAGAGCGGACAGCTCCTGCTTGAGGCGGGTGTTGAACATGGACGGCACCGAGGGCAAATAAGGACAGGGATCTGACCTGCATCGGCGCTGCCCGTGTTTTCTTAAGCGCGCTTTAGCGCGCCGCCCAACTATATTTTTGCAGCGCCTCAACTGCCGTTGTTACGGCAGATACCCATGACCTGATACTGAAGGGTATTGAGCTTGCCGGTGGAGTCTTCGTAGGTCATGCGCGACGGCACGGCGTTGCACGAACGGATCGGCGGCGTGACGTTGACCACCTTGGCAATGTCCAGCTGCATGCCATAGCGATACACCAGCACCTCGGGCGCAGGCAGGCCTTTTTTCGCGGCATAGGCGGCCATGGCTTGCTCGTTGCGCTCCATCATCTGGGCGAAGGTGCGGTCGCCACCGCTCTCGGCCATAACGCCCACCGACAAGGTAAGGGCAACGGTGGCTAAAGCAATTTTCAGGCTGTTCATGAGGATATCCTCGTCTGACTTCATTAAGTAGAAAGTTCAGGCCAAGGGTAACTAACCAAGTCTGTCGGAAGGTTCACCGAACGATTACTTATTTGTTATATCCCACAAAACTTTCAAAATTGTAACTTGCCCACCACCTCGCCGTTATCTGCTATTTGCAACTATCAACCTGGGCCACACCCACAATAACGCCCATATCAAAAGAAGCTAATAGCTGCCAATACCGAGGAGCGTTACATGAGTACACATCGCACATTTCCCCTTTCAATCATCGCCGCCCTGGCAGGCCTTGCGCCGCTGGCGAGCATGGCCGAGGACGATAAACCCGAGGGGTTTATCGAAGGCAGCACCTTGAACGTGCTGGCGCGTAACTTCTACTTCAACCGTGACGATCGCAAGGGCCAGTCAAGCCCCACCGGCAATGGCTACTCCGAAGCCTGGGCCCAGGGGTTTATCGGCAAGTTCGAATCCGGGTTCACCCAGGGCTCGGTGGGTTTCGGCCTGGATGCCTTTGCGATGTATGGCCTGAAACTCGACTCCGGCACCGGCCGCAGCGGCGGCAAGGGTTCGTTCGGCGTGCTGCCGGTAGACAGCAACAACCACCCCGAGGACGGCTACAGCAAGCTCGGTGGCGCGGTAAAAATGCGCCTGCTGGATACCGTGATCAAGGCCGGTGACGTGTTCCCGCTGACCCCGGTGGTGGCCTACGGCGACGCGCGGGTATTGCCGGAAAGCTTTCGCGGCGTCACTGCGCAAAACACCAGTATCGAGGGCCTGAGCCTGCAGGCCGGGCACCTGAACGGCATGAGCCAGCCCACCCAAAGCGGCATGGACAAAGGCTTTGCGACCTTTTACGCGGGCAAGGTGGATTCGCCCTGGATCGGCTACGCCGGCGGCGACTACCAAGTGAACAAACACCTCAGCGTCAGCCTGTACACCAGCCGCCTGAAGGACGCCTGGGACCAGTACTACTTCGGCAGCGCCGCCAGTTACCCGCTGAACGATGACGTGTCGCTGTTTGGCGACTTCAACTATTACAAGGCCGTGGACGAAGGCAAGAAACGCCTGGGCGAGTTCGATAACAACATCTGGAGCGCCAGGCTCGGGGTCAAGATGGGCGGCCACAGCCTGGCCCTGTCGCACCAGCGCAACAACGGGGATGACGACTTTGACTACCTGCGCATGTCGGACTCGATCTTCCTCAACAACTCGATCCAGTACAGCGACTTCAACTCGCCCAAGGAACGCTCGTGGATGCTCACCTACAACCTCGACATGCAGGCGTTCGGCATCCCCGGCCTCTCGTTCATGACCCGTTACGGCAAGGGCTCCGGCGCCGACTACAGCAACGCCAATGCGGTGTACATGCGCCGGGACGCGGCCGGCAACCCGCTGACCGATCAACGCCGCTGGGAGCGGGATATCGAAGCCAAGTACGTGGTGCAGGGCGGCAACCTGAAAGACCTGTCGCTGCGGTTGCGCCAGGCGACGGTTCGCTCCAGTGCGTTTGAGTCGGACCTGGAAGAAGTCCGGCTGATTGTCGAATACCCGCTGGCGATTCTCTAAACGATGCTCTTTGTAGGAGCGAGCTTGCTCGCGAAGGTCGCTAACGATAACGCGGGGCATCTGGCTTGACGCGGCGCCCTCTGGTTCTTCGCGAGCAAGCTCGCTCCTACAATTGAATAACATCTGTTCACAATTTGAAGCCTGTCAGAACTGTAATATGTGCCTCACCTTCTCGTTAAGTTGAACTTCATATACTGGACCCAACTAACGGCACCCGCCTTATTTGGAGAACAGTCATGAAACCACGTCACCTGTTATTGATCAGTTTCCTCGGCGCTACTTCCACTTTCGCCCTCGCTGATGACGGCGCCGACCGTTCCCGGCAGTTCCTGGCCGAGTTTCGCCAGCAACAGCAGCAGGTCCATGGCGAACAAGCCGTGGCCCAGACACCCCCCGCCGACGCAGAGAAGCAACCCATCTGAACGGCGCACACCGAGCACATTCATCTCTGAAGCTTTTGTGTAGCTCCTTTGGAAAGAGATGAATTTTTAACGCCCCGGATGGGGCGTTTTTTTTGTCCGCCGGTTTACCGCAACAACCAGTCACAAACTGGTTGATTGACCCTGAAGCTACTTCAGCCTTCAGGCTGCCGAGCATTCAAATACCCCCTCTCTCTTCTCATTAAAAGGTAAACCCCCATGCGTATCCTTGTAGTTGAGGACGAGCAAAAAACCGCCGCCTACCTGCAGCAGGGCCTGACCGAAAGCGGTTACGTGGTCGACTGCGCCGCCAGTGGCGTGGACGGCCTGCACCTGGCCGGGCAACACGCTTATGAACTGGTGATTCTCGACGTCAACCTGCCGGCCAGGGACGGCTGGGACGTGCTGGAGCAACTGCGCCGCGACAGCAACCAGCGGGTCATGATGCTCACTGCCCGTGGCCGGCTGGCCGACAGGATCAAGGGCCTGGACATGGGCGCCGATGATTACCTGGTCAAGCCCTTCGAGTTTCCCGAACTGCTGGCCCGGGTGCGCACCCTGTTGCGGCGCAGCGAACACATACCGGTGCCGGAAGTATTCCGTGTGTCGGACCTGGAACTGGACCCGCGCCGCCACCGCGCCTATCGCGGCCCCCGGCGCATCGACCTGACCACCAAGGAATTCGCCCTGCTGCATGTGTTGATGCGCCAGTGCGGCGAGGTGCTGACCCGCACGCAGATTATTTCCCTGGTGTGGGACATGAATTTCGACTGCGACACCAACGTGGTGGAAGTTTCCATCAGTCGCTTGCGGGCCAAGGTGGATGACCAGAGTGACGTCAAGCTGATCCATACCATTCGCGGCGTGGGTTATGTGCTGGAGGCCCGCCAATGAGATCCAGCAGCCTGTCGATGCGCCTCGGGCTGACGGTGAGCCTGATGGGCGCAGGCCTGGTGGTGTTGCTCGCGACGCTGGCGTACCTGGCGCTGACCCACGAGCTTGAGAACCTGGCGCGCAAGGGCCTGGAAAGCAAGATGGAGCAGATCCAGCACAGCCTGGCCCAGGGCCTGAGCACCGGCGACATCCGCGCCCGCCCCCATTCGTTGATGGACCTGGTGATGGGGCATGACAATTTCTACCTGACCATCGTCGGCACCGCGCCCGATGAAACAGTGCTGCTCAGCATCGGCGCCAAGCCCCAGGAACCGCTGCTGACCGACTTTGCCCCACGCCAGAGCCTCGGTTACCTGAACTGGAACGACAGCAACGGCAATCAAGTGCTCAGCGCCTCCAGCCTGATGCGCCTGGCCAGCGGCGAACGTGTGCGGGTGTTGCTGTCGCTGGACCGCATGGACGATCAGGCGCTGCTCAGTGCTTACCTGCGCTCCACGGTGATCGCCCTGCCGCTGCTGTTGCTGCTGATCGGCATCGGTGCGTGGTGGGTGGTGCAACGCGGGCTCGCGCCACTGCAGCAGTTCAGCCGCGTCGCCGCCAAGGTCACCACCCAGGACCTGACTCACCGGCTGGCTGTGGATAACTTGCCCAAGGAACTGGGCGAGTTGGCCCAAGGCATCAATTTCATGCTGCAGCGCCTCGACGGCGGGGTGCAGCAGCTGTCGCAGTTTTCCGATGACCTGGCCCATGAACTGCGCGCGCCACTGACCAATTTGATGGGCAAGGCCCAGGTGACGCTGTCCCGGGAGCGACCGCCGCAGGAGTACAAGGCGGTGCTGGAATCCAGCACCGAAGAGATGGAACGCCTGGCGCGGATCGTCTCCGACATGCTGTTTCTGGCGCAGGTCAGCCACCCGGCGGCGCGGGTGTCGTTTGCGCCGGTGTCCCTGGCCGATGAAGCGCGCCGGGTGATGGAGCTGTTCGCCTTGAGTGCCGAAGACAAGCAACTGACCCTGAGCCTCAGCGGCGATGCCTCGGTGCATGGCGACCGCCTGATGATCCAGCGGGCGATTTCCAATTTGCTGTCCAATGCCATCCGGCATACCCCGCACGCTTCCACGGTGTCGTTGCAGGTGGAGACCCACGGGCAGCAGGTGCTGCTGTCGGTGGGCAACCCGGGCCCGGGGATTGAAGCGCAGCACCTGCCGAACCTGTTTGAACGTTTCTACCGCGTCGACAGCAGCCGCGCCCGCTCCGAAGGTGGCACCGGGCTGGGGCTGGCGATTGTGCGGTCGATCATGACCCTGCATCAGGGGCGGGCTGAAGTCAGCAGCGAGCCCGAGAATTTCACTGAGTTTCGACTGGTGTTTCCTCTTCACACCAACGCTATCTGCCAATAAACCAGTGTGGCGAGGGAGCTTGCTCCCTCTCCACAGGTTATTGGTCAGGCATCAGGCGGTCTTCCTGTTCCTCACGTCGATGTGCCCAGTGATACAGCGCCGGCAATACCAGCAGCGTCAGCAGCGTCGACGAAATAATCCCGCCAATCACCACCGTCGCCAGCGGGCGCTGCACTTCGGCGCCGGTGCCGGTGGCCAGGGCCATGGGGATAAACCCCAGGGACGCCACCAGCGCCGTCATCAACACCGGGCGCAAGCGCGTCAGGGCGCCTTCGTTGATCGCCACCGACAATGAGCGCCCTTCTTCCCGCAGGTTGCGGATGAAGGCAATCATCACCAGCCCGTTCAGCACCGCCACCCCGGACAGCGCAATAAAGCCCACGCCCGCCGAGATCGACAGCGGAATATCCCGCAGCCACAGCGCCATGATCCCGCCGGTCAACGCGAAGGGAATCCCGGTGAACACCAGCAGCCCGTCCTTGAGGTTGTTGAACATCATGAACAGCAGCCCGAACACCAGCAGCAACGCCACCGGCACCACGATGCGCAAACGCTCGGACGCTTCCTTCAACTGTTCGAACTGGCCGCCCCAGGTGGTCCAGTAACCCGCGGGGATTTTCACCTGGGTATCGATGGCCACGCCGGCCTCTTCGACAAACGAGCCGATATCCCGCCCGCGCACGTTGGCGCTGACGATCACCAGGCGTTTGCCGTTTTCGCGGCTGATCTGGTTGGGGCCAAGCACCAGGTCCAGGCTGGCGACTTCCGACAGCGCGATAAACCCCAACTGCCCCGCCGCGTTATTCGCCAGCGCCGGGATCGGGATCAGCAGCCTCGACAGGCCTTCAATATCGGTGCGCAGCGCGTCGGACAAACGCACGACCATGTCAAAACGCCGGTCGCCTTCGTACATCGTCCCGGCCTGGCGCCCACCCACGGCGACGGCAATCGTGTCTTGCACATCGCCCACGTTCAGGCCAAATCGCGCGGCCTTGTCGCGGTCGATATTGATGGTCAGCACCGGCAAGCCGGAGGTCTGTTCCACCTTCACTTCCGAGGCGCCCTTGAGGGCTTGCAAGGTCTCGGCGATTTCCCCGGCGGTCTTGTTGAGCACCGCCATGTCATCACCAAACACCTTCACCGCGACGTCGCTGCGCACCCCGGAAATCAGTTCGTTGAAGCGCAGCTGGATCGGTTGCGACAGCTCATACACGCTGCCCGGCACAATCGCACTGGCGCGCTGGATGTCGGCGATGATTGCCTCGCGGGACTTCTTCGGGTCGGGCCACTGGTCCTTGGGTTTGAGCATCACGTAGCTGTCGGAGATGTTCGGCGGCATCGGGTCGGAGGCGATTTCCGCGGTGCCGGTGCGGGCAAATACCCGCTCGATTTCCGGCACCTCGGCCATCAAGGTTTTTTCCAGTTGCTGCTGCATGTGCACCGATTGCGTCAGGCTGGTGCCCGGCACGCGCAACGCTTGTTGGGCGAAGTCGCCTTCGCTGAGGCTGGGGATAAATTCGCTGCCCATGCGGCTGGCCACCAGGCCCGATGCGACGATGGCCAGCACCGCCAGGCCGAACACCAGCGGCCGGCGCGCCATCACCCCATCCAGCACCGGCGCGTAGACACGCCGTGCGGTGCGCATCACCAGGTTTTCTTCTTCCTTGACCTTGCCGGTCACGAACAACGCAATCGCCGCCGGTACAAAGGTGACAGACAGAATCATCGCCCCCAGCAGCGCGATCACCACGGTGAACGCCATCGGGTGGAACATCTTCCCGGCAACGCCCGTGAGTGCAAAGATCGGCAGGTACACCACCATGATGATCAACTGCCCGAAGATCAGCGCACGCCGAGCTTCCTTGGCCGCCGCGAACACTTCATGCAGGCGCTCGCTGCGCGTCAACAAACGCCCATGGCGCTGCTGGGCGTGGGCCAGGCGGCGGATGGCGTTCTCGACAATCACCACCGCGCCATCGACGATAATCCCGAAATCCAAGGCGCCGAGGCTCATCAGGTTGGCGCTGGCCTTGTTGGTGAACATTCCGGTAAAGGTGAACAACATGGCCAGGGGAATCACCATCGCGGTGATCAACGCGGCGCGGATGTTGCCCAGGAACAGGAACAACACCGCCACCACCAGCAGCGCCCCTTCGAAGAGGTTTTTCTTCACGGTGCTGATGGCTTTTTCCACCAGGTTGGTGCGGTCGTAGACGGTGACCGCCACCACGCCTTCAGGCAGCGAACGGTTGATCTCTTCGAGTTTTTTCGCCACGGCCTGGGACACGGTGCGGCTGTTTTCACCGATCAGCATGAACACCGTGCCCAGCACCACTTCACGGCCATTTTCGGTGGCGGCGCCGGTACGCAACTCACGGCCAATGTCGACCTGGGCGACGTTGCGCACCCGAATCGGCGTGCCGTCGGAGGTGGTGATCACGATGTTGGCGATATCGTCGATGGACCCGACTTGCCCCGGCGCACGGATCAGCAATTGCTCGCCGCTGCGTTCGATGTAGCCTGCGCCGACGTTGGCGTTGTTGCGCTCCAGCGCAGTGACCAGGTCGCTCAAGGTCAGGTTATAGGCCGCCAGGCGCTTGGGGTCCGGGGCGATCTGGTATTCCTTGGCAAAGCCGCCGATGGTATTGATCTCGGCCACGCCGGGCACGTTGCGCAGTTGCGGCTTGATGATCCAGTCCTGGATCACCCGCAGATCGGTCGGCGTATACGCTGAGCCGTCTTCCTTGCGCGCGCCGTCTTTCGCCTCCACGGTCCACAGGAAAATTTCCCCGAGCCCGGTGGAAATCGGCCCCATCATGCTTTCAATTCCGTCGGGCAATTGCTCGCGGGCCACCTGCAAGCGTTCGTTGACCAGTTGGCGGGCGAAGAACAGGTCGGTGCCGTCCTTGAAAATCACCGTGACCTGGGACAAGCCCGAGCGCGACAGCGAGCGGGTCTGCTGCAACCCCGGCAGCCCGGCCATGGCGGTTTCGATGGGAAAGGTAATGCGTTGCTCGGTTTCCAGCGGCGAGAACCCCGCCGCCGCCGAGTTGATCTGCACCTGGACGTTGGTGATGTCGGGCACGGCGTCGATGGGCAATTTCTGATAGCTGGCGATGCCGACACCGGCCATCAACAGCACCGCCAGCAGCACGATGATGCGCTGCTCGATGGCAAATTGGATAAGGCGCTCAAACATGGGAAATCACTCGCAGGATCAATGGGCGTGCTCGGCCGAGGCCTTGCCCAACTCGGACTTGAGGATGAAGCTGCCGACCGTGGCCACCTGCGCCCCGGCATCGAGGCCCTGGCGCACTTCGACGAAACCGTTTTCGCTGACGCCCAATTCAAGATGGCGAGTCATGAAGCCGTCGGGGGTGCGCACAAACACCGAGGGTTTGTCCTCGACGGTCTGGATCGCTTCCTGCGGGACCGTGACCTTGGCCTGGTAGGTGTCGGTGGCGACCTGCACGGCGACGAACAAGCCCGGGCGCCACGAGTCGTCAGGGTTCTGCACCGTGACGCGCACGGTGGCGGTACGGGTCTGCTCCCCCAGCAAGTTGCCGACATAGGCCACGGTGCCCAGCACTTCGGTGCCCATTTCCGAGGAGGTGACCTTCACCGGCTTGCCGACCTGGACCTTGTTCAAGTCCTTTGGAAACACGCCGAAGGTGACCCACACCTGGGACAGGTCCGACAGGGTGAAGGCGTTGCTGGTCTCGCTCACCACCTCGCCGACACCCAGGTGTTTTTCCACCACCACGCCGTCGAACGGCGCACGCAGTTCGTAGCGATTGCCGCCGACCAGCACGGCGCTGCCGCTCAGGGCATTCATCTTTTGCCGGGCATTGTTCAGGGCGATTTCGGACTCTTGCAGTGCCTGGCGCGCCAGCAGGTAATCCTGTTCGGCGGAGATCTTGTCCTGCCATAACTGGCGCTCGCGCTGGAAGGTGGTGCGGGCCAGTTCGACCCGGCGCTGGCTGGCCGCCAGCTCGCTGCGCTGATCGGAAATCTGCTGGCTGGCGATCACCGCCAGCAACTCGCCTTTCTTCACCGATTGCCCGAGGTTGACCTTCACCGACTCCACCACACCGGCGGCACGCGGCACGATGTGAGAAGTGCGGTCTTCGTCAAAACGCACCTCGCCCGGCAGCGACAGCACGGTGCTGATCTGCCGGGATTGGGCCGGGGCGAGCTGAATGCCGGCGGCCTGGATTTGCTGGTCGGTCAGTTCGAGTTTGCCTTCTTCTTCCGCCTCGGCCGCACCGCTGAGGGTCGGCCACGCCAGCATCAGCGCAACGGCCAGCGCCATCCTGTGTTTGTTGTTCATGGAACGCTCCTGAATAAATCAAAACCGGGCGAGGTCGCCGTAAATCCGTTCGATGCGCACCCAGGCTTCAGTGGCCTGGGCGGTGGCCGCAAGGTATTGGGTGCGGGCCGCAATCAAGGTGCGCTGGGCGTCGAGCACGTCGAGGAAGTTGAACTTGCCCATCTCGAAGCCACGGGTGGCGCTGTCCACCGCGCTTTGGGCGGCGGGCAGGATCTGTTGGTTGAACGAACGCACTTCGGTATTGGCGGTTTGCCAGAGGTCCAGGGCCTGGCGGGTTTCGGTGCGCAGGCGCAGTTCGGCGGCGTTGCGCAGGTCGCGGGCCTGGTCGGCGCGGCGACTGGCGGCGAGCACATTGCCCTGGTTGCGGTTGAACAGCGGGATCGGCATCGACACCCCCACCACGTTGACCCGCTCGCGCACGCTGGCGTCGTATTGGCTGCCGATGGACACGTCGAGGTCGGGAATGCGCTGGGCTTTTTCCAGGCCCAGGGCCGCCTCGCCCTGGACGATTTGCAGTTCGGCCAGGCGCAGCTCGGCGGTTTGTTCCAGGCGAGCCAGCAACTGCGCGGGCGACGGTAATGTCGGTGCCGCCTGAGCCTGGGTGGCTACCGCCTGGAAGTCGGTGCTGGCGGCGCCGGTGCTGGCGGCGAGGCGGCGATAGGCGTCGGTCAGGCCCATCTGCGCGCGGTTGAATTCCAGGCGGATTTCCGAGAGCTGCACCTGGGCCCGGGTGGCTTCCACCGGGGACGATTTGCCGGCGGTGACGCGACCGTTGGCCACCACCAGCCCTCGCTCGGC
The DNA here is from genome assembly GCF_036346535.1 of Pseudomonas sp. Z18(2022). NCBI lineage: Bacteria > Pseudomonadati > Pseudomonadota > Gammaproteobacteria > Pseudomonadales > Pseudomonadaceae > Pseudomonas > Pseudomonas sp. Z18(2022). Next base: position 11,946 of record NZ_JAOTOA010000037.1, read on the forward strand.
CAGCGCCAGCGAGCGTTGGGCCAGGTCGAGGCGTTCCTGGGCCCGAAGTGCGCCGTAGTAGCCGTCGATGACCTCCGCCCGCAGGACGTTGCGGCGTTGCTCCAGGGTCAGCGCGGCCGCCTCCTGGCCGCGAGTGGCGACATCAATTCGTGCGCCGCGCTTGCCGCCCAGTTCCAGAGTCTGAGTCAGTTTGACGGTGGTGGTGCGTGAGTTGCGGCGGGTGTCTTCGGCATCCCAGGAGGCCACCGGGTTGGGGATCAACCCGGCCTGCTGGCGACCGCCCTGGGCGATGTCGATTTCCCATTGCGCAGCGGCCATGTCGGGGTTGTTGGCGAAGGCGGTTTGCAGGGCCGATTCGAGGGTCAGGGTTTGCGCCGACGCCTCTTGAACCGTCGCGGTGGCCAATAAAAAGACAGTCGACAAGGCGCCTGCCACCCACAGTAATTTGCGTATGAAAGTTGGCATAACAAGAGTTCCATGCCCATGAATTAACAGGTGGGCAATGTAACTTTCGGTACTTATCAGAGGAGTGGCCAGAACATTACAAATCCGTTAGCAACGGCTCTGCGCCGGGCTTTTGCTTTAAGCTGCGGCCAACTTTTCCACTGCCCAGCGGGATCCTCGACATGCGTATTCTGGTTATCGAAGACGAACCTAAAACCGCCGATTACTTACATCAGGGATTGAGTGAAAGTGGCTATATCGTCGACTGTGCCGCCACCGGTGCCGACGGTTTGCATTTGTCCCGCCAGCACGCTTACGACCTGGTGATGCTGGATGTAAATCTGCCGCTGATGGATGGCTGGGATGTGCTGCAGCGCATCCGTGAGAACAGCAGCACGCGGATCATGATGCTGACCGCCCAGGGCCGCCTCGCCGATCGGATCAAGGGCCTGGACCTGGGCGCCGATGATTACCTGGTCAAGCCGTTTGAATTCCCGGAATTGCTGGCGCGGGTGCGCACCTTGATGCGCCGCAGCACCCAGTCGCCAGTGCCGGATGTGTTGCGGGTGGCCGACCTGGAATTGGATCAGGGCCGCCACCGGGCATTTCGCGGTTTACAGCGCATCGACCTGACCACCAAGGAGTTCGCCCTGCTGCATTTGTTGATGCGCCAGAGCGGCGTGGTGCTGTCCCGTACGCAAATCATCTCGTTCGTGTGGGACATGAACTTTGATTGCGACACCAATGTGGTGGAAGTGTCGATCCGCCGCCTGCGGGCGAAGATCGATGACCCGTTCGAGCGCAAGTTGATCCATACCTTGCGCGGCGTGGGTTATGTGCTGGAAGACCGCGAGTAAGGGTCAGGCGTGCACCTCGTCATGCTCGTCGTGGTGAAAGCCGGTGCCCTCCACCTGGATGGTGGCGTGGGAAATATCGAATTGTTCATGCAGTAATTCCGTCACCTGGCTGAGGATCTGTTGCTCGCTGCCTTGGGCCGAATCCGCCACCAGATGCGTACTCAGCACGTTCTTGCCGCTGGTGAGCGCCCAGATATGCAGGTCGTGCACCTCCGTCACCCCGGGAACGCCGCGAATCGCCTGCTCCACCTTGTCGATATCGATGCCGTCGGGCACGCCTTGCAGCAGCACGTTCATGCTTTCCTTGAGCAGGGTCCAGGTACGTGGCAACACCCAGAAGCCAATCGCCGCCGCGACCACCGAATCCACCCAGCCCCAGCCGGTGTACATGATCAGCAGCGCGGCGATGATCACGCCGATGGACCCGAGCATGTCGCTCCAGACTTCCAGGTAAGCGCCCTTCACATTGAGGCTTTCGCCGCTGGCCGCGCTTAACAGGCGCATGGAAATCAGGTTGACGATCAGCCCCAGCACAGCGATCACCAGCATGCCCGTGGACTGGATTTCGGCGGGCGCCTGCAGGCGTTGATAGGCCTCATAAAGGATGTAGAACGCCACGGCGAACAGCAGCAGCGCATTAAACGCCGCCGCCAGGATCTCGAAACGCGCATAGCCGAAGGTGCGCTTGCGGTCGGCGGGGCGCTTGGCCACCTGGATCGCCACCAGGGAAATTGCCAGGGCCAGGGCGTCGGTCATCATGTGCGCGGCGTCGGACAACAGCGCCAGGCTGCCAGTGATAAAGGCGCCGATCACCTCGGCAATCATGAAACTTGAGGTCAGCCCCAGGGCCATCCATAACTTGCGTTCGTGGCCGGCGCGTACTTGGGCGTGGCTGTGTCCTGCGCTCATGAAATGTCCTCGTGGGTAGTAGTCCGCTTGATCATAGAGCTATAGGCCAAAACCTCCGGCATGGGTTACGAAATTGTCATTACGCCGTCAGCCAGACGTTACGCCGTGCGCACCAAAATTGAACATGAACGCTCTGGAACCGTTCTATCAGGTATGCTTTTCGAGCAGGAAACAAAAAGAAACATATTAGCCAACCTGTTCGATAAGGAGTCCCGTTTTGGAGTTATCGACTGCCGCGTGGATGGTTCACGACACCCGCCTCATGTTCTGCGTACTGCTGGCGATTGCCAGCATCATTGTGTTGATCAGCGCGACCAAGCTGCCGCCATTTTTGTCGATCCTGATCGGCACCTTTATCGCCGGTGTGGGCGCGGGCTTGCCGCCGGAAGAAGTAGCCAAGGCCTTCAGCAAAGGCGCCGGGGCGATCCTTGGTGAAGCCGGGATCATCATTGCCCTGGGCTCGATGCTCGGCGCGTTGATGGCCGAATCCGGGGCCGCCGACCGTATCGCCACCACCCTGCTCGGCCTGGGCAAGGGCAAGTCGTTGCCGTGGGTGATGGCGCTGGTGGCAATGGTGATTGGCTTGCCGCTGTTCTTCGAAGTGGGCCTGGTGATGATGGTGCCGATCATCTTTGTGATGGCCAAGCGCTCGAACCAACCGCTGCTGAAGATCGCGATCCCGGCGCTGGCGGGCATGACCACCCTGCACGCCCTGATGCCACCGCATCCGGGGCCGCTGATTGCGGTAGGCGCGTTGCACGCCGACCTGGGCCTGACCATGTTGCTGGGCTTCTGCCTCGCGGTGCCCGCCGTGATCCTGGCCGGCCCGCTGTACGGCAACTGGCTGTCCAAGCGAATGCACGTGGATGAGCCGGCCGACATTGGCGCGCTGTTCAGTGCACCGCCCAAGGCCCCGCGCCAGCCGAGTTTTAGCGTGTCGCTGCTGATCATTCTGTTGCCGGTGATCCTGATGCTCGGCAGCACCCTGGCCAAGATCGCCATGTCGCCGGAAAGCCCGGTGGCGCTGACCTTGAAGTTCCTCGGTGAGCCGTTGATCGCGCTCGGCCTGGCGGTGATCGCCGCGGTGATTTGCCTGGGCTGGGCCAGCGGCATGCCGCGGGCCGATGTGGGCAATACCTTGCGTAAAGCGCTGGCGCCGATCGCGGTGCTGTTGCTGACCATCGGTGCGGGCGGCGGGTTGAAGCAAACGTTGCTGGATGCCGGTGTAAGCCAGACCATCAGCAAGGTGGCCGAAGGCGCGCACATGCCGTACCTGCTGCTGGCCTGGCTGATTGCCGTGGCGCTGCGTCAGGCCACCGGTTCGGCGACTGTTGCCACTACCACCACGGCGGGCATTCTGGCGCCGATGATGGCGGGGTTGGCAGCGACGCAAAGCTCACTGGTCGCCCTGGCAATTGGCGCCGGCTCGGTGTTCTTCTGCCATGTCAACGACGCCGGCTTCTGGATGGTGCGTGAGTACTTCGGCTTGCAGTTGAAGCAGACGATCTGGGTGTGGTCGGTGTTGCAGACCATCGTCTCGGTGGTGGGCCTGGTGGGCACGCTGCTGATGTGGCACTTCCTGACGTAGGCTTTATCCCGCGTGGGTGCGGCGCTTGCCAAAATGCGCCGCACTCACTGCGCCCACCGCGCCCATCACCACGCAATACCCCACGCAGATCCACGGGCTGGTGGGCATCAACGCGATCAACATCAACGGCGTGGTACTCGCCCACAGCGCATACGCAATGTTGTAGGTGAAGGAAATCCCCGACACCCGCACCTGCGCCGGGAACAGGCTGACCATCACCGACGGCACCGCGCCCACCACCCCGCAACTCAAGCCGGCAATCGCATACGCCGCGCCGAGCCACACGCCGCCCGCGATCAGGCTGGCATACAGCACTGCAATCCCCACCGGCAGCAACAGGCTGTAGACCAACACTGCGCGCCACGCGCCAATGCGGTCCACCAGCAGGCCGGCCAGCACGCAACCAATGTTCAGGAACACGATGCCCAGCGCGCTCAAGGCGAAGGTGTGGCTGGGGCTCATGCCGAAGGTTTTCTGCATCATGGTCGGGGTAATCACCACCAGCACCACGACAGCTGAGGTGAGCACGCAGGTGAGGATCATCGCCGGCAGCAGCGCGCTGCGGTGTTCCCGTAGCACGGTGCGCAATGGCAATTCGGCGCCGGCCTGGCGGCGGGCCTGCATTTGCAGGAACACCGGGGTTTCGCTGAGCCAGCGCCGCAGCCAGACGCCGATCACGCCAAATACGCCGCCGAGCAGGAACGGGAAACGCCAGGCGTAGTCGAGGATTTCTGCCGGGGTGAAGACTTGCGCCAGCAGCGTGGCGGTGAGCGCGCCGAGCAGGTAGCCGAAGGTCAGCCCGGCCTGCAGGAAGCCCAGGGCATAACCGCGATGGTTGTTGGGGGCGTGCTCGGCGACAAATACCCAGGCGCTGGGCACTTCCCCGCCCACCGCCGCACCCTGGAGGATGCGCAGCGCCAGCAGGATCAACGGCGCGAAATAGCCGATTTGGGCGTAGGTGGGCATGATCCCGATCAGCAGGCAGGGCAAGGCCATCATCAGGATGCTCAGGCTGAACACCCGCTTGCGTCCCAGGTGATCGGCGAAATGCGCCATCAGGATCCCGCCCAGCGGTCGCGCGAGGTAGCCGGTGACGAAGATGCCGAAGCTTTGCAGCAGGCGCAGCCATTCGGGCATTTCCGGCGGGAAGAACAGCTGGCTGAGGGTCAGCGCGAAAAATACAAAGATGATGAAGTCGTAGATTTCCAGGGCCCCGCCCAGGGCGGCCAGGCCCAGGGTTTTGTAGTCGGAGCGGGAGAAACGCTGCGCCTGTGGATAAGAGGTGGCAGTCATGAACAAGCTCGGCAGACAAACAAAATGGCCTGCAGGTTATGAGCTGGGCCGGGTGATGGCAATCACGCTGGATATATTTGCTTTACTCATTGATCAATGAAGATAACTACATTCCCAAATGAATAGCCGTAGAGGAACATGCAGCAAAACTGCCGCCCCCCATAATAAATACAAATAGAGGTACTGAACGTGGCCGATGCTATCGAAGAAAGCCGCTACGCCCGATTTGCCCTGCGTTGTTCCAACTTCGCCGAGCGCTGGTTCCCTGACTCCTGGGTGTTTGCCGCCCTCGCCGTGATCATTGTCGCCGTGGCGACCCTGGGCATGGGCGCCGCGCCGACCGAAGCCGCCAAGGCCTTCGGTGATGGCTTCTGGAGTCTGATCCCGTTCACCATGCAAATGGCCTTCGTGGTGATTGGCGGTTATGTGGTCGCCAGCTCCCCGCCCGCCGTGAAATTGATCGATCGCCTGGCGCGCATCCCCAAGAACGGCCGTTCTGCCGTGGCGTGGGTGGCGCTGATTTCGATGGTCGCCTCGTTACTCAACTGGGGCCTGTCCCTGGTGTTCGGCGGTTTGCTGGTGCGCGCATTGGCCCGTCGCACGGATTTGCGCATGGACTATCGCGCAGCCGGTGCTGCGGCCTATTTGGGCCTGGGTGCGGTATGGGCGCTGGGGCTGTCGTCGTCAGCGGCGCAGTTGCAAGCCAACCCGGCGAGTTTGCCGCCGTCGATCCTGTCGATCACCGGGATGATCCCGTTCACCGACACCATCTTCCTGTGGCAATCCGGCGTGCTGTTGCTGGCGCTGATCGTGGTCTCGCTGATCATCGCCTATGCCACCGCGCCCGGGCCGAACTCCGCCCGTGACGCCAAGGCCTGCGGTATCGACCCGGCCTTCAACATGCCCAAACCGCAACCGCCGACCCGTCCGGGCGAGTGGCTGGAACACAGCCCGTTGCTGACCATCCTGTTGGCGTTGCTGGCAGCAGGGTGGCTGTTCCATGAATTCTCGACCAAGCCGGCGATCAGCGCGATCTCGGGGCTCAATACCTACAACTTCCTGTTCCTGATGGTGGGTGCGTTGCTGCACTGGCGCCCGCGCAGCTTCCTCGATGCGGTGGCCCGTGCGGTGCCGACCACCACCGGGGTGCTGATCCAGTTCCCGTTGTATGGCTCGATTGCGGCGTTGATGACGGTGGTCAAAGGCGGTGACGGCGCGACCCTGGCCCACCATATCTCGACCTTCTTCACCTCGATCGCGTCCCACGACACCTACGCGCTGTTGATGGGCGTGTACTCGGCGGTGCTGGGCTTCTTTATCCCGTCGGGTGGCGGCAAGTGGATTATCGAGGCGCCGTATGTGATGCAGGTCGCCAATGACCTGGAATATCACCTGGGCTGGGCGGTGCAGATCTACAACGCCGCCGAGGCGCTGCCGAACCTGATCAACCCGTTCTATATGTTGCCGCTGCTGGGGGTCCTGGGGTTGAAGGCGCGGGATTTGATTGGTTTCTCGTTTGTGCAGTTGCTGGTGCATACGCCGCTGGTGCTGTTTTTGCTGTGGGCGTTGGGCACGACGCTTAAATATTTGCCGCCGGTAATGCCATAGGGCAGCTGCCAGTAACCTTTCTGATCAGACGCGTCGGGGTTGTCCCACTCAATACGGTGGCAACCCCTGATTTCTGCCGCCAACGCCTTTGATTAACCTGATTCGGATGACTCCTCACCCCCCAAGGAAAATCCGATGACGCCCCTATCCAAATCTCTGGAAGAGTTGATCAATGCTATTTACAAGGACGGCAACGTGTCGTTCGTTGAGTACCAGGGCCTGCGCGACAATGCCGATTGCCGCATGGCCACCGTTATCAAGGAGTTTGGCCTGCACAACAACGTGACGGCGTTCCAGAAAGCCATGGACGTGGCCATGCAACTGCTGCAGTCCTGCGTCATCGATGCCAAGAAAGCCAAGCTGACCGATACGGGCGAGGCCATCGTCAAGGATGCGCTGGCGGCCCAGGTGGAGTACTTGCGCGCCGGCAGCCAATTGGCACTGCGCTTGTTATGAGCGGCCTGTAGCGTTCAAGGCACTGTCTTCGTTCCGTCACATTGCATTGCTACCGTCCTGCGAAATATCTTGCAACATTCAACCAGCAGGGACTCCCAGCAATGAGCGACGAGCACGAAGACCGCCCTTCCCAAGACATTGAAGCCAAACCGCCAGTCGACACCAGCCGGCGGCGCTTCCTGGGAGGCGCGGCCGTGCTGGGGGTGGGTGCGACCCTGAGTGCCTGCGGCAATACCAGCGAGGCACCCGGCAAGCCGGTGGAGCGGCCGCTGACGCCGCAAGAGCTGGACAAGGCCCTGCACGAACAGGTTAAAACCGTGGTGGTGATCTACGCCGAAAACCGCAGTTTCAACAACCTGTTTGCTGATTTCCCCGGGGTCGAGAAACCCCTGTCGGCCCTCACCGCCGCGGACTACCAGCAACGCGACCGCGATGGCAGCCTGCTGAGCGCCCTGCCCCCAACCTGGGGCGGCGTGTTGCAAATCGGCCCACAGACCGTGGACGGCGTGACCTACCCCAGCGAAGTGCAATACCAGGAAAACCTGCCCAACGCCCCCTATGCCCTGAAAGGCCCCAACGGTGAAGACCAGCCGCTGAGCCTGGTGACGCGGGATTTGTGGCACGTGTTCTATCAGAACCAGATGCAGATCAATGGCGGTAAAAACGATGGGTTCGTGGCCTGGGGCGACTCCGGCGGCCTGCTGATGGGCCATTACGCCCAGAGCCGTTACGCCCTGCGCTTGTGGGATGTGGCGAAGGAGTTTGTACTCTGCGATAACTTCTTCCAGGGCGCATTTGGCGGATCGTTCCTCAACCACCAATACCTGATCAGCGCCACCCCGCCGGTTTACCCGAACGCGGCTCAATCGGTGGCCAAGGCGCAGATCGCCACGCTGCAAAGCGACGATCCGACCGACCCGCGCCTCAAGCCCCTGGACAAATCCCCGGCCAGCGCCATGACCGGCCCACCGCAATTTGGCCCCAGCGCACTGACCCCGGACGGTTATGGCGTGAACACCCTGGCCCCGCCTTACTGGCCGACCTGGATTCGCGACCCCGAGCGCCCGGATTACTCCAAGCCCGACTTGCCTAACGTGCTGGTGCCACAAACCCACGAGCATATCGGCGACAAACTGTCGAAAAAGAACGTCGACTGGGCCTGGTACGCCGGTGCGTGGCAAGCAACGCTGGATCAGTTCAAGGACTCGGGCGGCATCCCGAAGATTCCGAACTTCCAGTACCACCACCAGCCGTTCAACTACTTCAAGCAGCAAGGCCCGGAAAACTCGGCTGAGCGCAATAAACGCCTGCGCGATGGCGGCCTGGGGGATGACGCCAGCACCAACAAGTTTTTCGCCGATGCCCAGGCCGGCAAGCTGCCTGCGGTGACCTTCTACAAGCCCCAGGGCAACCTGAACATGCACGCCGGTTACGCTGACGTCGCTTCGGGCGACCGGCATATCACCCGCGCCTTGAAGGTGCTGCAGGAAAGCCCGCAGTGGAAGAACATGGTGGTGATCGTAACCGTCGATGAAAACGGCGGCTGGTGGGACCACGTTGCACCGCCAAAAGGCGATCGCTGGGGCCCGGGCACGCGGATCCCGGCGCTGGTGGTTTCGCCGTTCGCGCGCAAGGGCACGGTGGACCATACCGTCTACGACACCGCGTCGATCCTGCGCCTGATCACCCGGGTGTTCCAACTGGAAACCCTCGACGGGCTCAAGCAGCGCGACGATGCCATGACCGCACGCGGCCAGAAGCCCATGGGCGACTTGAGCAACGCCTTGCACTTCCCGGTGTAGACGCATTTGCTCAAAAGCGACAAGCGCGTAGTTTTTTAACGCGCTTTTCCCGGTCAACCGCTACTGTGTGAAGGTGGGCATTCACCCCGCGCAGACGGGCTTTCGCTGACAGGGAACCATCCATGTTCAAACTCTCCAGGTTGTCCTTCATCCTGGCCGCACTGACCTTGAGTGCGGTTGTACAGGCTGACGTCACCGTACCGCTGGGTACCCCGCAACGGGTCACCCAGTTATTCGCGTACCCGAACAATTGCAACGTCATCTGTTTTCGTCCCTGGACGCTGGAACAGACCGTCGAGCACTACCTGAACCAAAGCCTGCAACGTGACGGTTACAGCCGGGGCAAAGTCAGCGTCAAGACCGACCATGACCAGGTGCTTGCCACCTTCAGCGGCGTGCCGGACGGTTATGGCCAGCCGTTGACTACTCTGCTCGACACCGCCGACCTGGCTTACCAGGGCGCCAGCAAACTCAATGGCGATGGCAAGTGGCAGTTCAACTGGTACCTGTTCCTGCCGCTGGGCATGGCCCTGGAAAATCGCAAGAGCATCGAGTTGCTGCACTTCCCGCCGGATTACTCGCTCACCCATTTCCAGGATTACCTGGAGTCGGCCACCACCGACCGCTGGGCGACCTTGCTCACCGCCAACGGCATCCCGGCGACCCAGACCCCGGAATACCAGACCATCATCGACATCGCCCCGATCGCCGCCCCTGCCACCGCGGGCAAGGACCTGGAAGGCGTGTACGGTTACTTCACCGACTATCAGACGCGCATGGTCAAGGAGCTGAGCCAGCACGCCGGCGGCGCCTTGCCGATGGTGGCCTTCGGGGCGCCGGTGCGAGCCTGGATCAAGCAGCAATACGGGCAAACCGTACCGGTACTGGGCCTGGCGCAGATCAGCCCGGCGGGCGGTAACCCGGTTGCCGTGCTGGGGGCCAATCACCCGAGCTACATCTGGTATGCCGCCAACCCAGACACGTACGACGGTGACCAGCAAAAGGCCGACGAGGCCGGTCTGAAGGTGATGGGACAGGACTTGAGCGCCGCCTGCTGGCAGGCCTCGATGGGCCAGAAACCGGCCAGCGATCCGAATGTGCAGCTCAAGGGCTGCATGAACACCTGGCAGGTGACACGCAAGGAGCAGACCTGCGAACTGTTCTATACCTCGATCCGCGAACTGACGCCCGAGCAGGCGAACGCCAAGTGCGCCCAACCGGCGATAAAAACTCAGCTGAGACAGCTGAAAAGCGCAGCCCCGGCACCCTCGGTTGATGAACCCGCCCTTTGACACAGCCCGCCATGCAGGCATTTTCCTACATAAAAAATAGCCAATTTCTACTGTCAGATATGACAGTAGAAATTGGATCCCACTTCAGCGAGTCTTGAGCCGCGCCCATTCGCTGCAAGACTGGCAGTCAAGACACCAACGGCAAGTCGATGCAGCCCACTCCTGGAGAGTCATGAAAACTCACGCCATGGACAAGGCTAAAACCGTTGTGAATGACTGCCTTTACCCTTTTGCGAGCGTGCTCGCCGAGCACGCTTACCCCCGCACAAGTGACTATGAAGTGGTAAGCACCCGGGACGGCTCAGGCGAGGGGATCAAGACCCGCATCGCCTTCGACAGCCGCATGTGCATCGCCAAGGTGTCCGGCTACGCCCTGAGTGAGCGGCGCCTGCACACGGTGCAGATGTCGTCGCGCATCCATTTGTACGACCCATGGTTCAGCGGTCTGCTGTCGCACTCGTGCAACCCGAACGTGTTTCTCGACATGACGTATCTGGAACTGTGGTCCGTCCAGGCCGTTCCCGCTGGCGCCCTGGTGACCATGGACTACGCCAGCACCGAGGATGTGCTGTTCCGGCAGTTTCGCTGCCAATGTGGCGAGCTCAACTGCCGGGGCTGGATCACCGGCATGAAGGAGGCGCTGAACGCCGAGGGTCAACAGTTCATGGAGCAGTGGCGCAAGCGCAAAAGCCCTTAGACCGCACCCAACGGGCGCAGGCGGTATTGCGGCGGCAATTGCTCGAAACCACTGATGGTGGTGTTCAGGCTTTTCCAGCGACCGTCCTTGATCCCGTAGATGCAGCCGTGAACCGACAGGCTCTGCCCGCGATGCCAGGCATTTTGCACAATGCTGGTATGGCCGACATTCGCCACTTGCTGAATCACATTCAGCTCGCACAAACGGTCGACACGTTCCTCTTCCGTGGGCAGTTGGGCCAGCACGTCGCGGTTTTCGTAGTACAGGTCACGGATGGTGCGCAGCCAGCCGTCGATCAGGCCCAACTGGTTGTCCTGCATCGAGGCGCGCACGCCGCCACAGCCATAGTGGCCGGTGACCAGGATGTGTTTGACCTTGAGCACGTCGACGGCGTACTGGATCACCGACAGGCAATTGAGGTCGGTGTGCAGCACCACGTTGGCCACGTTGCGGTGTACAAACAGGTCGCCAGGCAGCATGCCGACGATCTCGTTGGCCGGTACGCGGGCGTCGGAACAGCCGATCCACAGGTATTCCGGGGTTTGCTGGCGGGCGAGCTTGGCGAAGAATTCGGGATCTTCCTGTTTGATCGCATCCGCCCAGCGTTCGTTGTTATCAAGCAGGTCTTGTAGTTCGTTCATCAGGGAAAGCCTCAGGAATGATGCGCAGCTTTGACAGACGACCGCCCATCCGGGTCACGCCGGGAATAAAGATAGCCGGCGGGCGATTACTTGAATCTTGGGGAGCCATGCCTGTCCACACACTATAAGCCCCACAGTATGAGGAATCGCCATGACTGATTCACGACGTCCTTTCGGCGCCACCCAACCGGAACCGATTGATGACAACGAAGACCGCATGGGTTCGATGCGGGAACTGGATTTTGACGAGGAAGAGCCGACGGCGGAGATCGGCGACGAGATTCCGTCCCGCGAACGCGAGCACTTGATGCCCGACGAAGGGGTACGCGAGGCCGGGATGACCGGGGCTTCCACCGCTGACCATGAATCGACCGACGATGACATGAGCCCGGAAACGTTGATCCGCGAGGATGGCGCAAGGGATGCCCGGGAAGAAGGTGAAGGTGAACAGGCCGATTGGGACCTGAGCATCGTCGATGAAGATGAGATTGGCGGCGGCAATGGCCTGGATGAAGCCGAGATGGCAGAGCGGGATCCAGTGGACGGAAACCGCTGACACAACACAGACCCAGCGATGAAAAATGCCCCTTGTGGGAGCCGGGCTTGCCCGCGATGCAGGCGCCTCGGTGTCTCAGCGAGACCGAGGGGATGCCATCGCAGGCAAGCCAGCTCCCACAGTGGGTCGCATTCCAATGTGGGGCGAGGTTGCCCGCGAAGCTTTTGGGATCAATCCACCAGGGTGCAGGCCATCACGACCGCATCTTCGCGACCACCAACGGCGGGGTAGTAATCCCGCCGGCGGCCAATCTCGTTGAAACCATAGCGCTCATAGAGCCGGAACGCGCCGGTGTTGCTGTCGCGCACCTCCAGGAAACATTCCCGCGCCTTGGCCTCGTAGGCCCGGGACATCAGGTGCTCCAGCAAGCTCAAGCCCAGGCCACGGCCCTGGTTTTCCGGCTTGACGGTGATGTTCAGCAAATGCGCTTCATCGAGGATGATCTGCACCACCCCGTGGCCCACCTGCTGCTCACCTTCGAACATCAGCCAGATCTGGTACTTGCCCAGCCCATCGAGAAAAATCCCGCGGGTCCAGGGGTGGCTGAACGCTGCGTATTCGATCTTCAGTACAGCGTCGAGGTCCGCCTCGGTCATCGGGCGGAAGGATAAAGCTTCACTCATCGGTACTTTTCCAGCGCGCCATCAGCCGGCGCATGGCTTGCCAGACATCAGCCTTACGCTGTGGCTCTTCCATTAATAGTTCCAAGCCCGGCAGGGCCCAGACGGAGCCCAGGCCTTCGACCTGCAGTTCGCGGTACCAGGCCTCGGCGTTGGCTTCACCGGCAAACCGCACGGCGGGCAGGCCGACCAGCCACAGGCACACGCAGGGCTCGTCTTCCAGGCGCGCCGAGACAAAACCTTGCACAAAATCCCGCGCGGCCTCCGGGCCCTGGTCCATGGTGCCCCGGGCCAGCAGCGGCCAGCGCACGGGCTCGCCGACGATTTGCGGGCTGTCGGGCAGGCCGGCGGCGCGCAGCATGTCTTTGAGCAGCAGATAAGCCGGGTCGCGGGTCTGGAAGCGCTCGCCTGTGGGTAACTCCACCAAGAGCAGGCAACGCCCGGCCCGCAGCAGTTGCAGGGCAAAGCGTGGCGGCGGTACCACCGGGGCCTTGGCCACGGCAGGCGCTTCCTCGGCAGCGACCGGCTTGGCAACCGGCGATGGCCGTGGCACTTCCACCTTTGGCCGAACCACGGGAGTTTCAGCCACGGGCTTGACCAGCGGCACCGGCGCAGCCGCCTCCTCACCCGTAGCCTCAAAAGCCTCGAACGGTTCCAGGGCCTCCAGCAGTTCGGGCCGCGAAGGGGCGGCGAAGGGTAATTCAGTGCGCGGCAGCCAGTTGACCACCTGCATGGCGGTCAAGTAAGCGCGACGTCGGGACTCGATAAGCAAAGGTCGGCCACTTGTGGATAACTAAAGAACAGGGATTCTACCGCCCTTCGACGAAGATCGCCCGCTGTTGATCGTTCCGGTGAGCGCCTCACGACCGGCTGTGGATAAATCCCACCACCGATGCAGTACAATCGCTGCTTTTAATCGCTAACCAGCCGGCCATTCCGATGATCGAACCCAAGCGCGTCTTGCGCGCCCTCGCCGAACACTGGGCCCTGCTTGAGCCACTGTGCGAACACTTCGACCAAGGCACCCTGAGCCTCAGCGAACTGCGCGCCCAACTGGCTGCCCAACAACTGGACAGCACGCCACAGGACATCACCAGCCTGCTGGACGTGTGGATTCGCCTGGATATTTTGGTGCCTGTCGCCAAGAGCCCGAACCGTTTCGAGCTCAACGCACAGATCCACGACTTCCTGGCTTATCTTCGCAAGGAGCACCGGCTAGGCCTGTGCCTGGAAATCGAAGCCTACCTGCGCCACCTTGAGCGCCTGGCGGGTTATATCCAGGACGCCTTCGACATCCGCGACGGACATGACCTGGCGCGCCAACTGCGCCTGCTGGACATGCGCGTGCGGGACGTGCTGAAAAAACTCGCCAACGACGAACAGGCCCTCGCCGCCGTGGCGGACCGCGCCAAGACCAGCGACCGGCAGATTCCGTTGCGCCAGCGTTACGCCGAAGTACTGGCGACCTGGGACGAATACGTCGAGCCGATGATTCAACTGGTGAACGCCGACGGCGCCTTTGAACAAGGCGTGCGCAAGGTCGAAAACGTACTGCTGCGCATGCTCACCGAACAGCAGCGCCTCGGCCACCTGGTGGACGACGACATGCTGCTGCGCACCCACGCGCGCATCCTCGAAATGCAGACCAGCGCCCAGCTGACCTTGCGTCACGCCCGGGAACTGCTGCTGCCGCTGCGGGAAGAAGCGCGCCGGCACAACGCCGTGACCCGTGGCGCGGCGCTGGCCTTGTCGGCCATCCGCCGCAAGGGCCTGGACGCGGTGCCGCAGGCCGCAATGCCGATGTTTACCCGGCCGCAAAGCACCTTCCTCGGCAGTGCCAGCCAGGTCGAAGCCTACGTGTACGCCCTGGCCAACTTCGAACCGAAGCCGGCGCGCTTCCCCAAGGCGCACAAATCCCACAAGGGCGAAGCCCCTCGCGCACCGCGCACGGTCAAGGAAATGCTCGAGCGCTGCGAAGACGCGCTGCCGATGCCCGACCTGATGACCTGGCTGCTGGAGCAGGAACCGGACGGCGCAACCGACGAGTTGCTGTACTGGTTCTCGCGCCTCTCGCGGGAAAAACGCTTCAAGCGCGAACGTCTGGAACGACGGGATTACCACACTCACGAGCACCAGGTCAGCCTGCGCTCATTCGCCCTGCTTCCAGCCAGTATTGATACGGCCGGGAATTCTGCGAGCACCCCTCATGCATCTTGATCTATCCGAACTGTCCCAGCTGGCGCCGATCTTTCGCGAGCTGTTCAAGGGTTACCACGTCAGCCGCCGCGACCCGGAGCTGTACGCCCAACTGTCGAACTTCCAGGACCAGTACCGCACGCTGTTCAAGGCCCTGGGTTTTGAGCTGGTGTGCGACACCCGGGGTTTCTACTACTTCGTGCCGGACTCGGCCGTGGCCGCCGCGCAGGTCAACAAGACCGCCCAGCGCCTGGCGTTGTTCACCTTCATCATCGTCGAGCACCTGGCCGATCAGGGCCGCGACCCGATTGCCGTGCTCGACGGTGGCAGCCTGGGCCGTGACGAGCTGCCGTCCTTGCTGGAAAAGTACCGCGACCTGTTTATCCAGGCCGAAGTACAGACCGTCGAGGATCTGGAAGAAAAAATCATGCGCCGCATGACCCAGCTGGGTTTTGCCGGTGAAGAGAACGGTATCTACCGCTTCCTGCCGCCGATGCACCGCTTCCTGGATGTGTGCCTCTCGGTGCAGCAAGACCGTGACCTCGCCGCCAGCATCCACAGCGTACTGCCGTTGCCGGCCCCGGTGATCATCGACGAAGACAGCGATGAAAAACTGCTGAAGACCGATGACCCGCTCGATCTCAGTGACTTCTCTGATGAGAGCGAAGAAGACGCCCTGGCCCGTGCCATTGCTGAAGAACAGGAGACCGACGCATGAGCAAGGAACGCTACGGCATCCGCCGCTTCGCCCTTTTGAACACCGCCGGCTACAGCCTGGGCTTGTTCCCGCTGGAAGAGCCGCTGTCGGTGTATGGCGCGAACAACCTCGGTAAATCGGCGTCGATCAACGCCTTGCAGTTCCCGATTCTGGCGCGCATGTCGGACATGAGCTTCGGCAAGTACACCCTGGAGCAATCCCGGCGTTTCTACTTTGCCACCGACACCAGCTACATCCTGGTGGAAGTCGCGCTGCCCCACGGCCCGCACGTGATCGGCGTGGTCGGTCGCGGCCCGGGCGGTGGTTTCGGTCACCAGTTCTTTGCCTACGCCGGCAAGCTGGACCTGGCGCATTACCAGAAGAACGACACCTGCCTGCGCCAGAAAGAGCTGTTCACCAACCTTGAGCGCGAGGGCCTGAAAGCCTATGAGCTGAAGCCCGATGAACTGCGGCGCTTGCTGGTGGGCGGCCATACGTCGATCCCGCTGGACCTGACCCTGATTCCGCTGCGCTCCACCAGCGAGCAAAGCCTGAAGACGTTCCGCGCGCTATTTATCAACTTGCTGCACATGCGGGAAATCACCGCCGCCAAGTTGAAGCAGCTGTTCCTGGATGCGTTCGAACACAGCCTGCGCTCCGGCAGCGTGGATTACATCGCGGCGTGTGAAGAAGCCTTCCGTGATGTACGGCGCATGGAGCAAGACTACAACTCGCTGGTGGCTGCCGGCCCGCTGGTCGAAGCCTTGGCCAACGGTGTGAAACAGCGGGACATCCTGCGCGGCAAGCTGCATCGCCTGTCGCCGCTGCTGGATTCGCTGCTGGGCACTTGGTCGGACTACGCCAGTGCACGCAAGGAAGAGCTGACGATCCAGGCCGAGCATTACCGCAACGAGCAGGATTCGCTGCAGAACGATCAGCGCGGTGGCACCCAGGAGCTGATGCGCCTGGAGCGGGAAATCAGCGGCATCCAGCGTTGGCTCGGTGAACTGTCGGTGCTCAAGCATCGCTTCGCGCTGGTGGATGACGTCAAGGTGCTGGAGCAGCAACTGCTGGCCGCCAAGGATGCCCACGATGAACTGGCCGGTGCCTTGGCGCAGTCGCGTCAGTTCAGTGCCGAGGATCTGGACGAGCGTCTGCGGGACCTGGAAAAACGCCTGAAGTCGGTGAAGCAGCAACTCGACCACGCCGACAACAACAGCTACGCCAAGCTGCGGGAAGAATTCTCGCAACAGGATGTCGAGCGTCTGATGCGCCTGTTCAACAGTTCGCTGTTCAGCTTGCCGCTGGGTGAGCATGGCATCACGCTGGATGACGAAGGCCTGTGGGTGAAATCCCTGGAGCAGATCCTCGATGGCTTCAAGGGCGAGCGCTTTGAAGTGCCGGGGCTGGCCATTGATATCTCGCACATCGAGCCGCCGGCGTTGCAGGCCTTGGCCGACCGCGCTGCGTTGCGCGACCAGAAAGAGCGTCTGGAAAAAGAACTCAAGCAACTGAAAACCCAACAAGCCGTGGCCTCTGACCGCGCGGCGAGCAAGACCCAGACTGAAGCGCTGTACCAACAGGTACTGGACGCGCAGAAGGCGCTGGAAGATTTCCGCCGTGCACAAACCCTGAGTGCCGAGGAAGGCGAGAAGCTGGAAAGCCTGGCGCAGATGGAAGCGGCCCAGGACGAGTTGAAACGCTCCAGCGATGCGTTTACCGAACGCGTCCAGCAACTGTCGGCCAAGCTGCAATTGGTGGGCCGCCAGATCGGCGACATGGAAGCCAAGCAACGCACCCTGGATGACGCCTTGCGTCGTCGTCAGTTGCTGCCGGCAGACTTGCCGTTTGGTACGCCGTTCATGGACCCGGTCGACGACTCCATGGACAACCTGCTGCCACTGCTCAATGACTATCAGGACAGCTGGCAGGGCCTGCTGCGGGCTGATGGCCAGATCGACGCGCTGTACGCACAGGTACGCCTCAAGGGCGTGGCCAAGTTCGACAGCGAAGACGATATGGAGCGTCGCCTGCACCTGCTGATCAACGCTTACGCGCACCGTACCGACGAAGCCCTGACCCTGGGCAAGGCGCGGCGCGCGGCGGTCACCGATATCGCGCGCACCTTGCGCAATATCCGCAGTGACTACGACAGCCTTGAGCACCAGTTGGCGTTGTTCAACCGCGAGATCAACAAGCGTCAGGTGTCCAACCTGCAGAGCTTTCGCATCGTGCTCGCACCGAACAAGGAAGCCCTCAAGCATATCGACCAGATCATCCACAGTGCCGGTCAGTATGAAGAAGGCGAAACCCTGTCGGTGTTCGACCTGAGCCAAAGCGCCGAGCAGGACAACAAGAACGAGGAAGCCAAGGAGTACCTGGCGCGGCTGGTAGCGGCCAACCATAACCAGCTGGGCCTCAAGGACTTGTTCGAATTGGCGTTCGAGATCACCAAGGTCAACGGCCAGCCGATCATCCATACCGACATCGATGGCGCCGCCTCCAACGGCACCACCATGACCATCAAGGCGCTGACCAACATGTACTTGTTGCTGCACTTGATGGACCGCGACCAGGCCGGGCGTGTGCGCCTGCCGTACTACCTCGATGAGGCCGCGGACATCGATGAGAAGAACCAGGCGGCGTTGCTGGAGACCAGCCTGCAATTGGGCTTCGTGCCGATTCTGGCGAGCGTGAAGCCGCAGGTTTCCGCCCAGGTGGCGATTGACCTGGAAGGCGGCAGCGGGCCGAACGGGATCTACATTGATGAGGCGGACTGGAAGTACATCCGTCGTCACGATGTGGTGAAGGCGACGGTGAATGTGCAGGCGGATGAGCCGGAGCTGGATGAGGTTTAATCGGCTGCGCTGAAATGCAAAAAGGCCGCGATCTTTTGGATCGCGGCCTTTTTTATGGCTTGGGATTTTTTTGTGTTTTTGAAGGCCTCATCGCGGGCAAGCCCGGCTCCCACAGTTGACCGGGTTGTTCTGAAGCACCCGGTCCAATGTGGGAGTCGGGCTTGACCGCGATAGCCGCGCCTCGGTCTATTTGCCGAGTGGGATTTTAGGTGCCCAGGTCAGCCATTCGTCTTCAAACTTGTCGAACAGCGGGAAGGTTTGCTGGGGCCGAGCGGCGTTACCCATGCGCTCGCCGTCTGGCGTCGCAAAGGCGATACCGCCGGCGACCAGGGTCTCCAGGGATTCGGTGCGCACCGTCGCGCCCTTGAACAGGCCGAAGTCGAGACCAAAACCGCTGGTGTTCCAGAAGCGGCTGCCACTGCGCACCAGTGGCGCGTACTTGGGCTCGATCAGGATGTGGATCAGTACGCGGTCGGCGGTCTGGCCCAGCTCGTAGCCGGTGACTTTGCCTACGGTGACTTCGCGGTAAGTGACCGGAACGCCTTCCTTCAACGAGCCACGGCGCGCAGCGCTGAGTACCAGGCTCAGGCCTTCCTCCTGATGAACGGCCTCTGGCGGCTTGTCCAACGCAACGAAGCTCTTCTGTGGGCCGATGTTTTTGGCCGCAGGCTGCACTTCGATGTACTGACCTGTGACCAGGGTTTCCAGGTTCGACGTTTTCATCAACCCGAGTTCAGGCTTGACCACCCAGAACTGACTCCCGGCCCGGGCGATTCGATCTGCAACTTGGGTGATGCGCGCGCTGAGCAGCACCGATTGCATGTCGGCACTCAGGTCGACACTTTCGATCTTGCCTACGTCCAAGCCTTTGAAGCGCACTGGCGTGCCAGGGCGCAGGCCATCGGCGCGGTCTACCTTGATGGTCACCAGCGTACCGTGCTGGTTGGCGGCCTCGCGATCCGGGAACAAGCGGAACCGTGGAATGCGCTTTTTCAGCGGCACATTCTGCTCCGGGGTTTCAAAGGCAATACCACCTGCCATCAGGCTGGCCAGGGATTCGCTTTTCACCTGGATACCGCCAGTCAGGCCACCGGTCAGGGTCACACCGCTGGCATTCCAGAATCGCGTCGAGCCATTGACCAGTCCTTCGTATTCCTTCTCGATGTGGACGCCGATCACCAGTTGTTTGTTCTTGCGCGAGAACTGGTAGCTCTGCACGGAGCCGACCTTGACCTGCTTATAGAGGATCGGGCTGCCGACATCCAGGGAACCGAGGTTGTCGGTGAAGAGCACCATGTGCAGGCCGGGGGAGCGCAGGTCCAGCGGCGGCGCCTTGGCCCGGGCGACGTACTCCCGTTGTGGCGCGCTGCCTTTGTCGCCGGGACGGATCGCGATGTAGTTACCTTTGACCAACGCTTCCAGCCCGGTGATGCCGGCCAGGGAGATGGACGGCTTGACCACCCAGAATTGGGTGTCCTGGACCAGGTAGTCTTCGGCCAGTGGATCGAGGGTCAGCTCGGCATTGGCACTGGAAAGGTCCGGGTCGATCTTCAGGGTTTTCAGGCTGCCGACCTGGATGCCTTTGTACATCACCGGCGTACGGCCCGCCTGGAGGCCTTCGAAGTCGGTGAGTTTGACCTTGACCTTGATGCCAGCGGCGGCGGCGTCGAAGTCTTCGTACAGGCGGAACGGCAGGCTTGGATCCGTTGGCGGGCTGTCTTTGCGGTTCTCTGGCGTGGCGAAGGCGATACCGCCGGCAACGATGCTGGCCAGGGATTCGCTGCGCACTTTTACGCCGGAGAGGTTGGCGTCGATGCTGATGCCGCTGGCGTTCCAGAAACGCGTGTGTTTGCGCACCAGGCTGGCGTAGGTCGGTTCGATGTAGACCTTGATTTCAACGGTGGTCTGGTCTTCGGAGAGCAGGTAGCTTTTCACCTGGCCGACCTGGATCTGCTTGTAGAACACCGGGCTTCCACGGTTCAGCGAGCCGAGGCGATCAGCTTTGATCGTCAGGTGCAAGCCGGGCTTGGCGTCGGATAACGGGGGTTCTTCGGACAGGGCCTTGAACTTGCGCGTCGGCTCACCATCGCCCGGGCTTGCGGCGATGTAGTTACCCGAGACCAGGGTTTCCAGGCCGGTGATCCCGGCCAGGCTGACACTCGGCTTTACCAGCCAGAAGCGGGTGTTGGTCTTGAGGTATTGCTCGACGTCCTTGTTCATCTCGATGGTGGCAATCACCCCGCGATTGTTACCTTCGTCATCCAGGGCGAGGGTTTTGACCTTGCCCACGGGCATGCCTTTGTAGACCACTTCGGTCTTGTTGGCCTGGATGCCTTCGCCGCTTTCAAAGCGAACCTGAATCTCGATACCTTGCTGGTTGTAGGCACGCCACCCCAACCAGCCGCCAATGATGAGGGCAATCAGGGGCAGTACCCAAATGGCCGACCAGTTGGAAGCAGGGCGGGTTTTAGCCTTAGGCAAATCACTCATGGTCGTCGTCCGACTCCGTGTTATCCCAAATCAGTCGGGGATCAAAAGTTACTGCGGCAAGCATCGTCAAGATCACCACACTGGCGAACGCCACGGCACCGAGATTGGCCTCGACACTGGCAAGTCGCCCAAAATTTACGACCGCCACCAGGATGGCGATCACGAATATATCCAGCATGGACCAGCGGCCAATGAACTCGATAAAGCGGTACATGATAATGCGTTGTTGCGCGGAAAGTGGCTGGTGACGCTGCACCGAGAACAACAGCAGGCCGATGCCCACCAGCTTGAAGGTGGGTACCAGGATGCTGGCGATAAACACCACCGCCGCGATGGGATACATGCCGTGCTGCATCAACTGGATCACGCCAGACATGATGGTGCTCGGATCGCCCTGCCCCAGGGAGCTGACGGTCATGATCGGCAACAGATTGGCCGGGATGTACAAGATGGCCGCGGTGATCAGCAGCGCCCAGGTGCGCGTCATGCTGTTCGGACGGCGAGCATGCACCAGCGCACCGCAACGGGTGCAGGTTTGCTCGTCGGTGTCCGGGTCTTGTTTGTTTAATTCATGACATTCCGTACAGATCAGAATGCCCGCATCAATCGCTCGCATGAGCATCCTCTCCCGACAGCGCTTCCCAGATCTGGTGAGGCGACATCACCACCTCCAGCAACACCTGGACCATTAACAGACTCACGAAGCAGGCCAGGCCCAAGCCAACGGTGATGGAGGCCATGTCGGCCAGTTTTACGATCGCCACCAGCACGCCCATCAGGTAGACCTCGAGCATTCCCCAATCCTTCAGGTGATGGTAGATGCGGTAGAGCAGCAGGCCGTAGCTGCGGCCAATGTTCCAGCGGATGCTTAGCAATACCGCCAGTTGGCACAGGAGCTTGAGCAATGGAATGCCCATGCTGCAGAGGAACACCACCACGGCGACGCCTTGCATGCCGGTGTCGAACAGGCCGACAACGCCAGTCCATACGGTGTCCTGCGAGGACTGCCCGAGTAGATTGAGCTGCATGATGGGTAAAAAGTTCGCGGGGACGTACAACAACAGCGCGGCAAGTACTAACGCCAGGCTTCGTTCAACGACGTTGTGGCGGTGAGCGTACAGCTCGTAGCCGCAGCGCGGGCATTGGGCCTTTTCACCGCGGACAAGCTCTGGCTTGCGCATCAGCAAGTCGCACTCATGGCATGCCACCAGTTCGTCCAGCGGTAAGTCTGACACCTCAAGGGTATCAACCGGGTCGGGCATATAGGGCTCGGACTCTAAAAAAGGTTAGGTGCCTATTCTAGTGTTCTGGTTCAGAAATAACTGTGCAAATTTGTCGGGGCGCGGCTGCAGATCAAGCATGGTGCTACGAGCAACTTTTCGACCGCCCAAAACAA
>NZ_JAOTOA010000038.1:0-31667 GCF_036346535.1 Pseudomonas sp. Z18(2022)
GGGCAGGGACGCCCCGTCGCGGCGGCCCGCGGAGTAATGCCGGAGTGCGGGCACACCGAGCCTAGGCGAGGTGCCGAGTGGTGGGGCAAGAGCGTTTTGCTTACTTTTGCGCTGTTCAAAAGTGAGCCGCTGTAAGAGCGGAACCCATAGCAGCCCTGACCGCAGCAACGGATATGCCCCCAATCTAAAACCTACTTCTTTTTCTTAGGAACCCGCACCAACCGCGTATCCGAATAAATGTCATGCCAGCCACGCTTGTGCTTATCAAACAGCGCCCAGATAAACCCCAGCCCAACGCACAACCACGAAGCAATCGACACCACAAACCGCAACAACGCCTGCCACAGGCTGATGCGCGACCCATCAGCATTCTGCACCCGCACGCCCCACACCTGCATGCCCAGGGTCTGCCCCGAATGGGTCCAGAACTTGGCAAAAAAACCAAACAACACAAAAAACAAAATCGTCGACAACAGCGGATCACCATCCAGCGCGCCGGACTCAGAAAGCGCCCGCAGCTTGGCCTCACCGACAAACCCCATCCACACCAGCTTGTAGATGAAGGCCGTGACAATCAGCAGGGCAGTACACAACAGGAAGTCATAGAACATCGCTGCCAGACGACGGCCCAGGCCTACGGCGGGAAACTCGCCTTGGGGGCTCAGCAGGTGTTTCGACATGGCATGGCTCTCTTGAGAAAAAAGCCATTTTACGGAGCTTTTACCCGTACGGCGCCCATAAAAAAGCCCCTGATGTCATATCAGAGGCTTTTTGTCGCAGAAGAGATCAGCCCTCTGCTTGTACCTCGTCGGCTTGCATGCCTTTTTGGCCCTGCACCGCGATGAAGGTCACTTTCTGGCCTTCTTTCAGGCTCTTGAAGCCGTTGCCCTGAATAGCGCGGAAGTGGACGAACAGATCCGGACCGCTTTCTGGAGTGATAAAACCAAACCCTTTCTCGTCGTTAAACCACTTGACGGTACCGCTCTGACGTTCAGCCATTTTCTTATTTCCTTGACGCAAAAAATTAATGACAGCCCCTTTCACATGAAAGAGTACTGGGCTGGGTTGCAGGAAAGTAAGAGACGTCGAACGGGTTGTAGCACAACTACTTCAGCTACTGCCCAGGTCCAGGTTCCAAGCGACCCATGCAAACACAGTGGTCAAACTCTACGCCAACTAAGGCGGAAAAAACAAGCCCCGGTAAAAGCCCAGCGTTTGCTCGGCTTTGTAACACTTCGGTCAACAATGGAGGGCTTGTTTATTCGATAGAGTTGGTCACTTGTTATAGGTGACTGAACATAACATTGACTATCGTCAATGCACTTTTATGTGGCGGTTGCGTTACAAATTAGTGCGCTTTAACGCAACCGCGTTACTTATAGGAACAGTCAATCAACCACGGTAGTAACGCTGTGGCACAAATGGCATTTTACTTACACGCAGTGGCACCTTTTTCCCACGTACCAACGCCCACACTTCGGTATCCAGTGCGATGAACGCGCTGTCCAGGTAACCCATGGCCAGCGGGCCGCCCAGGCTCGGGCCAAAACCGCCGCTGCAGACGCTGCCGATCACGGTGCCGTGTTCGTCGACGATTTCTGCGCCTTCACGCACCGGTGTGCGCTCCTGCGGCAACAGGCCCACGCGCTTGCGGCTCACACCGGTTTGCTGTTGGGTAAAGATCGCGTCGGCGCCCGGGAAGCCGCCGGCACGTGCGCCATCGGCCCGACGGGCCTTGGAGATCGCCCACAACAGGCTGGCTTCAATCGGTGTGGTCTCGGTGTTCATGTCATGGCCATAGAGGCACAGGCCAGCTTCCAGGCGCAGGGAGTCGCGGGCGCCCAGGCCGATGGCCTGTACTTCGGTTTCGGCCAGCAGGCTGCGGGCCAGGGCCTCGGCACTGGCGGCCGGCACCGAGATTTCGAAACCGTCTTCGCCGGTGTAGCCCGAGCGGCTGACGTAGCAGTCCACGCCCAGCAGGCGGGTCGGTGCGAATTGCATGAAGGTCATGTGCTTGACCTCCGGTGCCAGGCGCGCCAGTACGCTGACGGCGGCCGGACCCTGCAGGGCCAGCAGGGCGCGTTCCTCAAACAACGGCTCGATGGTGCACTGGTCACCGATGTGCTGGCGCAGGTGGGCCAGGTCCTGGTCCTTGCAGGCAGCGTTCACCACCAGGAACAATTCGTCATTACCCAGGTTGGCGACCATCAGGTCATCCAGGATCCCGCCTTGCTCATTGGTGAACATTGCATAGCGCTGCATGCCCACCGGCAGGTCGATGATGTCTACAGGCACCAGGCTTTCCAGGGCCTTGGCGGCACCGGCGCCGGTCAGGCGGATCTGGCCCATGTGGGACACATCGAACAACCCGGCCTGTTCACGGGTGTGCAGGTGTTCCTTCATCACGCCCAGCGGGTATTGCACCGGCATGTCGTAGCCGGCGAAGGGCACCATGCGTGCGCCCAACTCGATGTGCAGAGCGTGCAACGGGGTTTTCAACAGGGTTTCGGTGGACATATTCAGCTCCTGAAAAACGTGCGGACGCGCTTGTGGGCGTCAGCACTCGATAATGTTGACCGCCAAACCGCCACGGGCGGTTTCTTTGTATTTGCTTTTCATGTCGGCGCCGGTCTGGCGCATGGTGCGGATGACTTTGTCGAGGGACACGAAGTGTTGCCCGTCGCCGCGCAGGGCCATGCGCACCGCATTGATGGCCTTGACCGAGCCCATGGCGTTGCGCTCGATGCAGGGCACCTGCACCAGCCCGCCAATCGGGTCGCAGGTAAGACCCAGGTTATGTTCCATGCCGATTTCTGCGGCGTTTTCCACCTGGGAAACCGTGCCGCCCAGCACTTCACACAAAGCGCCGGCCGCCATGGAGCAGGCCACGCCGACTTCGCCCTGGCAGCCGACTTCGGCGCCGGAGATCGAGGCGTTTTCCTTGTACAGAATGCCGATGGCCGCGGCGGTGAGCAGGAAACGCACCACGCCGTCTTCGCTGGCACCCGGGATAAAGCGCATGTAGTAATGCAACACCGCCGGCACAATCCCGGCCGCACCGTTGGTGGGCGCCGTTACGACGCGCCCGCCATTGGCGTTTTCTTCGTTGACCGCCAGGGCGTACAGGTTGACCCAGTCCAGCACCGACAACGGGTCGCGCAGCGCCGATTCCGGGTTCTTGCACAGTTGGCGGTGCAGCGCGGCGGCGCGGCGCTTGACCTTCAGGCCGCCGGGCAATATCCCTTCATTGCGACAGCCTGCGTCCACACAATCCTGCATCACTTGCCAGATCTTCAGCAGGCCTGCGCGGGTTTCTGCTTCCGGGCGCCAGGCGCTTTCGTTGGTCAGCATCACCTGGCTGATGGACAGCCCATAAGTGGCGCAATGGCCAAGCAAGTCCTTGGCACTTTTGAAGGGAAAGGTCAGGGGCGTGGCGTCTTCGACAATCCGGTCGTGGCCGGCGGCGTCTTCATCCACCACAAATCCGCCGCCCACCGAGTAGTACTCGCGGCTGCGGATCTGCAAACCGGCGGCGTCGAACGCGCGGAAGATCATGCCGTTGGGATGATAGGGCAGGGGTTTGCGAATCATCGCCAGGTGTTCTTTCTCGTTGAACGCAATGCTGTGTTCACCGAGCAGGTTCAAGCGGGCGTTGCCGCGAATTTCCAGCAAACGGGCGGCGACGGTTTCAGTGTTCACGGTGTCCGGGTGTTCGCCTTCCAGGCCCAGTAACACGGCCTTGTCGCTGCCGTGGCCTTTGCCAGTGGCGCCCAGCGAACCATAGAGTTCCACCTTGATGCCATTGGTGGCGCTCAGCAGGTTGTCACGCTTTAGCCCCTCAACAAATCGGGCAGCAGCGCGCATCGGGCCGACGGTGTGAGAGCTGGAGGGGCCGATGCCAATCTTGAACAGGTCGAACACGCTAAGGGACATGGTTGTTCTCCGGTTTCTTATTATTTTGGAAGACTCGCTCGCTCAGTGTAGAAACCGGGCTTGTGTGGGAGCTGGCTTGCCTGCGATAGCATCACCCTGGTCTACCTGATAGACCGAGGTGCCCGCATCGCAGGCAAGCCAGCTCCCACAAAAGCCAGCTCCTACATTTGACCGAGTTCAGTCAGTCAGATCACGCGTAGCTTTCGATCGACGGGCACGCGCACACCAGGTTGCGGTCGCCAAACACGTTGTCGACCCGGCCAACCGGCGGCCAGTACTTGGCTTCGATCAGCGACGCAACCGGGTACACCGCTTGCTCGCGGCTATAGGGGTGGCTCCATTCGCCCACCAGTTCCGCCGCGGTGTGCGGTGCGTTCTTCAGCGGGTTGTCGTCCTTGTCCAGCGTGCCGTTTTCCACTGCGCGAATCTCTTCGCGGATGGCGATCATCGCGTCGCAGAAGCGGTCCAGTTCTTCCTTGGATTCGCTTTCGGTCGGCTCGATCATCAGGGTGCCGGCCACCGGGAACGACATGGTCGGGGCGTGGAAACCAAAGTCGATCAGGCGCTTGGCCACGTCATCCACGCTGATGCCGCTGCTGTCTTTCAACGGGCGCAGGTCGAGGATGCATTCGTGGGCCACCAGGCCATTGCTGCCGGTGTACAGCACGGGGTAGTGCTCTTCCAGGCGACGGGAAATGTAGTTGGCATTCAGGATCGCCAGCTGCGAAGCGCGCTTGAGGCCCGCGCCGCCCATCATGCTGATGTACATCCAGGTGATCGGCAGGATGCTTGCGCTGCCGAACGGTGCGGCGCAGACCGCGCCTTCCTTGCGTTCCATGGCGGCATGGCCGGGCAGGAACGGCGTGAGGTGGGATTTGACGCCAATCGGGCCGACGCCCGGGCCGCCACCGCCGTGCGGGATGCAGAAGGTCTTGTGCAGGTTCAGGTGGGACACGTCGCCGCCGAACTTGCCCGGGGCACAGAGGCCGACCATCGCGTTCATGTTGGCGCCGTCGATGTACACCTGGCCGCCGTTGTCGTGAATGATCCCGCAGATTTCGCGGATGCCTTCTTCGAACACGCCGTGGGTGGACGGGTAGGTGATCATCAGTGCCGCGAGGTGTTCGCGGTGCTCGATGGCTTTGGCGCGCAGGTCTTCGATGTCGACGTTACCGCGGGCATCGCACGCGGTGACTACAACACGCATGCCGGCCATGTTGGCGGTGGCTGGGTTGGTGCCGTGGGCCGACGACGGGATCAGGCAGATGTCGCGGCGTTCTTCGCCACGGCTCTGGTGATAGGCGCGGATGGCCAAGAGGCCCGCGTACTCGCCCTGGGAACCGGCGTTCGGTTGCAGGGAGATCGCGTCGTAACCGGTGGCCGCGCAGAGCATGGCTTCCAGTTCGGTGGTCAGTTGCTGGTAGCCGGCGCTTTGCGAGGCCGGGGCGAACGGGTGCAGGGCACCGAACTCGGCCCAGGTCACGGGGATCATTTCGCTGGCGGCGTTGAGCTTCATGGTGCACGAACCCAGCGGGATCATGGTGCGATCCAGGGCCAGGTCCTTGTCGGCCAGCTTGCGCAGGTAGCGCATCAGCTCGGTTTCGGAGTGATAACGGTTGAACACCGGGTGGCTGAGGATCGGCGACTGGCGCAGCAGCGCGGCGGGCAGGGTGCTTTCAGCGCTGGCAGCCAGTGCGGTGAAGTCCGGCAGGGCCTTGCCACCGGCGAACACGCTCCACAGGGTTTCGATGTCGGCTTGGGAGGTGGTTTCGTCTACCGACAGGCCAAGACGCTCGCCATCGACCACACGCAGGTTGATGCGCTGGGCGCGGGCCTTGTCGTGCAGGGCGGCGGTTTGTGCGCCGGTGTTGATGGTCAGGGTGTCGAAGAAGCTGGCTTGTTCAACCGCCAGGCCCAACGCGCTCAAGCCTTTGGCGAAGATCGCGGTCAGGTGATGAATGCGGTTGGCAATCTGGGTCAGGCCTTTGGGGCCGTGGTACACGGCATACATGCTGGCGATGTTGGCCAACAGCACTTGGGCGGTGCAGATGTTGCTGGTGGCTTTCTCGCGGCGGATATGTTGCTCGCGGGTCTGCATCGCCAGGCGCAGGGCCGGCTTGCCGAAACGGTCGACCGACACACCGACCAGACGGCCCGGCATGTCGCGCTTGAACGCATCCTTGGTGGAGAAGTACGCCGCGTGCGGGCCACCGAAGCCCAGCGGTACGCCGAAGCGTTGCGCGCTGCCGATGGCCACGTCGGCGCCGAACTCGCCCGGCGGGGTCAGCAGGGTCAGGGCCAGCAGGTCGGCGGCCACGGCCACCAGGGCGTTGGCTGCGTGGAAGCGTTCGGTCAGCTCAAAGTAGTCGAACACGTCACCGTTGCTGGCCGGGTATTGCAGCAGGGCGCCGAAGAAGGCGCTGACGTCGGTCAGTTCACGCTCGTCGCCCACTACCACGTCGATGCCCAGAGGCTCGGCACGGGTGCGCAGCACGTCGAGGGTTTGCGGGTGGCTGTGGACCGAGGCGAAGAACGCGTTGCTGCCTTTATTCTTGCTCAGGCGTTTGCAGAAGGTCATGGCTTCGGCAGCGGCGGTGGCTTCGTCCAGCAAGGATGCGTTGGCGATCGGCAGGCCGGTGAGGTCGCTGATCAGCGTCTGGAAGTTCAGCAGCGACTCCAGGCGGCCTTGGGAAATCTCCGGCTGGTAAGGCGTGTAGGCGGTGTACCAGGCCGGGTTTTCCAGGAGGTTGCGCAGGATTGGCGACGGCGTGTGGCAGTTGTAGTAGCCCTGGCCGATGTAGGTCTTGAACAGCTCGTTCCTGGCGGCAATCGCCTTGATCGAAGCCAGTGCATCGGCCTCGCTCAGGCCATCACTCAGGCCCAGCACGGCGGTGCCCTTGATGCTTTCCGGGATCACGCTGGCGCTCAGGGCTTCCAGGGAGTCAAAGCCCAGGGTGGCGAGCATCTGTTGCTCGTCTTCCTGGCGCGGGCCGATGTGGCGGGCGATGAATTCGTTGGCGGTGGTCAGATTAGTCATGGCGCGCTCCTCAGGCTTCAGCGTTGGCTTTGATCAGGCGGTCGTACGCATCCTGATCCAACAGCTTAGCTACTGCATCGGCATCAGCCGGTTTAAAGCGGAAGAACCAGCCTTCGCCCATCGGGTCTTCGTTGACCAGTTCGGGGCTGCCGTCCAGTTTGTCGTTCACTTCGAGGACTTCGCCGTCCAGGGGCATGTACACACCGCTGGCGGCCTTGACCGACTCAACGGTGGAAGCTTCTGCACCTTTGTCGTAGGACTGCAGCTCAGGCAGTTGCACGAAAACCACATCACCCAGCGCGTTCTGCGCGAAAGCGGTAATGCCCACGGTCACGCTGCCGTCGGCTTCGGCGCGCAGCCATTCGTGATCTTCAGTAAAGCGCAACTCGCTCATGGAAACTCCTCAGGGCCAGATTCGTCTGGTGGACGGGATTGGAATAATGGGGAGTTGCTTAGCAAAAACGCGGCCAACGTTTTTTTATCTTTATAAATCAATTGGTTATTGATTTTTTGGGGTGGTGTAGAAAATACAGCTGTAGCGATATCGCTACAGGTTGGAGGGCGAAAAAAAGCCTATGAGGATCAAAGCCTTGCATGGCGACGGTTGAAAGGGGGTGTATCGATATCGTTCCGCTGTAGCGCTTTCAGTACAGGTGCAGGTCGCTTTTGAGGTCGGACCTGGAATGCAATCAATGTGGGAGCCGGGCTTGCCCGCGATGCTGGCACCTCGGTGTGTCAGTCACACTGCGTTGATGCTATCGCAGGCAAGCCAGCTCCCACAAAAGCTGGCTCCCCACAGGGTTGACCGAGTTGCTTCAGGGTTTTGTGGGGATGCCGTATTTGCGCAGCCGGTGGGCGATGGCGGTGTGGGAAGTTTGCAGGCGGCTGGCCAGTTGGCGGGTGGACGGGTAGCTGACGTACAGCTTCTCCAGCAAGGTGCGTTCGAAGTCTTCCACGGCCTGTTCCAGGCTGTCGATTTCCCCATCGCTCTGGCGCGCCACCGAGGTGCCGGCGATGTCCAGGTCGCCGATGTCCACCAGGCTGCTCTCGCAAATGGCCGCGGCGCGGAAGATCACGTTCTGCAATTGCCGCACGTTGCCCGGCCAGCGGTTGCCCAGCAGGGCAGGGTAGGTACCGGGCGCCAGGCGGCAGACCGGGCGCTGGATCTGTGCGCAGGCCTGCTGCATGAAGTAGCGGGCCAGCAGCAGGATGTCCTGGCCGCGTTCGCGCAGGGGCGGCACTTCGACGTTGAGCACGTTGAGGCGGTAGAACAGGTCTTCGCGGAAGGTGCCTTCGCTGACCATCTTTTCCAGGTCGCGGTGGGTGGCGCTGAGGATCCGCACATTGACCTTCACCTCACGGTCGCCGCCCACCCGGCGGAAGCTGCCGTCGTTGAGAAACCGCAGCAGCTTGGCCTGCAAGTACGGCGACATCTCGCCGATCTCGTCGAGGAACACCGTGCCCTGGTTCGCCAGTTCCATCAGCCCCGGCTTGCCGCCGCGCTGCGCGCCGGTGAAGGCGCCGGGGGCGTAGCCGAACAGTTCGCTCTCGGCCAGGTTCTCCGGCAATGCCGCGCAATTCAGGGCCAGGAATGGCGCACTGTGGCGGGCGCTGATGGCGTGACAGGCGCGGGCAACCAGTTCCTTGCCGGTGCCGGTCTCGCCCTGGATCAACAACGGTGCATCCAGCGCCGCCACCCGTTGCGCCCGCGCCTTGAGGGTGCGAATCGCGGGGGACTCGCCCAGCAGCGCGTCGAACCCTTCGGCATGGTCGTGGTGCAGCGCCGACAGTTGCTCGCCGATACGGTTGGGTTGGTACAGGGTCAGCAGGGCGCCGGCGTCGGTGATCGGCGTGGCGTCCAGCAGCAGGGTTTGGCCGTTGACGCTGATTTCCCGCAGGGCCAGGCGAAAGCCGTGTTCCAGCAAGGTGGCCAGCAACGTTGGGTCATCGAACAGTTCGTTGATGCTTTCGCCTGCGGGCTCGCGGCCGTACAGCGCGATCAAGGCCGGGTTGGCCAGCAGGATCTTGCCGGCGCTGTCGAGGGCCAATACCGGGTCGGTCATGGCGGCCAACAGGGCGTCGAGTTGCAGGTGCTGGCGCTGGCCGGGGAGGATGTCGACCACGGTCACGGCTTGCACGCCGCGCACGCTGAACAGTGCGTCGCGCAGTTCTTCCAGCACCTCGGCGCTCAGCGTCGGGGCGTCGATGTAGACGTTGGGCGGCACCATTTCCACCGCATCCAGGTTGAGATTGCGCCCACCGAGCAAGGCCAGGACTTCCTGGGTGATGCCGACGCGGTCGATGAAGCTGACGTGGATACGCATGGGGCGGTTAGCGGTTCTGGCGGGCGAGAGGGGGCAAGTATGCCTGACAGGTGGTGGAGATCAAAAATGTGGGAGCTGGCAAGCCAGCTCCACAGGGGATCGCCGGTGTTAATGAAATCGGGTTATTCCAGGTGTTCAGGTTTGATCGGATCCCCCGGCTTCACATCCAGCTGATGCCGCACATCTTCAAACATCAGGTCGTACTGCTTGTGCATCTGCCCATTGAGCACGGCAATCTTCGGCATGCCGTATTTCTGCGCGATGTTCATCGCCTGCCGGGCGAAGTCGAACGACTGGTCCTTGGGCAGGAAAAACTCTTCCTTGAGGTCCTTGCCCTGCACCGAACCGTGCATCTTGAAGAGCATTCCCTTGCCTTCCTTTGGGTCCTGGCTGACTTCGTAGTCGATGCACAGGTTGTAGCTGTAGTCATCCTTGTTCAGCGCGTGACGTTCGATGTGCAAGTGACCAGGTTCAAAGGTAGCCATAGGCGTTTCTCCTCTACTTCACAGGTAGGTGATGCCAGGTTTTGCGGTACTGATGCGGGTGCCGGCGCTGCCCTGGACGATCGCTTCGATGTCCGAGAGTGAACCGATCACTGCGGTTTTGCCAGTCTGGCGGGCGAACTCGCATGCCGCCTGAACCTTGGGCCCCATGGAGCCGGCGGCGAAGCCGAGCTTTTCCATTTCGTCCGGGTGCGCCTGGCCGATGGCTTTCTGAGTGGGTTTGCCGAAGTCGATAAACGCGGCATTGACGTCGGTGGCGATCACCAGCAAATCGGCGTCCAGTTGCCCGGCCAGCAGGGAGGAACACAGGTCTTTGTCGATCACGGCTTCAATGCCCTTGAGCTTGCCGTCTTCGCCATACAGGGTCGGAATCCCGCCGCCGCCGGCGCAGATCACGATGCTGCCTTTTTCCAGCAGCCACTGGATCGGGCGGATTTCAAAGATTCGTTTCGGCCGTGGGCTGGCGACCACGCGGCGGTATTTGTCGCCATCGGGAGCAATTGCCCAGCCTTTTTCGGCGGCGAGTTTTTCTGCTTCGGCTTTGGAATAGACCGGGCCGATCGGCTTGGTCGGGTTCTGGAAGGCCGGGTCCTTGGCGTCGACTTCGACCTGGGTCAACAGCGTGGCGAACGGCACTTCGAAATCCAGCAGGTTGCCCAGTTCCTGTTCGATGATGTAGCCGATCATGCCTTCGGTTTCGGCGCCCAGCACATCCAGTGGATAGGGCGAGACCTGGGTGTAGGCCGCGGCTTGCAGCGACAACAGGCCCACTTGCGGGCCATTGCCGTGGGCAATCACCAGCTCGTTGCCTTTATGGATCTTGGCGATCTGTTCGGTGGCGATGCGGATATTGGCCCGTTGATTGTCTGCGGTCATGGGTTCACCACGACGCAGAAGGGCGTTGCCGCCCAGGGCTACGACGATACGCATAATGCAATCCTTCTAAAATTCGGCCTTGTGAACACAGGGCAAACTGTGGGAGCGGGCTTGGGTGGGAGCCGGGCTTGCCCGCGATGGCATCACCTCGGTACATCTGAAATACCGAGGCGTCTGCATCGCAGGCAAGCCAGCTCCCACAAAAGCACTCCCACATTGAGTCTGTTCCGACAGTGAGAGCGGTGTTGGTTTAGATATCCGCCAACGCCGACACCAGAATCGCCTTGATGGTGTGCATGCGGTTTTCCGCCTGTTCAAAGGCAATGTTGGCCGGCGACTCAAACACTTCTTCGGTCACTTCCACGCCATTGGCCAGGTTCGGATACCGCGCGGCGATGTCTTTGCCGACCTTGGTCTCGCTGTTGTGGAATGCCGGCAGGCAGTGCATGAACTTCACCCGTGGGTTGCCCGAGGCTTTCATCATCTTGGCGTTGACCTGGTACGGCAGCAGTTGCTCGATACGCTCGTCCCATGCTTCCACCGGCTCGCCCATGGACACCCAGATATCGGTGTGGATGAAGTCGACGCCTTTCACCGCTTCTTTCGGGTCTTCGGTGATGGTGATGCGCGCGCCGCTTTCTTCAGCGAACTCCTGGCACTGCTTGATGAAGTCAGCATGCGGCCACAGGGCTTTCGGCGCGCCGATGCGCACGTCCATGCCCAGCTTGGCGCCGATCATCAGCAGCGAGTTGCCCATGTTGTAGCGGGCATCGCCCAGGTAGGCGTAGCTGATGTCATGCAGCGGCTTGTCGCTGTGTTCGCGCATGGTCAGGGTGTCGGCGATCATTTGGGTGGGGTGGAATTCGGCGGTCAGGCCGTTGAACACCGGCACGCCGGCGAACTTGGCCAGCTCCTCGACGATTTCCTGTTCAAAGCCACGGTACTCGATGGCGTCGAACATCCGACCGAGGACGCGGGCGGTGTCTTTCATGCTTTCCTTGTGGCCGATCTGCGACGACACCGGGTCGATGTAGGTGACGTGGGCACCCTGGTCGTGGGCCGCGACTTCGAAGGCGCAACGGGTGCGGGTCGAGGTTTTTTCGAAGATCAGCGCGATGTTCTTGCCCTTCAGGTGCGGACGCTCGGTGCCGGTGTATTTGGCGCGCTTGAGGTCGCGGGACAGGTCCAGCAGGTAGTGCAGTTCGCGGGTGGTGTGGTGCATCAGCGACAGCAGGCTGCGGTTGCGCATATTAAAAGCCATGGTGGATCTCCTTAGGTTTCGGTTATCCCCTTGGCCACTGCTGGATAAGCAGCGGCCAAGGCCAAAATATTAATAGTCGATTGGGTCGCGAATGATCGGGCAGGTCATGCAGTGGCCGCCGCCACGGCCCCGGCCGAGTTCACCGGCGCTGATGGTGATGACTTCCACGCCGGCCTTGCGCAGCAGGGTGTTGGTGTAGGTGTTGCGGTCGTAGCCGATCACCACGCCAGGCTCCACGGCTACCACGTTGTTGCCGTCATCCCACTGCTCGCGTTCGGCGGCGAAGCTGTTGCCGCCGGTTTCCACCACGCGCAGGGCCTTGAGGTTCAGGGCGGCGGCAACGGTGTCGAGGAAGTTGGTTTTTTCGCGCTGGATGTCGATGCCGCCGGGCTTGGTCTCGTCCGGGCGCAGGGTGAAGGCGACGATCTGGTTCACCACTTCCGGGAAGATGGTGACGAGGTCGCGGTCGCAGAAGCTGAACACGGTGTCGAGGTGCATCGCCGCGCGAGACTTCGGCAGGCCGGCAACGATCACGCGCTCCACGGCTTTGTGCTTGAACAGGTTCAGCGCGAGCTGGCCGATGGCCTGGCGCGAGGAACGCTCGCCCATGCCGATCAACACCACGCCGTTACCGATCGGCATCACGTCGCCGCCTTCCAGGGTGGCGTTGCCATGTTCCTGGTCCGGGTCGCCGTACCACACCTGGAAGTCGGCGTTGGTGAACTCGGGGTGGAATTTGTAGATGGCGCTCGCCAGCAGGGTTTCCTGGCGTCGCGCCGGCCAGTACATCGGGTTCAGCGTCACGCCGCCATAGATCCAGCAGGTGGTGTCGCGGGTGAACTGGGTGTTGGGCAGCGGCGGCAGGATGAAGCTGGAGTGGCCGAGGAAGTCGCGGAACATCTCGATAGTCTTGCCACCGAAGCTGCTCGGCAGGTCATCGGCCGACACGCCACCGATCAGGAACTCGGCGACCTTGCGCGGCTCCAGGCTGCGCAGCCACGAGCTGACTTCATTGACCAAGCCCAGGCCGACCTGGTTGGCGGTGATCTTGCGTTCCAGGATCCAGTCCAGCGCTTCGGGGATGGCAACGATGTCGGTCAGCAGGTTGTGCATTTCCAGCACATCGATGTCGCGCTCGCGCATCTTGGTCACAAAGTCGAAGTGGTCGCGCTTGGCCTGGGCCACCCACAGCACGTCATCGAACAGCAGTTCATCGCAGTTGTTGGGGGTCAGCCGCTGGTGGGCCAAACCTGGGGAGCACACCATGACTTTGCGCAGTTTGCCGGCTTCGGAATGTACGCCGTACTTCACTTTTTCCGTGGTCATTACAGATCCTCCAGTGAACAATAATTACAGGGTCAGGAAACCGTCGTAGAGCCCATAGGCCGCCACCAGGGCGCCAATGACCACTGCGGCGAAAATCAGTTTCTCGACATTGGTGAAAATCGGTTTGCCCAGCTCGTGCTTGGCCTTGGCGAACAGGATTGCGCCGGGGGCGTAGAGCAGGGCGGACAGCAGCAGGTACTTGGTGCCGCCGGCATAGAGCAGCCAGACCGCGTAGATCAGCGCGACCGCACCGATAAACAGGTCGTTCTTGCGCTCGCGCAGGGCGTTTTCGTAGGTCTCACCGCGCACCGCCAACAGCAGTGCATAGGCCGCCGACCACAGGTAAGGCACCAGGATCATCGAGGTGGCGAGGTAGATCAGCGACAGGTAAGTGCTGGCCGAGAACAGCGTGATCACCAGGAAAACCTGGACCATGGCGTTGGTCAGCCACAGGGCGTTGACCGGCACGTGGTTGGCGTTTTCCTTACGCAGGAACTCCGGCATGGTGTGGTCCTTGGCGGCGGCGAACATGATCTCCGCACACAGCAGCACCCACGACAGCAACGCCCCCAGCAAAGAGATGATCAAGCCGACGCTGATCAGCACTGCGCCCCAATGCCCCACCACATGCTCCAGCACGGCGGCCATCGACGGGTTCTGCAATTTGGCCAGTTCCGGCTGGGTCATGATCCCCAGGGACAGCACGTTCACCAGCATCAGGAACAGCAGCACAGTGATAAAACCAATCACGGTGGCCTTGCCCACGTCCGAGCGTTTTTCGGCACGGGACGAGAAGATGCTCGCGCCTTCGATGCCGATGAACACCCAGACGGTGACCAGCATCATGTTGCGTACCTGGTTCATCACGCTGCCCAGGTCCGGGTTTTTCACGCCCCAGATGTCTGCGGTGAAGATGTCCAGCTTGAACGCGAAGAGGGCGATCAACACGAACAGCACCAGCGGCACCACCTTGGCGACGGTGGTCACCAGGTTGATGAACGCCGCTTCCTTGATCCCGCGCAGTACCAGGAAGTGCACGGCCCACAACAGCACCGAGGCGCCGATCACCGCCGCCGGGGTGTTGCCTTCGCCGAAGATCGGAAAGAAGTAACCAAGGGTGCTGAACAGCAGCACGAAGTAGCCGACGTTGCCCAGCCAGGCACTGATCCAGTAACCCCAGGCGGACGAGAAACCCATGTAGTCGCCAAACCCGGCCTTGGCGTAGGCATACACCCCGCCGTCGAGGTTGGGCTTGCGATTGGCCAGGGTTTGAAACACGAAAGCGAGGGTCAACATACCGACTGCGGTAATGACCCAGCCGATCAGGACGGCGCCGACGTCGGCACTTGCGGCCATGTTTTGCGGCAGTGAGAAGATCCCGCCACCAATCATTGAGCCCACGACAAGTGCAACCAGGGCACCTAATCGAAGTTTACCGGGAGATTCAGACATCGCATGACTCCAATGCAGGAGAAGAGAGACCACAGAATAAATCCGTGCGCTAATCAAACAGCTGACTCAGATCACTTCATTGGCACATTCCATTGTGAATTAATGACTTATGATGAAAGGTACGGGCGCTCAAGTGCCCCGCAGAGGCTCGTGGTAGAGCGTTTCTGCGTTTCAAACAACAGCTTTTCTCATTAGCATGGACCTTTGAAGCTAGTCCGTATTTCCAGATATGCAAACTTTTCCAGAGCAGTGTTATTTAAATTATAAATTTGCCTTAACGCTGTTTATTGTCATGCCTTTAAGTTATGAAGCTTGCGGCTTTATTAGCTATATCTAATAAACGCGGCGTCGGCTTAGTAAATTAGTTGAGTGCACAGTTGTTGGCTCGATTGTTGTTTTTGTTCAGGAGTGTCCATGTCCCAATCCTCGGAAAAACTGCGCCTCAACGCCTTGATCGCCCTGGTTGTGGGGTCGATGATCGGCGGCGGGATTTTCTCGTTGCCGCAGAACATGGCGGCGCGGGCTGAAGTAGGCGCGGTGTTGATCGGCTGGGGCATCACCGCCGTGGGCATGCTGACTCTCGCCTTCGTGTTCCAGACCCTGGCCAACCGCAAGCCTGAGCTCGATTCTGGCGTATACGCCTACGCCAAGGCCGGGTTTGGCGACTACATGGGTTTCTCGTCCGCCTGGGGTTACTGGATCAGCGCCTGGATGGGCAACGTCGGTTACTTCGTGTTGCTATTTAGTACCCTCGGCTACTTTTTCCCGGTGTTCGGCCAGGGCAATACGCCGGTGGCGATTGGTTGCGCGTCGGTGTTGCTGTGGGCCGTGCATTTTCTGGTGATGCGCGGGATCAAGGAGGCGGCGTTCATCAACCAGATCACCACTGTGGCCAAGATCGTGCCGCTGGTGATGTTTATCGTGATCGCCGCCGTGGCGTTCAAGGCCGACATCTTTACCCGGGATATCTGGGGCCTGAGCAACCCGAACTTCGGTGGCGTGGTGGACCAGGTGCGCAACATGATGCTGGTCACGGTGTTTGTGTTTATCGGCATCGAGGGCGCCAGCGTCTACTCGGCCCGGGCCGAGAAGCGCTCGGACGTGGGCCGGGCCACGGTGATCGGTTTCCTGGGCGTGCTGGCGCTGCTGGTGTTGGTCAACCTGTTGTCGCTGGGGATCATGAGCCAGCCGGAACTGGCCAACCTGCAAAACCCATCCCTGGCCGGCGTGCTGGAGCATATTGTCGGGCCCTGGGGCGCATTGCTGATCAGCATCGGGCTGGCGGTTTCGCTGCTGGGCGCGCTGCTGTCGTGGGCCTTGCTCTGCGCCGAAATCCTCTACGCCACCGCCCACGACAAGACCATGCCCGCGTTCCTGAAAAAGGAAAACGTCAACCAGGTGCCGGTCAATGCGCTGTGGCTGACCAATGTGATGATCCAGCTGTTCCTGGTGATCACGCTGTTTTCGGCAAGCACCTACACCACCCTGATCTACCTGGCGTCGTCGATGATTCTGGTGCCCTACCTGTGGTCGGCGGCTTATGCCGTGTTGTTGAGCGGACGCGGCGAAACCTACGAAGGCGCCCATGGCGAGCGCCTGAAGGACCTGCTGGTGGGCCTGGTTGCCCTGGCTTACGCGGTGTGGCTGCTTTACGCCGGAGGTTTGAAATACCTGCTGTTGTCGGCGCTGCTGTATGCGCCCGGGGTGATTCTGTTTGCCCTGGCCAAGCGCGAGCAGGGCCAGCCCTTGTTTACCCACCTGGAAAAAGGCATTTTCGCCTGCGTGATCGCCGGGGCGAGCCTGGCGGCGTATGGGTTGTACAGCGGGGTGTTGTCGTTGTGAGGATTCAGCTGGCGTATCAGGCGCCGTATGACTGGACGGCGATGCTGGGTTTTTTGTCAGCCCGGGCCATCAGCGGGTTGGAGACCGTGGACGACGGCGTGTACTCGCGCAGTATCAGTGTCGACGGTCAGCAGGGTTGGCTCAGTGTGTCGCCGGGTGCCGGGGATTGGCTTGAGGTAACGGTGGGTTTTCCCGACCTGGCTGCGTTGCCGGAGATTGAGCGGCGGTTGCGGGACATGTTTGACCTGTCGGCCGATCCAAAGGTGATCAACCGGCAACTGGCGACGGATCCCTTGATGGCGCGGTTGGTGGCGGCGCGTCCCGGCCTGCGGGTACCGGGAACCTGGGACGGGTTGGAGTTGGCGATTCGTGCGGTGTTGGGTCAGCAGATTACCGTGGTGGCAGCGATCAAGCTGGCGGGCAAGTTGGTGGCGCAGTACGGCACGCCGTTGGTCACGCCCCATGCCGGTGTGACCCATGTGTTTCCCGCCGCCGAGGTGTTGGCGGCGGCGGACCTGGCGAGCCTGGGCATGCCGAAAAGTCGCGGGCGTACCTTGTCGGTGGTGGCCCAGGCGTTGCTGGATGACCCGCAGGTGTTCCAGCCGAAGGCAAGTTTGAAGGAGGGCGTGGCGCGGCTGGTGGCATTGCCGGGGATCGGTGACTGGACGGCGCAGTACATCGCCATGCGCCAGATGCGTGAGCAGGATGCGTTTGCTTCGGGGGATATCGGGTTGATCAATGCGTTGGCGGCGCTGGAGGGCGGGCCGGTAAGCCCGCGCCAGTTGCTGGCGCGGGCTGAGGCCTGGCGGCCGCTCAGGGCATATGCGGCGCAGCATTTGTGGACATCATTGAGCCGGGCAGATTGACCGTGACTGTAAGGGCCTCATCGCGGGCAAGCCCGGCTCCCACAGGAGATCTGAGCCAGCCCAGACAACTCGGTCAACTGTGGGAGCCGGGCTTGCCCGCGATAGCGATTTTCAGGTCACCACTGAGGGCGATGTGAACCCAATTCAACTGCGGGCAAATCCCACTGCAATGGTGTGCCGCTGATGGTCACCGGGGGCAGTAATCGATGGGCCGGGCCCCAGGCGGTTTGCTCCACCACCAGGCCCTGATCACTCGGTTCTTCGCCCCGCAATGGCGGTTGTTCCTGAACTTGTCCGGCGTCCACCAGCAGTTTCGCCGTGCGCGCCAGCGACAGCAGCGCCGAACCGCCGCGCCCGGATTTCAAGCGTTCGCTCAAGGCCTGGATCGCACCGGCCGCCATCAAATACCCGGTGGCGTGGTCCAGGGCCTGCAACGGCAGCGGCACTGGTTTGTCGGCCTTTTTCCACTGCCGGCCCGCCTCGGCAATCCCGGTGCTCATCTGCACCAGGCTGTCGAAGCCCCGGCGATTGCGCCATGGGCCGCTCCAGCCATAGGCATTGAGGCTGGCGTCGATCAGGCCGGGCGCGAGGGCTTGCAGCGCAGCCTCGCCGTAGCCCAGTTGCTCCAGCGCATCGGCGCGGTAGCCGTGCAGCAGAATGTCGGTGTCCTTGAGCAGGCTTTCGAAGATTTGCCGGTCATCGGCGTTTTTCAGGTCCAGGCGGGCACAGCGTTTGCCCAGGGTCATTTCCGGCACCACGCCGGGTTCGTTCCAGTCCGGGGCGTCGATGCGCAGTACGTTGGCCCCAAGCCCGGCGAGAAAGCGGCTGGCGGTAGGGCCGGCCAATACGCGGGTCAGGTCCAGCACCTTGATGCCCGCCAAGG
This sequence comes from Pseudomonas sp. Z18(2022), assembly GCF_036346535.1. Classification (NCBI taxonomy): domain Bacteria; kingdom Pseudomonadati; phylum Pseudomonadota; class Gammaproteobacteria; order Pseudomonadales; family Pseudomonadaceae; genus Pseudomonas; species Pseudomonas sp. Z18(2022). Next base: position 18,304 of record NZ_JAOTOA010000038.1, read on the forward strand.
GCCGCGCCACCGAGCCCCGCCAGGGTTTGTCGCTGAGGGCAGCGAAGGTCTGGCGATGCACCAGCGGTTCCTGGTTGACCGCCAAACCTTGAGGATGAGCTTGCCAGTCTTGCCACGAACGCATCTGTGCCGCGCAGCCGTTCGCCTCGACAATCGCTTGTTCCAGCTCGGCAGCGTTCCATTGCGCAACCTTCGCGGCCATCGCCTCACGGTCAGCGGCCTGCCCGAGTACGCGTTCGGCGGCGGCGCGATGGTGCGGTGCGTTGGTGTGCAGGCGAATCCAGCCGTCGGCGCAGGCGTAGTCGCCGGCAATGGGGTCCCACAGCGGCGGTGTGGCCCAGCCATCGGGACGCAGGGACGAGGAAAACCAGAATGAGGCGAGGCGTCGATCGACGGTCACCGCGGGTAAGCGCCCGGTTTGCTGCAACAGCAACCGGGCAACCGCCTGGCCGGCTGCGCCGATGCTGGCGCTGGCCAGGTCGGTGACGGCGAAGGTCGAGGGCAGGGCGCCGGCCTCGGTGAAGGCCAGCGCGGTGACGGGTAAGTCGAGTGCTTCCTGGATGGGAGTGAGCAGATCAGTCATCAAAGGCCCTCCTTATGAGAAGGACCATCATAGAAGATCATCAGGGTTGAATGACAACCCCGGGTTCCAACGGCAACTCCACGCTGGCGATAAAGCCGCCGCCTGGATGATTGGCCAGGATCAGGCTGCCGCCATGGCGCTCTGCCGCGCGGCGGGCGATGGCCAGGCCCAGGCCGTGGCCTTGGGCGGTTTGCCCCGGGGCGCGGTAAAACGGCTCGCCCAGTTGGCTGAGGTGCTCGGCGTCGACGCCGGGGCCGTGGTCGCGCACGCTGATCACAATGCGTTCGCCCTGGCGTTTGGCGTCCATTTCAATCGGCTGGCCGGGCGGGTTGAAGCGCTGGGCATTGCGCAGCAGGTTGTCCACCGCGCGTTCGATCATGGTCGGCCAGCCCTTGAGGTGCAGACCGGCTTCGGCATCGAGCTGCACGGGTTGGTCCGGCGCGCTGAGCAGGGCGTCTTTTTGCAGGGTCCTGAGCAACGGATTGAGGTCGATGTCTTCGGCGCTGGCGTTGTCGGCGTCCACCCGGGCGAGTACCAGGATTTCGCTGATCAGTGCTTCCAGGCGGTCGCATTCACGGGTCAGGCGTGGCCAGAGTTTCTCCCGTGCCTCGGGCGTGGCCCGTTCCGCCAGGGCCAGGGCGATCCGCAGGCGGGCCAGGGGCGAGCGCAGTTCGTGGGACACGTCCCGCAGCAATTGGCGCTGGCTGCCGATCAGGCTTTGCAGGCGGGCGCCCATGCGGTTGAAGTCGGTGGCGAGCACGCCGAATTCGTCGCGACGGTTGGCCAGTCGCGCCAGGCTGTTTTGCTGGTAGGTGGTTTGGCCCAGGTCGTGCACCGCGCCGCGCAGGCGGCTGAGGGGACGGGTGATAGACAGCGTCACCAGCAGGCTGAACAGGGTCAGCACCACCAGCGCAATCGCCAGGGCACTCAGCGGCCAGAGCAGGCTGCTGCGGTGCCAGGCGTCCAGTTCCGGGTGAGGGATGCGGTAGATCAGCAGGTAGGTGTCGCCGGTTTTTTCGCTGGTGTATTCGGCGGTCAGGCGGCGCCAGGGCAGGTGGCGGTCCTGGCTGTCGTTTTGCCGGGCCTCGAGGGCGGCGGCCCGGCGCGGGAAGGTGCCGCGCACCACGGGCTCGCCGCTTTCGTTAAGCACTTGCACGTCGATGTGATACTGGCGCTTGCGCTGTTGCAACAAGTCCTGGGCGGCGTCCTCGCCCTGAGCCTCATAGAGCTGCGTCCATTCCTGCGCGAGGTTATTGAGCCCGGGGTGGCGGCTGAGAATCCAGGCGTCCTGGTTGAGCATATGCCCAAGCAGGATCGACAACCCGGCAACCAGGGCGATGGCCAGCCAGAAGCTGGCAAGGACGCGCCAGAACAATGAACGCACAAGAAATCCTCAAACAGGAAAAGCCCAGCGGCGGTGGCCACTGGGCTGGGAGTGAAGCTAGATCATTATTGCGCTTTTTGCGGCTGCTGGGCTTTCCAGGCCTGGAATTCCTTCCACTCGGCGCGGCGCTCGGCTTGTTTCTTCACGATTTCGTCGAATTTCTTCTGTTGATCGGGTTTCAGCACGGCACGGATGTCGGCCTGGGTTTTCTGTTTGCCGGCGGCCATTTCGTCTTGCATGGCTTTCTGGTCAGCAGCCGGGAGTTTATCCAGGTACTTTTTGACCAGCTCTTTGCGAGCGTGCCATTGCTGGCCCATCAATTTGCCGATCTGCTGGCGCTGTTCATGGGTCAGATCAAGCTGGCTGAAAGGGCCACCTTTGCCCCGCATGCCGTGTTCGCCGCCGTGGCCTGGGCCACCCATCATGTGGCCTTCAGGGCCGCCCATCGGGCCTGGGCCTTCTGGGGCCGCGGCCATGGCAACGGTTGGCAGGGCAGCAGCGAACATCAGAGCGATAAGGGTCTTGCGCATGGTGATTCTCCTGTCTCTATTCCGGTGAGTCCGGATGTGAGTAGATTACGGAGATCAAGGTCAGCGGCAGTCAGGGTAGGGTAAAGCTTGGGTAAAGAGGATTTTGGGCGGGGCTGACAAAACTATCCCGGCAGGGGAGATCATGTGTGGGAGCTGTCGAGCCTTGGCGAGGCTGCGATGCAGGCACCGCGGTCTCTCCGTTGCACCGAGGTGATGCCATCGCAGCCTCGCCAAGGCTCGACAGCTCCCACAGGGGACTTAGAGGCTGTAGTAATAGCCGCGGCTACGCAGCGCCACGATTCGTGGCCGGCCATCGGGGTGCGGGCCGATCTTCTTGCGCAGGTTGCTGACGTGCATGTCCAGGCTGCGGTCATACAGGGTCAGCTTGCGGCCCAGGGCGATTTGCGCCAGTTCCTGCTTGTCCAGCGGTTCGCCCGGCTGGCGCAGCAAGGCTTCCAGCAGGCGGCTCTCGGACACGGTCAGGGCAAATTCCTGCTCATCGATAGTGACCACGCCACGCACCGGGCTAAAGCACAGGTCGCCCAGCTCCAGTTGGGTAGACACGGCGGCCGGGTGACTGCGGCGCAGCACGGCGCGCAAGCGGGCAGTCAGTTCGCGAGGGTCACAGGGTTTGGCCAGGTAGTCGTCGGCGCCCAGTTCCAGGCCGAGGATCCGGTCCAGGGGTTCACCCCGGGCCGAGAGCATCAGCACCGGCAGCTCCGGGTGGTCGCTGCGCAATTGCTTGAGCAGCTCCAGGCCGCTGCCATCGGGCAGCATCACGTCGAGCACCACCGCCGCCGGGGCGGCTTCGGCCAAAGCCTTGCGTGCGCTCAAGCCGTCATGGCAGGCGCGCACCTGGAAACCTTCCTGGCTCAGCCAACTGGTCAGCAGCTCACAGAGCTCCTGGTCATCATCTATCAGTAACAGCTCGCTCATGACTCACTCAATTTAGCCATTGTCGACGGCGCCGGTGCCCGCCACTGGCGAAGATCCCGCACAGCAGGGCGATCAGCGCGACTGCCCCGCCGGTCACAAACCATTGCTGTTGTTCGGTAAGCCAGCGTGGCAAGGCACTGCCCTGTGCTTCTTTGAGTTGCTGGGCCAGGCGTTGGTTCTCCTGGCGCAGTTTACTCAGTTGGGTACTTTCCCGGGTGGCGTCAGCACTTTGCAATTGCTTGCTCAGTTCTTCCCGCTGCCGTTCGCTTTCTTTCAAACGTTGCTGCAAATCGGTGATCTGGCTGCCGGCACTCAAGGACAGGGGCGTGGAACTGCCGGTGTTCGAGGTTTCTTCAGCGTGGGCCGTAGCCCCGATCATTAACACTGCCAACAGACACAACTGACGTAAGCGCATCGGAACTCCTGATTCCACACGAATATTCAGAACGTTGTCGGCAGGTTACCGGGAATAATGAGCGTTTAGGAGTGCGCTGAAGCCAATTGGTTCAGCGCGCAACGAATCAAGGCAGGACTTGCTTGAACGGCTTGACCAGCACTTGGGCGTACACGCCGGCCGCCACATACGGATCAGCGTCGGCCCAGGCTTGTGCCGCCGCGAGGGATGCGAACTCGACGACCACCAGGCTACCGGTGAAACCGGCGTCTCCCGGGTCATTGCTGTCGACCGCAGGATGCGGGCCGGCCAATACGAGGCGGCCTTCGGCTTGCAGCTGTTTCAGGCGCTCGAGGTGGGCCGGGCGCACCGACAGGCGTTTTTCCAGGGAATTGGCGACGTCGGTAGAAATGATGGCGTAGAGCATGTCAGTCCTCGGTTTTCGGCGTGGTGGGGTCGGTGTCATGCAGGTGGCGCGACAGGTAGATACCCTGGCCGACCAGGAACAGCACGGTCATGCCCAGGCTGCCGAACACCTTGAAATCCACCCAGTAGCTCTGGAAGGTAAAGGCCACGAACAGGTTGGCGGCGCCGCAGAACAGGAAAAACACGATCCAGGCGATGTTCAGGCGGGTCCAGACGGGCTCCGGCAACGTCAGCGCGTGGCCCATGATCCGCTTGATCAGCAGGCGGTCACCGATGAAGTGGCTGCCGATAAAGGCCAGGGCGAACAGCCAGTTGACCACCGGGGCTTTCCATTTAAGGAAGGTTTCGCTGTGGAAGGCCAGGGTCAGGCTGCCGAACACGAGGCAGGCGATCAGGGTCAGCCATTGGCTTTTTTCCAGCTTGCGCTGGGAGATGAAGAGAGCGCCGTAGACCACCACGGAGCTGATGATCAGCACCGCCGTGGCGCTATAGATGCCACCGACTGTCAGCTCGTGGCCGGCAATATCGATTGAGCGAGGGTCGATTTTGTAAACGATGAAAAACAGCAACAGCGGGATGAAGTCGATGAATTGTTTCACAGTAAGAGCCAGAAGCTGGATGTGGCGGCATAATAACAAACATCCTTGGTAGCGAAAGCGCCAGCTGACTTGAGGTTACACACTCCCGTGAATGTTGATTTGCACTGCCATAGCACAGCCTCCGACGGCGCACTGGCGCCCGCGGTCCTGGTTGCGCGTGCGTTTGAAAAAGGCGTGCGAGTCCTGTCGTTGACCGACCACGACACCCTCGAAGGCCTGGCAGAAGCCCGTGAAACGGCGAATGCGCTGGGTATGCAACTGGTCAACGGGGTTGAATTGTCCTGCACCTGGGGCGGCGCAACCATTCATGTATTGGGCTACGGTTTCGACGTCAACGCGCCGCCGTTGGTTGCGGCCATCGCCCAATTGCACGATGGCCGCTGGCTGCGGTCCGAAGAAATAAGCCGCAAGCTGGCCTTGAAGGGCATGCCCAACGGCCTGGAGGGCGCCCGCGCCATCCAGCAGGAACTGGGCGACAGCGGCAACGCCCCGGCCCGTCCGCACTTTGCCGACTGGATGGTGCGTGAAGGGTTTGTAAAGGATCGCGCCGAAGCATTCCGCAAATGGCTGGGCGCCGGCAAGCTGGGAGACGTCAAGCAACACTGGCCGACCCTGGAAGACACCGTTGGCACGTTGCGGGCAGCGGGCGCGTGGGTCAGCCTGGCGCATCCCTGGCATTACGATTTCACCCGCAGCAAGCGCCGCAAGCTGATTGGCGACTATATTCAAGCGGGCGGCCACGCAATCGAAGTGGTCAACGGGCATCAACCCGCCGAACAGGTGGGCAGCCTGGCGATTCTTGCCCGCGAATTTGGTCTGCTGGTCAGCGCCGGCAGTGATTTTCATGGCCCTGGCGGCTGGTCCGAGATTGGCGAATACCGCGCAGTCCCGGAAGATTTGCCGCCCCTTTGGTGTCGCTTCAAACATGACCCCATTATTGCCACCGTCTGAACAGGTAGAACACGTGAGTCAATTCTTCCAGATTCATCCGGAAAACCCGCAGGCGCGGCTGATCAAACAGGCCGTGGAGATCATCCGCGCCGGTGGCGTGGTGATCTATCCCACGGATTCTTCCTACGCGATCGGTTGCCAGATCGGCGACAAGAATGCGGTGGAGCGCGTAAGACGCCTGCGTGACCTGGACAAGAACCACAACTTCGCGCTGATTTGCAGCGACCTGTCCCAACTGGGGCTGTTCGCCAAGGTCGACACCGGCACGTTTCGCCTGCTCAAGGCCCACACGCCGGGGCCCTACACCTTCATTCTCAACGCCACCCGCGAAGTGCCGCGTCTGCTGTTGCACCCGAAGAAGCGCACCATCGGCCTGCGGGTGCCGGAACACCCGATCGCCCTGGCGTTGCTGGCCGAACTTGGTGAGCCACTGATGAGCGTGTCGCTGATCCTGCCGGGTGAAGAAGAGCCGCTGTACGACCCTTACGAAATGCGCCGCCTGCTGGAAAAACACGTCGACCTGATCATCGACGGCGGCTATGGCGGCAACAAGGCCTCCACCGTGATCAACCTGGCCGACGGCGAACCGGAAGTGGTGCGCGTGGGTTGCGGCGACCCGGCACCGTTCATGGTCGAGGCCTGAATGTCGGCCGTGGAAACCGTCGACAGCCAGGCGGGCGCCCAGCAGGAACTGCCATTTGCCATGGTCTACGGCCAGGCCGTCATGGAAATGCCGCTGGACCTGTACATCCCGCCGGACGCCCTGGAAGTCTTCCTCGAAGCCTTCGAAGGCCCGCTGGACTTGCTGCTGTACCTGATCCGCAAGCAGAACATCAACATCCTCGACATCCCGGTGGCGGAAATCACCCGCCAGTACATGGGTTATGTCGAGTTGATGCAGACGGTGCGCCTGGAGCTGGCCGCCGAATACCTGGTGATGGCCGCGATGCTCGCGGAGATCAAATCGCGCATGCTGCTGCCGCGCTCGGAAACCATCGAGGCGGAAGAGGACGATCCCCGCGCCGAACTGATCCGTCGCCTGCAGGAATACGAGCGCTTCAAGGCCGCGGCCGAAGGCATCGACGGCCTGAGCCGGGTGGGCCGCGACGTGGTGGTGCCCAAGCTCGACGCCCCGGAAGCCCGGGCGCGCAAGCTGTTGCCGGATGTGAGCCTGGAAGAATTGCTGATGTCCATGGCCGAGGTGCTGCGCCGTGGCGACATGTTTGAAAGCCACCAGGTCAGCCGCGAGGCGCTGTCAACCCGCGAACGCATGAGTGATGTGCTCGACCGCCTCAAGGGCGGCGGGTTTGTGCCTTTTGCCGAACTGTTTACCAAAGAAGAAGGGCGCCTGGGGGTGGTGGTGACCTTTATGGCGATCCTCGAACTGGTCAAGGAATCCTTGGTCGAGCTGGTCCAGAATGAGCCTTTTGCGGCTATCCACGTGCGGGCGCGAGCCGAATAAAGAGCTGAATCGATGAATCTGACTGAACCCCGCGAACTGGCCCCGCTGCTGGAGGCCTTTCTCCTGGCCTCGGGCAAGCCGCAATCGTTGGAACGCCTGTTCGAACTGTTTGAAGAAGCCGAACGCCCTGAGCCGCCGGTGTTCAAGAAGGCCCTGGAGATTCTGCGAAAGTCCTGCGACGGCCGTGCCTTCGAGCTGCGGGAAGTGGCGTCCGGGTATCGCCTGCAAATCCGCGAGAAGTTCTCCCCGTGGGTCGGCCGCCTGTGGGAAGAACGCCCGCAGCGCTATTCCCGGGCGATGCTGGAGACCATGGCACTGATCGCCTATCGCCAACCGATCACCCGGGGCGAAATCGAAGACGTGCGGGGCGTGGCGGTCAACAGCCATATCGTCAAGACGCTGCTGGAGCGTGAGTGGATCAGGATCGTTGGCTATCGGGACGTGCCCGGCAAGCCGGCGATGTTCGCCACCACCAAGGTGTTCCTTGACCACTTCAACCTGAAAAACCTCGACGATTTGCCGCCGTTGGCCGAGTTGCGGGAGATGGAGCCGGACCCGGTTCTGGACTTCGACGACGCGCCCGTGCCCGCCGGTTTGCAGGAACTGGCCGACGCCAGCGCCGAGCCGGAAGAGCCGAAGGACGAAACCAGTTTCCATACGCTGTTGCTGGAACTGGACGACATGGAGCAGGGCATCAAGACCGACTTCGACGATTTGCTGCGTGATGGCGCGGTCAGCGATGGGGAGCCGGCGCCCGTGCTGCAACTGAACGATGAGGTTGAGGCGCCAGTCGAAGTTGAACCTGAGCCGGAGCCTGACCCTGACCCCGAAGAAGACATTCTCGGTGTAGCAGAAGCCCGCGCCAAACTGCTGGCCGCTGTTGCAGCCCTTGAACAACCGCCCCTTAGCGACGAAGAGGACGAAGCCCGGGCCCTGGCCGAAGCCATCGAAAACGAACGCCGCCAATTCGAAGACTGACGCCGCTTCAAAATGTGGGAGCTGGCTTGCCTGCGATGCAGGCGATCCGGTCTTTCTGCTACACCGAGGTGATGCCATCGCAGGCAAGCCAGCTCCCACAGAAAACCAGTGCCTGGGAGGATTTCAATGAGCTCCACCAAAGACCCCTGCATCAGCATCTGCAAGTTCACTGACGATATCTGCGTGGGTTGCGGGCGCAGCAAGCGTGAGATCCGCGCCTGGAAGAAACTCGACAAGGTCGACAAGCGCACGGTGCTGGCCGAAGCCGAGCTGCGCCTTCTTGCACTGGGTGCCACCGGTCGGCGGAAAGGCAAATGAACCTGCAGTTATCGGCTAGTCTCTGATGCGCAACGCGCGCCATGAGCGTATGATTCGCGACCCTTTGGCGATGCGTTCGCCAAACGCCCAGCTTTTACTATCTTCAGGCCAAGCCTGAATCGACACACCGGGAGGTGCTTAAGATGAGTGACCAAGACCAGAACGACAGCCAGGAAATCGGCCCCGCAGGCGAAAAACTGCAGAAAGTCCTCGCCCGTATCGGCGTAGGCTCGCGCCGCGACGTAGAAGCCTGGATCACCCAGAAGCGCATCAAGGTCAATGGCGTTGAAGCCACCCTTGGCCAGCGCGTCGACCTGCACGATGCCATCACCATTGATGGCAAGGTCATCAAGCGTGAAGAGGCCGCCGAATCGGTGCGCCGCGTCATCATGTACAACAAGCCCGATGGCGAAATCTGCACCCGTGACGACCCGGAAGGCCGTCCCACTGTATTCGACAAGATGCCGCGCCCTAAAGAAGGCCGCTGGATCAACATCGGTCGTCTCGACATCAACACCACCGGCTTGCTGATGTTCACCACCGACGGTGAGCTGGCCAACCGCCTGATGCACCCTTCCTACGAGATGGACCGTGAATACGCGGTACGTGTGCGTGGCGAAGTCGATGACGAAATGATCGAGCGCCTTAAAGCCGGCGTCGTGCTGGAAGACGGCCCGGCCAAGTTCACCGACATCAAGCAGGCGCCGGGCGGCGAAGGCTTCAACCATTGGTACCACTGCGTGGTGATGGAAGGCCGTAACCGTGAAGTGCGTCGCCTGTGGGAATCCCAGGGCCTGGTGGTCAGCCGCCTGAAGCGCGTGCGTTTCGGCCCGGTGTTCCTCAACTCCGACCTGCCGATGGGCCGCTGGCGCGAAATGAGCCAGTACGAAGTCGACATCCTGAGCGCTGAAGTCGGCCTGACCCCGGTGGCCATGCCGCAGATGAACGCCAAGAGCAAAGACAAGCTTGAGCGTATGCAGCGTAAATCGTCGCGCCCTGTAGCGCGTACCGACCGTGTTGCCCGCACCCTGCGCCCGGCGCTGGATGCACCGGCCACTGGTGGTCGCATCTCCCGCGAGCCGCACATCGAAGGCGAGCGTCGTCCTTCTGCACCGGCTCGTCAGGATGGCGAACGTGCTCCGCGCGCGCCGCGTCCAGCCGGTCGTGGTGATGCACCTGCAGGCGGTCGCGGTAACCGTGGCGAGTCCGGCCGTGGTGCTCCGGCTAGCGGCCGTGCCGACGACAACGCCAGCACCAAACGCCCGGCCAAGCCAGCGCCGAAAAAGCGCCCGGGTTTGAAACTGGTCGATGACGCGCCATCGGGCAAGCGTCGTGGTGCACCGGCCGGTTCCGGCCAGCGTCCAGGTTTTGGTCGCAAGAAGCCGTAGTGATTCGTTAAGCGCTGCATAAAAAAACGCCAACCTCAGGGTTGGCGTTTTTTTTTGGTCTGGATTTGGAGTGCACTCTACAAAGCAAACCTGCTTTCCTGTGGGAGCTGGCTTGCCTGCGATGGCATCACCTCGGTATTGCCGGTGGACCGAGTTGCCCGCATCGCAGGCAAGCCAGCTCCCACATGTTGAACCCCATTTGTTTTGACGGCGTGTCAGAACATGAAGGCCCCATCGAATACCGGCTTGTCATCCAGCGCCAACACGCCGCTGGCGAAGATCAGGTCCAGATGATGGCTGCCTTTCTGCCCGCCACCCAGGCCCAGGTGCAGCCCGCAGTGGCGCTCTTCAAAGCCGGCATTGCGCGCATACAAGTCCTTCACGCCTTCATTGGTGCCGATGCCCAGTTCCTCCACCCGGCGGTTGGACGGGTTGGCATTCAGGTATTTGTTGAAGTCGTCCGCCAGCCCCGGTACTTCGCTGGCGACGGTGCAGATGGTCGAGTTCTCGATCCACAGTTCCAGCGGGGATTGCAGCACGCCGTATTTACGCGCAAAGGGGATGGTGCTGAGGAAGGTGCCGACAAACCGCACCTGGCCGTTGATGGCCTCGCTGTGGGTGGCGATCTCGCCGGGCGCCAGGTCGTGGTTGCCGACGCCGTTGATATTGGTCCACTTCTTGATGCTGCTCATGGGCGCTTCAAGGCGCGAGCCATGCTGGTCGGTGAAGCTCAGCACGCTGGCCTGGGACATGCGCCGGATCAACGTGGCGTTGAGGTCGGCAATCCGCTGGGGGGCGACGCTGAAGGTGTCGTAGAAATAATCGCCGTAGTCCTTGAGCAGCAGGGATTTTTTCCAGTGCTCAGCCATCACGCCTTGCAGGGCGCGGATAAAGTCCGGGCCTTCGGCGCGTGGGTTGGGCAAGGTCGAGGAATCGTAGAGAAACATGTACAGGTCGCAGTCTTCGATGGCCTTGGCCAGCACTTCGCTGGGGGCCTGGTCCAGGCGTTGTACCTGGAAGTCGAAACGCGCGGCGCTGCCCTGGATGATCGATTGGGCGATGGCGTCGTAGCGTTCGGTATGGCCGATCAGAATGGTAGGGCGGTGCAGGCCGGCGAGGGCCGGGTGATGGGCGAGGTAATACAGAAAATGTTCGACGGCGCGGGCCTTGTCCATGACGTCCTTCCTTCAAAGCCTTCGGTAGGAGCAGTGGCAGGTGCGGCGTCCCGCGCCTGCCGGGGTGCCTGATCAGATTAGAAAGGCCACATCGCGGTGCCAAATGGCACGACGGCATCGGCTTGCATCATTTCAACGGCGGCCTCGTGGGTCGGCGCTTCAAACCAATCGTCGAGTTGCAGTTCGGTTTCCAGGTCGTTTTCCAGTGCTTGCATGGTGAATCTCCTAGATGACGTTGTTTGAGAACGAGCTTGCCAGCGGGCTGCGCTGGGCAAGTGGATGAACCTAGAAGAGTGTGTTTGGGAATGCAAAATTTTTATTGACACGGTTTCATTTGGATTTTTTATTCCGTTTTGATGGCTATTTGGTTTATGTCGATGAAACAGGCAGTTGGCTGTGTGTTTTTGTAGGAAGTGGCCTGTCGTCAATTTCTCTATATCTGAAAGAATTTTCCCAATGTCCCTGCTATCTGCCGCACAGCATCCTGTCGGCCCAGACAGGTTTGGCGGTGTACAATGCGCCGCGTTTTACTGTGATCCCACTCTTTCAGGGCTATCCGCCTTGTTCATTCCGCCAGGCCACAAGCCCGTCGGGTTCGATTTCGTCACAGATAAAAACAACAGGTGACGTATGACCGTAAGAAAAAACGCTGGACCGGGGTTTGATCGGCGCTGCTGTAGCCCGTTACCAAAGCAGCACCCCTCCATGAGCACCATCAAACCTTGCGTGAGACCCTTTTCATGAGTGAAGCCAACTCGCATTCAGGCGAACTGAAGCGCGGCCTGAAAAATCGCCATATTCAACTGATCGCCCTCGGTGGCGCGATTGGCACCGGGTTGTTCCTGGGTTCGGCCGGCGTGCTGAAATCCGCCGGGCCGTCGATGATCCTCGGCTATGCCATCTGCGGCTTTATCGCCTTCATGATCATGCGCCAGTTGGGCGAAATGATCGTCGAAGAGCCGGTGGCCGGGTCCTTCAGCCACTTTGCCCACAAGTACTGGGGCGGTTTCGCCGGCTTCCTGTCGGGCTGGAACTGCTGGATTTTGTACATTCTGGTGGGCATGTCGGAGCTGACGGCCGTCGGAAAATACGTGCACTACTGGTGGCCCGAGATCCCGACCTGGGTGTCGGCGGCGGCCTTTTTCGTGCTGATCAATGTGATCAACCTGTCCAACGTCAAGGTCTTCGGTGAGGCCGAGTTCTGGTTTGCGATCATCAAGGTGGTCGCCATCGTCGGGATGATCGCCCTGGGCAGTTACCTGCTGGTGAGCGGCACCGGCGGGCCACAAGCTTCGGTGAGCAATCTGTGGGAACACGGTGGGTTCTTCCCCCATGGTGTTGGTGGTTTGGTGATGGCCATGGCGATCATCATGTTCTCGTTTGGCGGCCTGGAGATGCTCGGGTTTACCGCCGCCGAGGCGGACAAGCCACGCACGGTGATTCCGAAGGCGATTAACCAGGTGATCTACCGGATCCTGATTTTCTACATTGGTGCGTTGGTGGTGCTGTTGTCGTTGACGCCTTGGGACAGCTTGCTGGAAACCCTGAATGCTTCTGGTGATGCGTATAGCGGCAGTCCGTTTGTGCAGGTGTTTTCGATGCTGGGCAGTAATACGGCGGCGCACATTCTCAACTTTGTGGTGCTGACGGCGGCGTTGTCGGTCTACAACAGTGGCACTTACTGCAATAGCCGCATGCTGTTGGGCATGGCCGAGCAGGGGGATGCGCCTCGGGTGTTGGCGAAAATCGACAAGCGCGGGGTGCCGGTACGGTCGATCCTGGCGTCAGCGGCGATTACGCTGGTGGCGGTGTTGATGAATTATCTGATTCCCCAGCATGCGCTGGAGTTGCTGATGTCGCTGGTGGTGGCGACCCTGGTGATCAACTGGGCGATGATCAGCTTTTCGCATTTCAAGTTTCGCCAGCATATGGATCGGACGGGGCAGGTGCCGTTGTTCAAGGCGCTTTGGTATCCGTATGGGAATTACGTTTGCCTGGCGTTTGTGGTGTTTATCCTTGGGGTTATGTTGTTGATTCCGGGGATTCAGGTGTCGGTGTATGCGATTCCGGTTTGGGTGGTGTTTATGTGGGTTTGCTACGGCATCAAGAATAAGCGCAAGGCTCGGGAGGGGGTGGTGAGTCCGGGGTGATTGGGTACATATCCGTTGCTGCGGTCACGGCGGCTTATGGTTCCGCTCTTACAGCGGGTCACTTTTGGCAAACGCCCGGAATGCCGGCCC
>NZ_JAOTOA010000039.1:0-31388 GCF_036346535.1 Pseudomonas sp. Z18(2022)
CCGCTGTAAGAGCGGAACCATAGGCGGCCGTTACCTGAATAACGGATATACCCCCCAATCACAGCAACGACAAAGGCAACGGCAACTCATAAGACTTCTTGACCGTCCGCACCACCAACGTAGACGAATAAGTACGAATCGGAATATCCCGGTAAATATCCAAAAACCGATAGATATATTCAGTGTACTCAGTGGCATCCCGAAACTTCGCCACCATCACAAAATCAAACTCCCCGGTCAGCAGATAGCAGTCCTGAATCTCCGGGTGACTCGCCAGGATATGCTGCATCTTGCGGTCAATATCGTTGCTGTCCCTATCAAGCTTGATCAAAAAGAACGCCGTCACCTGAATCCCAAGCTTTCGCTCATCCAGCACCGCCACTTTCGCCTTGATAATCCCGACACTCTCCAACCGCCTGATACGCCGGTAACAACTGGTCGAAGACAGCCCCACACTGTCACTCAACAACTCCAGACTCTGGCAGCAATCCCTTTGCAATTTCCCCAGAATCTTCAAATCCATGGCATCTGTCATTTTTTCCATATCTTCCTTGAAAAAACTGCAATGAATCCACCGTAAACACCCGCCAATTTGCACAAATCCTGCGCAGCGGCGCACTAACATCAATCCAGCTTAGCAGCCCAGCCAAATCAGGCATCGGGCAGCATGAGAGGGATCTTATGATAGTCGCGAAACCGACATGGGCCACGGATATCCACGGCCTCTTCAACGCCCCCTACTGGATCCCCCAAGACCAACGCCCCGCCGTCGTCGCCTCCTGGGTAGGCTGCATGAACGCCTACTTCGTGTTCCTCGAAGACCCCGCCTCGGTCAAGACCTGGTCCGAAACCATCTACCAGCACCTGGCCTCGCGCAGCATGCCGCTGACCCTCGACCAGCAGCAGTTCTGGCCCATCGATGCGCTGGAAACCTTCAGGCTATGGGTCAACCAGGGCTGGCGCCTCACCCCAAGCTCACCCTTCGATGAAGCCGAACGCATTCCCCCGCCCGACCTGCCCCACCCGGTCAAGCGGGTGCGCCAGGACATTCGCGCCCTGAGCCTGGAACAACTGAACCTGTACCGCTCGCGCCTGGACGATGTGATGCAGGTGGCCAATGCCGACAGCGGCTCACCGTGGCAGCGCTACGCCTATATCCACACCAACTGGTGCCTGCATTACCAGGAGGCGTTTGCCCTGTGGCATCGCGCCTATCTGCTGTACCTGGAAGCCCTGATCGACTGCCCGATTCCCTACTGGGACTGGATGGCCGAAGACGCCAGTGTCGACGGCAGCCCCCAGGCCGGTCTGCCCCAGGCGTTTCTCGATGAAACCTACGTGCACCCGCATACCGGTGAGGTGCGGCCTAATCCGCTGCGCTACGCCGCCGCCAAGGACGGCTGCTCGAAGGTCTGTGAAAAGGCCCCGGTACCAGGTGTAGATTGCCGTTTCGTGCAACGCAACCCGCTGTTCTACACCCAGGGCGAGACGATGCGTTTCGAACGCACCCGGCTGTACGGCATGAGCCGGATTTTCCAGCAGCAGGTGGTGGACGCCCTGAAGTTCACCAGCTTCAGCCAGCCCCAGGGCGTGCCGGGTTATCCGTGGGCGAATATCCCGGTGTTTGATCCGCCCCAGGAAGACGACCTGTACCCCAACCGCGCGCTGAATTTCGATGGGCTGTACGAGCAACCCCATGACAACTATCACGGCTGGATCGGCGGCGACATGGCCGACAACGCCTACACCGCGTTCGACCCGGTGTTCAGCTCCTACCACGCCAATATCGACCGGATGCTCGAGGTCTGGATCCGCGCCCACCCGGCCGCTCAATACACCACCCAGTGCCTGCTCCAGCCCTTTTCCGGCAGCGAGGCCAGTACCGTCACGTTCACCAGTGCCGACGCCTGGCGCTACACCACCTTGGGGGACATGGCCCAGGACAGTCGGCATATCGGCTACGACTACGGCGCACCCGTTGCCCCACCCTTCGGTACCCGCCACCCCGCTGCAAAGGCGTGTTGCCAGCGCAGTTCGACGCCCGCGCAGGCCACGGAACACGCCGCAGGCCTGGGGCCGTGGGTGGTGTTCGACCACGTGCGCTGCACCCACGACACTTACCTGATCGACGTCTTCCTCAACCAGCCCGACGCCACGCCGCAGCAGGTGAGCGCCGACAATCCGCACTATGTCGGGCGCTTCAGCCGCATCGGCATGGGCCTGGTGGATGACAAGGGCCGCTGCATCACTCACGGCGTGTCCCGCGCCTTGAATGCGGCGCGCAACACCAGGGCACTGAACCTCGGCCCCACGGACACGACGCAGTTGTCCGTGGTGGTCACCCATCCCGATAGCGGCCGGGTATTGACGCCTGAAGAGTACGCGCCGCTGCCTGGCTTTATCGCCCAACTGGTGTGGGACGACCCGCGCCAAACCTTCGCCGGCCCTCCTCCGAGTGCCGGTTGCTGCTCCGCTTCCACCACCACAACACCTGGAGAACCGACATGAGCACACCCTTCAAACAGTTCACCTCGCCCGCCGAGCAAGCGCCCAAGGACTACAACAAACTGGGCCTGGAAGACCAACTGCCGCAGTTTGAAACCGACTGGAACAACGACCTCACCGGCTGGACCCAGTCCGCGATCATCGGCAACCCGTGGTCGGGCCTCAATGACGCGCCGCGTTCGGGCTATTACAACCCGCTGGTGGAGGGCTACGGCCCCACCACGCCACCGGCGATCACCTGGGCGCCCTTCCCCAACCGGCTGTGGACGTTTTTCTACAACAACGGCACCGCGGTGATTCCGCAGCTGGGCGGCAAGGCCATGACGTTGCAGCAGGTGATGGAGCTGACCGACAACGGCCAGATCACCCTCAACAACACCCCGTACACGCTCTACGATCCGAACAAGCAAGGCACCCTGCTGCAATTGCCCGTGACCCGCTGCCCGAGCATTGACTGGCAAGGCAAGTACAAGGATTTCTCGCCCTCGGGCCCGCGCGGCTGGCTGGACGAATACTGCGAGTGGTCGATCGTGCGCGACCCCGGTACCAAGAACATGCGCAAGATCACCTTTACCTGCGAAAACCCGGCGTATTTCCTCGCCATGTGGCGCATCGACCCGAACGCGGTACTGGGCCTGTATCGCGACTACATCGACCCGCAGGTGCAACTCGAGGACCTGTACTTGCGCTACACCGCCGACTGCCCGACCGGCAACAAGGGCGACCCGGTGATGGACCCCACCACCGGCCAGCCAGCCTATGACACGGTGAACAAATGGAACGCCGGCACCGCCTGCGTGCCCGGCCAATATGGCGGCGCGATGCACCTGACCTCCGGCCCCAACACCCTGAGCGCCGAGGTGTACCTGGCGGCCGCGGCCACCATCCTGCGGCCGCTGAGCAGCAGCCAGAACTCCCAGGCGCTGATCTGCTGCGCACAATACGGGCAGAACTACCGCAACTCCGACCCGCATATCGGTTTTTCGGCCAACAGCGTGGCGGTGAATAACCGGCTGTCCCTGACCAACCCCATCGGCCTGTACCTGCAGCAACCCACCGACTTCTCGGCGTGGAAAGGTCCACAAGGCCAGGACGTCAGCCAGTACTGGAAAATTACCCGGGGCGCCGCAAAGTCCGCCGCCAACGGCTCCGACCAGATCCTGCAGGCGGTGTTTGAAGTGCCGGTGAGCGCAGGGTTCTCGATCAACGACATCACCATCAGCGGCCAGTCCATCGACTACGTGTGGGTGATTGCCCAGCAATTGCTGGTGGGGCTGAGCGTGACCACCACGCCCATCAGTCCGACACCGGATTCTTGCCCGTGCGTGACGGATCGGGTCAACGGTGTGCAACCCTGGCCGGTACAACTGCTGCCGCTGGATCTGTTCTACGGGCAGTCGCCCACCGACCTGCCAGCGTGGCTGGCTCCCGGTACCAGCGGGCAGTTTGCCCTGGTGGTGCAAGGCGCCGACCTCAAGACCACCGCCGAGACGGCGCGGGTGCAGTTTTCCAATCCCGGCGTCACGGCCGTGGTCACGAAGTTCCTGCCCGACGCCTCGGCCATCCCCGGGCAGACCAACTCCGGCGGCACCCAGGGCTACCTGCTGACCATCACTGTGAGCCCCACCGCCGCACCGGGGCTGGTGACGGTGCGCGCGCTCAACCCGGGCGAAGCCGATAACCCCAGCGCGACGGAGCACCCATGGGAATCCGGGTTGGCGCTGGTGCCTGGCGCTTGATCTGAACGTTCCACCGTCCTTGTGGGGAGGCAGCTTGCTGCCTCCCCACAGGTTTACCTTCATGCAAGGAGCGCGATGATGTCCAGGTTACGCTTGAGTGTTTTATCGCTGCTGGCCAGTGTGGTGCTGAGCCTGTTTACGCTGCAGTCGGCCTATGCAACACCCCAATCCGATGCCGACGCCTGCGTGCAGCAGCAGTTGGTGTTCAACCCGGCCAGCGGCGGCTTCCTGCCGGTCAACAACTTCAACGCCACCGGCCAGAGCTTCATGAACTGCTTTGGCTGGCAGCTGTTCATTGCGCTGAACTGGCCAGTGAACCCCGGCTGGCCGACCACCGCCGCCCTGGCGGGCGAACCGGACATGAACAGCACCCTGGCGCAGTTCGGCGTGCCGACCACCGCCGGGCAACCGATGACGGTGGCGCCGGTATGGGCCAGCTACAAGGACGCCAACGATATCTTCCTACCGGGTGCGCCTGTGCCCTCGGGCTGGGGCGTGCAAACCCTGGTGCCGTCCAATTGCAGCACCCAGGGCAGCCTCAAGGCGATGTCGGTGGGGGCGCGCAAGTTCATGACTGCCACCTCGGAAAGCGCGATCAACGCCCGCCACGGTTTCCACTTGTCCAGCGGCACCCTGGCGACGATTCCCGACCCGATCATGGAAGCCTCCGGCGGCTGGCTGACGGATCAGGCGGGCCAGCTGGTGTTTTTTGAACGCAAGGTCGGCAAGGCCGAGTTTGATTACATCGTCAGCAAAGGACTGTACGACGCCGCCAATCAGTTGAAGGTGGCGCAGAACCTCGACAACCAGAACCCGGGCGGGCTGTCCTTGCCCATTGGCGAACCGATGCGCTCACTGCCGCCGACCCCGGTGCCACAGGAACAACTCGGGGCGCTGGAGCTCAAGGCCGCGTGGCGCATTCTCACCGGCAAGCCCGAACTCTACGGACGCTACCTGACCACCGTCGCCTGGCTGAAAAACCCGGCCACCTTGCAGTGCACCCAGCAAGTGGTGGGCCTGGTGGGCCTGCATATCATCAACAAGACCCAAGCCTCGCCGAACTTCATCTGGACCACCTTCGAGCAAGTGGACAACGTGCCCGAACCGGCCCAGGCCCCCGCGCAACAGACGCCGCCGGACGGCTTTGCCTTCAACAACCCCAACTGCGGCACCGGCCCCGAATGCAAGCCGAACGTGGCGCGTATCCAGTGCAAACAGCATCATCCCGACCGCGACTGCACCGAGCCGTACCCACGGGACCAACCGGTGCAAACCACCCGGGAACATCCGTTGCCCACTGAACTGCAAGCCCTGAACGGCGCAGTGCAGGCCAACTTCGCCCAGCAGAGCCAGGGCAAATCGGTGTTCCAGTACTACAAACTGATCAACGTGCTCTGGACCCTCACCCCCAACCCGCCCGTCCAGCCGGAACCGGGTGTCAGTGCGGCGGTGCCGCTGTCCTACGGGCCGTTTATCAGCCAGGGCAATGTGCCGGTGGCCAACACCACCCTGGAAACCTATGTGCAGGGCGATAACTGCAACGCCTGCCACCAGTACGCGACCATCGCCGGCAGCTCGACCCTGGCCTCGGACTTTTCATTCCTGTTCAACAGCGCCGACTCGGCCCAGAAGAAAAGCCTGGTCAAGCGTGTGAAGGCGTTTGAAACCCTCAAGGACCAACCCTGAAAGCCTCCTGCAAAGGGCCAATAAAAAAAGGGGCGATCAATGATCGCCCCAAATACAACGAGAGGTCCTTTTCTGCACACTACAAACTGATCTGCTGGCGCTCCTCATCCGTCAACTGCGCCCGCGCCTGGTCACTCAACGGCCCGGCGCCGAGTACCTGCACCGGGCTGTTGGGGTTGTAGCCCGAGGTCTTCTGCTGATCCTGGGGCTTGCGTTCCACCGGCTCACTGCCAAAGCTCAACACTTCCACCGTGACAATCGACGCCCGGCCCTGTTTGGCCGCCGCCTGCTGGCTGCGCGCCGCGTCTTCGGCCGCCTGGGACGCCGCTGCGCCGGCCGCGCTCGCCGAGCTCATGGCCCCGGTGTTCACCGCCGCCGATACCGGCACCCCGGACGACTTGCCCTGGGTCTGGATGTTGGCGGCGTTGACCACCCGCAAGGCGGCAATGTTGATGTTGCCGGAGACACGAATCCCCGCCTCGCCCGCATCAATGGTGCCCAGTGGCGCGATCAGGTCGATGTCGCCGGCCGGGACTTCCGGGATCGGGTTCAACGTCGCGATCCCCGCCCCGGTGCTCGGCACCGCTGGCGACAACGTCACGTTGCCCCAGTTGTCATAGACCCGCTTGGGCGGCGTGTACACCACGGTGGTCTTGGAACCGCGACCGGCGTTGATGTCGCCCTCGCCGGACCAGCCCAGAATCGAGCCGCCAAAGGTGGTCATGATGCGACTCTGGCCCAACAGGATGCTGCCCAGGGAGTACAGCTGAATGTTACCCGTGCCCTGGGTTATCACACCCGCCGAGGCCGGTGGTGCCACGCCTTCGATACCGAAGGTCTGGCTGCCGCCGGGGGTGAGCATCTGGATCGAGCCGCCGAAGTTGGTGTGGACACCTGCCCCGCCAAACAGGCGGATATCGCCCTGGTAGGCAAGGGTGTTGCCCGCCACGTCCTTCTCCGGGAACAGCGCCGCAATCGCTGCCCGGCCACGGGCATAACTGCCTTGGCGTACACCGCCGACCTCGTTGTACTCGCGCCCGCCCGCCTCCAGTTCGGCAAAGTACACCTCACGGGCAAACACTCGTTGCTGCTCGGCAGGCAATTGCATGAAGTAAGCCACGGCCTGCTCGCTGTCACCGGCAAAACCGAAGCGCTCAGCCAGCCACGCCACCAGTTCGTTTTCGTAGGTCTTGGCCACTTTGCCGCCCGAGGCCGACAACGGTTCGCCCGGCGCAATCTGGTTGGCCGCGTTGAGGTAAGCCGCCACAAAGCGCTGGTAATCGCCGCCGTTGGCGCCCGCACCGGCCTGCATGACGATGCTTGCACCTGGACGCAAGTCGCCGGCAATGATCGGGCCGAGACTGGTCACGCTGACCTTGTCGTCCATCACGATATTGCGCCCGGCAGTGATCTCCAGCGCGCCAGGGCCTGCAATGTTGAAGCTGCTGTAGAGAATGTCGCGCCCGGCGGAAACGATGGAGATATCGGTGGCGTTGTTGTGAACGAACAGGTTGCCCGAGGCGAGCACGCCCGGAACAATCTCGCCATTGTCATTGGGGTTGGCACCGCTGCTGACGATATCGCGCCCGGCCATCATCCATACCGGCCGGCTGCCTTCGTACCAGGTCTCGCCGGCATGCGGCACGTTGATGTTGTTGTAGCCGATGATCCGGCCGCTGCTGACGCCAACCAGGTCCCCGGTCACGGCGTAGAAGCGTGAAGGATCTGCGGTGTTGCTCAACGGCTCAGAGGCTGTGCCCGGGCCAAAAGCGAACAACGACATTCCCTGATTGCCGTAGGTGTTGTAGTTGCCCGTGCTGGACGTGTTGCCGTAGTTGCTCGCGCCCAGGGTGGCAGCAATTGCCGGATTCCAGGGGGTAGCCATACTGCTCGGCGCCGAACCGGATTGAGTGACACTAAAACCACCGGCGTAGATCGAGTCCTGCGCCAGAAATTGCAGTTGCCCGTTTTTGCCAGGGGCCAGCAGCAGCGGGTAGCTGTAGATGGGCGTATCACGGAACGTGGCGGCCTTGCCGTAGTAAAGGCTGCCACTGGCCGCGGTCGCCCTGACGATCGACGGATAGACCACCGCCAGATCCGTGTAGGTCGGCGCGATAACAAAAGGTGTCAGGTTGCCGCCTTCGGTATACAGGTCAATGGCGGTATTGGGGGTCCACAAGGTAAACCAACTACTGGAGCCGCCATCCACGCCGTCACGGCTGAAGGCCGAGCGGTTGTACTGCTGCGCACGCCCCGCATCTTCAACCGTCTGCACCACCAGGTCGCCCAAGGTATGCAAGCTGAACGTGGAGTCGCCCGCCACCAGCGTCAGCCCACCCTGCGGCGTACTGCGGCTGGCCCGCTCGGGCTCCAGCGCGCGAACCTCACCCGGCACCTGGGTTCCGGTGCCGTAGCGCAAGTCAATGCGCCCGATGCTGGCGGCCTGCACTTGCACGTTGCCGCGAGTATTGACCAGCACACCATCGCGATTGCCGCTGGTTTCCATGAGGGCGACAGGGTTGATCGCGCCTCTGACGCGCACCCGCATGTCGCCGCCACCGGTCAGTTGCAGGCTGCCGTCGCTGCTTACCCGGCCGGTGCTGCCGACTGCCAGCACCAGGCCCTGGGTACGTTTGTTGGTGACATCCCCAACGAAATTCGGGATTTTCAACGTGCCCGCATCGCCGCCCACGTTTACATCCAGGTCACCGCCCCCCAAGGTGCCGAAACCGGTGAAGCCAATCAGGTTGTCAGCGACGATGTTGGTGTAGGTGCCAAAGTTGATCCACCACGCCGTGGGCTGGGCCTGGCCGCCGGTTGCAAACTCGCCACTGCCCTGGCGCCACAACCAGTTGCCGATATCGGCCGTGTTGCTGCCCCCATCGTAGGGGTTGGGGCGCGAAGGGGTTGAGAGGCCACCGGCATCCACGTGGCCCGTCAGGTCGCCACCGACGTTCAGCGTCAGGTTCCCGCCCGCTTGCGGGTACCAGGCGCGGTACAGGCTCTGGCTGCCCCCGTTGACGAACTGTTCGAAGTAGCTGTCGGGATCCTTGAGCACCGTGCTGCCGCCCGCCAGGGCCCGCGGCTGGTTGAACGGGTCACCCGCCTCAGTGGTGGTGGACGAGGTGCCGGCCGTGTACACACCGTACGTCGAGTTCACACTCAGGTTGCCCGCGCTCAGCAATTGCAGGTCACCGGTGCCGGTACGAACCACGCTGAACAGCGAGTTGGATGGGGTTGGCGCGTATTCCTTGCCGCCCGAGGCCACACAGTACGATGGTGTGCTCTGGCAGAATTCCGCCACGGTCTGGCCCGTCATCTCCAGCATCCAGGCGTCGTCCATCGCACTCCCGGGTTGAACAATGATGCCTTGGCCGGCGAGTTCATCGGCCGCCTGCTGGCTCCAGGCAAAGGCCGCTTTGGCCGAACAGTATTCCGGGCTATTGCCGCAGAAATCGGCAACCGAACCCAGGCCAAACTCATCAAGGATCGATTGATCGACCGGGTCACCTTCCTTGACTGTTACACCGTTATTGGCAAGGTCCTGGACCGCAAACGCGGTCCACACCAGCACCCCTTTGGGCGGCAATTCCTTGGCGAACATGCCGTAGTGGCTGTCGGCCAGGCGCAGCGTGCCACTGCTCGGGTCCGGCTTGAGCAGCCGACTGTCCGCAGCCTCGGTGTCAGCCCCCGCGACCAGGCGCAATGACCAGGATTGCGACCCTTCGGCCAGCATCGGGGAAATGGCCCAGAGTTGCCCCTGGCGCCCGGCCACTTCAGGGCGCAACTCGATCGAATCCACCCCGCCCACCAGCTTGACGTCGGTGCCGACCGGAATCAGTGCGCCACGCGCCAGGGCGATGTTGCCATCCAGGGTGACGACATTCTTGCCGCCGTCCACAGCCCCGCTCAAGCCAGGCA
Organism: Pseudomonas sp. Z18(2022); assembly: GCF_036346535.1. Taxonomy (NCBI): domain Bacteria; kingdom Pseudomonadati; phylum Pseudomonadota; class Gammaproteobacteria; order Pseudomonadales; family Pseudomonadaceae; genus Pseudomonas; species Pseudomonas sp. Z18(2022). The sequence goes on from NZ_JAOTOA010000039.1 coordinate 9,852, forward strand.
ACGGCACGCCTTTGGGCCAGGTCATGGCTCGCAATTGGGTGGCCTGGGTCAGCAAGGTGCCGGCTTCCAGTTGCACCCCGGCTTGCAGGGTATACGGCTGGTTCAACAGCGTACCGGCCGCCAGCAACACAGCGCCCGACGCATCCAGTACCGCTGCCGCGAGCACGGTGCCTGCCGGCAAGGTCAGGTCCCGGGCCAGCGTGGCCCGGGTTGGCAGGCGGGTACCGGCCACTACGGTCATGCCTTTGATCGGCAAATCGTAGTTCAGCACCGAGCCGCCGATGTAGGTGGTGCCATCGGCCAGGACCACTCCATTGCCTGGCACGATGATCTCGCCGCCGGCGAAGTCCCGGCCCGCCAGCAACAGCCAGCCCTTGTCATTCATGGTGTCCGGTGGCGGCGAGAAGCCGTCGTTGAGGCTGCCGTAGATGTTCAGGTCGCCGCCGGCGCGCAAGGTCAGGCTGCCGGATTCGCCCGAGCCATACACCGAGGTTTTCTGAGTGTTGGGGTTGAGGCTGGCGTAGCGGTAACCGGACAGGTCGACATCACCCTGCACCACCAGGTCGCCGTCCGGAGTCTTGCTGATGATCTCCACGCCCGGGCGCAGGTGGAACGCGTCGGCGTAAGTGGCGTTGTTCAAACCGGCCAGCTTATTGCTCAACAGGTTGGTGTTTTGCAGCGCGGCGTTGATAAAGGCTGTGCTCAATACGTGCTTGCCATCCAGATACGCCTGATCAATGACCTGATACGGCCTGCCACTTGCGGTCGGGTCGGTCATCAGCGGTGCGTCGTCGTAGGTCGCCATGCCGTTGAGGGTGATCGCACGCGCACCTTTGATCGTCAGGTTGCCTCGTGCATCAATGGCGATGTCGTTGTTGTCGATGCGCGGTGCGTTCAATTCCAGGGTGCCGCGATTGCGTCCGTCATTGCCGGCCGTGCCCGAGGTGCCGTGACGCAGGTCGATGGTCGCGCCATCGGCCAGGGTCAGTTGCCCGGTGCCGGACCCCAGTACCACCATCGCCCGGTTCGGGGAGTCGATGATCTTGCCGTAACTGTCCACCCGCACTTGGCTGCCGTGGGCATCCAGCACCGCGCTGCCGTCCAGGGTCAGGCCTTTTTTGCCGGCCAGGTTGATGCTGCCCACGCGCTCACCGCTGGCGTCCACCCGCCCGCTGACGCGCAGGCTGCCGTTGTCGACCGAGACGTTGATGGTGTTGGCCTTGAGGCCGTCACCGATGGTCAGGTTGCCCTGCTTGAGCTGGAAGCTGCGCGCGCCGAACACGCCCCCCTCGTTCAGGCGCTGGTTGAGTGCGGCAAACTGCTGATCCAGCGAGCCACTGGCGCCCAGGCGCTGGGCCTGGATTTCCAGGATGCCGCCGAGATACGGCACATAGGTGCCACCCGCGTTGTAATAGCCGCTGCTGCCCCCCAGGATCTTGCCTTGCAGGTCGACTGTGCCGCCGGCCGCATTCACCGCCACCGCGCGCAATCTGCCGCCCTGGTTGTACTTGGCCGACAGGTCGATGGTCGAGCCCGCCGCCTGCCGGATATTGCCATCGCGGCTGTCGAGTAATACATCGCCGCCTGCGCCGTATTGGGTGATGTCGTTGAACACCACCGCGCGACCGGCCACGTCGATCAACGCGTCATCGGTCAGCACCACATCGTCAGTGGCTTGCAGCGTGACCTTGCCGCTGGGCAGTACCACTGCGGTGGCCAAGCGAATGGTTTGGCCTTTGAGCGACAACTCGCCGCCATAGCCTGCGACTGCACCACGGGTGTCGGCAGCGCCTGCGAGATCAATCGTGCCGCCCGCGGTGATGCGGTTCAGCGAGCCGCCTTCACCGGTCATCAGCGGCGTCACGATGTTGAGGTTGCCGCCGCTGTAGGCAAACCCGGTGACCGGGTCATACGTGCCCTGTCGCTGATACACCGACAGGCTGCCTTTGTGGTTGGCGGTAATCCGCTCGCGGGCATTCAGGTTGACGTTGGCAAAGCCCAGTACCAGGCGATCAAAGACCGTGTTGGTATCGCGCTGGGCAAAAGGCCCATAACCGAACTCGATACGTTCGGCGTTGATATCCAGGCGCCCACTGCCATTACCGGCGCCGCCAGCAATGACCGCGCCCGGCCCGCCTGTGGCGCCTTGCCAGATCAGGTTGGCGGTGTGAATGGTCGCCACATCATCGGCATTCCCCGAACCGTAGATCGCCGGCGTCGACAGCACCAGATTGCTCAGCAACGACTTGCCGGTCACCGAGTCATAGGTATCAAGGGTGGTGGTGCCGTAGAAATTGAACGCCTGGCCGGCCGACAGTTGCAGGGTTTCCAGCGCCGGAGCTCCCGACTGGGTGTCGCCGCGCATCAAACGCTCAAGCACTTGCTGGTTGAGCGTCAGGCCTGACGGCAACACATTGCGCGCAGCGGCATCGGCCAGCCCGGCCGTGCTGCCGACGTTGATGTTGCTCAGGGCCAGCGCCAGGTGGCGAGTGCCGTAGCGCACCTGGTCGTCCAGCTGCAGGTCTTTGTCGGTCGCAGCGATAATGCTGCCCTCGGAATAGATCGTGGTCTGCCCCGAGCAATTGCCGCCCGGGCACACGCCGATCCTGATACCACCCGAAGGCTCACCGTTGAGGTTTACGTAAGGCATTACATTAAGCAGGCCGTTGGACACGGCCAGCATGCTCGGCACCCCCTTGTAGACAAAACCATCACGCGCGTCATAGATCGCCGCACCGCGCCCCAGGGTATTGATCGAAGCCCCCTGCTCAACCACGATGTCGCCACGGCCCGATACCATGATCACTTCCGGGGCCGACAGGGTTGCCCCGCTGCGCAGGATGACCCCGGCCCCCGGGGTGTTGGAACCAAACGGAAACATGATGACGTTGCCGTTGCGGCCATATTCCACTTGGGGCAAACCGCCGATCATCAGGCGTTTGGCGCCCAGATTATTCAGGCTTTGGGCGGTCAGCGTCAGGCCCTCGTAGGCTGGCAGGGGGCTGTCGGCATCAACGATCTGGGTATCCCGGCTCTCGGCAGTGTCACCGCCCAGGTTGATCACCCCCACGGTGCCGCCGTACCCGCCTTTGGCGGCCTCAAAGTTGCCAATGCCCTGGAACGAGAACGTCTCTTTGCCCCCGCCGCCGTTAAACCCCAGCTTGAGGGTCTTGGCGTCCACTTCCAGCATCGGCCGTGGCACACCGAGCCTGGCGGCATCGGCAATGGCGAACTGGGCGTAGCTGGTTTCGTTGTACTGGGAGTAGCGGCGCAAGGTGTCAGCCGAGGTCAGGATCACCTGGCTGTTGACGCTGTTGTGAATGCCGGTGTTGATGATCGACAGTTGCCCGGCCGTCGACCACGACCCGTTGCGCATCAGCGTGGTTGTGCCGTCGCTGCCCTGGGCGGCGAGCCCGTTGATCTCCACCCGGAAAGCTCCCGGCTTCAGGGCGTAGGTGGACGGCATCAAGGTGTAGGTGCCTGCCGGCAAGCCCGGCACGCCGGCACCAATGGTGATCTGCTGGCCCAACAGCGGCGTACTCGCGCCGGCTTCGCCAGCCACCGGCGCATAGCCTGATTGAACGCCCGGCACGATGGCATAGACCGGGTTGGTGCTCAGCCCCGGCAAGGCGAAACCGCCATTGGCCCCGAACTGCACCAGCGGGTTGAAACGCGCATCGGTAGAACCGCCGCGCCCGGAAATAAAGCCGGCCCCCAGCAATTCGCCGCCACCCGACAGGTCCAGCGTGGCGTCGGGCAATACGTCCACCGACTTGCCCCCCAGAATCACCCCGACCGACAGCTCTCCACCGTTGGCAGCGCCGATCCCGCCCTGTCCGGTAAAGACCACGGTCTTGCCGTTGTAGCGATAAACCTGGCCATCCACGGTGCCGCCATACGGCAACACCAGGCCCTTGGCGCTGACCGAGGTCAGGCTGCCGGGCAGCAGTTCCACCTTGTTGCTGCCCAGGTTGCCGAGTTCGATCAACCCCAGCGGCGCACGCAACACCCCGCCCTGCCTGATGGTGTAAGCGCCCAGTTGCAGGCGCCCGAACACCGAGTCCGGTGCCACGCCGTTATCATCACCGACCTTCTCGATCGTCAGGGTGCGAGTCGGGTCGAAGATCAGTTGATTGCCCTTGTTGCCAAGGCTGCCTACCAGCACTTGGGCCTTGATCTCGGAGCCCGGGTAGATGCGTGCGGCGCGCAGGGTCATGTCGCCCGCTGAGCTCAAGACGGTGCTGAAACCACTGGGTGTATTGCCGCCATCGCTGCCGGCGAGAAAACGCAGATCGCCGCTGCTGTTGAGCCGGACCTGATCGAAGCCCTGCTCGGCGCCAAAGGCGAAGCGGTCGCGGATGTCCAGCAAGTCGCTGTTGACGGTCAACACGCCCTGGCTGCGAAACGTCGGCGAGGTATCGCTGATGTACGCCCGGGTCCACGCTTCCATCCCAGGTTTGTCCGGCTCAAGCAAACCACTGAGGAGTACATGCGGCGCACTGAGATTAATCTGCGAAGTCGGTTTCGCGTTGCGGGTCAGGCCAATACCGCCCGAATACAGCTGCAGGCTTTGCCCCATGTGCAGCGAGGCATCGCCGTCGAGATTCAACGCCCCCCGCACCAGCAAGGTCAGGTTGTCAAAACCACCGGCCTGGATCTGGTCGATGCCGAGTGCGCCGTGACCGTAGATCAGCGCGTCTGCCGCCGCTTCTGCAGTGTCGGGCAAGGCGCTGGTTTGATGCTGCTGGTTGAGCACCAGTTCGCGTACCGGCAGTACCCGGTCCTTGACGTGCAGCTTCAAGTAGTACGGCGACTCCAGTGCCAGCGCCAGACGCCCGCCGGCCGCTCCGGCGCCACCGGCGTTGGCGACGAAACTGCCGTCCAGGTACAAACCGTTGTTGGAAGCAAAAGCAATGTTGCCGCCGTTGCTGGCCACCCGCGTACGGCCCTGGCCCGGCAGATCGAGCAGCGCCTGGCTGCCAGATGCATCCAGGCGTGCACCTTCACGCACCACCACAAACAGGTCGCTGGCCTTGGCTATGCCGGTGACCGGATCGATATCGCCACCGACGGTGATCTGGCCGCCATTACGCACTTGGCCATACACCCCGCCACGATTGTCGACAGCGGTCACGGCCCGGGAGGCCACGTCAATCACCGCCTGTTCGCCGATCCAGATCGACCGGCCATGACCGTTGCCTTCCACTTGTGTGGAGTCGGTGTTGCTCAAACCCGCGAGGCTCACCGTGCCGCCCCAGGCATTGAGCGTGCCCTCGACGGTCAATTGGCCGATGCTGCGCAGGTTGATTCCCTGGCCGGGGTCGACGCTGATGACCGCGCCTTTGCCGACGGTCAGGGCAGTGGTCGCGGCCAGCGCGCCTGAAGCGATCGTGGTACCGGCATTGAGGTTCAGGCTGGCGCCACGGCGTTGAGTCAGCACGCCTTTGACGGCGTCCTCCTGGTACAGCGGTGACGCCCAGCGTTCCAGCGCCGTGGTCGGGTCGCTGCCGCTTGGGGTGGACAGTGCCTGCTCGCCCAAGCGGTAGACCGGCATGGACACATCGACCTGGGTGCCGTCAGTGACCAGCAGCCCCTCGTTGCCGGTGATGTCGTACGCCGAGAAGCCCTTGTTGAAGAAGTCCCCTGCCAGGTGCAGGGTGTCGTGGCTCGGCGCCGTGGCGTTATCGCCGATCTGCACCTTGCGCGCCTGCACGGCCAGCGTACCGCCGCCGTTGACGCCGTAACCACGAATCTCGCTGCCCAGTTCAAGCGCGTTCAGAGCCGCCAGGGTCGCGCTGCCGCCCTTGCCACCGATGACCTTGCCGTCCAGGCCAATGGTGGCCCCGGAGGACACGTCCACCACACTGCCTGCCGCCAGTTGCAGGTCGCCGGTGCTGCGCAGCGACACCTTGCCGCCGTCCAGATACGCCGCGCTGGCGTTGTTGACGCCGTCCTGCGCCAGGTTGCTCCAGCGCCCGGAAGCGTCCAGCCTGACCCCTTCGGCCACATTGACCCAGGCCCGAGTGCCCGCCGTTGGCAGCAGGTACACATCGCCGACGGCCATGCTGCGATCCCTGTCGGGTTGGTTAAGCAGGTTGCCCGCGTTGAGGCTGCCACCGTTCGCCGTCAGGTTGGCATTGACCGCCACCCGAGGTGCAAACAGGGTGATGTCGCCGCCATCGGCCACTTTAAGCGCGCCGTTGACGGTGATCTGTTGCGTCGCGGCGCCTTTGATCGCGCCCAGTTCGAAGCCGTTGAGCAGGTCACTGTCAAGCATCACCTTGCCCTGGCGGTCAGCGGGCAAGGCCGCGTCCAGGTCCAGGCCATCGGCGATCTTTTGCGCGCCGGGCTCGAACAGAATCTCGCCGGTCACCGGGTTCAGGTTGTAGCGCAAAGTGCCGGTGCTTTTATTGAACACCGGCGTGTAGCCGCCGATGATCAGTTGCGCGCGTTGCGCGGCAGCCTTTTGCGACTGCGCATAGCCATCCATGTTGAGCGTCGGGGTGTTGATCTGACGATCACCCTGGAACACGTCGCTGATCAATCGGCCTTCGAGCACCGCACTGGCGGTGCCGATCACCAGCTTGCCCGCGTCGCGGCCTACGGTGTAACCCGCCTCGTAGCGTTGTTGCGCGGCAATCAGCGGGTTGTAGTAATGGTCGGTGCGGCCCCAGCGTGCGCTGGTGTCTTCAAAGCCCTTGTAGAAACCCGAGTAGAGAATGTCCCCCGGTGCCTTCGATAGTTCATAAAGGCGGCCATCCGGGCCCTTGAGCCAGCTTTGCCGGATGTAGCCATCCTGCACGTCAATCGTGCCGCCCGACAGGTTGAACTGGGCGCCCTGTTCCGTCACCACTTCCTTGCCGGTAAATGTCAGCGTGCCGCCCTGGGCCATCCACTCGCTGACGGTATGCCCTTGGGTGCCGAGGTAACCGCCGACTTCCAGCAGGCCACCGGCGGTGTACCAGCGATCGGTGGCGTAGCCGTTGGTGCCCGCAGGCACAAACACCAACTCACGCAGGTCAACCCACACATCGTTGTTGATCAACTGGCCGCCATCACGGTTGACCGGCGCATCGCGCTGCTCGTTACCCTGGACGTTGATCTTGATGTTGTTGGATTCCATCGACACCTTGACGCCAATCGCGCCGGACACATCGATCATCGCACCGTCACGCACCAGGCTGCGCTGGCCTGCCGTGACCGCCACCTGGCCGCCGGTGGCCAGGGTGATGGAGCCGTCCTTGAACTCCACAGTGCCGCCGCTGACGATCTCCACCCGGGACTGATCGATACGGTCACTGACCGTGCTCAGGTTGTTGAAGCGCCCGGTGGCCATATTGACCGCGTCCGGACGGCCGTCGAGGTTGATCAGGCCGTTGTCGCGCTGGCTGTTAAGCGCGGTGTTGCCGGTACTGTCGAGAAGGATTGCCGTGGTGCTGCCCTGCCCCAGGGTCACGCTGCCGGTGGTATCGGTGACCGAGTTGAGCAGGTGCACGGTGCCTCGGTTATCCACCGAGGTGCTGGCCAGGGCCACGCCGTTTTGCTGCACCTGGTGCCCGGTCAGGGTGATGTCGCCCGTGGAGGCCAATATCAGCCCACTGTTGCTCACCTTGCCCGCACTGCTGCCCGGCTTGAGGCTGGTGGCCACTTCGTTGCCGCGGGTGGTGGAACCCTGGTTGCCCGAGGTGCCTACGCCGCGGCGAATGTAAAAGCTGTCGCCGGCAGCCAGGGTGGCCTGGCCCTTGGCGGTGATGATCGTGCCGGCGTTCTCGACCTCAGCCCCCAACAGCAAGGCGTAGCCGCCGGAGTCGGTGGAAAGCGTCGGGGAGTGGGTCTGGATCAGCGCGCCACGCTGTACCTCGACCTTGCCCGCGGCATCGGTAAACGTTGGCTGTGAACCATTGATATCGACGTAGATCCCGCGCTGGGTGAACTGGTCATCGGTGATGTTGGCGGCGGCGGCCACCAGGTTGCGCACGTTGACCTGGCTGGTGCCGCTGAAGACCACGCCATTACGGTTCATGATCATCACCGTACCGGCGCCGGTGATCTGGCCCTGGATCTCGCTGGGGCGTGCGTTGGGATCGTTGACCCGGTTGAGCAAGGCCCAGTTGGACTGCTGCTGGAAATCCACGGTGGTGTTGCGCCCGACGTTGAAGGTTTCCCAGTTGAGGATCGCTTTGTCGGCGGTCTGCTCGATGGTCACCGTGGTCTTGCCGCCGGATTGGTTTTGGGTCGGACCTTTGGCATTGACCCAGCCTTGGGTCAGGCTGTTGTCGACCTGCAGGCCGCCTTTACCGAGGCCGTCGGGAATGATCGAGACCTGGCCAAGCGCCGCCTGCCGGCCCGCCGCCTGGGCTGCCTGCTGGGCTGCAATCGCCGCCACGCTGTTGTTCAACGTGCTGATGGAGCGTGCCAGCTGCTGGTTGACCTTCGCCTGTTGATTCAACGCCGGAATCCCCGGCACCTGCCCGGTGCCAAGACGCGCCGCCGTGGCGGCCTGGGAGGCGCCCTTGTCGGCAAACCAGCCGGAACTGAACGCCGCCGAAGCGGCATGGGCGTTGCCCGCCACCATCAACAAGGCAATCGCCTGGGCCAGTGGCTTGAGGCGCAGGACTGTCTGGGCACGTGGCGCCCGAGCATTCAGGTTAACCGGTGGTTTGCAGCGGACCATCAGGAATCTTCCTTATTTGTAATCGCCCGGGGGCAAGACACGCTCATGTATGAGGGTTAGGCGGTTGGCGCGGGGTGGGACCGAACTTCTGTCATCGAAAGTTCATGTGGGCCTGTTAACGCAAAAAAAATCAGCAACGGCACAGGCCGTTGCTGATCGGTGGTGCGGGGTGTTGCAGGCTTGGGTTACAGCGGACGACCAATACCGTTGCAGATGTTCGACTTGCCGATGCTCAGGTTGCTGTCAGCATTGAGGAAGGTGTCGTTGATCGCGGTTTTCCAGGTGGTTGGCAGTGGCACGAAGCGGTTGTTGCGGATGGCCGCATCGTTGCTGCTGAACGCGCTGGTGTTGTAGTGACGGGTAAAGAACGTACGGACCTGGGAGGTCTGGTTAGCGTCGGCGTAGCACTGGCTGAACACCACGTTGGTGAAGCCCAGGATCGGGTAACCGCTGCTTGGGTAGGCGACGACGCTTGGGTCGGTAGCGCTGGTGGTAGCAGCAAACACAGGGACCCAGTTGTTTGGCAAGGTACGGTTGGCGATGGCAGGTACCGCCACAGCACCGATGGCCGCCGACACGTTGGCTGGAGCAGGCGAAACACCGGCAACGGTTGCAACCTTGGTGGCGTCATCCAGACCGGCCAGGGTGGCTGCTGCGTAATCCGGGCTCATGTACGTGACGCGACCTTCAGCGGCATTCAGGGTGCTCATGACGCCGGCGCTGGTGTCGGTGAAAAAGCCACCGGCCGGGTTGGCTTGTTGCAACGGGTTGAGTGCGCCAGCGGGCAAGCCGCCGGAGAAGCTGCTGCCGAAGGCCTGGGTCACGGCGAAGGTGCCGCCTTCCAGGGCCGGGCTGCACTTGGCGTTCAGGAAGCGCGTGAACAGTTCAGTGGTGCCGCTGTTCTCTTTGCGGTAAATGACGGTGATCGGGCCGGTGCGGCCAGAGTCAGCAATCAGGTCCCAGGTGGTCAAGCGACCCGAGAACACACCGCACAGGTCGTTGACGCTGAGGTTGACGGTCTTGCCTGCTACACCGCTCTTGTTGAACGGAATGGCCACCGAAGTGGCCACCGAAGGCACCTGGATCAGCGGGCCCCAGGCAGTACCATGGGCCGTCACGTAGTTGCTCAGCTCGGTTGAGGACAGCTTGGAATCGCTGCCGGCCCAGTGCACGTTCTTGCCGGTGACGGTGGCGTCCAGCTTGCTGTAGTCGTTGTTCAGGAAGGCGGCCTTGCCGTTGCCGCTGCCCACACCGATGTACGGCGCGAAACCGGCAGTCAATACGCCGGAAGTCTGGTACAGCGGTTGTGGCAGGGTGGCGCCGCCGCCGTTGACGTCAGCCATTGCAGCCTGGGCCGAGCACAGTGCAGCGAGGGTCATGGATACCGCGAGAACGTTGCGCTTAAACATGAAGAAGCTCCTTTCGTCGTGTTTGTACGTTTGGGGTAGATGACGCTATGGCTTCGGTCCCGGGCTGTGTTCCGGGGGTAACCTGGGGTGAGGCCATGGGTATGAAATTTCGCAGCATCCGATGACAGCAAAAGGAAAAAACCTCGGGAGGAACAGCTTGATTTTTAAAAAGATTCTCGGGTGTTTTGGTCACACTTCTGGACGGTTTCAGGAGGCGGTGACAGCGAGGTTTCACGTTGGCTTTTCGGCATTGGGCTGGAGGCCGCACGGGCCGTGTCGGGGGGGTTGGAACATGACAGAACGAGGAACCCGAGGTTGAGACCCGCGTGTCAGGCGCAAGAAAACAGCATCGAAGAAACGCGGTTCAAATGTGGGAGCTGGCTTGCCTGCGATGGCGGCTGGTCAGTTGGCATCCTGGGCGGCTGAAACACCGCTATCGCAGGCAAGCCAGCTCCCACCTGTTTGACCGCGTTTCGTCAGCAACTAGGTCACCAATTGGTTGATTTCGATGATTGGCAGCAACACCGCCATCACGATCACCAGCACCACGGCGCCCATCACCACGATCATCAGCGGCTCCAGCAAGGCGGTCATGCCCATCGCCCGGCGCTCGATATCCCGGGACAGGGTTTGCGCCGCACGCTCCAGCATCGGCGGCAGGGAGCCGGTCTTTTCGCCACTGGCAATCAGGTGGATCAGCACCGGCGGGAAGACTTTTTCCACCGCCAGCGCCGGGGCCAGGTTGACCCCTTCGCGAACCTTGGCGGTGGCGTCGGTGACGCACTGGCTCAGGCGGTCGTTGGACAATGTCTGGCGCGCCGCTTCCAGGGCGCGCAACAACGGCACGCCGGCGCCGCCGAGAATCGCCAGGGTCGAGGCAAACCGCGCGGTATTGAGCCCCAGCACAAAGCGCCCGATCAGCGGCAGGCGCAGCACCCGGCTGTGCCAGTTCAACCGCGCCACGGGGTTGCGCAGGTACAGGCGCCAACTCCAGAAACCGCCCACGATCCCGGCAAAACACAGCCAGCCCCAGGCACGGATAAAATCGCTGGCATTGAGCATCGCCAGCGTCAGCCCCGGCAGGTCCTGGCGCGCCTGGGAAAACGCACTGACCACCTGGGGCACCACGTAGCTGAGCAGGAAAATCACGATGCCGATGGACACCAGCCCCACCACCCCCGGATAGATAAACGCCGTGAGGATCTTGCCCCGCAGGTTGTTGCGTTCCTCGATGTAGTCGGCCAAACGCTCCATGACTTGGGCCAGGTCGCCGGACTCCTCCCCTGCCGCGATCAGCGCCCGGTAGATCGACGGAAAATCCCGTGGCCGCGCGGCCAGCGCATCGGCCAGGCGCATACCGCTGCGCACATCGGCGCGCACCGCGCTCAAGGTCTGGGCGATGTGTTTTTTCTCGGCTTGCTCCACGGTGGCGCTCAACGCGGCTTCCAGTGGCAGGCTCGCACCGAGCAGGCTCGCCAGCTGCCGCGTGGCCCACGCCAGGTCGTTGTCCGAGAGCTTGGCACCGAACCGGCTGCCACCGGCTTGCGGGTGATTGGTCTCGACCTGCACCCGCAAGGCCGTCAGGCCACGGCTGCGCAGGTGGGCAAAGGCGCCGCTCTGGCTGTCGGCTTCAAGGTGGCCAGACTCCAGCTTGCCGCTGGCGTCGGCAGCGTCGTAGCGGTATCGGTTCATCAGGCGTCCCGTGTTACGCGCAGGATTTCTTCGGGGGCGGTGGCGCCGCTGCGCACCCAGCGCTCGCCGTCTTCGCGCATGCTGAACATGCCGGCCCGGCGTGCGGCGACCCTCAAGTCCTGCTCGCCTGCGCCCTGGTGGATCAGGCCACGCAGCGCATCGTCGATGCAGAACAATTCGTGGATGCCGGTACGGCCGCTGTAGCCGATCTGGTTGCACTGCGCACACCCGACAGGCCGCCAGGTGCCGGGTGCTGCCGGGTCTTCCTGCTTGCAGTGCGGGCACAGGCGTCGCACCAGGCGCTGGGCCAATACCCCGAGCAGGGAGGACGCCAGCAGGAACGGTTCGACGCCCATGTCGATCAGGCGGTTGACGGCTGAGACGGCGTCGTTGGTGTGCAGGGTGGCGAGCACCAGGTGACCGGTGAGCGAGGCTTGCACCGCGATCTGGGCGGTCTCCAGGTCGCGGATTTCGCCGATCATGATGATGTCCGGGTCCTGGCGCAGGATCGCCCGCAGGGCCAGGGCGAAGGTCATGTCGATCTTGGCGTTGACCTGGATCTGGCTGATGCCCGGCAGGTCGTATTCCACCGGGTCTTCGACGGTGAGGATGTTGCTGGTGCTGGCGTCCAGCCGGGCCAGGGCGGCGTAGAGGCTGGTGGTCTTGCCGCTGCCGGTAGGGCCGGTGACCAGCACGATGCCGTGGGGTTGGCGGATCAGGCTGTCGAGCCTGGCGAGCACGTCGGGGTCCATGCCGAGGGTTTCCAGTTGCAGGCGCCCGGCTTGTTTGTCCAACAGGCGCATCACCACGCGTTCGCCGTGGCCGGTGGGTACGGTGGAGACGCGAATGTCGATGGGGCGGCCGGCCACGCGCAGGGCGATGCGGCCGTCCTGGGGCAGGCGTTTTTCGGCGATGTCGAGTTGGGCCATGATCTTGATGCGCGAGACCAGAGCGCCGTGGAGGGCTTTGCGCGGGGACACCACGTCACGCAGGGTGCCGTCGACGCGGTAGCGCACTACGGAATGGGTTTCGTAGGGTTCGATGTGGATGTCGCTGGCTTCGTCGCGGGCGGCCTGGGTGAGCAAGGCGTTGATCATGCGGATCACCGGGGCGCCGTCCTGGGTGTCGAGCAGGTCGGTGATTTCGGGGATGTCTTGCATGAGGCGGTCGAGGTCCACCTCGTTCTCGGCGGCGCCCACGACGGCGGCGGCGCTGCCGGTGTCGGCATAGGCGGTGGCCAGGAGGCCGTCGAGTTCGTCGTCGCGCACCTGGATGAGCTGGGTTTGGCCGAACTGGCGGTGGACTTCGCTGATGGACCAGCCGGGGGTTGAGGGGCAGATGGTCAGCGTGGGGCCCTGGGGTCCCGGGTGGAGGAGGATGCGTTGGGATTTGGCCCAGGCGTAAGGCAGGAGGCTCATGGGTGTGTCCCTTGGGTTGTGTACATATCCATTCCTTCGGTTATGGCCGCTATTGGTTCCGCTCTTACAGCGGCTCACTTTTGAAAAGCGCAAAAGTAAGCAAAACGCTCTTGCCCCACCACTCGGCACCTCGCTTGGGCTCGGTGTGCCCTCAGCTCCGGTAGCACGAAGCGGGCCGCCGCGACGGGGCGTCCCTGCCCCGTCGCGGCTAAACCGGCGTCCTGCCGGTTTACCCGCTCCGTACTACCTGCGTTCGGCCAGCGTGGTTTAACGGGGCGCCTAAGATCAAGATCAAAAGCCAGAGCACAGCGGCCTACAGGCCGGCTTGAGTGTGGTGAAGCAAAGGCAAAATCAAAATCTAAAGCGAGCACGTTCTACTGTGGGAGCTGGCTTGCCTGCGATGGCATCGCCTCGGTGTATCTGATGTACCGAGTTGCCCGCATCGCAGGCAAGCCAGCTCCCACAGAAAAGCAGCTCTGCTTTCGCTCTGGATCTTGCTTTTAACACTCAGGTCGGCTTTCAGGCCGCCGTGCTCTTGCTTTTGATCTTGATCTGCGGGCCCCGTCAACCACGATGGCCGCAAGCAGGCACGGTGGAGCGGGTAAATCGGCAGGGATGCCGATTTAGCCGCGCCGGGCCATGGATGGCCCGTCGCGGCGGCCCGCGGAGACGGGTCTGATTGCGGGCATGCCGAGCCTAGGCGAGGCACCGAGTGGTGGGGCAAAGACCTTTTGGTTACTTTTGGGGCGTTTGCCAAAAGTGACCCGCTGTAAGAGCGGAACCCTAAGTAGCCGTTACCGAAGAAACGGATATGTACACCATCCCGGCCCCCAAAAAGCATCACCGCGGCACCACGCGAATCACCGCCCGAGGCCCCAAATCAGGAATCGCCTTATCCACCGAAGGCAACTGCGGCGCCTGCACATCCGGCATCGCCCAACTATGCTCCGGCTGCAACCCACCCTGGGCCCTGCGCATAAACTCATAGCGATTCAACGTAATACTGCGCCCCGCCCCACTGTCACGAATAATGTAGGGCCGCAAAAACACCATCAGATTCGTCTTCGTCACACTGCGCTTTTCATTCCTGAACAACGCCCCCAACCCCGGGATATCCGCCAACCAAGGCACCGCGTCATTGCTCTGGCTATAGCCATCCTGCAACAACCCGCCAAGCACCATGATCTGCCCGTCATCCAGCAAAATACTCGTATCAATCGCCCGCTTGTTCGTCACCGTCCCCGCGTCCACCGAAGCCCGCGTGTCGACACTGCTGACCTCCTGGTAAATATCCAGCTTCACCGTCCCACCCTCGGAAATCTGCGGCCGCACGTTCAGCTTCAACCCCACCTCCTCGCGCTGCACCGTCTGGAACGGGTTATTGCTCGTGCCCCCGCCACCGGTCACATAACTGCCGGTGACAAACGGAATCGTCTGCCCCACAAAAATACTCGCGGCCTCGTTATCCAGGGTCAGCAGGTTCGGCGTCGACAACACATTGGTCCCGCCCTTGCTCTTCAGCGCCCGGGCCAGCACCTTGAGGTCCAGCACCTTGCCAATCCCCGGAATATCCACCGTGCCGTCCACCAGCCCGATGTTCAAACCCTTGGGCAACACATCAATGCTGGTCTTGCTGGCAGGCGCTGCATTCAACCCGCTGCCCCCCAGGTTGACCCCGCCAAAGCCACCCTTCCCGCCCAGGTTCCCCGCCTGCCACTGCACCCCGAATTCGCTGGCATCGTCTTCGCCCACTTCGACGATCAGGCTCTCGATCACCACCTGGGCGCGACGCTGGTCGAGCATGTCGATCACCTCCCGCAGGTTGCGATACAGCGGGTCCGGCGCCGAGATCAGCAAGGTGTTGGTGGTGGCGTCCGCCTGGATCGTCACGCCACCGGCGCTGAATGCGGTGTTCTGGTCGCTGGAGGTCGATGCGCCAGCAGTAGTCGGGTCCTGGCCGTAACCGCTGGGCTGGGCGGTGCCGCTGCCGGTGGGCGTGCCGCTGCTGTTCTGCGTGTTGCCCTGACCGCTCTGGGTGTTGCCGCCCATGGCACTCAACTTGCCCCGCGCATTGTCACTGGCACCGGTGTCGCTTTCCCCCGTCAGCAAGCCCCGCAGCGACTGCGCCAGCTTGGCCGCCTGGGCGTTGCGCAGGTACACCACGTGCATGTTGCTCGGGTTGCTCTGGGCATTGTCCAGCTTGTAGATCAGGTTGCGCGCCAGCTCGGTGCGCTCCGGGCTGCCGGCCCGAATGATGATGGAGTTGGAGCGCGGGTCACCGATCACGCTGATCTTCTGGGTCTGGTCGGCGCCCTGGGTTTCCAGGAGTTCCGAGACCATGGCGGCGATGTCCACGGCGATGCCGTTCTGCACCTTCACCACGTCGGTGTCGATGGCGCTCGGGGTGTCGATGCCGTCGATGATCTGTGCCACCCGCGCCAGGTTTTCCGCGTAGTCGGTAATGACGATGCTGTTGTTGCCCGGGTAGGCGTTGATCGGATTGTTGGGCGACACGATGGGACGCAGCACCGGGATCAGGTTCACCGCGTTTTCGTACTGCAGGCGAAAGGTGCGGGTCTGCATGCCCTGCCCGCCCGGGTTGGCGCCACTGTAGATCGGCCCGCCCAGCAGCTTGGCATCCGCCTCCGGCACCACTTGGGCCACGCCGCCCACGTCGACCACGCTGAAGCCTTGCATGCGCAGCGCCGCCAGCAGCATGTCGTAGGCCTGGTGCGCCGGCACCTGGCCTTCGCTGACCAGGGTCAGGTTGCCCTTCACCCGTGGGTCCACCAGAAATTGCTGGCCGGTGGCACGGGACAAGGCGCGCACCACCGCCTGGATATCGGCGTCGACGAAGTTCAGTTGCACCGGTTGATCACCCAACGGGTTGCGCGCCTTGGCCGGTGCGCTGGCGTGGCTGCGGGCGCTGTTGGTCACCGGGTGCGGCACACGGGGCGGCGGCAGCGGTTCACGCTGGCGGTCCAGGGTGGTTTCGCCGCTGCGCCGGGTGTCGGCCAGGGGCTGGCCGAGTTCGCTGTCCACCAGCAGCGGTTTGGAGGGTTGGGGGGTGCTGCACGCGCCCAGCGCCAACAAGAGCAAAGGGGCGACCTTGCGAAAAGGCGCAGCATTGGGCAATGACCACTTCATGAAGCTTCCTTAGCGCCAGGCGCCTGATCCATGCGAACGGTCCCGGACAAGGTGCCGGCCGAGTTTGAAGGGGTGGCATCACCTGCGCGTTGCAAGCGGGCCTCAGAGACTTCCAGGGAAAATGGCCGGGGGTTGGCCAGCAGCCAGTCGACCACGGCATCTGCCGGGGCGTGCGCAAAGGTCAGGCGCCAGCCACCGGTTTCCTGCGCCTGCAATTGATAGCGGCCCTGCAGCCCGGCGCGGTCGAGGGACTGGTGCAAGGCGGTTTCCAGATCACCGCTGCGCGGGGCGGTGGCGACGCCCTGCAACAGCACCTGCAGCGCCTCGGCCTGGCTGCGCAGTTTCGGGGTTTCGGCCTGCCAGTAATCGATCTTCTTCAGCGGTGGCTGAATCAACAGCAACCAGATCAGCAGGCCGGCCAGCACCAGGCCGGCGCCCACCAGCAGACGTTTTTCGCGCACGGCCAGGCCGTTCCAGAACACCTGGGCCTGGCTGCGCAGGAGCTGCAAGCGCTTATTCATCTTCGGCCTCATCGTCCGCCTCAGCTTCAACCTGGCCGGTGAGCGGGCCCAGGGTCCAGCCCTGGTCGTCGCGGTTGGCGCTGAAACCGGCCTGGGCCAGCAGCGCCTGCCCGTCAGCGGCCAGGGCCGGGCTACGGGCGTCGGGCAGCAGGCTCAGCTGCAGGCGGCCTTGCTCGTAGGTCAGGCTGTCGACGCTGCCCGCCAGGGACAGCAGGCTGCTGCCGGCCAGTGCCAGCAAGCCGGTGAAACGCTGGCCAGGCTCGGCCGCCGCGCCACTCTGGCGGGCGGCCAATTGCTGGCGGGCTTGTTGCAGCGGGTTGAGAATCACCGGCAGTTCGGGGAAAGCCTGGCGCACCTGTTGGCTCATCTGCGCCTTGAGGCGTTGGCCTTCGTCGACCTGGCGGGCGGCGTAGAGGTTCAGGCCCAGGGTCCAGATGGCAACCGCCAGCGCCGAACAGGCCAGTGCCCTGCCCCAGCCGCCGGTGGCCGCTTGTTGCAGCCGACCATGCAAGCCCCAGCCCGGCAATGCACCGCTCCAACGGGCATCGCCGGTCACGTTCTGCACCTCGACGCCCGTGGCGAGCAGATCATCCAGCGCCTGCTGTCCCAGAGGATGCACTGCGCCCTGCTGCACGCCATGACGCAGCAGCAAATAACCATCGCTGAAGGCGGCGCTCGGTTGCCCGCCGACGGGCAGCGCGTAGGGCGCCGGGTACAGGCCGCGCACTTTGATCTTCAACTGGGCCGCTATCCGGGCCAGCTGTTCAAGGCCGCTTTTGGGCAACCAGCCGACCTGCACCAGGCCAGTGCTTTCCCGTGGGCCGTGGGCCACATGCATCAATTCCACCGGGCCAAGGATCAGGGCCTGGGCCGCACAGGTCACCGCGTCGTCGACCCTGGCGGAAGGCAGTTGCGGCAGTTCAAGGCTGGTCAACAGGCTGTCACGGGGATGCAGGAAAAACTCCACCTGGGTGTTGGCCCATTGCGCGAGGCTACCCTGCCCTTGCTGGCTGACCTGCCCGGCGCGGTCCAGCCAGGCGAACTGCACCGGGCTCTCGGTGTTGAGTTCATCCAGCGGCGGCAACGCAATGCGCAAACGCTTCATACGCCCACCCGCGACCAGATCACCTGGGGCTGACGGTCTTCAGGGCGATACAGCAACGCCTCCAGGGTGACCCGACGCTGCTCGCGGCGGGCCTGGCCCTGCACGCGGAACCACTCGCTGGTGATGCCTACCTGCACCGTGTCCACCGCCACCTGGGGCATGCGCAAGCGGTTGACGAAATCCCCACGATTGACAAACCAGCGCCCGCCATCACGCTCGGCCACCAGCGCCTTGGCGTGCGACAGGCTGAGCCCCGGCACCACCGCACTGAGCACCTCGGCGCTGGCGGTATTGCCGTTGACCCAGGTATTGCCGGGCAGCACGCTGACGTAGCTCGCCATGCGCCGCAGCTGGCGCGGGTCGAGGCCTTCGATTGCGCTGAGGTCGGCGAGGCTGCGCAACATCGGGTACCTGGCCGGAGTCACTTGTGCCGCCGCGCCGGGCGAGGTGTCGCGGCTGCTGTTGAAGCCGCCCGTGAATGAGGCCGTGCCTACGCGCTGGTCATAGGAGTCGATCACTCGCCGGCTGATGCGGCGGCTCACGGCAAGGTCGATGCCGATCAATTGGCACAGGCGTTCGAAGCTCTGCAATTGCACGGCGTCTGGCTGTTGTTGGGTCACCAGGTTGCGCAGGTTGAACTTGCCCTGCTCGTCTTCAATCCGCCCCTCGAACGCACCGCCAATGGGCCGTGCCCACGGTTGATCGAGCCGGGTCAATACGTCCTGGCGGCGCGCGTCCCATAGGCGTTGGCGACTGGTCTCCAGGCCGCCACTCAGCAGCCACTGGCCCTGGATGCGCAGTTGCTCGGCTTCCAGGCTGCGGGTGAATACGGTTTGCCGGGTGAGCATGGCGCCGGCAATCACTGCGACCACGGCCGCGATCAGCAAGGCGCTGATAATCGCCATGCCGCGCTGCTTCGCCGCTGGGGGCGAATGGCTGTTCATCGCCGGCCTTACAACTGCCAGGAGCCGATGTCGGCGTTCACGCCGTCGCCGTCTGGTTTCCCGTCGGCGCCGAGAGAGAACACATCCACCTCACCGTTGGCCCCCGGGTTGAGGTAGTGATACGGGTTGCCCCACGGGTCATTGGGCAGGCGTTCGAGGTAGGCGCGCCAGTTGCTGTTTTTTGCATCTGCCGGACGCTCCACCAACACCTTCAGACCCTGGTTCATGCTGGGATAAGTGCCGTGATCGAGACGGTAGAGTTTCAGGGCCTGCATCAGCCCGCCAATGTCCTGCTTGGCCGCCGTGGCCCGTGCCTGGTCCGGGCGGTCGAGTACTTTTGGCACTACCAGCGCCGCCAGAATCCCCAGAATCACCACGACCACCATGATCTCGATCAGGGTGAAACCGCGCTGCCGGCGCGGGGACGTGAAGTGTGCGATATCCATCTCGACATTCCTTGGCTTGAGTGCATTTCGTGGCGCAGTGTTGCAAGAACACATGTCAGTCGTGTTGAAAATCCTCGGGAGCTTTGGTCGCCAATCGGTCAACTCCCGAGGCTAGTCTGCGGGCTTGTTTCCCGGTTTTGAGTACGCCATGGGCGGCCCCCGCAACGAGCACGGTTTCACCCTGATTGAAGTGTTGGTGGCCCTGGCGATCATCGCCGTGGCCATGGCTGCCGCCGTGCGCGTGGCCGGCCTGATGACCACCAGCAATGGCCTGCTGCGGGACAAGTCGATGGCGTTGCTGGCGGCCCAGAGTCGCCTGGCGGAACTGCGCCTGGAAGGTCGGGTGAGCCCGGGGCGCAAGACGTTCGACTGCGACCAGGGTCGGCTGAAACTGCGTTGCGAACAGACCATCAGCAACGGGCCGGATGGGCGCCTGTTCCAGGTCAGCGTGATGGTGCTGGACGCGACCCGTGAAGCGCCGCCCCTGGCACGCCTGGAGACCGTACTGGGGCGCCCGCCGCTACCGCGCGCGGTTACTGCCGAGTGAGGCTTGGCAAGGCCGGAGCGTCGGGCAACTTGTCGAGAGGCACGCGGATTTTTTCCGTACCGCGTTCAATCTCCACGCTATCGCCTTCAATGGCCGTCAGGCGCACCCCGGGGCTTAGGCGTTCACCCAACAAAAAGCTGCGGGGCGGGCCGTCGTTGAGGCTGAGGATCGCCACCGCGCCACGGGCCCCGGCGAGCACACCGGAAACCTTGATCTGCATCACCGCCGGGGTATTGGAAAACCACTGCAGCGCCGGGTTGTCGCTGTGGGCGGCCAAGGCCTGGGGCGCGGCCTGCGGGGTGTGGGATTCGGCCGAGGTGAGCAGCAGCGGCGTCCAGGTCGCCACCCCGGCCAGCGCCGCCAGCAACGCCACAGCCTGGACGCCGTGGGCGGGTGAAAAACGATGGATGAATGCCATGGGCGGGACCTCCTGTTTGTCCGTTGCCTCAGGCTACAGGGCAATTCACACCTTTTTATTTCAGTGGTCCGTCAGGGAGCAAAAAATGAAACAGCAGGGCTTCACGTTGATCGAGTTGATGGTGGTGCTGGTGATCATCGGCATCGCCAGTGCGGCCATCAGCCTGAGCATCAAGCCTGATCCGCTGCACCTGCTGCGCAAGGATGCCGAGCGCTTGAGCCAGCTGTTGCAGGTGGCCCAGGCCGAGGCCCGCGCCGATGGCCGAGCGATCACCTGGCGGGCGGATGCCAAGGGGTTTCGCTTCAGCCGCGTTACGGATGATGGGTTGGGGTTGGAGAACTTCAGCGGGGATCAGCAACTGCGTCCACGGGCCTGGGACAACACGCCGATGCAGGTGCGCGTCGAGCCCGGGAAAGTCCTGGTGCTGGATGCTGAATGGGTGAACCCACCGGTGCGGGTGGTGCTGTCGGATGGGCAGCACAGCTTGAGCGTGCAACGGGATGCGGCGGGGTTGTTGCGGGTGGTGAGCCATGAGTGACCAGAAGGGTTTTACGCTGATCGAGGTGATGGTAGCGATCATGTTGATGGCGGTGGTCAGTGTGATTGCCTGGCGCGGGTTGGACAGTGTGACCCGGGCGGATCAGCATTTGCAGGCCAGCAGTGAGCAGACCGAGGTGTTGTTGCGGGCGCTGAATCAGCTGCAGCTGGATGTGAGTTTGCGCGCGGGGGTTGAGTTGGGGCCGCCTGTGAGTGATGAGGCGCCGAAGCCTGGGGGGTTGGGGTTGGCGGCGGTGTCGGTGAGGAGTTCGGACAGCAAGGGGTTTCGGCTGGAGGTGATCCGTAGTGCGCCGATTCCTGGTGATGGGTTGCAGCGGGTGCGGTGGTGGCTCAAGGGTGACACGCTGTATCGGGCGGCGGCTCCGGCGCGGGATCGGTATCCGCTGCCTGCGCCCCGGGATGCGGTGGCGGTGCTTGGGCAGGTCAGGGATTTGCAGGTCAGGGTTTGGGATAAGGGGTGGCGGCAGTTGAGCGGGAATCGGCGGGAGGATCCGCAGGGGCTTGAGGTGGTTCTGGTGCGGGAGACGGGCCAGGGGGTGGAGCGGTATCGGCAGGTTTTGGGGCCCTTGCGGTAGGCTGGTTTTTGGGCGGTGTACATATCCGTTATTTGGGTGATGGCTACTATTGGTTCCGCTCTTACAGCGGCTCACTTTTGAAG
>NZ_JAOTOA010000040.1:0-30840 GCF_036346535.1 Pseudomonas sp. Z18(2022)
GCAGGACGCCGGTTTAGCCGCGACGGGGCAGGGACGCCCCGTCGCGGCGGCCCGCTTCGTGATGCCGGAGTGCGGGCACACCGAGCCTAAGCGAGGTGCCGAGTGGTGGGGCAAGAGCGTTTTGCTTACTTTTGCGCTCTTCAAAAGTGAGCCGCTGTAAGAGCGGAACCATAGGCAGCCGTTACCTAAATAACGGATATACCCCCAACATCAGCAAAACCTCAAGGCCTCACCCGCGCCACCCGCCACACCTTGTTCCCCACATCATCCGCCACCAGCAAAGCCCCCTGCCCGTCCAGCGCAACGCCCACCGGACGCCCCTGAGCCTCCCCATCCCCATTCAAAAACCCGGTGAGAAAGTCAACCGGCACCCCCGAAGGCTTGCCTTCCTTGAAGGGAACAAACACCACCTTATACCCCGCCTGCGGATTACGATTCCACGACCCATGCTCCCCCACAAACACCCCATCAGCGAACGCAGCAGGCATCCCCCGAGCATCAGAAAAGGCCAACCCCAACGGCGCAACATGCGTCCCCAGCGCATAGTCCGGCGCAATCGCCTGGGCAACCTTGTCCGGCCGCGGCGGCTGCACCCGGCTATCAACGTGAGCCCCGTAATAACTCCAAGGCCAACCATAGAACGCGCCATCCTGCACCGACGTCAGATAATCCGG
Source organism: Pseudomonas sp. Z18(2022) (assembly GCF_036346535.1). NCBI lineage: Bacteria > Pseudomonadati > Pseudomonadota > Gammaproteobacteria > Pseudomonadales > Pseudomonadaceae > Pseudomonas > Pseudomonas sp. Z18(2022). Next base: position 675 of record NZ_JAOTOA010000040.1, read on the forward strand.
CACCAGGTCACTGCCAATCTCATCCCGCTCGTTGACCACCGTCCACAATTGCGTAGAGCCAGGCTTCCACGCCAGACCATTGGGGTTACGCAACCCACTGGCAAACAGCCGCTTCTGGCCACTGCCCAGGTCCACCTCCCAGATCGCCGCACGCCCGTCCTCGGCTTCCAGCCCGTTCTCCCCCACATTGCTATTGGACCCCACGGTCACGTAAAGCTGGGTGCCCTGAGGATTGGCGAGCACGTTTTTGGTCCAGTGATGATTGATCCCGGCCGGCAGATCGGTGACCTTCACCGGGACCGCGTCAATGTGAGTCTGCCCCCGCACATAAGGCACCTTGACCACCGCATCGGCATTCCCGATGTACAACTCATCCCCCACCAACGCCATGCCGAACGGCGAGGTCAGGCCATCGAGAAAGACACTCTTCACCTCAGCATGCCCATCGCCATCGGCGTCCCGCAGCAGCGTAATACGATCGGCACTCGGCGCGTCGGCACCCACCCGGCCCATCACAAACCCCATCGCGGTACGACGCGCCCAGGCGAGCAAACCCGTGCCGCCGTCGGTGGCGCCTTCAGGCATGGGCGGATGGTTACTCTCGGCCACCAGCACGTCACCGTTGGGCAAGGTGTACACCCAACGCGGATGATCAAGGTTTTCGGCCAACGCCGTTACCGTGAACCCTTCGGGTGCCGTGGGCTGGGCATTGCCGGGCCAACCGACGGCCTTGGACACCTTGAGCGTCGGGATCAGCGAGGTGGTGGGCTCGGGCAATTGCGGGCTTGGCCCAACACCGGCCTGAAACGGCAGTTTGGAAGACTCACCACAGGCGCTGAGAACAGCCGTGGTGGTGATCAGCAGCGCAAGGCGGCTTGGTACATTCATCGGAAAACCTCGGGACAGCCCAGCAGTGGGCAAACAAAATCCCGACGGAGTATTGCGTCATTCCCCGGCACCAAACACCGCCTTCCACGCAATTGAGTTTTAACCCTGTCGCACAAGTGGCCCTGCCGCATTCCTCAGGCGCGCCAAGGCCCCAACGCCAGGCTATAGGGAGAAAACCCCTCGAACTGCCAACGCAACGCCAGCGCCGCCTCCCGCCGAACCACATGCTCCACAGTCACGCGCCACAACCGCTCCGCCCCTTCGAACTTGGCCAACTCAGCCCCACCCAGAATCACCTCCGCCCGCCCGGCCACCTGCAACACATCACCGGACGCAAAATCCACAAACAACAACCCCGCAATCGGGTTGAGCTGCAAATTGCCCAAGGTGTTGAAAAACGAGTTGCCGGTAAAGTCCGGAATCGTCAGCACATTTGCGTCTACCCGCACAAACCCGCGGTTGCCGCCCCGGTGCGAAACATCCACCGAACGCTTGGCCGCATCACCCTCAAGCTCCACATAACTGGCGACGAAGAAGGTGTCGGCATTACGAATCGCTGCTCGATCCGCCTCTTCAAGGGAATGGGCACGCTGCACCAAACCTGCAGCAGAGCGCGGCCCCGAGCCCTCAGGATCCACCGCACGCAGTTGAATGTACTTCGGGCAATTACCAAAGGTATGCACCACATCCACGGCAAAACCGTCGACACCCGCCGTGCCCACAACCCCGTTCATGCGATTGCGCCGGCGTGTATTCAGATCTATGCCCAACAGCCCCACCGCCGCGCCTTTTTTCAAGCCGGCTGCGGCGGGATCACCCACGGCTGGCAGGCTGTCGATGCGCAACCGGTAAGGGTCCGGCGAATACACAAACCCCGGCGCGCCCTCCAGCAGCGTGGCCCAGGGAAGTCCCTGATCATCCACGGTACCCACCACCAGATAGGGCAATAATTCATAGAAGGCCCGATGCTGTTCCGGCAGGTGATCGCGTATGACCTTGGCGCCGATCACCTCCATGCGCTCGGCCACGCCGGCACTCTGCTGCAACTGCCGCTCGCCGGCATGCCATGGCGAGACGGGGGACGCGTCCTGGTGATTCATGATCAAGCCCTCGGTGGATGAAACGCCGGATGTTCACGCAACGCCGCCACGCTGAAATCGACAAAACTGCGCACCCGCATCGACGCATTTCGCCCTTCGCGGTAGACCACATGCACCGGCAGCGGCGGCTGTTCAAAGGCCTGTAATACCCGGCGCAATTGACCGCTCGCCAGGTGTTCGTGGAGCGGATAACTCAGGCACCGGACCAACCCGGCACCTTGCACCGCCGCATTGATCGCGCCCTGCACCGTGGTACACGCGAGGCGCGCACGGGCCTTGATGCTGGACCCTTGGAAATCCCACTGCACCCACTCCGAATACGCCTGGGTTGCGACCAGCCGATGCTGCTTGAGCGCCTCGGGTTGCCGCGGCTCGCCATGGTTCTGCAGATAGCCAGGGCTGGCACAGACGATGTTGCGCACATGGCCCACAGGCCGTGCAATCAGGGATGACTCGGGCAGTTCTCCCACCACAACCGCCACGTCCAGGCCCTCTTCATTCAGGTTCGGATAATGGTCGTGGTAGTGGGCAAACACCCTCACCCCGGGATATCGCTCCAGGTAGTCGGCCAACAAGGGCGCCATCACATAACGGCTGAACAGAAACGGGAAAAACACCCGCAGGTTGCCTTCTGCCTGCGCATGCGCGCCCTTGGCGGAGGCTTCGGCGGCGCTCACGCCGTCGAGGATCCGCGAACAGTCCGCCATGAACCTCACGCCCGCTTCGGTGAGGCGAATGCCCCGGGTGCTGCGCTGTACCAATGGCACCCGCAAGCGTGCCTCCAGCCGGGCAATTGCACGAATCACCGTAGGCCCCGAGATGCCCAGGAAACGACCAGCCGAGGCCAGGCTCGGCTGACGGGACAGCGCCTGGAATATCTGCATGTCGCGATAACGGTCCATCACGCAGGCCGCTTTATCGAGGAGTTGAGCGCCGCATCCTGCCCCAGCCGACTGACCAGGAAGTCCACGAAGGTGTTGATTTTCGCCGGCACCCGGGCGCTGTTCTGGAACACCACTTGGATCGGCAAGGCCGGCGGTTCGAAGTCTTGCAGGATGATTTCCAGTGCGCCTGCACGCACATCGCTGGCCACCTGATAAGACAGCACCCGCGTGACGCCCCAGCCCAGGCGCGCCAGGTTGATCGCCGCGTTGTTGGCGGTGACCACCAGGCGTGGATCAACCGCCACATTCAATGGCTGGCCGCCTTCGATGAACTGCCATTCACTGACCAATTGGCTGGAAGACGACGTGACAATCTTCGCCTCCCGCAGTTGCCCCGGGTGCAGTGGCCGGCCATGCCGTTCAAGGTAGGCCGGCGCGGCGCAGACCACGCGGCGCACCTCGCCGACCTTGATCGCCTGCTGTCCGGTCTCCTGCAAGTGCCCGATGCGCACCGCTACATCCACGCCTTCATCGGTCATGTTGACCACGCGATCCACCAGCAGGGCGTTGATGTTGACTTGGGCAAACAGGTCCAGGTATTCACCGAGGACCGGCGCGACGAACAATTCGCCGAACAACACCGGCGCGGTAACCGTCAGGTGCCCCCACGGCACCGAGAAGCTGCCGGCCGCCGCCTCTTCTGCCTCCGTCAGCTCCGCCAGGATGCGCCGGCAATCGTCCAGGTAACGCTGGCCGGCCTCGCTCAAGTGCAGGCTGCGGGTAGTGCGCGAGAGCAACTGCGTGCCGATACGCGCCTCCATCGCAGCAATGGCGCGGGTCACGCTGGGGGGCGAGATGTTCAGGCGCCGGGCCGCAGCGGCAAAGCCCTGTTCTTCGGCGACGGCGAGGAATATCTGCATTTCCTGGAAACGGTCCATGGGGCCCCTTTAATCGAATGTCATACGCCAACCCTGTGGTTTGGGGTCTTGGTGAAGAGCCTTATTGTGGTGAGGGAGCTTGCTGTGGCGAGGGAGCTTGCTGTGGCGAGGGAGCTTGCTCCCGCTGGAGTGCGCAGCGCTCCTATCTTTTTTGGGGCTGCTTCGCAGCCCGGCGGGAGCAAGCTCCCTCGCCACAGCAAGCTCCCTCACCACAAAAACACTCAAGCTTTTGTTAAACCTACGGCCGTGCGCTGCATACCGACAAACCCCGGCAGCGCCTCGATGCTGCCCAGCCAGGCACGAACCTGCGGGTAGTCATCCAGCGCGACGTTACCTTCCGGGGCATGGGCGATGTAGGTGTAGTGCGCGATATCGGCAATCGACGGCTGGTCACCGACAAGGAAGCGGCTCTGCGCCAACTGTTGCTCCACCACATTGAGGAAGGCATGGGAGCGGCTGATGGCTGCCTCGGCATCCAGCGCCGCGCCAAACACCGTGACCAATCGGGCGGCAGCCGGGCCGACGTGCAGTGGCCCCGCCGCAGCCGAGAGCCAACGCTGCGCCCGGGCCTGGGCCAAGGGCTCGGTCGGCAGCCACTGGCTGTTGCCATAGCGGCCGGCGAGGTACACCAGGATCGCGTTGGAGTCCGCCAGCACTACGCCGTCGTCATCGATCACCGGCACCTGGCCGAAGCTGTTGAGGGTGGCCAGGAACTCGGGAGTCTTGTGCGCGCCCTGCTTCAGGTCGACCAGCACCAATTCGGCGGGCACGCCCAGCAGCGACAGCATCAGCTCGACCCGGTGGGAATGGCCAGACAAGGGGTAACGGTATAGTTTGATCATGACAGGCTCCGCGGTGTGCCAGGGACTCGACCCGGTGATCGGGCCAATGACGCCTATCTTCCGCCGCTACGGCCCACAGCAGAATAGCCAGCTTTTGCAATCCAGCGTTTCACCGGATGAAACAATCACTCGCCAAACAACTCGCCGATCAGGTTGAACACGGTGGTTTTCACCGCGCTGTCCAGTTCAGTCCACGCCAGCCCGGTACGGGCCTGGAACGTCCCCAGTTCAAGATGCCTGGATACGCAATTGGCCGGCAACGCCCGGGCGGCCTGCTGCGGCAGCACACCGACGCCCAGGCCGGCGGAGACCAGCGCGAGCATGGTGGTGAACTCGCCAAGTTCGGAGGCGATCTCCAGGGGCACACCCACGGCCTGGACGAACTCGTCGTAGAACCCCGGGGCATAACGCCGGGCCAGGATGAACACCGGCACCTTGAGCAAGTCGGCTGGCTGAACGATGTGCTGGGCCGCAAACGGATGGTCGGCGGGCAACGCCACCACAAAGCTTTCCTGCAACACCGGGCGGGTCTGCACGCCGGGATAGGCCGCCGGCAAGCGCATCAGGCCAAAATCCAGCTGGCCGTTTTTCAACGCACCGGCCTGGTCCGGACCGGGCATGTCCTTGAGTTCCAGTTCGATTCGCGGATAGCGCTGGTGCACCGCACGAATCAATTCAGGTAGCAACTGCGGCAACACCGAGGAGACAAACCCCAGGCGCACCCGGCCAATCTCCCCACGGTTCGACGCCCGGGCAGCATCGGCGGCGCGAGCGGCCTGGTGCAGGGTGGCCTGGGCTTCGGGCAGAAACACCCGCCCGGCTTCCGTCAGCGTTACCGAGTGCCGGTTGCGGTCAAGCAGGCGCACGCCCAGGCCGCCTTCGAGCAGTTTGATCTGCATGCTCAGCGCCGGCTGCACGATCGACAACTGCGCGGCTGCCCGGCCGAAATGCAGTTCCTGGGCGAGCACGACAAAGGCGCGCAGGTGCTTGAGTTCCATCAGAAGGCTCCGGTTATCACGATTCTTGATCACCCGATCACAAATGAAAATTGGACGCCGGGCCACGGCTGCGGTGAAGTAAGGCCTGCCATACACGATATGACAGGCTCTGGCCTATCACAATGAGCACAGGCTCGGCCTGCCTGGATTGAGATTGCTGATCACCTGGAGACCAGCCATGCAAAGCGTTTTAGACAGCTTCCGCCTCGACGGCCGCCTGGCCCTGGTTACCGGCTCCAGCGCCGGTATCGGCCTGGCCATCGCCCGAGGCCTGGCCCAGGCCGGCGCGCGGGTGGTGCTCAACGGGCGCAACCGCAGCACCTTGCGTGACAGTGCCGCACTGCTGGCGGCGGAAGGTCTGGAGGTGCACACCCAGGCGTTTGACGTCACAGACGGTGCCGCAGTGCTGGCCGCCGTGGCGGATATCGAAGAGCGCCTGGGTGCGCTGGACATCCTCGTCAACAACGCCGGCATGCAACGGCGCGGGCCACTGGAGGACTACAGCGAAACCCACTGGCGCGAGTTGATGAGCACCAACCTGGACAGCGCCTTCCTCGTCGGCCAGGCCGTGGCCCGGGCGATGATCCCGCGCAAGCGGGGGCGCATCATCAATATCTGCTCGGTGCAAAGCGAGCTGGGCCGCCCGGGCATCGCCCCCTATGCTGCCAGCAAAGGCGCGCTGAAGATGCTCACCAAAGGCATGGCCATCGACTGGGGCCCCCATGGGTTGACCATCAACGGCATCGGCCCCGGCTATTTCAAGACCGAACTGAACGCCAACCTGGTGGCCAACCCCGAGTTCAGCGACTGGCTGGTGCAACGCACGCCGAGCCGGCGCTGGGGTGACGTGGCCGAACTGGCGGGCGCTGCCGTATTCCTGGCCAGCGACGCGGCGAGTTTCGTCAACGGTCATATCCTGTACGTGGACGGTGGCATCACCGCCTCGCTGTAACCCGGAGAATTTCATGCACGCGATTGTCTGCCATGCCTCAAAAGATTTGCGGGTAGAACCTCAAGCCGAACCCCAGGCACTCGCCCCCGACCAGTTGCGGGTGCGCATTGCCCGGGGCGGCATCTGCGGCTCGGACCTGCATTACTACCAGCACGGCGGCTTCGGCACCGTGCGCCTGCGCGAGCCGATGGTGCTGGGCCATGAAGTGTCGGCGGTGATCGAGGCCGTGGGCCGGGAAGACGGACCCTTCACGATCGGCCAACGCTTGTCGGTCTCGCCGTCACGGCCTTGCGGCGGTTGCCGTTATTGCCATCAAGGGCTGCCGAACCATTGCCTGAACATGCGTTTTTACGGCAGTGCGATGCCCTTCCCCCACGTGCAAGGCGCGTTTCAGCAAAGCCTGGTGATCGAGACGCATCAGGCGCACCTGCTGGCCGATCATGTGAGCCTTGCCGAAGGTGCGATGGCGGAACCGTTGTCCGTGGGTTTGCATGCCATCCAACGGGCCGGGGTGGTGTTCGGCAAACGGGTGCTGGTCACCGGCTGCGGGCCCATCGGCAACCTGTTGATCGGCAGCCTGCGGGCGGCGGGTGCGGGAGAGATTGTAGCGGTGGACCTGGCTGCAGGCCCCTTGGCCTGCGCGGCGAAAATGGGCGCCAGCCGCATCCATAATCTGGCGGAAGATGCCGACGCGCTGAAGCGCTACACCGCTGAAAAAGGCTACTTTGACGTGATGTTCGAAGTCTCCGGCAGCGCCCAGGCCTTGCGCAACGGGCTGGAGTGCATGGCCCCACGCAGCGTGCTGGTGACGGTGGGTTTGGGGGGCGAGGTCTCGCTGCCGTTGAACATGCTGGTGAGCAGGGAGATCGACTTGCGGGGCACCTTTCGCTTCCATTCGGAGTTTGCCCAGGCGGTGGATTTGCTCAACCGCCAGGTGATTGATGTGCGGCCGGTGATCTCTCATACCGTGCCGTTCAGCGAGGCGGTTAAGGCGTTTGAGCTGGCGGCGGATAAAAGCCAGGCGATGAAGGTGTTGCTGGATTTTGGCGTGGGTGATTGAAATCGCCATGGGGCAATAGCACTTCTGTTTTGGAGATGGACCGGAGGGCATATCCGTTGCTGCGGTCAGGGCGGCTATTGGTTCCGCTCTTACAGCGGCTCACTTTTGAACAGCGCAAAAGTAAGCAAAACGCTCTTGCCCCACCACTCGGCACCTCGCCTAGGCTCGGTGTGCCCGCACTCCGGCATCACGAAGCGGGCCGCCTAAGATCAAGATCAAAAGCAGATCAACAGCACAGCGGCCTACAGGCCGGCTTGAGTGTGGTGAAGCAAAGGCAAAATCTAAAGCGAGCACGGTCCACTGTAGGAGCTGGCTTGCCGGCGATGGTTGTTAACGATGACGCTGGCATCCTGAATGAACGCGCCGTTCTCAGGTTCTTCGCCGGCAAGCCAGCTCCTACAGAAAAGCGGCTTTTGCTTTTGCTTTTAACACTCAGGTCGGCTTTCAGGCCGCCGTGCTGTTGATCTTGCTCTTGATCTGACTGCCCCATTCAGCCCTAGCGAGGCGCCGACAGGCGGGGCAGAGCCCTTTGCTTACTTTGGGCTGGGCCGGCATTCCGGCTTTTCCAAAGTGAGTCGCTGTAAGAGCGAAACCATAAGCCGCCGTTACCGCAGGAATGGATATGTACACAGTAAACCACCCAAAAACGCTACCCTCCCTCACCAGGATTACACCCGCTCTTCAAGCCGATACCGCAAAAACCGATGCCCCGGCGAAAACAACCGCCGGTAGGTAAGCAACACCGCACCCACCGTACCCAACGCCGAAGACGCGGCGATCAAAAACATGATCACAATCTGGTAACGCACCGCGTCCACCGGACTCTCTCCCGCCAGCACCTGGCCAGTCATCATGCCGGGCAGGCTGACAATCCCCACCACCGTCATCTGGTTCAGCGTCGGAATCATCCCCGCCCGCACCGCCTGGCGAATCGCGTCCTGCGCCGCTTCCCAGCGCGAACCACCCAACGCCAGGACCATCTCGATAGTATTGCGCCCCGAGGTCAGCTCCTGAGTCATGCGCTCAATCCCCAACGATACACCGGTGAGCGTATTCCCGAGAATCATCCCAAGAATCGGGATCGCATACTGCGGCTCGTACCACGGGTGAATCCGGATGATCGCGAACAGGCCAACCGCCGTCACCAGCCACGAACTGCCCCACACCGACACAATGCTGTCGGCCCGCTGCCCGGCATAGGTACGCTTGCCACGCCCGGCGGCCGAGAGTCCGGCGATCAGGGTCATCAGGCACATCAGCGGCAGCACCACGTACCAGTAGGCAAATTCAAAGACCCAGCCCAGCAAATACCCGATCGCCAGCAACTGCACCACCGTGCGCACAGCAGCCCAGAACAACTGGAGTTCCAGGCCCAGGCGCAACAACAGCGACAGCGCGCCATTGATCAGGATCAGCGAAGCGGCGATGGCCATGTCCAGTGCCGTAAGGTCGTGATAGTTCATGGCTGCACGGCCCCCGTCAGCACACCGGCATCCATGTGCAGGTGAGTGGTGCTCATGCGTTGCGCCTGCTCAAGGTCGTGGGACACCCAGATGTAGGCATGGTCGTTATCCGCTGCGGCCCAGGCGTTGATCAGCGCCTCCACTTCCCGGGATGAGGCCGGGTCGAGGGCGGCGGTGGGCTCATCCAGCAACAGCACATCGGGATTGAGTTGCAGGGTGCGGATCAGTGAAACCACCTGGGATTCACCGCCGGACAAATCCCCGGCGGTCTTTGCCAGGAAGCCCGGCTCTTTTCCCGCGTGGGCCAGCAGTGCATTGACGGCCTGCGGGTCGAAACTGAGGTGGTGCAAGGCCTTGAGGCTGTAGGGGAAACGCAGGTTGTCTTCCACGGAGCCCTCGATCAGCGCCGGGCGTTGGGCGAGGTAGCTGATATGGCTGCGGTACTGCGGGATTTGCACGTTGGCGATGGGTTGCCCATTCCAGAGGATATCCCCGGAGGACGGTGCATCGAGCAAGGCAAGTGCCCGCAGGAATACGCTTTTGCCGGAGCCGGATGAGCCGGTGATGGAGATCCGGTCGGCGCGGTGCAGTTGGAAGTTCGTCGGGTGCAACAGTTGGAGTTGGCGGCGCTCGTCCATCCGCGTGAGCGCCCGGGTTTCGACTAATACGCTCATGGAGTTGATGATCCTTGTTCCTGATTTAGGCGCAATGGTAAGACACGTGGCGAGGGAGCTTGCTCCCGCTGGGCTGCGCAGCAGACCCAAGAAATTGACGGGTTTTTTCAGGTGTATCGCAGTGGCTTTATTGGGGCCGCTTCGCGTCCCAGCGGGAGCAAGCTCCCTCGCCACAGCAAGCTCCCTCGCCACAGCAAACTCCCTCACCACAACAAGCCCTCTCGCCACAGGTTTTATTCAGCGCTTGGGCTCCAGCGACACCAGGCGCGGCTTGATGGACTTCTCCCGCACCTCGAGCAGCGCCAGGGTCACCGGCAACTTGAAACGCCGCCGCCCTGCACTGCCGGGATTGAGAAACAATCGCTCGCCGCGCCACTCGATCAGCGGCTTGTGGGAGTGGCCGGTGATCACCAGCCTGATGTCCGGATCAAGCACCTTCGGCACATCGGCAATGTCATGCACCAGCAGCGACCGCCAGCCATTCAGGTCGAAATCCAGCCGGTCAGCCAGGTGTTCTGCCCAGGCGGCGTCGAGGTCGTTATTGCCGCGCACCACATGCAACGGCGCAATCGAGGCCAGCAGTTCGAGAATTTCCGGGCTGCCGATATCCCCGGCGTGAACAATCTGCTCGCACCCCTCCAGGGCCGCCAGGGCCTCGGCGCGGAGCAGGCCGTGGGTATCGGAAATCACACCAACTTTCATGAACGTCTCCTGTGCCAGACACCGGCACTCTGGGCCGAGCGGCTTGCAATCAATCATTGCACTGCCTATATTTCCCGCCTGGCGCCATCTACGCCACCATCCGCGGAAAGGGCTGTGCCCAAGACCTTGACTGAATATCACATTTCTACGACTCCCAACCTTAAAGCGGACAAGGTTTGTGCAAGGAGATCGTATGTCGCAATCATTATCGTCTACTAACGGCCGTATCAACCTTGAGCAGCAACGCAAGCGCGCCAAGGAGCTTTTGCTGCGCCTGAAAAACGCCGATGCCGCCGCTACTCCCACCTTATCCGATGCCCAGTGGCTGATCGCCAAGGAGCTCGGTTTCCCTAGCTGGCCCAAACTGAAAGCCCACGTCGATGCGGTAGATTTTGCCGCCCGCCATCCGGGTTTCGAAGCCAGCGACGAGGCCCGCACCACCCACTGGCGCTGCGGCAACGACATCGCCCACAGCCTCGGCGTGGCGGGGTTCAAGGGCCACTTTCGGATGCTGATTGATCCATTGTGCATGGGCCCGGTGCAGGACCTGCCAGCCGAGCAATACCAGGCCGTTCGCAGCCGCTACATCAGCCAGGTGTTTGCCATGGATGAGGCCGAGGTGGCGCGCCGGCATGCCGACGAATACACCCATCTTGAACAGTTGGGCAGCAGCGGCCACAGCGTATTGTGGTGCGAGGCAGATGCGTACGATCAGTTGTTCCTGATGCGTGCGTTGGCGGGGCTTGAGCATCTGCCTGAAAAGCTTGAGCTGATCGAGGTCGACCGTATCCCCGGCGTGCAACGTTTTATCGGCATTGGCCAATTGGCGCCCGAAGTGTTGGCATGGCTCTGGCCCCAGCGCCGCCCGGTCGATGAGAGCATGCTGCAACTGGCGCGGCAGGCCTGGTCGGCGTATTGCGCCAGCTCGCCGCTCAAGCTGGCGGAACTGGGCCGGGCCCACCATCCATCCCTGCCCTTCCTGGCCCCGGCGTTGCGCCGGCAGTTGCAGGAGCTGCCGGGGACGCGGGACGGTTTGTCACTGACCGAGCGCCTGTCCCTGCACTACGTGGCCGAGGCCGGGCCGGTGCCGTTTGGCAGGGTGTTTGCCGAGTTGATGGGCAAGCGTGAACCGCTGCCGTACCTGGGGGACATGATGTTCCACGCGCTGATGCGGCCGTTGATTGATGGCGAGAATCCGCTGTTGATCGAGTCCGAGGCTCAGTTGCCCTGGCCTCAACGGGTGCTGGCATTGACTGCGCTGGGTCGTCAGGTTTTAAACGGGAAGGCTTACTGGCCGGACCATGCCACTGAAGAACGCTGGGTCGGTGGCGTCTGCCTGCGCCCGCGCCACTCCCACTGGACGATTGACGAACACGGCATGCCCGTGTGGCGTGATTGATTCTTCGCGAGCGCTTTGTTCTGTGTCATGTTGAACCGAAATAAGCTGCGGTTCAGCGCCATGACCTTACAACAGCTCAACTACTTTCTCGCCGCCATCGAGCACGGTACGTTCTCCAAGGCGGCGGAAAGCCTGCATATTTCCCAACCCTCATTGTCCGAGCAGATCCTGCGGCTGGAGGAGCATTTGGGCACCCAGGTGTTTATCCGCACCAATCGGCGGCTGATGCTCACCGAGGCCGGGCGACGCCTGCAGCCGTTTGCACAAGGCATGGTGACGTCAGCCCGCCAGGGTTATGAAGCGGTACAGGCGGTGCGCGAGCTGTCCGGTGGCGTGGCCAGCTTTGGTACCTTCGGCACCGCCCACCACTATTTCCTCACGGACCTGATCGAGCAGTTCCGCACCCTGCATCCGGACATGCGGATCAAGATCGTCGGCTACAACTCCTCGGAAATCGCCGAGCTGGTGAGTCAGGGCGAGATTGAAGCGGGGTTGGTGATGCTGCCGATCAAGCAGCAGAACCTCACCGTCAGCGAGCCGGTATGGTCGGCCCAGGTCGGCTATATCAGCGCCGACCCCGAGCGCCTCAAGGGCCCGAAAACCATCAGTGACCTGGCGGTGGCGCCGTTGATTCTCACCGAAGCGCGCTGGCGCACCGCCGACCCGATTCGCCGGCTGCTGGCGCAACTGGCGTCCAAGGGTGGCGAGGTGCTGGACCCGATCATCGAGGTGGAGCACCAGATCACCGGCTTCGAACTCGCGGCACGCGGGCTCGGCGATGTGATCGCCACGCGCCCGATCCTGCATCAGCTGGGCTTCAACGATCGCCTGGGCTGGGTGCCGATCAGCCCGGCGATCTTCGAAGTGTTCGGCTTTATCCACCGTCATGACACGCCCATTTCCCCACCGACGCGGGTGCTGATCAACCTGATGCGCAGCCACTTGAGCCGCATCCAGAGCCTGTATGCGCACCTGGAGACGCTCTAGCCATAGGGATCACCTATGGGAAACACATGACTTAGCCCATTCATCCACCTCTTGCCGAGCGGGATACTCCAGCCACGGACGCCAACAACAGGCGCTTGAATGGGGAGTCAGCATGTCCAATCACTACTGCATCATTGGGGCCGGGGCCGCGGGGCTGGCAGCGCTGAAGACCATGACCGATGCCGGTTTCGAGGTGGGCTGCTTCGAAAAGTCCGCCAACATCGGCGGCCACTGGAACACCGACTACGACGCCCTGCACCTGATCACGCCCAAGAGCAGCTCCTTCTTTGACGGGTTTCCAATGCCCGCTGACTATCCGGTGTACCCGAGCCGCGATCAGGTCAAGGCGTACATGAACGCCTACACCGACACTTTCGGCCTGCGGGAAAAGATCACCTTCAACACCGAAGTGCGCAGCCTCAAGCCCCTGGACGAAAACGGCGAAGCCGGCTGGCAAGTGACCCTGGCAGACGGCACCCACAAGCGCTACACCGGCGTGCTGGTAGCCAACGGTCACTTGTGGGATTGCAAGATCCCCGAGGTGGGCAAGGCGTTCACCGGCGTGTCGATTCACTCCGGCGAATACCGCAACGTGCAGCAGGTACAAGGCAAGGTGCTGGTGGTGGGTTTCGGCAACTCCGGTTGCGACCTTGCGGTGGATGCCGCCCAGGCTCGCCTGGACACCACCATTGCGATCCGCCGTGGCCAACTGTTCCAACCCAAGACCCTGTTCGGCCTGCCCCGGGGCGAGCTGCCGTTGCTGGGGCAGTTGCCGCCCGAGCAACAGAACATGGTGATGAACATGCTGATCATGGCCAGCGTCGGTACCCACAAAAACTACCCCGGCCTGCCGGCGCCAGACACCTATGACCTGGACGCCCAGCCGCCCGTGGTCAACACCCTGCTGCTGTACTGGATCCAGCACGGCCGGATCAAGGTCGCACCGGGTATCGAACGCATCGAAGGCAAGACGGTCACGTTCACCGATGGCAGCCAGGTGGATTACGACACCATCGTCTGGGCCACCGGTTTCAATACGCGCTTGCCGTTCCTCGATGAACGCCTGCTGCAATGGCGCGACGGTGTTCCGCTGCGCACCGCCGCGATGACCTTGCCGACCAACCTCGAAGGCCTGTTCTACATCGGCCTGGGTGCGCCACGCGGCCCGCAATGGCCGGTGTATTGCGAGCAGACCCGCTTGGTGATGCGCTTTCTCGGCCTGCGCGAGCGTGGCATGAAAAGCCTGGCGGCGAAGTTTGCCCAGTTGCAGCCGGCCGACTCGCGCATCGATATCGTCAAGCGCGAATGGCTGAGCAACTACCAGGACACCCAGCGCCAACTGGATGTGCTGGAACTGGCGCTGCAACCCGACGCACCTCTTCCTCAATACGCCTGATCGGATAGCCCTTATGAACACTGCACCGCACTCCAGCGTTATCGTCACCGGGACGTCCTCGGGCATGGGCCTGGCCGTCGCACAGCGCTTTCAGGCTGAAGGCTGGCACGTCGTCGCCGTGGACGTGACGCCCAGCACACAGCCGGCAAGCCCTTTGTTTTCGCCGGTGGTCGGCGACATCACCCAGGAAGCGACACTGGCCCGTACCCTAGATGCCGCCCTGGACGGCAAGGCACCGCTGCGAGCCGTGGTGAATGCGGCGGGGATCTTCCCCACTTCATCCCTGGAAAGCTTCAGCGAGTCGCTGTACCGCAGGATTTTCGATATCAACGTACTGGGCTCATTGAACATCGCACGCATCGGCACCCGTCACCTGAAAGCCGCCGGTGGTGGCGCAATCGTGTTCTTCGCCTCGGTGGATGCGTTCACCGTGTCGAAAAACCAGCTGCTCTACAGCGCCTCCAAGGCCGCCGTGGTGTCGATGACCCGCTCCCTGGCCATCGAACTGGCCGGGGACAATATTGTGGTCAACGCCCTGGCCCCGGGCTGGGTGGACACCGAAGGCACCCGTGCCGGCGGCCGCATCGAAGCAGCCATCGAATCGATCCCTTTGAAACGCGCCGCGCGGGTCGAAGAAATCGCCGACTGGGTCTGGCAACTGAGCGCCAAACCCTCCTACATCACAGGCGAATCATTGTGCATCGCCGGGGGCGTATATATGCGTTGACCCCTGCGTCCGCAGGCCCCGCGCACCAGACGCGGGCCTGCCACTCCCTATTGACTGCTGCCTCACTACAATTATTCCAGAGGGCAATATCATGGGCGAAGTTCACGCTTCCTCGATTCATCCAGGTTTTCCGGCCGACCGTGCAACGGCTGAACCATCACGCAAACGGCTGACCAAAGCAGTCGTCGGCGTCACACTGGGCAACATGGTCGAATGGTTCGACTTTGCGCTTTACTCCTCTCTCGCCGGGATCATCGGCAAGACGTTTTTCCACAACGACAACCCGACCACCCAGTTGATGGCGATCTACGCCACCTTCGCGGCGGGGTTCCTGATTCGACCCTTGGGCAGCCTGGTGTTCGGCCCCATCGGCGACAAGTTTGGCCGCCGCACGGCGCTGTCGTTGAGCATCACGCTGATGGCCGTCGCCACGTTCGCCATTGCCTTCATCCCGAGTTACGCCAGCATCGGCCTGTTTGCGCCCGTTCTGTTGATTCTCATGCGCCTGCTGCAGGGCCTGTCGGCGGGTGGCGAATACGGCGGCTCCTGCACGTTCATCGCCGAACATTCACCGGACGAACGACGCAGCTTTTTCACCAGTTGGCTGGAGTTCGGCAATATCTCCGGGTTCCTGCTGGGCGGTGCGGTGGTCAGCCTGTTTACCCTGGGCCTGGGCGAACAAGCCATGCAGGACTGGGGCTGGCGCGTGCCCTTTGCAATTGGCGGCCTGCTCGGCCTGATCGCCCTCTACCTGCGCCTTGGCCTGGAAGAAACACCGGTGTTCAAAGAAATCCAGGCCAATGAAAAACAGCGCAAGGCCACGGGCGCCGAACCCAGCCTGTTCAACCTGCTGGTCAACGAGTGGCCGAAAATCCTGCAATGCATGGGCCTGGTCACCGTGTTCAACGTGACCTACTACATCATCCTCGGGTACATCCCGGGTTACCTGGAGAACGTACTCGGCTACAGCAATACCTTCGCCAGAAACCTGGGGATGGCCGCGACCCTGTTCATGCTGGTGTTGATCCCGGTTTCAGGCCTGCTGGCCGACCGCCTGGGCCGCAACCGGATGATCATTACCGGCTGCGTGCTGCTGATCGTCATGGCGTTCCCCTGCTTCATGCTGCTGCATACCCAGAGTGTCTGGTTGCTGCTGGCTGCGCTGCTGATCCTGACCCTGGCCCAATTGTTCTTTGAAGGGGCAATGCCGGCCACCATGACCTCGCTGTTCAAGGCTCGCGTGCGCTACAGCGCCCTGGCCTTGAGCTACAACGTGGCGGTCTCGCTGTTCGGTGGCACGGCCCCGTTGATCAATACCTGGCTGATATCGATCACCGGCAACCAGATGATTCCTGCCTGGTACCTGATCGGCGGTGCCGTGGTCGGCCTGATTTCGATCCTGTTCGTCAAGGATTCCACCGGTAAATCCCTCCCAACATGAGAACCACCATGACCAGTAAAACCACAGAGCGGCAAACCATTTCTTCGGGCGGTCAGTACGAAAACGTGTTCGGTTACTCCCGCGCCGTGCGCGTGGGCAACCACCTGCACATCTCCGGCACCTGCGCCTCGCCCGACTACGAACACAGCAATGCGTACGAGCAGGCCCAGGCCATTCTCGTCACCGTCAACAAGGTGTTGGCCGAGGCCGGGATGGCGCCTGGAGACGTAGTGCGCACCGTGGTCTACCTGCGGGATATCAACGACGCCGCCTCCGTCGCCAAGGCACACAGCGAGGTGTTCGATGCTATCCGCCCGGCCAGCAGCCTGATCCAGGTGGATTCGATGCTGCGTCCCTGGCAGAAGGTCGAAATCGAGACGTACGCCATCGTTGCCGATTGACCCTGGCGATGGCGTAAAAACCGCGGCTTGAGCTGCGGTTTTTTTTGGTCCCGGTTATATCCATAGCAACAAACGATATTGGTATATACCAGATTGCTCCCTTATAAATCGCCCCCATCACAAGACTGCAAGCTGGAGTAGCAAGCGATGGTGTCGGTAAAGGTAATGCTGGAGTACTTTCATCCCTGGCCGAATTCGGCGGGTTTGTACTTGGCGCGGGAACGCGGTTGGTACGCCGAGCTGGGGCTGGATGTGGAGTTGGTGGTGCACGATCCCTATCGGGGCGACACCCTTGAACACCTGCTGACCGGCGCGGCGGACTTCGGCATTTTCCCGAGCAACCGCCTGCTGGTCCGGCGCGGCCTCGGGCAACCCCTGCAAGGCATCGCGGCGATCAATCATGCGGGCCTGGAATCGATTCAGACCCTGACCGACTCCGGTATCCAGCGCCCAAGAGACTTGGTGGGCAAGCGCCTGGCGCTCAACCCCACACCGCGGGGTTTGGCGATGGTGCGTCATCTGGTGAGCAACGACGGTGGCGATCCGGATGGCGTGATCCTGGTGGACAGCGGCGTGCGTGAGCTACGCCCCGAGCAGTTGGCCGAAGGGATCGCCGATGCCAGTTTCGGCGGCTACTGGGCCTGGGAAGCATTGATGCACAGTCCTATCAAGGCCGAGCGCCGGGTGGTGTTGCCGGTGGATGAGATTGGCGCACCGGCGTATCACAGCTACCTGTTGGGCGCCCACGAACGGACCCTGGCCGAGCAGCCCGGGCTGGTGCGTGATTTCCTCGCAGCCACGGCCCGCGGCTATCTCGCCGTGGCCGAGGAGCCGGCGATTGCGCTGGCGGCCTACGAACACACCACGCCGTATTTCCCGGCGGAATTGCTCAACGCATCCCTGCACAAGATCGCCCCGACCTGGCTGCATGACGGCCGCTGGGGCGAGCAACGCCAGGCGCTGCTCAAGCCTTACGCCGAGTGGCTGCACGACCACGCGGTGCTCGACAATCCGCAGGTGTGGCAAGAGGCAACCAGTAACGCCTATCTGCCCGGGGCGGCGGCATGAATCCACAACGCACTGCCCATGGCCTGGGGCTTGATCCGGTGGCTGCCGACTGGCCAGCGCTGCACGAAACCGACCTCCAGCAACTGCTGCGTGACTACCCGCAACTGGGGCAACTGCACAACCTGCATTGGCACAGCCCGCGACCGTTTTCCGCCGCCGGGTTGATCACCACCAGCAGCGCCACCCTGTTCGTCAAACGGCATCACCAGCAGGTGCGGCAAGCCGCGTGGCTGGAGGAAGAACACCGCCTGATCGCTCACCTGCATCGCCAGGGCGCGCCGGTTGCCGCGGTGGTGCCCAACCGCCATGGCGCGACGGCCACGAAGCAGGGCGAATGGACCTATGAGATTCACCAAGTCGCCAAGGGCCTGGACCTGTACCGCGACGCGCTGTCGTGGTCGCCTTTTCAAACGACCCAACACGCTTTGGCGGCAGGCGTAGCCCTGGCTCAGCTGCATCACGCGGCTGAAGGCTACACCGCCCCACACCGCCAAACCGAAGTGCTGCTGGCCAACGCCCGACTGATCGAACAACCCGCGCCACTGGCAGCTATCGCCAACACCCCGGCGCTGGCCGAGTACCTGGCCGACAAGGATTGGCACACGCAACTCACCGAGCTGCTGTTGCCCTGGCACGCCCCGCTGCAACCCTTGCTGCAACAACAACCGGCGCTCTGGACCCACAACGACTGGCACGCCTCGAACCTGCTGTGGAATGAAGACGGCACGGTGTCCAGCGTGCTGGATTTCGGCCTGGCCGACCGCACCTTCGCCCTCTACGACCTGGCCACCGCCATCGAACGCAACGCCGTGCCCTGGCTGGACCTGGACCTCGGCCGCCCGGCGATCGCGGACCTCGATAGCGTCGACGCGCTGCTTGCCGGCTACCACCAAATCCGGCCACTGAGCGCCCAGGACCTGCACACCCTGAGCGCCCTGCTGCCGTTGGTGCATGTGGATTTCGCCCTGTCCGAAGTGGCGTACTACCAGGGCGTGGTGGGTTCTACCCGCAGCGCCGACGTGGCCTATCACGCTTATCTGCTGGGCCATTTGCAGTGGTTTGCCGGTGCCCAGGGGCAACGCTTGCTCGCTCATATCCGGCGCAAATCCGTATGAGCGTCCTGGTCGATACCGATTGGCTGCATGCCCGCCTCGGCGACCCAGGCTTGGTGATTCTGGACGCTACCGTGGTGCTGCCGTCGCCGCGTTTTGACGGAGATTACCGGGTCGCCAGCGGGCATGCCGGCTGGCTGCAGGCGCATATCCCCGGCGCACGGCATGCCGATTTGTTGAGCGACTTTGCGGACTCCCACGCCAGCTACAGCTTCGCCCTGCCAACCCCGCAAGCCCTGGTTCAGGCCCTGGCAAACCTGGGCGCAGGTGCCGGCAGCCAGGTCGTGATCTACGACCGCGCCGACGGTTTCTGGGCCGCACGCCTGTGGTGGATGTTGCGCGGGCTGGGTATTGCTGCGTCGGTGCTGGACGGTGGTTTCAACGCCTGGCAACGGGCGGGCTTAGCGCAGCACAGCGGGCAGCCGGCAACAGCCAGCGCCGTCGAACCCTGGCCAATCAACGCCTATGCGCCACTGTGGATCGACCGTGCCGGCGTTGAAGCCGTGGTCGCAGGGGAATCACCCGGCGTACTGGTCTGCGCATTGGGCACCGCTTTGTTCGAAGGCACTGCAGCCACTCGCTACGCCCGGCGCGGGCACATTCCCGGCAGCCACAACCTGCCGGCACGCACGCTGTTTGATGCCCAGGGTCGCTACCTGCCCAAGGACGCCCTGGCCCTGGCCATCGGACCCACGCTGCTGCACAGCGACGGTCCATTGATCCTGTACTGCGGCGGCGGTATTTCGGCTGCGGCCAACGCCCTGGCCCTGACCCTGCTGGGTCGCCAGGACATCGCACTCTACGACGGCTCGCTCCAGGAATGGGCCGCCGACGCACGCTTACCAATGACTACCGGAGCAGCTCCGGCCTGACGCCTTCGCGGCGACCCCGGCTTTTTAATTTCGTACTGGCAACCCGTCCGTTGCGCAGCGCTGGGCCCCTTTGCGCCCAACAAAGCGCGAAGCGCCAGCGGGCAGGCCCTTGGAGCGCTCCTTTTATGGCAACACCGTACCGCCACACCCTGCTCGCCCTGAGCATCACCCTCGCCGCCACGGCCGCCCACGCCCAGGACGCAACCCTGGACACCGTCACCGTGGTCGGCGAACAGGCCACCGATTACCAGGCCAAAAAGGCCGCCGTCGCCGGCTTCGATAACGCCCCGTTGTTGGACACCCCGGCCTCGGTGGCGGTGATCACCGAGGCCCGTCTCAAGGACCAGCAAGCCCGCCTGCTGAGCGAGGTGTTGAAGAACGACGCCTCAGTGGGCGACAGCTACGCGCCGGTGGGGTACTACGAGAATTTCGTGGTGCGCGGCTTCTCGCTGAACCCCGCCAGCAGCTACAAGATCAACGGCCGTACCATCACCGGCGAACAGAACGTGGCGCTGGAGAACAAGCAACAGGTGGAAGTGCTCAAGGGTCTGTCCGGGCTGCAAAGCGGCGTGTCGGAGCCCGGCGGCCTGGTGAACTACGTGAGCAAGCGCCCGGAGAATGTGCGCTCGGTGACCGTGTCCACCAATGAACACGGCGAGCGCTACCTGGCCACCGACGTCGGCGGCTGGCTCGGCGCCGAGCAGCAGGTGGGCGTGCGGGTCAACCTGGCCCACGAAGACATCCGCTCCTACGTCGACCACGCCGACGGCCAGCGGGATTTTGCGTCCCTGGCCCTCGACTGGAACATCAGCCCCAACGCCCTGCTGCAACTGAACGCCGAGTACCAGAACCGCGAGCAGCGCTCGGTGCCCGGTTATCAATTGCTCGGCGGCACCACCGTGCCCCACAACGCATCGCCACGGGATTTGCTGGGCTACCAGAGCTGGTCGAACCCGGTGGGCATCAAGTCGTTGAACCTCGATGGCCTATTCGAATACCGCTTCAACGAGGCCTGGAAAGCCAGCTTCAGCGCCTCCCGCAGCCGCGTGGTGATCGACGATTACAGCACCTTCGCCTGGGGCTGCTACGGCGCCGCCAGTTGCGCCAACACCGCAGTGCCCAACCACTTCAGCGCCGAGGGCGATTACGACATCTCGGACTACCGCAGCCCCGACGACACCCGCAGCAACGAAGAAGCCCAGGCCGCGCTTAACGGCCAGTTCGACACCGGGTTTCTCAAGCACGACCTGACCTTCGGCACCACCGCCTTCCGCCGCCTGGTGGACCGGCGCACGTCGATCAACGAATACATCGGCGAAGGCAATATCTACGAAAAACCGCCGGTGCTTGATCCTTACGAGGGCCCACTGGGCCACACTTACCGGCGCCTGGACAGCCGCCAATACGGGCTGTTCGCCAGCGACCGCATCAGCTTCAACGAGCAGTGGCAAACCATCCTGGGCGGGCGCCAGGTGCGCCTCGACGAAGAAACCTACGACCAGGCCGGCGACACCACCCGCCATACCCAGCGCAGCGTGTTTCTGCCCCAGGTGGCATTGATCTACAAGCCGCGCCCCGACACGACACTGTACGCCAGCTACAGCAAGGGCCTGTCCCTGGGCGGTACGGCAGCGTGGTTCAGCAGCAACGCCGATGAAGTACTGCCACCGACCACTTCGCGCCAGCTGGAAGTGGGGATCAAGCATGACTTGCAGCGCCTGAGCCTGACCGCCGCGCTGTTCCAGATCACCCAGGACCTGCAATACAACCGGCCCAACGATGACGGCACCATCACCTTTGTGCAGCAAGGCAAGCAGAAGAACGTGGGCCTGGAACTCTCGGCCAACGGCCGGGTGACCGACAACCTGCAAGTCTCGGCCAGCGTGGCGGCGATTCGCGCCCGGGTGAGTGGCAGCGGCACCGACGACTATGACGGCCACCAGGCGATCAACGTGCCCAAGCTGCGTGCCAGCCTGCACGGCAACTACAGCATTCCCGGGATCAAGGGCCTGGCCCTGCTCGGCGGGGTGCAATACAGCGGCAGCAAGTACGCAAACCGCGAGGCCAGCGTGAAGGTCGACGACTATGCGGTGTTCGATGTGGGCGGACGCTACAGCACCAAAGTCGGTGATTACGATACTGTGCTGCGCCTGACCGTCGACAACCTGTTCGACAAACGCTACTGGCGCGACGTGGGTGAATCCGCGGGCGATGGCTACCTGTTCCTGGGCGCGCCACGCACCGCGCGGTTATCCGCCACCGTCAATTTTTGAGGCTGACTGTTCATGCGTAATCTGATTTTTGCCAGTGTGTGCCTGCTCTCCACCGCCCTCGTCGGCTGCCAGCAGCAACCACCCGCCAACGACCAGCTGGATGCGGTGCTGTGGACCCAAACGTCCATCGAGCACGAGCTGATTTACCGCCAGGTATTCGCCAACGCCACCCAGCAACTGGACGTGGCCCTCAACACAGCGGACTGGGACGCCCTGCCCTTGCCCCCGCGTAATCTGACCGGGTTGCCGCCGGCGGTGATCGTCGACATCGACGAAACCGTGCTCGACAACATCCCGCTGAACGCCCGGGACATCGTCAATAACCAGGTCTACTCCTACGACCGCTGGAACACCTGGGTCGACCAGGCCAAGGCCCAGGCGCTGCCCGGCGCAGTCGCGTTCCTGCAGGCAGCCAAACACAAAGGCATCACGGTGTACTACATCACCAACCGTGAGCAAAGCCAGGTCCAGGCCACCGTCAACAACCTGCGCCTGCGAGGCTTTCCGGTAGACAGCGACCAGCAGGTACTGGCCGCCGGCACCCCGATTGGCGGCTGCGAACAGGCCGGCTACGGCAAGAACTGCCGCCGCCAATGGGTCGCCCAACATGCCCGCGTGCTGATCCTGGCCGGTGACTCCCTGGGGGATTTCGTGCAGGCCGAACACAACACCCTCGACGCCCAGCGCAAGGCCGCCGAACCCTACCTGGGCTGGCTCGGCCTACGCTGGTTCGTGCTGCCCAACCCGACCTACGGCAACTGGTACAGCGCGCCCTATGGCGACCAGGAAAAACTGCCCTTTGAACGCAAGCGCCAGCTCAAGCAACAGGCGCTGCACCTGCAAAATTGACCCTGAGGGGACCGTATGACGCCGCTGGAAATAGTCGCTGTAATCTTCAATATCGCCGGGGTGTGGCTCACCGCTCGACGGGTGCGCTGGTGCTGGCCGGTCAGTGTGGTCGCGGTGTTGCTGTACGGCTGGATCTTCTTCGAGGTGAAGCTGTATTCCGACATGCTCCTGCAACTGGTCTTCGCTGTGTTGCAGGGCTACGGCTGGTGGCGCTGGAGCACCGGGCGCATCGACGCGGGCAAGGTGCGGGTCGAGCGTTTGCCGGTGCAGGAAGCGTGGCGTCATTTATTCGCAGGTGTGATCGGCGCCCTGCTGCTGGGCGCCGCCATGCACCACTTCACCGATGCCGCACTGCCGTGGCTGGACTCGCTGCTCACCGCTTTCAGCCTGGTGGCCAGCCTGTGGGCGGCGCGCAAGTATGTGGTGAGTTGGTGGCTGTGGATCGTGCTGGATACGGTGTACGTCGGGCTGTTTGTGTACAAGGATCTGCAACTGACTGCCGCGTTGTATGCCGGGTTTGTGGTGCTGGCGGCGTATGGGTTGGTGTCGTGGCAGCGTGACTTGCGCCAACAGGAACAGTGAGTGAGCGGGCGATGCCCGCTTCACCCCTCAGATCTTGACGTTCTGCCGGATGTTCCAGCCAAACTTCACCGGGCCACCTTCCTTGCCACCGTCGGCCTTTTGCGCCTGGTAGCTGACTTCCACGCTGGCAAAATTCAGGGCGATGCTTTCCTGAAGTAGTTCACTGTTATCTTCAGTACGCCCAAGCAGGATCAGGAAGTGCCTGTCTTGAAAAGGCGAACGCTCCTACATTCATTTGCGCCACGCCCTCTCTACTCTCTCGGCTCTCGCAAAGACCAGGAGTTAAGGAATGGCTGCTTCCCTGCTGAAAGACGGATTCCCTTCAGCCCATCTCACCACCCGCCAACGGATTGAAAACAGCCTCGACCTGCATCGATTGTTCTTCGCCATCGACAGCGATCCAGCGCTGATCGGCGCTGGCGTGGTGTACATCGATGAGCAGTTCAACGTGGTGACCCTGCGCGACTTCCAGCCGATTTGCAGTGTGGTGCCCAAGAAGGTGGTGTTGCGCGAGGCGCCCAGGTATGTGGGGCCTTCTGAGTTCAAGCGGATGCTGACCCATGAGCCTCGGGAGTCGAAGCGGGTGGCCGAGGCACTGAATACGGCCGTGACGTGTACCGGGGCGATACTGAGCTGGGTGGTGATTTCGAGTGGGATTGTGCTGATGCCGTTTACGGCCGGGACCAGTGCGGTGATTACGTTTATTGGCCAAGCGGCTACCGCCGCCAGCACTGCCCAATGTCTTATAGGGTTGGGTCGAACGAGTGCTGAAGCGTTCGCACCGCAGGCTCTTGATCGCCTGGACAGCACCACGTGGTTTGAAGCGGTAACCGTTGCTCTGGATGGTGTTGCTTTGCTGGGAGTTGCTACTTCGACATTGACCACAGTAAAGGCCATCCAGGTCACCACGAAAGTAACCGGCAAATCCGTTCAACAGGTACTCAAAGGCCTCACCCGACAAGAGCGGGTCAAGCTGAATGATGAGTTACTCAAAATCCGGGACCCGCGCCTGACGTCAAAATTGCTCAAGTTGAAACAGGCTTCCGGTGCAGCCACCAAACGCATCAGTGCTACGCAAATGCAGCGAGCGACCACCAACCACATCAGAGACGCCTTGGCTGCAACGCTGGGTTTTACCAGCAGCGCCATGTCAGGAAACGTCAAGACACTGGCTATCGGAATCTATGAAGAGGTTAGCCAGTGAACATGCGCAAAAAGACAAAAAATCTGAGCAATGTGGCCGGAGACTTTAAAGACTGGAAAGCAATGAGCGGGAAAGACCTCTACTATTCGATTTTTTTCTTTGAAGACCCGCGACCACTGCTGAAGCGCTACATGCCTACCATCGCGAGCTGGATGCTTGCGGGGTGTTTTTCCATCGCAATGATGGGCATCTTGGTTCTAGTAACCTACCTTGATAATGCCCCCGAAGATCGCACGCTACGTAATTGGTTTTTTGGCGGATTGGCTGTAAGCATATTGTTTTCCCTGGCGCAGATTCAGGTTGTGTACGGCCGGCCCCACTGGGTCTGGATGAACGTAGGGGTCTATTTCGCTTGCCTGCTGATATCTCTCCCCGCCATCACCTACCACCCCAACCCCTACCTCTACTCCATGGCGCTGCTTGGCCCGCTGGTGGGCTTGCTGATCCTCAACAGCAACCGCTGCCGGGAAATGCGCCAGAAAATGCTCAAGATCCGCCACAAACGCGAAGCGATCATTGCGACACTGAAAGAACAGGGAAAATGGAAGTGGTGGTGACCTGCGCCAACAGGAACGGTAGAGTCACGCCCACGCCCGGCCTGCACACGGAACCCAGGATGCCTTTCGACCCGATTTCACCGCACTACCAGCGCATTCGCGAACAGATCGCCCACGATATCGCGGCGGGTGTGCCCCAGGCGGATGAGAAATTCCCGTCCGAACGGGAGATGATCGAGCGCTTCGGCTGCACCCGGGTCACCTTGCGCCAGGCCTTGCAGCAGCTGGAAGCCGAAGGCCTGGTGTATCGGGAAAACCGTCGTGGCTGGTTTGTAAGCCCCCGGCGCATCCGCTATGACCCAACACGCATCAGCGGCTTTATGGATTACGTAAGTGCCCAAGGCCGTACGCCGCGCACCGAATGCCTGCACGCAGAGCTGCGCCCCGCGGGCGACTGGCTGGCCAGGCGGATGGGCCTCGCGTCGGCGGATGAGCCGATGTTTTTCCTGCAACGGCGGCGCTGGATCGACCGGCGGCCAGTGTTGCTGGAGTTCAACGCGCTGCTGGCAAGCTGGTGCCCGGGGCTGCTGGACGCCGACTTGAATACCTCGCTGACCCAGCTGCTGCGGGAGCGGTTTTCCCGGGTGCAGTCACGGTGTGAGCTGGAGATGCACATTGGCACCGTGAATGAAGAGCAGGCCGAGTTGCTGCAATTGTCCACCGGGTCCACCAGTGTTTATCTGGAACGCTTGAACTTCGGCGAAAACGACCAGCCGGTGGAGTTCGACCAGGAGTTCTGGCGCCCGGATGCATTGTCGATCGTGATGGAGACGCGCTATCCCGGGACCTGAATTTCACACCTGTGAAAGCTTGTGACTTGTTGCCAACAAACCCGTTTTCACTCGCTTGCAGCGCCTAATATCCAGTCCTCGTGCGCCCATCACATGGACTGAACCGATGATCACCCGCCCCGAAAAGTCTGCCTCCCCCCGCGTCGATCAACCCAACGCTCCCGAGCGCGTTTTCGACGCTGTCCTGAACAAAGCCAAAATCCTCGCCACCTCGGGAACAAGCGATAAAACCCTCAAGCCCGACGACTACAAGGAAGTCACCGCCCTCCCGGCCAAACTCGACATCGACAAGCTCAAGGTCATTTCCGAAGACAAAGACGCCGGGGTGATCTACTTCGAACAGGACGGCGCCAAATACAAGATCAGCGCCGAGGGTGCGGCCAACGCCCAGGACGGCTTCGACGTATTGAAGAACCTGCGCTTCGGCCATGCCGTGGCCCCGGTCAATCAGGGCGGGCCCGACGAAGGCACGCCGCTGTACACCTTCCTCCAGACCCTGGCCGAAACCCAGGGCACCCCGGCCGGCAAGGCCATTGTCGAAAGCCTGAAGAACCCCGACCAGCAGCTGCTGCGCGAAGACGGCGACGGCGTGCGCCTGGCCAACATCAAATCCGTGGGCAAGGCCGAAGACGGCATCCTCAAGGTCAGCCTGGAAAACGGCAAGACTCTGGTCATTTCCGAATTGCTCACGCCCCAGGCGTTCAGCACCTACACCCAGGCTGGGGTGACCAAGGAAGCCCTCAATGACGGCAAATCCAAAGGTTATGAAGAAGTCACCAGCCTGCCGGGCGACCTCGATTTCAGCCAGTTGAAAGTGGTGTCGGAAGACAGCAGCGCCGGGGTGATCCTGTTCGAGCACCAGGGCCACAAGTATGCGATCAGCAAGTCCGAAGCCGACCTGCCACAGCCCGGTGCCGACCTCAGCAACCCCAACCCCAACGCCGGCGGCACCTTCTACAACTTCCTCCACGCGGTGCACGCCAGTGAAGGTTCCCAAGCCTTCGACTACATCAAGAACGCCCAGTCCCTGCCCGGCCAGGAACTGCTGCGCAAGGACGAGGCCAGCCTGAAGCTGGGTGACATCAGCAAGGTCGACGCGCCCATGGACGGCATCCTGGTGGTCAACCAGGCCGACGGCAAATTGCTGGTGGTGTCCAAGGACATCACCCCCGAAGCCTTCGCCGCCTACACCACCACAGGCCAAACCCTGGCCGGTATCGAAAAGGCCAAGGGCGACGGCTACACCCTCGCCGGCCCGGACGCTTACCTGGGCTCCACCGAAGACATCATGAGCGTCGGCGGCGCCGGGGATTATGGCCCGGGGCTGATCGCCTTCACCCAGCACAAGCCGGGGGGCAGCGAAGAGAAAATCGTGGTCTCGGAAGACAGCAACCCGCAGATGTTCGAACAGATTTCCGGCTACCGCAGCGACATCGCAGCGCAAACCACCGACGTCGACAAGCTGCGCACCGACAACGGCCTGCCGCCGCTCAAGGACGTGTCCGTCGACAACCTCACCACCACCGAAAAAGATGAAAGCGGCAACCCGCTGTCGGTGCAGGACCTGTCGATGAAAACCCTGGTGGACAGTTACCGCGCCGGGGTCAAGGACGGCAGCATTGGCAAGGACGACCCGCGCGCCAAGTTCCTGCGGGCGGTGGAAGCCCGGAGCATGGCCGACAACGGCATGTCGATCATTCCCGAGCACGGTTTCGGCAACCAGGGCATCGCCACCACGCCCATCGACGTGACCTCCCGGGACGTGCGCGACAACATCTTCGACACCAAGTCCATCGACCAGACCATCAACGACCTGCTCGGCGACTCGACCATCCAGCACGACATCAAGGCCAACCACGACGCGGCCCTGGGCAAGGTCGACGGCGGCCAGGCCAAGGTCGATGAGACCAAACAGAAACTGATCGACAGCACCTCCTCGGAGAATTTCACCAAGTACATCAAGTCCCTGCAGGACAGTGGCAAGACCGAACTGGCCACCCAGGAAATCCAGACCGCCTACACCGCCCTGGCTGATATCGACCCGGCCAAGGCCGACAGCTTCCTGCAAAACCTGCAGATCGATGGCTACACTGACGCCGTCGAAAAGCTGATGGACGACCCGACCAAGATCTCTGACGACAACACTGCGTTGGCCACCACCGACAACACCATGGCGATCTTGTCGATGCTCAAGGGCAGCGCCGACGGCCTGCCGCGCCAGGCGCTGGGGGTGTATTCGAAGTTTGTCGACCAACTGCTCAAGGACAAAAACGCCGCCGCCGACTTCGGCAAGGCGATGATTTCCCTCGGCGACACCTGGCAGAAAAACGGCGTGATCAGCTTCAGCGACATCGACAAGGCCGTGAGCAAGGAGATCATGCCGGGGCTCAGCGAAGAGAACCGCAGCTCGTTCGTGAAGAACCTCAACTTCCTCAAGGACAACGGCGTACTCGGCTCGGTGGGCGGTGCAATCGGCATGGGCCGGATCGTCTACCAACTGGCGGGCCAGGGCGGCAAGCTGGCGGATACGCCGATGAAACGCCTGGGCATCGCCAATGACTTTCTCGGTTTCCTGGGCACCGGCTCGCACTTCGCCACACTGGGCTTGAAGGTCTACGACAAGCTACGCGGCACCAACGCCTACAAGTTGATGGGCTTCGATCGCTCCCTGCCCGACCTGTGGGCCAAGCCGGGCGAGGGTTACCACGCGCTGCCCAAGGATGCCGAGGCGGTGCAGAAAAAATACTTCGAGATCGTCGACCAGGCCATGGACGACGGCAAGGACGTGGGCAAGGCCCTCAACAGCGGCGGCTGGAGCGACGAAGGCGCGAAGAAGGTCCAGGAAGGCATCGAAAAAGGCATCGCCAGCCGGGGCGGCGTGGCCGGGGCCGGGTTTGGCGCGAAGTTCGCCAGCAGCGCGATCAAGGTGATCGGCATGGCCACCGACGTGGCAGGCGGCGTGATCAGCGTGGTGCAGGCGGCGTTCACCCTGCGTGACGGTGTGCGCGAGAAAGACCCGGTGAAAATCGCCTCGGGCTCACTGTCCATGGCGGGCGGTGTCAGCAGCCTGGTGGGCGCGGCAGGCGGCGTGCTGGGAACGCTGGGGGTGACCGGGCGGATCATTCCATTCCTGGGGCCGGTGGGCTTCTTGATCTCCGGTGCGTTGTCGTTTGTCGGGGCGATTTTGAGCACGGTGCAGTCCCATAAGCTGCACAAGATCTCGATGCAGAACTGGGACCAGATCCAGGACTTCAAGCAGGACGGCTTGCTCAAGCCCAACGGCGATGAAGCGTATGTGTGGTTGCAGACATACCTGTCCGACTGGGGCCAGCGGGATGCGCCGCAGGACCAGAGCATTTTTGATTTCCGCAAGGAAGAGTGGGATGCGCGGTCGAGTATTCGTGGCGGGGATCATCGGCGCGATCACCCGGACTTCATCGGGGACGGGAACAACCGTAATTCAGAGGACTACAAATACTCACTGAAACCGTCGGAATGGACCAATGAGAACCACGACATCATCTGGCGGGTGGGGGATGGGTATGGCGGTGAATACCATGATGTGGACAAGCCCTGAGCCAACTGGCACACCCTAAATCCAATGTGGGAGCTGGCTTGCCTGCGATGGCAATGTATCAGGCACCCACTTCAGTGCCTGACCCACCGCTATCGCAGGCAAGCCAGCTCCCACATTTTGTTCGGTGTTCGGCTCAAGAATGGGATGCGCTCAAGCATTCGCGGCGACGGGAATTGGACCAATGAGAACCACGACATCATCTGGCGGGTGGGGGATGGGTATGGGGGTGAATATCACGATGTCGACAAGCCCTGAGCCAACTGGCACACCCTGAATCCAATGTGGGAGCTGGCTTGCCTGCGATGGCAATGTATCAGGCACCCACTTCAGTGCCTGACCCACCGCCATCGCAGGCAAGCCAGCTCCCACATTTTGTTCGGTGTTCGGCTCAAGAGTGGGATGCGCTCAAGCATTCGCGGCGACGGGAAT
>NZ_JAOTOA010000041.1:0-23757 GCF_036346535.1 Pseudomonas sp. Z18(2022)
GGCGAGGTGCCGACAGGCGGGGCAGAGCCTTTTGCTTACTTTGGGCTGGGCCGGCATTCCGGCTTTTCCAAAGTGAGTCGCTGTAAGAGCGAAACCATAAGAAGCCGTTACCGCAGCAACGGATATGTACTCAATCACAAAGCATCCCTGAACCCCCCCGCCGCATTCGTTCAGCGAACGGCATGGGCCTTCAACCCCCGCAACAACAACTCCAACCCTTGCAAAGCTTCTTCCAGCCGCTCGCCCGGGCGTTGATCCTGGGCGATCCAAAGCGATGCACTCACCAGGCTGCCATTGATCAGCCTCGCCAACGCCTGGCTGCACGCGTGCTCGATGAGCCCCGCCTGCATCAGGTCATCAAGCAACCGGCACAGCGAATCCACGCATTGCTGCTGGTCGGTCGTCCCCAGCACCGCCGGCGCATCCTGCAGCACAATGCGCTGGACCTCGGCATCCTGAGCCATACGCAAATAGGCCCGGCAGCGTTCGCAAAACCCGTCCCAAGGGTTCTCGGCCCGCTCGGAGATAAGGTGCAGGCTCGCATCCATTTCACCGTCGAGCTGCGCAACCACCGCCGCCAGCAAGCCTTTCTTGTCGCCAAAATGATGGTACAACGCACCCCGGGTCAGGCCGGCGCGAGCGGTGAAATCATCCATCGACGTCTGGGCGTAGCCTTGCGTGGCGAAGGCCTGGCGGGCGCTGGCGATCAGGCGGGCGCGGGTGTCTTCGATCATGTCGGCACGGGCTCGGCTCATGGATAAGGCTCACAATAGGTGATTGACATACGACGCGTATGTTACGCATGATTTGTCACATACGCACCGTATGTATTTTGCCCCGAAAACCTCGAATAGCAAGTTTCAGGGCGCTCAGGAAGAGGTTACACACCATGGCAAACCCCTACGCCGAGCTGTTCCAGGCGCCAGGTTCCAGGGCTTTTGTACTGGCGGGCATGCTCGCCCGCATGCCGATCTCCATGACCGGGATCGGCTTGATCACCATGCTTTCGCAGGTACACGGCGGTTATGGACTGGCCGGCGCCGTGACCGCCACCTTCGCCCTGGCCACGGCGTTTTGCGCGCCCCAGGTCTCGCGGTTGGTGGACCGTTATGGCCAGGGCCGGGTGTTGCCGGTGGCGGCGTCCGTCGGCGGCGGCGCGCTGTTGCTGTTGTTACTCTGCACCCGCATGCAGGCGCCGACCTGGACGCTGTTCATCTTCGCCGCCCTGGCCGGTTGCATGCCCAACATGTCGGCCATGGTACGGGCGCGCTGGACCGAGCTGTATCGCGGCCAGCCCAAGCTGCAAACCGCGTTTGCCCTGGAGTCGGTGCTTGATGAGGTGGTGTTCATTATTGGCCCGCCGGTCTCGGTGGGCTTATGCGTGCTGCTGTTCCCCGAAGCGGGGCCGTTGATTGCGGCGCTGTTCCTGGCGGTTGGGGTCACCGCTTTCGTGCTGCAACGCCAGACCGAACCACCGGTGCATGAGCACCACGCCGAACACGGGCGTTGGCTGATCGCCTCGCCCTCGGTGTTGATCCTGATGGTGCTGTTGATGGCCATGGGCGTCATCGTCGGCGTGGTGGATGTGGTCAGCGTCGCCTTCGCCCAGCACCAGGGCCAGCCGGCTGCCGCGAGCATTGTGCTGTCGGTGTACGCCATCGGTTCGTGCCTGGCCGGGCTGGCGTTTGGTGCCCTGAAATTGAAAGCCCCGTTGCCTCGCCAGTTCCTGTACTGCGGCGTGGCGACGGCGATCACTACGCTGCCGTTGTTGCTGGTGACGAACATTCCCGGGTTGGCGGCGGCAATCTTCATCTCCGGCC
The DNA here is from genome assembly GCF_036346535.1 of Pseudomonas sp. Z18(2022). Lineage (NCBI taxonomy): Bacteria > Pseudomonadati > Pseudomonadota > Gammaproteobacteria > Pseudomonadales > Pseudomonadaceae > Pseudomonas > Pseudomonas sp. Z18(2022). Next base: position 1,821 of record NZ_JAOTOA010000041.1, read on the forward strand.
TGTTCTTCGCCCCGACATTGATCGTGTCCATGGCGTTGGTGGAACAAATCGTCCCGCCGAGCCGCCTGACCGAAGGCATGACCTGGCTGATCACCGGCCTGAGCATCGGCGTGGCCATTGGCGCCGCCAGCTCGGGCTGGATGATTGACCGCTTCGGCGCACCCAGCGGGTTCTGGGTGGCGCTGGCGGCGGGGGCGGTGGTGCTGGGTGCGGCGGTGTTGGGGTATCGGCGGTTGGGGTGATTACCCTGTCACCAGTGCGCCGCGATGTTGCAGGAATTCGTTCAGCGCCTGCCGCGTGAGATCGTTCAACGTCACTTTTTGCCGGGTTGCCGCGAGGGCAGCGGCCAAGTGGAGGTCATGGCCGACACGGACGTTGAACGAACCCTTGCAGGGCTTTTCCGGTGTTTGCCCAAGGGCCTGGCAGGTCTCGATGTAGTCGTCTACGGCGTTGCAAAAAGCCGCGTCCAACTCGGCGACGGTTTTTCCCTCGTAGCTGACCAGGGCCTTGATGAAAAGCAGCTTCCCGAACAGGCAATTGTCTTCGATGCTGGCTTCGATGGAGCCGATGTAGCCTTTGTGTTTCAGCTGGTTGTTCACTGAATCAGTTCTCCTGATTTCAATTGTTCGATGATCTGGCGCCGAATGTAGTGTTTCAGTTCGTTGCCGGGGTGAGGCTTGTGCAGGGTAATCATTGCACTGGGGTCGCCCCTGTCGAACCTGACCCGGCTACCCGCCCCTTCGATTTGCGTGTATCCCAGGCGCCGCAGCAGTGTGACGAGTTCGGGCCAGGTAAAGGCCGAGTGCTCATTGAGCAGTTTGGCCAGCAGTTTTTCATTTTTCGACACGGCGATCCTTGCCTGTAACTAAATGTAGTTGCAATTGATGGGTTGCGTCAATGATAGGACAGCCTCGCCGAGCCTCTCGGTGTTTGATGTAACCCTTGATGACACCGTTGCCTGCGCTCCAAATCCCCCGCTAATTTTTCCCCTCCGGATTCGTTTTATAGGGACGACGTGCCTTTGTGCTTCCTGCCTATTGCCCCGGATCCCAAGAAATGAACGCTGAAGACTCCTTGAAACTTGCTCGCCGGTTTATCGGGTTGCCCCTGGAAAAACGCCAGATGTTCCTCCAGGCGCTACACAAGGAAGGGGTGGATTTTTCCCGGTTTCCGATCCCGGCAGGGGTGGAGGCGGATGACCGCCAGGCGCTGTCTTACGCGCAACAGCGGATGTGGTTTCTGTGGCAACTGGATCCGGCCAGTGGGGCCTATAACCTGCCGGGTGCGGTGCGGCTGAAAGGGGTTTTGAGCCTGCCGGCGATCGAGCAGGCCTTCGCCAGCCTGGTGGCCCGCCATGAGACTTTGCGCACGGTGTTCCAGCGCCAGGCGGATGATCGTCTGTTGCAAGTGGCCGTACAGTCGCCGCTGGTCATCGAGCAATCGGACCTAAGCGCCCTGGCACCCGCCGAGCGCGAGCAGGCGGTGACGCAGGCCGCTACCCGTCAGTCGCTGTTGCCCTTCGACCTGGCCAACGGCCCGCTGCTTCGGGTGCAATTGCTCAAGCTGGCCGAGCAGGAACACGTGCTGCTGCTGACCCTGCACCACATCGTCTCCGATGGTTGGTCGATGAACGTGTTGATCGACGAGTTCATTCGCTGCTACGACGCCCATGAGCGTCATGAGCCGCCGCAACTTGCGCCGCTCCCGATCCAGTACAGCGACTACGCCCTGTGGCAGCGCCGCTGGCTGGAAGCGGGCGAGCAGGCCCGTCAGCTGGAATACTGGCAGGCGCGCCTGGGGGATGAGCACCCGGTACTCGAGTTGCCCCTCGACCATCCGCGTCCGGCGATGCCCAGCTACCAGGGCACCCGGCATGATTTTGCGATTGACCCGGCATTGGCTGCGCAGTTGCGCAGTTGCGCGCAAAAACACAATGTCACCTTGTTCATGTTGCTGCTCGGCGCGTTCAACGTGCTGCTGCATCGCTACACCGGGCAGGGCGATATTCGGGTTGGGGTGCCGATTGCCAACCGTAATCGCAGTGAAGTTGAAGGGCTGATCGGTTTCTTCGTCAACACCCAGGTGCTGCGCACCGAGCTGACCGGGCAAACCCGCGTCGACCAGTTGCTGCAAGGCATCAAGGAGCACGCGCTGGGCGCCCAGGCCCATCAGGAATTGCCGTTCGAGCGCCTGGTAGAAGCCTTGAAAGTCGAGCGCAGCCTGAGCCAAACGCCGCTGTTCCAGGTGATGTACAACCATCAGCCGCAGGTGGCGGACATCGCCGCAGTCAACACCGCCTCCGGGCTTGAGCTGTCCCTGGTGCAGTGGCAAGGCCGCACCACCCAGTTCGACCTGAGCCTCGATACCTTCGAAAAGTCCGGCACCCTGCACGCCGCACTGACCTACGCCAACGACCTGTTCGACGCCGTCACCATCGAGCGTATGGCCGGGCATTGGCTCAGCCTGTTGCAGGCGATGGTGGCCGATGGCAGTCAGCGTATCGGTGAATTGCCGATGCTTGCAGCCGATGAACGGCGCGTACTGGTGCATGACTGGAACGAGACCCTTGAGACGTACCCGACCGAGCGTGGCATCCACCACCTGATCGAAGACCAGGTACAACGCACTCCGCACGCCGTTGCCCTGGTGTTCGGCCCTGCGCAGTTGACCTACAGCCAGCTCGACAATCGTGCCAATCAATTGGCCCATGCCTTGCGCGAGAAAGGTGTTGGTCCCGATGTGCTGGTGGGGATCTGCATCGAGCGCTCCATCGAAATGGTGGTCGGCCTGCTGGCGATTCTCAAGGCCGGCGGCGCCTACGTCCCGCTGGACCCTGAATACCCCCGCGAACGCCTGGCGTACATGATCGAAGACAGCGGCATCGGGCTGCTGCTCAGTCAGCAGAGCCTGCTGGCGACCTTGCCGGTTGACGGCATCAACGTCATTGCCCTCGACCAGGCGCTAGGCTGGCTCGACGGCTACAGTCGCGAGGCTCTGGCCGTCAACGTGCATGCGCTGAACCTCGCCTATGTGATCTACACCTCCGGCTCCACCGGCAAGCCCAAGGGCGCCGGCAACAGTCATCGGGCGCTGGTCAACCGCCTGTGCTGGATGCAACAAGCCTATGGCCTTGATGCCAGCGACGCGGTGTTGCAGAAAACCCCATTCAGCTTTGACGTGTCGGTGTGGGAGTTCTTCTGGCCGCTGATGAGCGGTGCGCGGTTGGTAGTCGCCGCGCCCGGCGAGCATCGCGAGCCGGCACGCCTGATCGAAACCATTGGCGAGCACGCCATCACCACGCTGCACTTCGTGCCGTCGATGCTCCAGGCATTTATCCATGAGCCGGGTGTGCAAGCCTGCGCCAGCCTCAAGCGCATCGTGTGCAGCGGCGAGGCGCTGGCGCTGGATGCGCAGTTGCAGGTGTTTGCCAAACTGCCCGGTGCCGGTTTGTACAACCTGTACGGCCCGACTGAAGCGGCCATCGACGTCACCCACTGGACCTGCATCGACGAAGGTGCCGACAGCGTCCCCATCGGTCGCCCTATCGCCAACCTGGCCACCTACGTCCTCGACGCACAACTGAACCCGGTGCCGGCCGGGGTTGCCGGCGAGCTGTACCTCGGCGGCACCGGGCTGGCCCGCAGTTACCACCGTCGCCCGGCGTTGACCGCCGAGCGGTTTGTGCCGTGCCCGTTCCTGGACGGTGCGCGGCTGTATCGCACCGGCGACCGGGTACGCCAGCGCGTCGATGGCGTGATCGAATACCTCGGTCGCCTCGATCATCAGGTCAAGCTGCGCGGCCTGCGTATCGAGCTGGGTGAAATCGAGACCCGCCTGATGCAACACCCGTTGGTGCGCGAGGCCGTGGTGCTGGTGCAGGGCGGCAAACAGTTGGTTGCTTACCTGGTGCTGGAGGGCGGCGAGCCTGCCATGTCGTGGCAGCCGGAGCTCAAGGCGTGGCTGTTGAACAGCCTGCCGGAATACATGGTGCCCACCCACCTGATGCCGCTGGTGAAACTGCCGGTGACCGCCAATGGCAAGCTCGACCGCAAAGCCTTGCCGTTGCCGGATGCTGCGCCGCAACAGGCGTTTGTGGCGCCGGAAAATGACCTGCAAAAGGCCTTGGCGGCGATCTGGAGTGACGTGTTGGCCGTTGAGCAGGTCGGCCTGGAAGACAACTTTTTTGAGCTCGGCGGTGACTCGATCATCTCGATCCAAGTGGTCAGCCGTGCGCGACAGGCGGGGATTCACCTCAGCCCCCGCGACCTGTTCCAGTACCAGAGTGTGCGCAGCCTGGCGTTGGTGGCGAGCTTTGACCAGGCCAGCACGATCGACCAGGGCCCGGTCAGTGGCGAGGTGATCCTCACTCCGGTGCAGCAGGGCTTTTTCGAACAGGCGATCCCGGCACGTCAGCACTGGAACCAATCGTTGTTGCTCACGCCGCGCGAGCCGCTGGTAGCTGAAGCGCTCGACATCGCACTGACCCGACTGATCAACCACCACGACGCCTTGCGCCTGCGTTTTGTGAAGGGCGCCGATGGCTGGCAGCAAGCCCACGCGGCCCTGGTCAGCGAGTCCGGCTTATGGCAGACAAGTGCCGCCACCGACAGCGAATTGGCCGCATTGTGTGATGAGGCCCAGCGCAGTCTCGACCTGCAGCAGGGCCCGCTGTTGCGTGCCGTGCTGGTGGACATGGCCGACGCAAGCCAGCGGCTGTTGCTGGTGCTGCACCACTTGGTGGTGGACGGTGTGTCCTGGCGCATCCTGCTTGAAGACCTGCAGCAGGCTTATCGCGCGCCTGCGCAGTTGCCGAGCAAGACCAGCGCCTATCAGGCTTGGGCGCAGCACTTGCAGGCCCACGCGCAAACGCTGAATGGGCAACTGCCGTATTGGCAGGCACAGTCGGGCACGGCCGATTTACCCTGCGACAACCCACAGGGCGGGCTGCAAAATCGCCTGGGGGAAAAGATCGAAACCCGCCTCAACCCCGAGCTGACCCGCCAGTTGCTGCAATACGCGCCGGCGGCGTATCGCACCCAGGTCAACGACCTGCTGCTGACAGCCCTGGCACGGGTGATCAGCCGCTGGAGCGGGCAGGACGCAGCGTTGATCCAGCTCGAAGGCCATGGCCGTGAAGACCTGTTTGACGCGCTGGACCTGACCCGTACCGTGGGCTGGTTCACCAGCCTGTTCCCGGTGCGCTTGCAGGCGGAAGGTGAGCTGCCGGCGGCAATCAAGTCGGTCAAGGAGCAACTGCGCGCAGTGCCGGACAAGGGCCTGGGTTACGGATTGCTTCGCTATCTGGGCGAGCCTGAGGCGCGTGAAGCGCTGGCCGGGTTGCCGGGGCCGCGTATTACCTTCAACTACCTGGGCCAGTTCGACCGCCAGTTCAATGACTCGGCGCTGTTCGTGCCGGCCGGCGAAAGCAGTGGCCAGGCCCAGGACGGCGAGGCGCCGCTGGCCAACTGGCTGACCCTGGAGGGCCAGGTGTATGGCGGTGAGCTCGCGTTGCAATGGGGCTTCAGCCGCGAGATGTTCCAGGCCGCTACCGTCCAACGCCTGGCCGACGATTATGCCGTCGAGTTGGCAGCGCTGATCGAGCATTGCTGCGCTACCGAGGCGGGGCAGGTCACACCGTCCGATTTTCCGCTGGCCCATCTGACCCAGCAGCAACTTGACGCGCTGCCAGTGCCAGGGCCGGCCATCGACGATATCTACCCGTTGTCGCCGATGCAGCAGGGCATGTTATTCCACACCCTTTACGAGCCCCAGGCACAGGCTTATATCAACCAGCTGCGCCTGGACATCGAAGGTCTCGATCTGCTCGCTTTCGGCCGTGCGTGGCAGGCTGCGCTGGATCGGCATGACATCCTGCGCAGCAGTTTCCACTGGCTGGGACTCGACAGTGCCCATCAAGTGATCCATCGCCAGGTTGACTTGCAGTTGCAGGTGATCGAGGCGGTCGACGCCGACCTTGACGCCCTGGCCGATGCCGAGCGCGAGCGCGGTTTTGAGTTGAGCGTCGCACCGCTGTTCCGTCTGATGCTGGTGCGTGGTGCCGGCAGCGGCTGGCATTTGATCTATACCAGTCATCACATCCTGATGGATGGCTGGAGCAACGCGCAGTTGCTCGGCGAAGTCATCAGCCATTACGCCGGCCAGGCGCTGCCAGCGCCCCTGGGGCAATTTCGCGATTACCTGGGCTGGTTGCAGCAACAATCGTCAGCGGCGGACGAGGCCTTCTGGCGCGCCAGCCTGGCCTCGTTGCAAGCCCCGACGTTGTTGGCTGAGGCCCTTCGCCCACCGGTGGACGGCGCGGGCATGGCAGACCATCAGGTGATCCTCGACAGCACATTGACCGCTACCCTGAGCGAGTTCGCCCGTCAGCAAAAAATCACCCTCAATACGTTGCTCCAGGGCGCCTGGAGTGTGCTGCTGCAACGCTACACCGGCCAGCCGTGCGTAGTGTTCGGTGCCACGGTCGCCGGGCGTTCCGCGCCGTTGCCGGGTATCGAGCAACAGCTGGGGCTGTTTATCAACACCTTGCCGATGATCAGCGCGCCCGCCCCGGCGCAACAGGCCGCCGCCTGGCTGGGTGAGTTGCAAGCCTTGAACCTCGGCCTGCGTGATCACGAGCATGTGCCGCTGTACGACATTCAAGGGTGGGCCGGCCAGCAGGGCGCGGCGCTCTTCGACACGTTGCTGGTGTTCGAAAACTTCCCCGTCGCCGAAGCACTCAAGCAGGGCGCACCCGCTGGCTTGTCGTTTGGCCAGTTGCACAACCACGAGCGCACTAACTACCCGTTGACCCTGGGTATCGAGCTGGGCAACAGCCTGCGCCTGGAGTTCAGCTATGACCGGGCGCGTTTCAGCGAGGCCCAGGTCGTCCAACTGAGCGCCAACCTGCAACACTTGTTGGTGCAACTGGCGGCAGACCCTGGCGTCAGTCTTGGCAGCTTGCAGTTGCTCGATGAGCCTGGCCAGCGTGCCATGCTTGGCTTGAGTCAATCCCCGGCGGCAAGCACCCGTCATCACGGGTTGGTTCATGAGCGCATTGCCGCCCAGGCCCAGGCCACCCCGACTGCGCTGGCGGTGCTGGCTGGCAGTCAACGCTTGAGCTACGGCGAGCTCAATGAGCAGGCCAACCGCCTGGCTCATCGCTTGCTGGAGCACGGCATTGGCCCTGGCCGGCGCGTCGGCCTGGCTGCGCGACGGGGCCCGCAGTTGATCGTCAGCCTGCTGGCGGTGCTAAAAAGCGGCGCGGCCTATGTCCCGCTGGACCCCAAATACCCCAACGAACGCCTGGCCTACATGTTGGCGGACAGCCGCCTGGATCTGTTGCTCTGCGAAACCGGCCTGTTGGCAGATTTGCCGTTACCCGAATCGTTGACCCGCGTGGACTTCACCGCGTCGGGTGAAGAACTGGCCGCTTACGCCACCGGCAACCCGCCAAGCCACGCCGTCGCCGCCGACCTGGCGTATGTGATCTACACCTCCGGCTCCACCGGGCAACCGAAGGGGGTGGCGATCGATCACGCCGCCCTCGGCCAGTTCTGCGAGAGTGCCGAAGACTACAGCGTGCTGTCTTGCACGGACCGGGTGCTGCAATTCGCGACGTTCAGTTTTGATGGTTTCGTCGAGCAGTGCTACCCGCCGCTGTGCGTCGGTGCTGCGCTGGTCATGCGTGGCGACGAGCTGTGGGATGCCGGGCAACTGGCTCGGGAAATCGTAGAGCAGGGGGTAACCCTGGCCGACTTGCCGGCAGCCTATTGGTACCTGTTGGCCAAGGAGTGTGCCGTCGATGGCCGTTCCTTGGGCAACTTGCGCCAGGTGCACGTAGGCGGTGAGGCGATGTCGGTTGAAGGCCTGCGAGCCTGGCATGACGCCGGGCTGGGCAAGGTACGCCTGCTCAACACCTACGGCCCCACTGAGGCGACCGTGGTGTCCAGTGTGCACGACTGCCAGTTGGCGGATGCCAGCGATGCGTTCGGCATTCCGATTGGCCGGGCCATCGCGGGTCGTGCGCTGTATGTGCTCGACAGCGCGTTTGAGCTGCTGCCCGTCGGCGGTGTCGGTGAGCTGTACATCGGCGCCCCGGCCGGCCTGGCCCAGGGCTATTTTGACCGTCCCGCGTTGACGGCTGAACGCTTCCTGCCGGACCCGTTCGCCGGTGTGCCGGGTGCACGCCTGTACCGCAGTGGCGACCTGGCCCGCTACAACCAACATCATGCCCTGGAGTACGTGGGGCGGATCGACCATCAGGTGAAGATCCGCGGTTTGCGCATTGAAATGGGCGAAATCGAAGCGTGCCTGCAAGCCTTGCCGCAGGTGCATGAAGCTGCGGTGATTGCGTACGAAGGACCCACCGGCGCGCAGTTGGTGGGGTATGTGGTAGCAGCCCAAGGCGTAGCCACCGAGTCTGTTGACCTAGCCACCATCCTGGCTCAATCACTGCCCGACTACATGGTGCCAGGCCACTGGGTGTGGCTGGACGCGCTGCCGTTGAACAACAACGGCAAGCTCGACCGCCGCGCATTACCCGCGCCTGACCTGAACCAGCCACGGCACGCCTACGAGGCGCCGCACAGCCCGTTGCAGATCCAGTTGGCGGCGATCTGGCAGGCGGTGTTGCAGGTGGAGCGCGTCGGCTTGAATGATCATTTCTTCGAGCGTGGTGGCCATTCGTTGCTGGCGACCCAGGTTATTTCCCGGGTGCGGCATGCACTCAAGCTCGAAGTGCCGTTGAAAGCGTTGTTCGAGCACCCGACACTGCTGGCTTTCGCCGCCGCGTGCGCGGGTTTGCAGGTGCAGGAAAGCCTGCCCATGCTGGCCCTGGAGCGCGGCCGGCCGATGGCGCTGTCATCGGCCCAGGAGCGCCAGTGGTTCCTCTGGCAACTGGACCCGGGCAGCGCGGCCTACCACGTGCCCACTGCGCTGCATCTGCGTGGCAGCCTGAATGTCGTGGCACTGGAGCAAGCGTTCCAGGCGCTGGTGCAGCGTCATGAAGCCTTGCGCACCACCTTCGTCGAAGAAGGTGAGCAGACCTGGCAGGTGATCCAGCCAAGGCGGGCCCAGGTGGTTGAACAGCAAGCCGTGGATGCCCACGGGATTGCTGCGGCCGTTGAGCACGAAATCCAGCGTCCGTTCGACTTGTTCAACGGCCCGCTGATGCGCGTCAAGTTGCTGAGGGTGCAGCCCGACCATCACGTATTGGTCATTACCCAGCACCACATCATTTCTGATGGCTGGTCGATGCAGATCATCGTCGACGAGTTGATCCAGTTCTACGGTGCATTCTGCGCGGGCACCGAGGTCGCCTTGCAAGAGCTGCCCCTGCAATACGCCGACTACGCCGCCTGGCAGCGCCAGTGGATGGCCGAGGGCGAAAGCGCCCGGCAACTGGCGTACTGGCGTGAGAAATTGGGCGGTGAGCAACCGGTGCTGGAGTTGCCTTTTGACTTCCCGCGTCCGGCCGAACAGAGCTTGCGTGGTGCACGCCTGGACTTCAATTTGCCCGCGGAGCTGGCGTCTGGCTTGCAGGCCCTGGCGCAACGCGAACAGGTGACGTTGTTCGTGCTGTTGCTGGCCTCGTTCCAGATGTTGTTGCACCGCTACAGCGGGCAAGGCGACATCCGTGTCGGCGTGCCGGTAGCCAACCGTAATCGCATGGAAACCGAAGGCCTGGTGGGCTTTTTCGTCAACACCCAGGTGCTGCGCGCCGAGTTTGACAGCCAGGCTTCGTTCAGTGATTTGCTGCAACAGGTTCGCCAGTCGGTGCTCGACGCCCAGACGTACCAGGACTTGCCGTTCGAGCAGTTGGTGGATGCTCTGCAGCCGCGGCGCAGCCTTAGCCACAGCCCGCTGTTCCAGGTGCTGTTCAATCACCAGAACCGTGAGACGGGCGCGGCGCAATTGCCGGGCTTGTCGATCGAGGGCGTCGCCTGGGACAGCGGCACGGCACAGTTCGACCTGAGCCTGGACACCGGCGAAGTGGGCGGCGGCCTGGCGGCATCCCTGACGTACGCCACTGATCTATTCCAGCGCAGCACCATTGAACAACTGGCGCACCACTGGCAGAACCTGCTGCACGCCATCGTCAGCCAGCCTGAGCAGGCTGTCGCGCAGTTTGCGCTGCTGGACGCCGATGAGCGCCAGACAATCCTGCGGGACTGGAACAGCCTCGAACTGAGTGGCACTTTCGAGGGGGGCTTGCATGAGCTGATCGAGGCTCAGGCCCGGAAGGTACCTGACCAGTTGGCGATGATCTTTGGCACCGAATGTCTCGACTATCGCCAGCTTAACGCACGTGCCAATCGCCTGGCCCGCCGCCTGCGTGAGCGCGGGGTAGGGCCGGAAGTGCGGGTGGGTGTGCTACTGCCTCGTTCGGTGGAAATGGTTGTGGCGTTGCTGGCGACGCTCAAGGCCGGCGGCACCTATGTGCCCCTCGACCCCAACTACCCGGCCGACCGATTGGCTTATATGCTTGAAGACAGCCAGGCCCGGTTGTTGCTGACGGATGCCCAAGGCCTGGGTGGCGGTCTGGAGGTGCTGCAGGTGCCCTCTGAAAGCGTCGACCCGCAACACCCCGATTGTGCCGACCTGCCAGCCCTGGCGAGCGCCGACAATCTCGCCTATGTGATCTACACGTCGGGTTCGACCGGCAAGCCCAAGGGGGTTGCCATCAGCCACCGCAATGCCGTTTCACTGATTCAGTGGGCCCAGAGCGTCTACCGTCGCGAGGACTTGCAGGGGGTATTGGCTTCAACCTCGATCTGCTTCGACCTGTCGGTGTGGGAGCTTTTTGTCACCCTGGCCAGTGGCGGCTTCTTCATCCTGGCTGAAAATGCCCTGGCGCTGGCGGATTTGCCGGCGCGGGACCGGGTGACCTTGATCAACACCGTGCCGTCGGCGATTGCTGCGTTGCACCAGACCGGGCAGATTCCCGACAGCGTGCGCATCATCAATCTCGCCGGTGAGCCACTGAAGCAGTCGCTCGTGGATGGACTCTATCAGCAGGCCACGCTCAAGCATGTGTGTGACCTGTACGGGCCTTCTGAAGACACCACGTATTCGACTTACGTACGCCGCACGGCGGGTGGCCGGGCGAGTATTGGCCGACCACTGGCCGGTACCGACAGCTACGTACTGGATGCACAGTTGGAGCCGGTGCCGGTCGGCGTGATCGGTGAGTTGTACCTGGCCGGCGCCGGGATCGCCCGGGGCTACCTGCTGCGCCCGGACCTGACCGCGGAGCGCTTTGTGCCGGACCCGTTCGGCGATCGCGCGGCACGGCTGTACCGCACCGGTGACCTGGTACGCTATCTGGCCGATGGCGAAATCCAGTACGTGGGACGCATCGATCATCAGACCAAAGTGCGTGGGTTTCGCATCGAGTTGGGCGAGATCGAGAAGCGCCTGCTGCAACATGTCGCTGTCCACGAAGCCGTGGTGGTGGCCCATGATGCGCAGAGCGGCACTCGTCTGATTGCCTATCTGGTGTTGGAGCCGGGGGCACAGTCCGGTGTGCAAGACGATGTGCGTGTCTGGCTCAAGCAGACGCTGCCGGACTACATGGTGCCGGCCCAGATGGTCATCCTTGATCAACTGCCGCTGACACCTAATGGCAAGCTGGACCGCAAGGCCTTGCCAGTGCCGGAACTACAAGGCTCCCATGCGCTGCATGTGGCGCCGCACAGCGAGCTGGAACGCCGTATTGCGGCGATTTGGCAGGACGTGCTCAAGGTGCCGCAGATTGGCGTCACCGATAACTTCTTCGAGCTGGGCGGCGACTCGATCATCTCGATCCAGGTGGTCAGCCGTGCGCGTCAGGCGGGGATTCGATTTACCCCCAAAGAGCTGTTCCAGCACCAGACCGTACAAGGCCTGGCCTCGGTGGCGCAGTTGGGCGAGGGCACACTGCTGATCGATCAGGGCCCGGTGACCGGCGACAGCGTATTGCTGCCGATCCATCAGGCATTTTTCGACACGGCAATTCCTGAACGGCACCACTGGAACCAGTCGGTACTGCTCAAGACCACGCAGCCGCTGAACCCTGAACATCTGGAACACGCCCTGCACGCATTGCTGGTGCAGCACGACGCCTTGCGCGTGAGCTTCGTCCAGCAGGCCGATGGCTGGCGAGCGACTTACCAACCGGTCAGCGAGCAACCTTTGCTGTGGCAACGCAGCATCAGTGACGCCTCGGCGCTGGAGCAATTGGGCGATGAAGCCCAGCGCAGCCTGGACCTGAGCAATGGCCCACTGCTGCGCGCGGTGCTGGCGACCCTGGCCGACGGCAGCCAGCGCCTGCTGCTGGTGATCCATCACCTGGCGGTGGACGGCGTGTCGTGGCGCATCCTGTTTGAAGACCTGCAAAGTGCTTACGAGCAACTGCAGCAGGGCCGCGTTGTGGCATTGCCGGCCAAGACTTCGTCGGTCAAGGCCTGGGGCGAGCGGCTGTTGCGTCACGCCAGCAGCGAGCAGATGCATCAAGCGCTGGATTACTGGCAGCAAGCATTGCAGGGCGTACCTGCAACACTGCCGTGCAATAACCCTCACGGTGGACAATTGAATCGTGATGCGCAGGTGGTGCACACGCATCTGGACAAAACGCTGACTCGACAGCTGTTGCAGCACGCTCCGGCGGCGTACCGGACTCAGGTCAACGACCTGCTGTTGACGGCGTTGGCGCGGGTCATCAGCCGTTGGGCGCAGACGCCTTCGGTGCTGGTGCAGTTGGAGGGGCACGGCCGCGAGGAGGTGTTCGACGACCTGGACCTGACCCGCAGCGTGGGGTGGTTCACCAGCGTATTCCCGGCGAAGCTCACCCCGGCGGCCGATATGGCGGGTTCCATCAAGCAGATCAAGGAGCAACTGCGGGCGATCCCTGAAAAGGGCCTGGGGTTTGGCCTGCTGCGTTACTTGGGGGATGCCCATGCGCAATCGGTACTTGAGGCGTTGCCGGCACCGCGGATTACCTTCAATTACCTCGGGCAGTTCGACAGCAGTTTCCAGGCGCAGGACGCGTTGTTCATGCCCGGCCGCGAGCCGGCCGGGGCCGAGCAAAGTCCTGAAGCGCCACTGGGCAACTGGCTGGAAATCAACGGCCAGGCGTACGACGGCGAGCTGGACTTGAGCTGGACCTTCAGCCCGCACATGTTCGATGCACACACCCTCAAGGCCCTGGCCGATGAATATGCCGGGGAGTTGCAAGCGCTGATCGAACATTGCTGCCTGCCGTCCACTCAGGGTGTGACCCCTTCGGACTTCGCCCTGGTGCAGTTGACCCAGCAGCAACTGGAAGGGTTGCCTGTACCCGCACGGGATATCGAGGACATCTTCCCGTTGTCGGCCATGCAGCAAGGCATGTTGTTCCACAGCCTTTACCAGCAGGACGCCAGTGATTACATCAACCAGATGCGCCTGGATATCGATGGTCTGGACGCAGAGCGTTTCCGCGACGCCTGGCAAGCTGCGGTGGATGCCCATGACAGCCTGCGCAGCGGTTTTATCTGGCAGGGGGAGTTGGACCATCCGCTGCAGATCATTCGCAAGCAGGCGCCGCTGAGCTTTGTCGAGTACGACTGGCGTGCTCATCCCGGGCTGGCGGCGGCGCTGGACGCTGCTGCCGCTGCCGAGCAGGCGCAGGGCTTCGATCTGGGCGAGGCGCCGTTGCTGCGCTTGACCCTGATTCGTACGGGCGAGCAGCGTCATCATCTGATTTACACCCACCACCACATCCTGATGGACGGCTGGAGTAACTCGCAGTTGCTGGGGGAGGTGCTGCAACGCTACAGCGGTCAACAGGCGATGGCGCCGGTCGGCCGATATCGTGACTATATGGCGTGGCTGGCATCCCAGGATACGGCACGCAGTGAGCTGTTCTGGAAGGCTCAGTTACGCCCTCTGAGCGAGCCTACCCGGCTGATCCAGGCGTTCGGCGCCACGCCAGTGCCGGTGGAAGCAGAGCCTGCCTACGGTGACTATCAGCAACTGTTCGACGCCGCCCGTACCCATCGCCTGAATGAGTTCGCCCGTCAGCACAAGGTCACGCTCAATACCGTGCTGCAAGCCGCCTGGCTGTTGCTGTTGCAACGCTATACCGGACAACAGACCGTATGTTTCGGTGCCACGGTCTCGGGGCGCCCGGCGGACATTCGCGATATCGAGCAGCAGGTCGGGCTGTTTATCAATACCTTGCCGGTGATCGCCGAGGTTCGTGCCGAGCAGTCGATAGGTGAGTGGTTGCAGGTGTTGCAGCAACAAAACCTGATGCTGCGGGAACACGAGTACACCCCGTTATTCGAGATCCAGCGCTGGGCCAGCAGTGCCGCCGACTCGCTGTTTGACAGCCTGCTGGTATTCGAGAACTACCCGGCTTCCGAAGCGTTGCGCCAAGCGGCGGTGCCCGAGCTGAGCTTCGGCCCTGTCGACAGCCAGGAGCGGACCAACTACCCGCTGACCCTGGCGGTGGCGACCGGCGAGACCCTGGGGATTCACTACAGCTACCTGCGCGCGTCTCTGGCCGCCGAGCAGGTACGCCAGATCAGCCTGCACCTGGAGCAACTGCTGGAACACATGCTGGCATTGGTTCCGGATGCCGCAGTCGGCGAGTTGCAACTGGTGACGGCCACCGAGCGCCAGCAATTGGTGGATGACTGGAACTGCCGTGATACGCGCTTCAGTACCACCACTTCGATCCATCAGTTGATCCAGGCCCAGGCCCTGCGTGCACCGGATGCTGTGGCCTTGATGTTTGCCGAGGAGCAACTGACCTATGGGCAACTGGACCGGCGCGCCAACCGCCTGGCCCACAAGCTGATCGAGCAGGGTGCCGGGCCGGACGTTCTTGTGGGCATCGCCCAGGATCGTGGGCTGGACATGGTGGTTGGCCTCCTGGCGATTCTCAAAGCGGGCGCGGCGTATGTGCCGCTCGACCCGGAATACCCGCGTGAGCGCCTGGCCTACCTGATGCAGGACAGTGCCATCGGACTGCTGCTCACCGATTCGCGTCTGGCTGAGCGCCTGCCGACGCCCGCCGGGATCACGCGCCTGGAGCTGGACCGGCTGGCGCTGGACGCAATGCCCGACAGCCCGCCGGTGGTCGACCTGCACGGGCAAAACCTGGCCTATGTGATTTACACCTCGGGCTCCACTGGCCAGCCCAAGGGCGTGACGGTTGCCCATGACGCCCTGGCCATGCATTGCCTGGCTATCGGCGAGCGCTATGCCATGAGCGAGCAGGACTGTGAGCTGCATTTCATGTCCTTCGCGTTCGACGGTGCCCATGAACGCTGGCTGACCACCTTGAGCCACGGTGGCCGCCTGTTGATTCGCGACTCCAGCCTCTGGACGCCGGAGCAGACTTACCAGGCCATGCACCGTCACGGTGTGACTGTCGCGGCATTCCCGCCGGTGTATTTGCAGCAATTGGCCGACTACGCAGACCAGCATGGCAACCCGCCGGCCGTACGCATCTACTGCTTTGGCGGTGATGCGGTGCCCCAGGCGTCGTTCGAGTTGGTCAAGCGTGCGCTCAAGCCGCAGCACATCATCAACGGCTATGGCCCGACCGAAACCGTGGTCACGCCGCTGATCTGGAAGGCTGCGGCAGACCAGATGTGCGGCGCCGCCTATGCGCCGATCGGCAGCCGGATCGGTGACCGCAGCGCCTATGTGCTGGATGCCGCTGGCGGGCTTCTGCCCCAGGGCCTGGCCGGTGAGTTGTACCTGGGCGGGGAAGGGGTGGCGCGTGGCTACCTCAACCGTGCGGCGCTGACGGCCGAGCGCTTTGTGCCGGATCCGTTCGCTGGCTCCGGTGGCCGTCTGTACCGCAGCGGCGACCTGGTTCGCCAGCGGGCCGATGGGGTGATCGACTACCTGAGCCGGATCGACCACCAGGTAAAAATCCGTGGCTTCCGTATCGAGTTGGGGGAGATCGAAGCACGGTTGCAGGAGCAACCGCAGGTGCAGGAAGCCGTGGTGCTGGCGCAAGAGGGCGTGAACGGGGCGCAACTGGTGGGCTATGTGGTGACGGCCGTCAGCGCAGCAGACGAGGAGGTATCGGGCGCGCGGACTAAATTGCGCGAGCGGCTCAACGTTCGTCTTAAAGAGATTCTGCCGGGCTACATGGTTCCTACCTATCTGGTGTTCCTCGAAGAGATGCCCCTGACCCCCAATGGCAAGCTGGATCGCCGTGCACTGCCGGTGCCCGACGCCAGCTTCATGCAGCGCATTTACGCCGCCCCGCAAGGCACCGTGGAGCAAACCCTGGCCGCTGTCTGGGCGGACGTTCTGGGCGTGCAGCAGGTGGGCAGGGAGGACAACTTCTTCGAGTTGGGTGGGCATTCATTACTGGCGACGCAAGCGACTGCGATGGCGCAGATGCAATTGGGAGCCAACGTCGCGCTGGACCTGATCTTCAAGGCAAGCACGTTGCGTGACTACGCAAGTGCTGTCGATGGCTGCTTGAACAGCAACCTTGAGCAGGACCTGAGCGATATGCATGACTTCCTCACCGAGCTGGAGACAAATTGAGATGGCGTTAATGGATAACATCGAGCTGGTTCAACGTTTCATCAGGCTTGCACTGCCTCAGCGCAAGGCCTTTTTTGAAAAGTTGGCCAGCAAGGGCATGAGCCTTGGGCAACTGCCTGTGCCGATGATCCGCCATGAGTTTGAAGCCATACCGTTGTCCTATGCCCAGCACCGCCAGTGGTTTCTCTGGCAACTGGAACCCGAGAGCGCGGCCTACCACGTACCTGCTGCCCTGCGTTTGCGGGGGGTGCTGGATGTCGAGGCTTTGCAGCGCAGCTTTCAGGTGCTGATCGAGCGTCATGAGTCCTTGCGTACGCGTTTTGTCCAGGATGCCGGGCAGACGCTGCAGGTGATTGCACCTGAGGCGGATTTTAGCCTGCCGGTGCACACCCTGGAGCCTGGCGATGCAGCCGGGCGTGAGGCGCGCATCAGCGCGTTCGTCGAGGCGCAGACGCGTCAGCTGTTCGATTTGCAGCAAGGCCCGCTGTTGCGGGTCTGCCTGTTGCGCGTGGCGCCGGACGAGCATGTGCTGGTGCTGACCCAGCACCATATCGTGTCCGATGGCTGGTCCATGCAAGTGCTGGTTGAGGAACTGGTGCAGTGCTACGCCGCCTTCACCCAGGGTCACGTTCCGCAATTGCCGGCGCTGGCGATCCAGTACGCCGACTACGCCATCTGGCAGCGACACTGGATGGAGGCCGGCGAGCGTGATCGTCAACTCGCTTACTGGACCGCGCAGTTGGGCGACTTGCCGCCGGTGCTGGAGCTGCCCACCGACAAGCCTCGTCCCTTGCAGCCGAGCTACCGCGGCGAACGCCTGGAAATTGCCCTGGATGCGAGCCTGGGACAACCCTTGAAAACCCTCGCCCAGCGTGAGGGGGTGACGCTGTTCATGGTGTTGCTGGCATCGTTCCAGTTACTGCTGCACCGCTACAGCGGGCAGCGGGATGTTCGGGTCGGGGTGCCGGTGGCCAACCGCAACCGGCCGGAAACCAAAGGCCTGATCGGCTTTTTCGTTAACACCCAGGTGCTCAAGGCCGAGATCGACGGCCAGATGTCGTTCCGGGCCTTGCTGGCCCAGGTCAAACAGGCGGCCTTGGGCGCCCAGGAGCATCAGGAGCTGCCCTTCGAGCAGTTGGTCGAGGCGCTGCACCCCGAGCGAAGCCTGGGGCATAACCCGTTGTTCCAGGTGATGTATAACCACCAGAGCGAAGGTCGCGGCTCCAGTGCCGAGCCAGCATTGAATCTGCCACAGCTGACCGTCGAAGGCCTGGACTGGAAAACCTGTACGGCGCAATTTGACCTGACCCTGGACACGGCAGAGTCGGCCCACGGTCTGTCAGCCGCACTGACTTATGCCACCGACGTATTTACCGCCGAGGCCATCGAACGCCTGGCGCAGCATTGGCAAAATCTGTTGCGGGCAATCATCACCCGTCCGCACCAGGCGGTAGGGGAGTTGCCGTTGCTGGCGGAGGACGAACACCGACGCATCCTCCAGCAGTGGAACCCGAACCTGCGGGCATTCGACGTGAACCAGTGCCTGCACCATTTGATCGAAGCCCAGGCCGAGCGTACGCCCGATGCCCTTGCCGTCAGCTACGAAGATCACCACCTGACGTACGGCCAGTTGAATGCGGATGCCAACCTGTTGGCGTATCGGCTGATCGAGGCCGGTGTCGGCCCTGACGTGTTGGTGGGGCTCTCTACCGAGCGCAGCCTGGAGATGCTGGTCGGTTTGCTGGCTGTGCTCAAGGCCGGTGGTGCCTATGTCCCCATGGACCCTGGTTATCCACAGGATCGTTTGCACTACATGATGCAGGACAGCGGCATTGCGTTGCTGTTGGCGCAGTCCTCTGTGCTTGGGCACTTGGCGCCTGCACCGTCGATTCGTGTGCTGGCACTGGATAACGTAGTCGGCGCAGGCCAGGAACCGTTGGGCAACCCGCAGGTGGCGGTCGGCCCTGACAACCTGGCCTACGTGATTTACACCTCAGGCTCCACCGGACAGCCCAAAGGCGTGCTGCTGCCCCATCGCAATGTGGTGCGTCTGTTCAGTGCCACCGATGACTGGTTCCGCTTTGGCGCGGCGGATGTGTGGACGCTGTTCCACTCCTGTGCCTTCGACTTTTCCGTGTGGGAGCTGTTCGGTGCGCTGACATACGGCGCGCGCCTGGTGGTTGTGCCCCATGACGTCAGCCGTTCCACCGAAGACTTCTACGCCTTGCTCTGCCGTGAGCAAGTGACCGTGCTCAACCAGACACCTTCGGCGTTCAAGCAGTTGGTGCAGGTCGCCTGCGCTCACCCGGCCGCTGGCCTTGAACACTTGCGCTACGTGGTGTTTGGCGGTGAGGCACTGGAGGTCAAGGCATTGCAGCCGTGGTTTGAGCATTTCGGTGATCGTTCGCCGCAACTGATCAACATGTATGGCATCACTGAAACCACCGTTCACGTGACGTATCGGCCCATCACCCGGGCCGACTTGGCGAACGAGGCGAGCAGCCCGATCGGGGAGCCCATCGTTGACCTGTCCTGGTACCTGCTGGACGCTCAGCTCAACCCGGTGCCTGAAGGTTGCATCGGCGAGCTGTATGTCGGCCAGGCGGGCCTGGCCCGAGGCTACCTGCACCGTGGCGATCTGACCGCCAGCCGGTTTATTCCCGATCCGTTCCGTGCTGACGGCGCACGCTTGTACCGTACCGGCGACCTCGCGCGTTTGCGTGCGGGCGGGGTGGTGGAATATGTCGGTCGGATTGACCATCAAGTGAAAATTCGCGGGTTTCGTATCGAGTTGGGTGAGATCGAGGCGCAACTGCTCAAGTTGGCTTGCGTACGTGAAGTTGCGGTGTTGGCGCGGCCCGGCGTGGGCGGCCAACAGTTGCTGGCCTATATCGTGCCGGCCGCACCGGCCTTCGACGCAGAGACCCATGATGGCCTGCGCGAGACCATCCGCCAGTCGCTCAAGGCCGAGCTGCCGGACTATATGATTCCTGCGCAGGTGGTCTTTCTGCCGAACCTGCCGTTGACGGTCAACGGCAAACTCGACCGCCAGGCACTGCCGGAGCCTGAGCTGCAACAGCAGTCGTATGAGGCGCCGTGCAGTGAGCTGGAACAACAGGTGGCGCTGATCTGGGAAGAAGTTCTGGGGGTTGAGCGTGTGGGTCGCCAGGACGATTTCTTCGAGCTCGGCGGTCACTCGTTGCTGGCCACCCAAGTGGTATCGAGGGTTCGTCATGGTCTTGAGCTGAACGTGCCGCTCAAGGCGTTGTTCGAGCACACGACCCTGCAGGCCTTCGCCCAGGTATTGCACCAGGAACCTGCCGAGCAGGCCCCCGCGTTTGTCGTGGTTGATCGTGGCTCGGCATTGCCGTTGTCGTATGCCCAGGAGCGCCAGTGGTTCCTCTGGCAGCTCGATCCCCTGAGTGGTGCCTACAACATACCGACGGCCTTGCGCCTCGCAGGCGTGCTGGATGTCCAGGCGCTTCAGAGCAGTTTTGACGAGTTGCTGGTGCGTCATGAAACCTTGCGTACCACGTTTGTCCAGGACCATCAGCGCACCCTGCAAGTGATCCATGCGCCAGTGCCCCTGGCGATTGTCGTGGACACCCTTGACGCCGGCACTGATCCGCAGGCCGGGATTGCTGCTTATGTGCAGACCCATGCCGAGGCGTTGTTCGACCTGCAGACCGGGCCCTTGTTGCGCGTGAAGTTATTGCGCCTGGCCGATGATGACCACGTGCTGGTGCTGACCCAACATCACATCGTCTCCGATGGCTGGTCCATGCAACTGATGGTGCAGGAACTGGTTGAGCTCTATGGCGCCTTCAGCAGCGGCCGCCCACCTGAGGCCAGGCCGTTGCCGATCCAATATGCCGACTATGCTGCCTGGCAGCGCCAATGGATGGAGGCCGGTGAACGTGAGCGCCAACTGGCTTATTGGACCCGGCAACTGGCCGGTGACCAGCCGTTGCAATTGCCGTTGGACTATTCGCGCCCGGCCGAACAAAGCTTTCGGGGTGCGCAGCTGGAAATCGTCCTGCAACCCGGGCTCGGCGCTTCGCTGCTCGGCCTGGCCCAGCAACTGCGTGTGACGCCGTTCATGCTCTTGCTTGCCTCATTCCAGACATTGCTGCATCGCTACAGCGGGCAATCCGACATCCGGGTCGGGGTGCCGATTGCCAACCGCAACCGGGTTGAGACCGAGCGCCTGATCGGCTTTTTCGTCAACACCCAGGTACTCAAGGCCGATGTGAAACCGTCCCTGGCGTTCGCGGATGTCGTGCAGCAAGTCCGGCAGACGGCCCTGGAGGCTCAGGCTCACCAGGACCTGCCCTTCGAACAGTTGGTTGAAGCGTTGCACCCTGAGCGCAGCCTGAGCCATAGCCCGCTGTTCCAGGTGATGTTCAACCATCAGAGCGAGGCGGCGCGCGGACAGCAGGCCACGCGCTTGCCGGGCCTGGCCATCGAAAGCCTTGAGTGGGCCAGTCACACGGCCCAGTTCGACCTGGTGCTCAATACCTTTGAAACCGGGCAAGCGTTGGCAGCCACGCTGACCTACGCCACCGATCTGTTTGCGCCGGCGACGGTCGAGCGTCTTGCCGGCCATTGGCAAAACCTGCTGCGCAGCATTGTCGCGGATTACACGCGGCCGGTTGCCGAGCTGTCGTTGCTGGGCGTTCATGAGCTTGAGCTGATTGAGCGGACCTGGAATGCCAACGCCCTGGACTTCCCGCGTGAGCGGTGCATCCATCAGCAGATTCAGGATCAGGTGCAGCGCACCCCCGATGCCCTGGCGGTTATCTGGGGTGATGAACACCTGACCTACCGCCAGTTGAACGGCCGGGCGAATGCCCTGGCGCGCAAGCTGGTGGCGTTGGGTGTTGGCCCTGAAGTGCGGGTTGGCGTGGCCATGCCGCGCAGTGCGCAGATGGTTGTGGCATTGCTCGCGGTGCTCAAGGCGGGCGGCGCGTATGTGCCGCTGGACCCGGATTACCCGGCCGAGCGCGTGACGTACATGCTCAAGGACAGTCAGGCGCGGGTGTTGTTGACCCAGGCTGCGGTGGCACTTGAGGTGGATGCCTCGATTGACGTGCTGTTTGTGGATGCTCAGGAAGTTGATGATCAGGATCTGGACGTTGCGGTTCACGCCGCCAACCTGGCCTACGTGATCTACACCTCCGGCTCCACCGGCTTGCCCAAGGGCGTGGCCATTACTCACCGCAACGTGGCGGCGCTGACGCAGTGGTCGCAGCAGGTTTACAGCCCCGAAGACATTCAAGGGGTGTTGGCCTCCACGTCGATCTGCTTCGACTTGTCGGTATGGGAGCTGTTTGTGACCCTGGCCGGCGGTGGTTTTATCGTCGGTGCCCGCAATGCCCTGGAGTTGCCGGAGCTGGCGGCC
>NZ_JAOTOA010000042.1:0-16293 GCF_036346535.1 Pseudomonas sp. Z18(2022)
CCTTTGCTTACTTTGGGGCTTTTCCAAAGTGAGTCGCTGTAAGAGCGAAACCATAAGCAGCCGTTACCGCAGCAACGGATATGTACACGCAAAACGGCGACTGCTTCACCCCCAACACCCACTGCTGACCCAGTGTTGCTACAGACGCACCCCTCCCACCCAGAAAACCCCAAACCCCCGCCCCCATTGGCCCAACCCCCCATGGCATGCCCGTTGCAGTCCCAATACCAAAAGGTCCCCGCACCTAACGCGACTGACTCCGGAGCACCCATGACCACTGAATTCTTCTGGCGCCTGCCACTGGGCACCGACGGCCCACAACTCACCACCGACAAACACAACCGCGGCAACCCGCACTACCGCCCCGGCAACATAGCCCCGGGCCGCCTGCCCAACGGCCAACCCGACGATTTCACCTACATCGACTACATCGCCCAGGTCGCCAAGGCCGCCGAACTCGCCGGTTTCGAAGGCGCCCTGCTGCCCACCGGCCCCGAGCCGTGGATCGTCGCCGCCGCCCTGGCCCGCGAAACCCGGCGCATCAAGTTCCTGATCGCCTTCCAGGCCACCTGGACCCTGCCCGCCTACGCCGCCCAGCAAGCCGCGATCCTGCAAAACCTCAGCCGTGGCCGCGTGGAATGGAACATCATCACCGGCGGCAACCCCGCCAGCCAACGCGCCAACGGCGACTTCCTCGAACACGACCTGCGCTACAAACGCACCGGCGAATTCCTCGACATCATCCAGGGCCTCTGGGAGAACGAAAAATTCTCCTACGACGGTGATATCTACCAACTGGAAAACGGCGCCCTGCCCCATGGCCTGCACCACGAACGCAAACCCGGCGTGTACTTCTCCGGCTTCTCCGACGCCGCCCTCGATGTAGCCGCCAAACACGCCGACGTGTACCTGAACTGGGCCGAACCCATCGACAAACTCAAGCCGCATATCGAGCGCGTGCGTGAACTGGCCGACAAACAAGGCCGCACCGTGCGCTTCGGCCTGCGGGTCGATCTGTTCGCCCGGGAGACCGAAGAGCAAGCCTGGAAAGACCTGCGCCGCCAGTTCGACAAGCTCGAAGGCAAGAGCAGCCAGGTCGCCAAGGGCTTTACCAGCGGCTCTGATTCGGTCGGCGGCGCACGCCAGACCGCTTACCACCAGAACGTCGACCGCTTCGACGACCTGATCATCGGCCCCAACCTCTGGGCCGGGTTTGCCAAGGCAAAACCAGGACCCACCGTGGGCCTGGTCGGCAGCCACCAGAACATCGCCGAGCGCCTGGTGGAATACCGCGACGCCGGCTTCTCGACTTTTATCCTCGCCGGCAATCCACACCTGGAAGAAGCCATGCGCATTGGCCAGGAAGTCCTGCCCCTGGTGCACCAGCGCCCGGCCATCCAACCCTTGAAAGCCAGCGCCTGAACGCTGTGGGAGAAACCCCGATGACCCAACCTCTCGATACGCTCTGGTACACCCGCTGCCCCGTGCCCACGGGCCTGGGCATTGCGGTGCAAAAAGGCTGGCTGCAAGCCACCGTCGGCGCCCTCGGCACCGAGGTGCAATCGCTGCGTGAGTCCGACGACAAGGCGGTGCGCGAATCGCACTTCGATCACACCCTGCGCAACTCGGTACGCCATGGCGGGAATATCCCGGCGATCTGGGCCCGTGCCCAAGGCCGGGAAACCCGGGTGATCGGCCTGTCGTGGGCAGATGAAGTGCAACTGATCCTGACCCGCCAGGACAGCGGCATCAAAACCGTCAAGGACCTCAAGGGCCGTACCTTCGGCCTGCCCGACTGGGCCGGCGCACAGATTGATTTCACCCGTGCCCAGGCCCTGCGCGGGCTGGAAAATGCGCTGTCGCTGGAAGGCCTGAAAGTCGGCGACGTGAAGCTGAAGAACTTCCGCTACGGCGGCACCTTCAGCGATACCCCGGTGCGCAGTATCGCCGGCACGCCGGTCACCCAGAAAGTCACCGAACGCAACCTGGAGCTGATCGGCCTGCTGCAGGGTGAGGTCGATGCGATCTTCCTCAAGGGCGCCCACGCCGCCCAGCAGGCCCATGATTTCGGCCTGCACACGGTGATCGACACCGGCTCCCACCCGGACCCGCTGATCCGCAGCAACAACGGCACCCCACGGACTTTGGCGGTGGACCTGAACCTGCTGGAAAACCACTTCGACGTCGCCAGCGGCATCCTCGACTCGGTCCTGCGCGCCGAGCAATGGGCCCACACCCACCCGGAAGAAACCCGGCGCTACCTGGCCCAGGAAACCAACAGCAGTGAGTACTGGGTCACGGCCGCCTATGGCAACGACGCCCACTTGCGCCTGCGCACCGGCCTCGATGAACAGGCGATTGCCGCGCTGCAGGACTTCACGCATTTCCTGCACCGCTGGCGCTTTATCCCGAACAGTTTTGATGTGCGTGAATGGATTGATGCACGGCCGCTGGAAGCACTCTTGAACGGCAAAACCGCGCTGGCAGGCTAACCCGTGTAGGAGCCGGCTTGCCGGCGATGACGGCCTTGAATGCGGCAATGACCTTCAGGGCCTCATCGCCGGCAAGCCGGGCTCCTGCAAAGGTTTCCTATTTCATGGATTTGAACGAAGACCCTTATGAGCAAACCACTCGATACTCTCTGGTACACCCACAGCCCGGTTCCCACCGGCCTCGGCATTGCGGTGCAGTCCGGCCGCCTGGCGGAGGCGTTCCTGCCTTTCGGCACCAATATCCAGTCGTTGCGCGAGTCCACGGAGCGCGAAGTTCGCGAAGCGCATTACGACCACCACCTGAAAAACTCGGTGCGTCACGGCGGTAATATCCCGGCGATCTGGGCCTACGCCAGTGGCGTCGAAACCCGCGTGCTGGGGCTGTCGTGGAGCGATGAGGTGCAGTTGATCCTGACCACCGCCGAGAGCGGTGTGCGCAGCGTACGCGACTTGAAAAACCGGCGCTTCGGCCTGCCGAAATGGGCCAACGTGCAGATCGACTTCACCCGCGCCCAGGCCCTGCGTGGCCTGGAAAACGCCCTCAAGCTCGAAGGCCTGGAAGTCTCGGACGTGGAGCTGGTGGACTACCCCTACGGCGGCACCTACAGCGACAACCAGGTGCAATACGTCTACGGCTCCCCGGCGAGCCTTGGGGTAAGCCGTTTCAGCCGGCGCAACAACGAGCTGATCGGCCTGCTGCGCGGTGATATCGACGCGATCTTCCTCAAGGGTGCCCACGCCGTGCACCTGGCCAACGAGTTCGGCTTGCATGTGGTGGTAGACACCGGCTCGCACCCGGACCCGTTGATCCGTTCCAACAACGGCACGCCGCGCACCCTGACGGTGGACATCAACCTGTTGCAGGAGCACTTCGACGCCAGCGTGAAAATTGTCGACACCGTGCTGCGCACCGAGCAATGGGCCTGGGCCAATCCGGACGAAACCCGGCGCTTCCTGGCCCAGGAACTCAACACCAGCGAATACTGGGTGACCGCGGCCTATGGTGAAGATGCCCATCGCCGGCTGCGCACCACACTGGATTCGCGCTCCATCGACGCCTTGCAGGACTTCACCGATTTCCTGCATCGCTGGAACTTCATTCCACGGCGTTTCGATGTGCGTGACTGGATTGATTTCAGCGTGCTGGAAAAAGTCATCGGCTCCACCTCTCGCGTAGCCGTCTAACCCCCTCTGTAGGAGCCGGCTTGCCGGCGATGAGGCCCTTGAGAACAGTGCGACATCAAAGGGTGCCATCGCCGGCAAGCCGGCTCCTACAGTGCTTGCCTGGCAACACTTCCCCTGCTGCTCCAGCAGCACCCTCCAAGCAACTTCTGCTGAATCTTCGACACGCTTTTAAAGCGGCCTTCGGCTGCGCTTTCAATTGCTCGAAAACGCCCTCGCCTTCAATTTTTTAATCGTTATATATCAATATCTTACAATCATGTATCAGCCCTGAAATCCGCTTGGCACGATCTCTGCTCTAGCCCCTTCAAGGAAACTTTTCCGGGGGAGATTTCATGCACACACTTAATCCGATCACCAAGGGCCTGTGGCTCGCTTTACTGCTGGCAGGCGGCACCGCCAGTGAACCTCTATTGGCCGCCGAAGCAGCCGAAAACGACGCCAGCAAAACCGAGCCGTCGCTCAAGACCGTGACCGTCACCGCACAACACCGGGAAGAAACCCTGCAAGAGGTTCCGGTAGCGGTATCGGCGGTCCAGGGCACCAGCATCATTGCCGACGGCGTACGCTCGATGGGCGACATCACCACTTTCATTCCCAACGCCTCGGCAAAGAACCCCGACGGCGACGGTCGACCACGCTGGTACATCCGTGGCCTGGGTACCGGCGACACCGGCGCGGCCACTGTGTACCCGGTGGGCATCTACGCCGATGACGTGTACCTGAACGCACCGATTGCCGGTGGCGGCCCGCTGTTCGACCTCGAACGCATCGAGATCCTGCGCGGCCCCCAAGGCACGTTGTATGGCAAGAACACCACGGCGGGCGCGGTGAATATCATCTCGAAGAAACCCACCTTCGACACCGATGGCTACGGCACCATCGGTTTTGGCAGCAAGAACGAACGCATCGTCAACGGCGCCATCGGCGGCACCCTGGTGCCGGAAAAACTCGCGGCACGGATCTCGCTGTACTCCGAGGAGCGCGACGGCTTCCAGAAAAACCTGATCGACGATCACACCTACGGCGACGTCAACAAGAAGGCCGTGCGCCTGCAATTCTTCGCCCAGCTCAACCCGGACCTGGACGCGCTGTGGAAGATCCACAGCCGCGAGTTCAAGGGCGACGGCGCCAACGGTGCGCTGACCCTGGGCCGCTACTACAACGCGGGCTACACCCGTCCCGCCGGACGCAACATTGCGTTGAACGTGGACGACGACTCCAAGCTCAACCACGACGGCACGTCGCTGACCCTCAACTGGCACCTGGGCGACTACACCCTGACCTCCATCAGCGCCTACGACTACATCCGTGGCCAGTCCACCGGGGATGCCGACTACACGCCTTACGAGGTCAACGGTACCGCCACCGCCGACAACAAATACACCCAGTACTCCCAGGAATTCCGCCTGGCCTCGCCCCAGCAGGAAACCCTGCGCTGGCTGGCCGGTGCGCACTATTTCCATGAAGACCTGGACAGCAGCGCCGGACGCTTTATCGCCCCGGGCCCCACACCCAACGGCACCGGCTCCAACCAGATCAACGGCGCCACGGACTTCCGTGACCTGAGCTACAACCACACCACCGACAGCTACGCGCTGTTCGGCAACCTGACCTATGACTTCACCGACAACTTCAGCGTGACCGGTGGCCTGCGCTGGACCCAGGAAAAGAAAGACATCGACCTCGACCTCACCCAGTTGACCCGCGCCACTGCCAACGGCCCGCTGATTCCTTTGGCGGGCGTCGGCACCAACGGCAACCGCCAGGAGGACAAGACCTGGGAAGCCTGGACCTATGACCTGACTCCGGAATACCGGATCAACGACAACGTGCGGGTGTTCTTCCGTTATGCCCACGGCTTCCGTTCCGGCGGCTTCAACACCGGGCTGTCCACCAGCCTGTCGCAGCTGACCACAGTGGACCCGGAACAACTCGACGCCTACGAATTCGGCGTCAAGTCCGAGTGGTTCAACCACCGTCTGACGGCCAACGCGAACATCTTCTACTACGACTACTCGGACATTCAGGTCAACCTGCTGACCGTCAACAACGGCGTACTGACCACCGCGTTGACCAACGGCGCCAAGGGCAAGGTCAAGGGTGCCGAGCTGGAACTGGAAGGCCAGCCCACCGACTACCTGCACCTGCGGGCGGCGATTTCGTTCCTCGACAGCCAATACACCGACTTCAAGAACACCAACCCCAACACCGGTGCGGTCACCGGCGACTACAGCGGCAACAGCTTCGTGCGCTCGCCGCGCAACGTGGTGTCCCTGGGTGGCGACTACACCATCCCGCTGGAGATCGGCGGCAAGCTGGTGGCCGGTGCCGACGTGAGTTTTCGCGACAAGGAATACTTCCTCGCCGACCGCCAGAGCAGCGCCGACAAGGACTTGAGCCAACCGCACTACACCTTGGCCAACAGCCGCCTGACCTGGTACAGCGCCGACGAAAAACTCAGCGTCACCGGGTTTGTGAACAACCTCACCGACCGCCGCTACCAGGTACATGGCCGGCCGAACGGTGGCCTGGGGCAGTACGTGATCACCTATGGCGACCCGCGCACCGTGGGGCTGAGCGTGACCAGCCGCTTCTAACTTCAGGCGCCGGACACTATTTACCAAACGAACGGAGATCAAATGTGGGAGCTGGCTTGCCTGCGATAGCGGTGGGTCAGCCAAACACTATGTTGGCTGTGCCGCCATCATCGCAGGCAAGCCAGCTCCCACAGTTGACCTTCATTGTTTGAGCCACAGCGCCCGGCCCGCCATCGCCAACATTCTTCGAAAGGACCTTTCTATGTTCCAACGCACTGCGTTGGCCGGCGCGATCGCGCTGGTCATGGGCAGCCTTGCCGTGCCCGCTGTAGCCGCTGATGCGCAGCCCACTGCCAAGACCGACAAGCTCGACACCGTGGTAGTACTCGGCACTCGCCGCAGCGACGTCACCGCGCTGCAAAGCGCCGCGCCGGTGGATGTATTGAGCGGCGAGCAATTGCAGCAAACCGGCGCTGCCGACCTGTCCGGCGCACTGACGGCACTGTCGCCGTCCTTCAGCTTCCCGCAGTCGCCCCAAGGCGCCTTCGCCGGCTCCATCGCCCAAGGCGCTTCGCTGCGCGGCCTGGCCTCCGACCAGGTGCTGGTGCTGGTGGATGGCAAGCGCCGCCACACCAGCGCCAACATCACCCGCCAAAGCCTCGCCAACGGCCGGGGCGCAGCAGCGGTGGATTTGAGCCTGATCCCGTTGAGCGCGATCGACCACGTAGAGATCCTGCGCGACGGCGCCGCCGCCCAGTACGGCTCCGATGCGATCGCCGGTGTGATCAACATCGTGCTCAAGCAAAAGGACGACGGCGGCAACGTTGGCTATCGCTTCGGTGGCTACAACAAGGGCGACGGCATGCAGCGCAAATACAGCGGCTGGAAAGGCTTCGAGCTGCCCAACGACGGCTTCCTGACCTTGAGTTTCGACGCCGGCAGCCAGGACCCGGCCAGCGACACCAACCCCGACAACCGGATCTTTTATCGCGGCGATACCAGCGTCAACACGCCCCGTGAACAGAACAACCGCTACCGCACCTGGAACTGGGGCTCCAACAATGTCTCCGACCAGTACAACTTCCTGGCCAACAGTGAAATGGGGGTTGGCGAAGGGCTGACCGCCTACGGCTTTGCCACCTACTCCCACAAGAACACCGACTCCACCGGTTTCTTCGACCCGCCCACCGCGCTGTACAACAACTACGGCAGCGTTTCCTTGCAGCGCTACCCGGACGGGCGTTTGCCGATCACCCGCTACACCCTGGAAGACTATGCGGCCACCGGCGGCCTGCGTTACGAAAACGAGCAACTGGGCAAGTTCGACCTGGCGCTGAACCACGGCACCAACATCGTCAAGTCCACCGACTACAACGCGATCAACCCCAGCTGGGGCGCCAACAGCCCGGCGACGATCTACACCGGCGAGCGCAAGAACGACCAGACCAACGTGACCCTGGACTGGGTGCGGGACTTCCCTACCGACTTGCTGTTCAAGCCGCTGACCGTCTCCGCAGGCCTGGCCTGGCGCCAGGAGAACTACCAGCTGAGCGCGGGCGCGCCTGCCGCCTCGCAAAATGGCCCGCTGTTCAACACCATCGACCCGGTGACCGGGCGCCGGCTTGCCGGGTATTACTCGGGGATCACCCCGGTGGATGCCGCCTCGCTGCAACGCAAGGTGCTGGGCGCGTATGTCGACGTCGAAGGCCAGGTCACCGAGAAGTTCCAGGCCGGCGTTGCGGTGCGTACCGAGCACTATTCGGACTTTGGCGACACCACCAACGGCAAGCTGTCGCTGCGCTACGATTTCACCCCACAGATCGCCGCACGGGCGAGCGCCAGCACCGGCTATCGAGCACCGTCCCTGGCCCAGAGCGGCATGTCGTCGTTCAGCGTGCAGGTGGTGGAGCAGCCGCCGGGCAGCGGCAATTACGTCGAGGTGCAACAGCGCACGCTGCGCGCCAACAGCCCGGAAGCCCAGGCGTTGGGTGGCACGCAGCTCAAGCCCGAGGAATCGACCAACTACTCCCTGGGCCTGGTCTGGCAGCCGCTGGATAACGCGTCGGTGACGGTGGATGCCTACCGCATCAACATCAATAACCGCATTACGCTGTCCGACCAGTTGCCGGCGTCGGTGGTCTCGCCGATCTTCGCCGGCACGCCTTACGCCAACATCCAGAGCGCGGCGTTCTACACCAACATCGCCGACACCCGCACCGACGGTATCGAACTGACCGGCAACTACAAACTCGACCTGCAGCAATGGGGCCGCGTGAACTTCAACGCCGGCTACGCACGTAACCGCACGCAAATCACCGACCTGCGCAACGTCGGCAACATCCCCGGCAACCAGATCATCGGCCGCACCACCCAGGGCCTGATCGAGCACGGCACGCCGGACTATAAGCTGACCCTGAGTGCCAACTGGGCTTATGAACAATGGGGTGTCACCGTGGCCCAGCGCCGTTACGGCGAATGGAAAAGCCTCAACGCCGCCAACCCGAACCTCGACCAGACCTTCAGCCCGCAATGGGTCACCGACCTGGACGTGTCCTACAACCTCGGCAAGGGGATCAAGCTGTCTGCCGGCGCGACGAACCTGTTCAACACCCACCCGGACAAGGCCTCCGGCGCGCAGTTGTATGGTGTGCCGATCTACTCGATCACCAGCCCGGAAGGTGCGCAGGGGGCGTTTTACTACACCAGTGTGAGCTACGACTTCTGAGGTGATTGCTGATGGGGTGTTGCTGCAGCAGCAGCCCACCACCATATTTCACCGTAGGAGCCGGCTTGCCGGCGATGGCGGCCTTGAGCATTGCACTGGTTTCAAGGGCCCCATCGCCGGCAAGCCGGGCTCCTACAAAGGGTCGGTGTTGTTTGGGGGGGATATGGCACATGTCTTGCGATGCTCACCCGGTACTTCGCTGAAATAAGACCCGCCATGCGCCCCTACCGATTACTCACTGCCCTGACCTGGCTTATCTCGCCCCTGGCCCTGCTCGCCACCTGGACGCTGGTGGCGCACCTCGGGATCTTCCCGCGCAACCTGCTGGTACCGCCGGCTCAGGTCCTGCAAACCTTCGAAGAACTGCTCGCCAGCGGCGAACTCGCTGAACACCTGGGCAACAGCCTGTCGCGCCTCGGCCTGGGCTTTGGCATCGGTTCGCTGTGCGGCCTGGCCTTCGGCGTGCTGATGGCCCTGTCAAAGAACGTCGAGGTGTATTGCGCGCCGCTGTTCCACACCTTGCGCCAGATCCCCAGCATCGCGCTGATCCCGATGTTTGTACTGCTGTTCGGCATTGATGAAACCTTCAAGATCATCATCGTCGCCAAGACCGCGTTTTTCCCGGTGGCCCTGGCCGCCAGCGAAGGGGTCAAGGGCATTCCCCGCAGTTACTTCGAAGTGGCCGACGTGTACCGCCTGCGCTGGCCGACCTTCGTCTGGCGCATCGCCCTGCCCGCCGCCGCGCCGCCGATCATCACCGGTTTTCGGATCAGCCTGACCCGCGCGTGGGTGGTGCTGGTGGCCACCGAGTTGCTGGCGGCCGACAGCGGCCTGGGGCAAATGATCGAGATGGCCCGGCAGATGCTGCGCATCGACGTGGTGATGGTGGGCGTGGTGGTCACCGGGGTGATCGGCTTTGCCCTCGACTTTGGCTTTCGCTCACTCGAACAGCGGCTGTTTCGCTGGCAAACCCGCTAGGAGCCCGGCATGAACCTCTTGAAAAAATCCCGCGGCCTGCTGCTGCCACTGCTGTTGATCCTCGCCTGGGAATACGCCTCGCGCCAGGACGCGGCCGGCGCGTATGCCTTCGTGCCGCTGTCGGCGATTGGCTCGGCGCTACTGGAAATGCTCGGCAACGGCGAGCTGCTGGTCAACCTGTTGGCCAGCCTGGCCCGCACCAGCAGCGGCCTGGCCCTGGGCATCCTGTTCGGCGTGGTGCTGGGAGTGCTGATGGCGCTGTCCGGCGTGGCCAACCGTTTGATCGGCCCGTTGTTCCA
This sequence comes from Pseudomonas sp. Z18(2022), assembly GCF_036346535.1. Taxonomy (NCBI): domain Bacteria; kingdom Pseudomonadati; phylum Pseudomonadota; class Gammaproteobacteria; order Pseudomonadales; family Pseudomonadaceae; genus Pseudomonas; species Pseudomonas sp. Z18(2022). The sequence goes on from NZ_JAOTOA010000042.1 coordinate 10,217, forward strand.
TTCGATCCGCCAGGTGCCAATGCTGGGCTGGATCCCGCTGATTGCCATGTGGTTCGGCAATGGTGAGTTTTCCAAGGTGCTGATCGTCAGCCTGGCGGCCTTCTACCCGATGGTGCTCAACACCTACCAGGGCTTCAGCCATGTGGAGCGGCGCTACCGCGAGGTCGGCCAGGTGCTGGTGCTCAGCCCCGTGCAGCAGTTCGTGCATGTGCTGCTGCCGGCGGCGTTGCCGAGTATCGCGACCGGCGTATTGCATGCCCTCGCCTTCGCCTGGGTGACTGCCATCGGCAGTGAACTGTTCCTGTCCTCCGGCGCCGGCCTGGGCAACCTGATGATGAACGCCGAGGCCGGCTCGCGCATGGAAGTGATCGTGCTCAGCGTGTTGTGCATCGGCCTGCTGGGCTACCTGATGAACCTGCTGTTTACCCGCCTCAGCCGCCATGTGCTGCGCTGGCGCAATCTTCGTTGAAGGCCATGAACATGAACGCAATCGCCCATCACGCCCTCCACACCGCCGTGCAGACCGGCGCCCTGCAGATTCGCGGCCTGAACAAGGCCTACCGCATCGAGGGCAAGCCGCTGCCGGTGTTGCACAACATCAACCTCGACGTGCACCCCGGGGAATTTGTCAGCATCGTCGGCGCCAGCGGCTGCGGCAAATCCACGTTGCTGCGGCTGATTGTCGGGCTGGAGGCCGAGTACGAAGGCGACATCCTGCTGGATGGTCAACGCATCGCCGCCACCAGCCTGGAGCGCGGGATCGTGTTCCAGGACCACCGCCTGTTCCCGTGGATGACGGTCAGCCAGAACATCGCCCTGGCCCTGAAAAATCACAAACTGGCCCAGGCCGAAAAAGACCGGCAGGTGGCCGAACACATCGCCCTGGTCAACCTCAGCGGCTTTGAAAATGCCTACCCGCACCAGCTCTCCGGCGGCATGGCGCAACGCGCAGCGATCGCCCGGGCACTGATCAACAAACCCAAGGTGCTGCTGCTCGACGAACCGCTGGGCGCCCTCGATGCCCTGACCCGGGTGCACTTGCAACGGGAACTGCAACGGATCTGGGTGCAACAGCGCTGCACGGTGATCATGGTCACCCATGACATCGAAGAGGCGTTGTACCTGGGCGACCGGGTGATCGTGATGGATGCCCACCCGGGGCGAATCAAACATGAAATCCGGGTGGACTTGCCGCATCCGAGGGAGCGCAGCTCATCGGTATTGCAGGGCTACAAGGAGCAGTTGCTGGAGGAGCTGGTCGGGCACTGAAAACCCTGGGCATGCCGCGCTTTACATTTTGTACAGTTATGGATATTTTATCCAGACAGCAAATGCAATGCGCCCGTGCCCGGGTCATTTTCAGAGGTCCTTTCCATGCAACTGTCTTCGTACCATGACGTGATCAAAGCCGCCGAACGTCTGGAGGGCTTTGCCAACCGCACGCCGGTGTTCACCTCGCGCACCCTCGACGCCGAGACCGGGGCCCAGGTGTTCATCAAATGCGAAAACCTGCAACGCACCGGTTCATTCAAGTTTCGCGGTGCGTTCAATGCGCTGTCGCGGTTTGATGAACAGCAGCGCAAGGCCGGTGTGGTGGCGTTTTCCTCGGGCAATCACGCCCAAGGCATCGCACTGGCCGCCCGCCTGTTGCAGATGCCGGCCACCATCGTGATGCCCACCGACGCCCCGGCCGCCAAGGTCGCCGCCACCCGGGAATACGGCGCGACCGTGGTGTTCTACGACCGCATCACCGAAGACCGCGAGCAGATCGGCCGCACCCTGGCCGAGCAGCACGGCATGACCTTGATCCCCTCCTACGACCACCCGGACGTGCTGGCCGGCCAGGGCACTGCCGCCAAGGAACTGCTGGAGTTCACCGGCCCGCTGGATGCCTTGTTTGTCGGCCTGGGCGGCGGCGGCATGCTCTCCGGTACGGCGTTGGCCACCCGCGCGCTGTCGCCCGATTGCCTGCTGTACGGGGTCGAGCCCGAAGCCGGGAATGACGGCCAGCGTTCCTTCCAGACCGGCAGCATCGTGCACATCGACACGCCCGCGACCATCGCAGACGGCGCCCAGACCCAGCACCTTGGCAATCACACTTTCCCGATCATCCGCGAGCAGGTCACCGACATCCTCACCGTCTCCGATGCCGAGTTGGTGGCCTCGATGAAGTTCTTCATGCAACGCATGAAGATGGTCGTGGAGCCCACCGGCTGCCTCGGCCTTGCGGCCTTGCGCAACCTCAAGCAGCAGTTCCGGGGCCAGCGCGTGGGCATCATCGTGACCGGTGGCAACGTCGATATCGAGAAGTACGCGAGCCTGCTAAAGGGCTAAAACCTCCAACAAGAAAATACTGTGGCGAGCGTGCTTGCCACACGGCTTCCTGCTGCCTGCAATTTCTGCCGCCTATAAAAATGCCCGGGTGTTCCCTGGGCTTTAACAACAAGAGGTGCTTATGAAAAATCGTTACCTGGCCCGGGCCATTGTGATTGCGATCATCCTTGGCGTGCTGGTGGGGGCCGTGCTGCATGCCCAACTGGACGCCGACACCGCCAAGACCATCGCCGGTTACTTCAGCATGGTCACCGACGTGTTTTTGCGCCTGATCAAGATGGTCATCGCGCCGCTGGTGCTGGCGACGTTGATCAGTGGCGTGGCAAGCATGGCCGACAGCGGTTCCATCGGCCGTGTCGGGTTGAAGGCGATGACCTGGTTTCTGATTGCGTCGGTGGTATCGCTGCTGATCGGTTTGACATTGGCCAACCTGTTCCAGCCAGGCGCGGGGCTCAACCTGAGTGTGGCGGCCAACGGCAACAGCGGTTTGAACACCGCCAGCTTCAACCTGTCGGGCTTTTTGTCCCATGTGTTCCCCCGCAGCATCGTCGAGGCCATGGGCAACAATGAGGTGCTGCAGATCGTGGTGTTTTCGTTGTTCTTCGGCGCAGCGCTGGCGTTCGTCAAGGGCAGCGCCAGGTCGCCGATCCTGCACGTGCTGGAAGAGCTGACCCAGGTGATGTTCCGCATCACCGAATACGTGATGGTGATCGCGCCGCTGGCGGTATTTGCCGCGATTGCCGCCACCATCAGCCTGTACGGGCTGGGGATGGTGGTCAGCTTTGGCAAGTTGATCGCGCAGTTCTACCTGGGCCTGGCGGTGCTGTGGCTGGTGATCAGCGGCGTGGGTTACCTGGCGCTGGGCGCACGTTTCAAACAGCTGTTGCAGTTGCTGCGCAGCCCGGTGTTGCTGGCGTTCTCCACCGCCAGCAGCGAGGCGGCCTATCCCAAGACCATCGCCGCCCTGGACAGCTTCGGCTCGCCCAAGCGCATCAACAGTTTTGTGCTGCCCCTGGGTTACTCGTTCAACCTCGACGGTTCGATGATGTACCAGGCGTTTATCGTGATGTTCATCGCCCAGGCCTATGGCATCGAGATGAGCTTCGGCCATCAGGTGATGATCCTGCTGACCTTGCTCGTCATCAGCAAAGGCACCGCCGGCGTGGCGCGCGGCTCACTGGTGGTGCTCGCGGCGGGCCTGCCGATGGTCGGCCTGCCGGAAGCCGGTTTGCTGCTGATCCTCGCCGTAGACCCGATCCTCGACATGGGCCGTACCGCCACCAACGTGTTCGGCTGCGGCGTGGCCACGGCGGTGATTGGCCACGGTGCCGCCGATGAACAACCTGCTCCCCTTCCCTCCCTTGCTTGAGAACTGCCGATAATGAAGATTCACCACACAGCCACTGCCTCCCAGCCTGCCGGGCACTACGCCCAGGCCGTGAGCCATCAGGGCACGCTGTACATCTCCGGGCAATTGCCGGTGAGCCCGGACGGGCGCCACAACATTGAAGCGTCGTTTGCCGAACAGGCTCAGGTGGCCCTGGACAACCTGTTGGCGATTTTGAAGGCCGCAGGCGGTTTACCCGCAGACCTGGTGAAGGTCACGGTGTACGTGGTGGGGGTAAAACACTGGCCGGAATTTGATGACTTGTACGCCGCTGCGTTGGGGGATCACCGCCCGGCCCGCGCCGTGGTGCCGGTGCCGGAACTGCACCACGGCTATCTGATTGAAATCGAAGCCGTGGCGCGTTTGGCGTAGGTCATTTGGCGTAGGTGTAGACGGCCGCCCGCGAGACCCCGAGGTGTGAGGCAACCGTTTCCATGGCGCGCCGGATGTCCATCACGCCGGCTTCTTTCAGCTCTTGCATCAGCAAGCGCCGGTCGGCGGCCCTGAGGGCACGTGGGGTGGTCGCCAGGCGTGCGGCGAACTGGTCGATACGCGCACGAATGGCATCGGCACCGGACGGGTCGAGAGACTCGGCGGGCCGGTCGCCGCTGACCGAGCCGAACTGTTCCAGCATGCCCTGCAAGCCACGGAACAACGAGAGGTCGACGTTCATGCACAAGGCCGCCACGTACTTGCCGGTGGAGTCCTTGATGCCGATGGAAGTGCTCTTGACCTGACGGCCATCGGCGAACTGGTTCTGGTAGTTGGCGATCACCTGCGGGTACTCGGGATCGGCGATCCGCGCCAGGCCCAGCTCGGTGGCCGGGTCACCCGGCTGGCGCCCGGAGAGGTTGTTGTGGATGGCCATGATTGCGTGCTGCGGGTCGCGCAGGTCGTGCAGCACGACCTCGCAAAACGGGCTGAAGGTCTTGCTCAGGCCTTCGGCAATCTGTTCGAGTTGGCTGATCAAGGCCGCTTGTTCGGGAGTGTGTTTTTTCATTCAGACAACATATCCAGTACTGGATAGACCGTCAATTTACCTTTTGGAGTGTGCACGATGGAAACCCCGACAGCTTTGCTGGATGTGAGCCGGATGCAGGGCAATATCCTGCGTATGCAGCAGCGCGCCGATGACCTGGGGGTGAGCTTGCGGCCCCATGTGAAGACCCATAAATGCGCCGAGGTGGTAGCGGCGCAAATCGCTGCAGGGGCCAGGGGGATTACGGTTTCGACGTTGAAGGAGGCCGAGTATTTTTTCGACCTCGGCATTCGGGACGTTCTGTATGCGGTGGCGATGGCGCCGCATAAATTGCCTCAGGCGTTGGCGTTGCGTCGTCAGGGATGTGCGCTGACGCTGATCACCGACAGCCTTGCCGGGGCCCGGGCGATTGTCGAGTTTGGTGCGCTGCAGGGTGAGGTTTTTGCGATGCTGATTGAGATTGACTGTGATGGGCACCGGTCCGGGGTGAAGCCTCAGGATCCGCTGTTGCTGGAGATCGCCAGGCTGCTGCATGGCGGCGGGATGCTTGCCGGGGTGTTGACTCATGCCGGGGAAAGTTACGGGCTGGATACGCCTGAGGCGTTGCGGGCGATTGCCGAGCAGGAACGGGCGCGCTGTGTTGCGGCGGCCGAGGTGATTCGGGGGGCGGGTTTGCCTTGCTTGCAGGTGAGTGTGGGGTCGACGCCCACGGCGCTGTCGGCGGTGAGCCTGGAGGGTGTGACTGAGCTGCGGGCTGGGGTTTATGCGTTTTTTGATTTGGTGATGCATAACGTTGGGGTGTGCGGCATTGATGAGCTGGCGTTGAGTGTGCTGACTACGGTGATCGGGCATCAGGTGGAAAAGGGCTGGATCATTACCGACGCGGGGTGGATGGCGATGAGTCGGGATCGTGGGACGCAGTCGCAGAAGCGGGATTTTGGTTATGGGCAGGTGTGTACCGAGGGTGGTGAGGTGATTGAGGGGTTGCTGGTGGGCAGCGCGAATCAGGAGCATGGGGTGGCTTGGTTCGACGGGGTGGCGGTGGATGTGGTTGAGCGGTTTCCGCTGGGGACGCGGCTGAGGGTTTTGCCTAACCATGCGTGTGCTACGGGGACGCAGTTCGGCAGCTATGGCGCGCTGCTGGAGAATGGTGAGGTGCAGGTTTGGGAGCGGTTGCGGGGGTGGTAGATCGGGGGCATATCCGTTTCTTCGGTTATGGCTGATATGGGTTCCGCTCTTACAGCGGCTCACTTTTGAAAAGCGCAAAAGTAAGCAAAACGCTCTTGCCCCACCACTCGGCACCTCGCTAATGCTCGGTGTGCCCTCTCTCCGGTAGCACGAAGCGGGCCGCCGCGACGGGGCGTCCCTGCCCCGTCG
>NZ_JAOTOA010000043.1:0-13752 GCF_036346535.1 Pseudomonas sp. Z18(2022)
TTTGCCGCTTTTGCAAAGTGACTCGCTGTAAGAGCGAAACCATAGGCAGCCGTTACTTAAATAACGGATATGTACCCAGAGCCCCCCCCAGCGAAGCCAGGCAAAACCCCCAATCCCAACTAAGCTCACCCCCCAACAAAAACAACACCGAGCGCCCCCAATGACCCACCCTACCGAGGCCTTCCGCGCCGCCTACCGCGCCAGCATCACCCCCCACTACAACCCCTGGCTCCACGCCGGCTTCGTGTTCAGCTACGGCCTGCTCTGCATCACCCTGTTCTGGTCCACCACCCAACACATCCAACCCCTGGAATGGCTGACCATCCCCCTCACCCTGGTCTTCTTCAACCTGTGCATCTACCTCGTCCACCGCCACCTGGGCCACCACAAACACCCCGTCGCCCGCCTGTTCTACGCCCGCCACACCGGCGACCACCACAGCTTCTTCACCCCCGGCCACATGACCTACGACAGCCCCCGAGACTGGCGCGTCATCCTGTTCCCCGCCTGGCTCATCCTGATCCACAGCCTGGCCATCACCCTGCCCGCCTGGTGGCTGCTCAAACACCTCAACCCCAACGTCGCCGGCCTGTTCGCCGGCTGCATGATCCTCGGCTACCTGGTCTATGAATTCTTCCACGCCTGCGAACACCTGCACCCCGACCACCCCGTGGCCCGCCTGCCATGGATCCGCCAGATGCACCACCTGCACGCCCTGCATCACCGTCGCGAACTGATGCAGGGGCGCAACTTCAATATCGTCCTGCCGCTGATGGACTACCTGTTCGGCACCCTGCATTGGGAACCGCAAACGCCCGAATCAAAAAAAGCCCAATAAAAAACGCCCCACCTAAGTGGGGCGTCTACCAGTCGCAAAAGTGTTTATGCGCCCTTATCGGCCAATGATGTCCTGGCTGCAGATATGCCCCAGGCTCACGTAGGGAACGTTATCGCCACCGACGCCGACATTCGGCAACTCCTTGAGGTCGATGCGCCAGCCGCCGACGTTGTACCAGGTGTCCCAGAGGTACTTCACACCGGTGCTGCTGTCGTAGTACTGGGCACGGTAGTCACCGACACAACCGCCCAACTCCGCGCTCCCGGATGTTTTGCCGGCACTATCGGTGACGGCCGAGAATACCGTCCAGTTGAAGTCCGGACCCGGAACAAAACGCTTGTCGACCTTGAGCTGTGAAGTGACCCCCACCAACGGTGCTCCCGTGCTGTCTTTCCATTCGGTTCTCCAGGTCATGAGACGACCGGCCTGGGTCGCCAGGGGGGCGACGCCCACCGGGATTCGGGTCACCGTTCCGCCCCTCGCATCGGAGTCCGTCAGGCGCGGACTTGAACCGAACGTCAGCGTGTACTCGGACTTGGCATCCCACGCCTCGGCGGGGTTGGCCCGCACGCGCGCCTTGTAGACAAAGCCCGGTGCCCGGCTGGGAAAGGTCGCTGTCGAGCCACCCGGAATGTTGACCCAGGCACTGCCGTTGAAGTACTCGAAGATCCACTGATTACGCACGCCCTTGTCGTCATCACCGAGGAACAGGCTGACACCCTGCCCGCGTACAGCGGCGAAATCGAAGTAGTCAACGTCATCCGGGCTGTCGAGGTTGCCCGTCAGATAATTCAAGCGGTCCGGCAAGGCGAACGCCGTTTCCGCGGTGTCATTGGGCTCGTAGGCGTCAATCGCGGTGTTGACGATCGCGCCGAAGTCGAAGGCCGAACCGTCAGCCACCTTGGCCTCCAGGAACCAGTAGTAGTCCCCGGCTTCAAGCATGCCGCTGATGACTTCGTCGCTGTTGCCCGGGTTATCAGACGTGATCAGTGCCGTCAGGTTGTTCTGCCCGTCGTCCTGGAACAGTGTCAGGGCCATTTCGGTCCCCGGCTGTTGGCCGGCAAGATAAATCTGCACCTTGGCCTTGGCGGGCACATTGAAGTGGAAGCACTGGGATTGGCCACTCAGCAATCCGTCATAGCTGTAACCGACATTGATATCGAGGCTGTCGCACAGCGGCACAAACGCGGCCTGGGCAGCAGGCGCCTTGGCCGATTTTACCAGCCGTGACACCGCTGCAATCTGCACGCTTTCAGAGGGCTTCGCGACGCTGGCAACCTGCCTGGACACACCGCCGGGCTTGGCTGTTTGTGCGACCTTGAGTTTATCCAGCACCTGCGCCGAAGACGCTGTGGCCTGCACCTTGCCCCCGGATTTCAGGGCGCTCTTGACCGCTGCACTCAAGCTTTTTTCGCTCAGGTGCACGCTGCTCTGCGAAGGGTATTGCTCGGCCAGGGCAAAGGCCGAAACGAAGCTGGCAGCCATCATGGCCGCGCCCAATACAAAGGCTTTTTTAGATTTCATTTTTTATCCATCCATAGTTAAAAAATTGAAGCTCAGGTGACCGGTGACATCCGGTCACCTGGGATGGAATGTAGGATAATTACTGTATGCATGTACAGTCATTTCTAAAAAAAAGTAAGAATTTTCCATTTCTTCCAGATAACCCAAGTACAGGAACACAAAAGCCAAAGCACTCCGTAGTAAAACGGCCAAGTCACCCATCGCCTGAGAGCCTGGGGTACCGACGCCAGCTCTTGCTCAGTCACGTCTCCACGCCTCATATGGAGTTTTGGCAACGTAAAAAAACCGATAATAACGCTCAACCGCATGGTTTTATCGATGGGTTGATTCCTTCCCCAGAATCGCTTATTGCGCTGGACCAATTCGTTTTCGCTGAAGTAGCTTTCCAGCTCATCCAGTTTTTTGTACTCGACGAACCAGGTCAGAACCAGGCCAACAAAAGGGGTACTGAGTGCCAGGAGCAAGATGAGTAATTTCAGAGACATCCTTACGGCCTTACCGATTCATACACCAGATCACCCACTTCTTCCCCGAAGGCTCCCAGCTCAGTTCCACCGACATAACCGCCAGTTGCACCGCCCAAAATTCCGCACATAAGCTCGCCTTTTCCCCGGGTAACGACGCCAAAAAACAACTTGCAAGCGTAACGTCCAACCTCTGCACCCACCTTCCCGCCCCACGCGGCTCCTGCTACCCCTCCCACCAACTTCCCACCCTGCACATACTTCGCCCGCCTACACATCGCCTCCCTCCCCTCCATACACGCCTCCTTGATCTCCAACCCCGCCACCCCCACATCCAGCGCCAGCCCCACATACGTCCCCTTGCCCAAAAACCTCGACGTCTCGGCAATGCTGCGAACCCGCTGCGTATAGCCCACGATTTCATTCTTGTGCAGGTAACTCTTGGTGGAAATACCCAGCACTTTCTTCAGCGATTTATTGGTTTTCAGGCTCGTGCCAAATCGCGCAGCGCCTTGCAATTGAATATCCAGACGTCGGAACAACATCTGGCGCTGCTGGATAAACGTCTCCTTGTTCACAGCACCGCTCTTCAGTCGCTGATGCAACCGTTCAACCTCCTCCAACGTGTGCTGGACCTCGTCCAGGTGTCGCCCCCACGCCGACGTCGCGCTGCCGACACCCAAGGAGCTGTAACCCAGAAAGCTCTGCAGCAAGTCATAGTTATTGACCACCGCCGTCCCCGCCGAAGCATCCAGCTCCAGGTTGCGTCGAATCTCCTGGGCATGGCGCATCAACCAGGCATCATCGGCGGTACACGCCACACCGTAGTCGTCGGGAACGATCACCATCTGCCCCGGCGTCACCAGGCGGGCCTGACGCAAGTGCAGGTTCAGTGCGTCGAACTGATCGGAGAGTTGCCGGCTGGACCCGGTCAGCAACCGGGATTTCAAACTGAGGTAGTCCGTGGTGCGGTCATTGATGTATCCCTGCGCCATCACTTACATCCCTGATGTAATGAATATGGCGCAGGAATATAAGCAGCCGAACGCGGCCCGGACACAAGGCTGGGACGGCTGAAATTACATTTGGGAAATCACCTACCTGGCAGGTAATTAATGCCTACAAAAAACCTCGACCTCAGTACCCGGTCATCTCCAGGTACCCCACCCCACCCGGGAACTTCACCGGCCCTTCCCAGTAAGGAATGCTCAGGTTCATCCAGGCTTTGGGATTAAGCGCCTGGGTAGTGATGTCCAGCTGCTTGCCCGGGATTTTCAACGACCACTGGGTAGGAATGCTGCGCCCATCAATCGTGGTGGTGCCCAGCGGTGTCAGCTGGATGTCCTGGTTGTGCAAGGTCTGGGTTTGGCCTTGCTGGTCGATCCAGGTGCCCGTCAGGTATGACGGCCCGTCCTTCTGCCGCACCCGAAACAGCATCAACTGCTCGCCGCTGTCCAGGTGCAGGGAGAACCAGTCCCAGCCGGTCTGGCTGGCGGTCAGGGGCTGGCTGCTCCATTCGCGGTCGAGCCAGGCGGTGCCTGTGACCTGGTAGGTTTTGCCATCGATGGTCACGCGGCCATCCGCCTGAAAAAATGGCTGGCTGTAGTAGTACGACGCCTGGCCCTGGTCGGATTTGCGGCTGTAGCCGTTATCACCCTGGAGCACCAGCGGGCGGCTGGAGGTCAGGTGCAGGTCGTAGTTGAAATGCTCACCGGCTGCCGTCAGTTGCATGTCCGCCAGGGGGCTGGCGGCACCGGGGCGGGTGGCGAAATTCCAGTCATCGATCCACGCATTGAACGGCACCGCCTGCGCTCCCGCCTGCCCCACGCCGCCGCGAGCGTAGCGTTCGGTGGCGTAGTGGCGGGAGGCCGAAGTGACGGCGGCGTGGCCGAGCCAGAGGGTCGAGTCGTGCCAGCCCGGCTGCGTCGGCCCGGCCTTGAGGGCGTTGCGAAACAGTGTCCATTGCACGCCGTAGGCATTGCCCTCGGCGTCCTTGAGGTTGGCGGTGAGGTACCACCATTCGATGCGATAGCCATCATGGGGGCCGTGGTCTTCGGGAAAGCTGAAGACCTTGCCGGGCACCACCTGGGCGAAATCCGCGGCCTGGCTTCCGAGCCCGGCGAAGCTCTCTTCAGGCGCGGGCGGTTTATCGCAGGCGCCCAGCAGCAGGCACGTCGCCCACAGCAGGTACTTAATCTTCATTGGCAAAGGTCCTCAGCAAATCCGCCGGGCGACTGCGATACAGCTGCCACAACGGCCAGGCCGACGCCAACAAGGTGGCCAACATCGCCAGGCCCAGCAGTTGCGCCAGTTGCCACGGGAATACCTGCAACGGCAGGCGCCAGCCAAAGGCCTGGACGTTGATCACCACGTCCAGGCACCAGGCCAGCAGCAAGCCCAGCGGCAACGCCAGCACCAGGGTCAGCACCGCCAGCAGCCAGGTCTGGCCGAGGTTGAGCAGCATCAGTTGGCGTCGCGTCACCCCCAGTGCCCAAAGCGGCGCCAACTGCCCCAGCCGGCTTTGGCTCTGGGTCAGCAGGCTGATGAACAACGCCACGCCGGCCACGCCCAGGGTCAGGCTGTTGAGGGCCGCGGTGGCGGCGAACGTCCGTTCGAAGACCTGGCTCGACCAGCCCTTGAGCTGCTGCTGGTCGACGATGCGGCTGTCTTCCAGGGCAAACTGCCTCTGCACTTCCCGAACAAGCAGCGGCACGTTGCCCGGCAATACCCGCAAGTTGAAACGCGCCGGCGACAATCCCGGCCAGTGCTGCAACAGGTGCCGTGAATTCACCAGCAGATGGCCCTTGGGGTTGCCGTAGTCGGCGTAGATACCCACCACCTTCGGCGACCAGGGGCCTTGGGGCGTTGGAATGCTGATCACATCCCCCAGCCGCACCTTGAGCCGGCGCGCCATTTGCTCGCTGAGCATCAGGGTGTCGTCTTGCAGCAACTGGTCCCAGGGAGCCGCCGCTGCTTCCAGCAACGGCCAATGCTGGCGATAGGTGGCGTCGTCGACCACGCCGAACAGGTCCGCCGGCCAACCTTGCAGCTGCACCGCGACCTGCCAGGTCGGCAGCACCGTCTGCACCAGCGGTTGCTGCACCAGCCAGGTGTGCAACTGCTCGGCCTGGGCCGGGGTTTGCGGGTTGAGGTACAGCTCGGCGGTCAGGCGTTGTTCCAGCCAATTGTTGAAGGTCTGGCGGAAGCCCGAGGTCATCGAGCCCGCGCCGATATTGGCGGCCAACGCCAGCAACAAGGCCATCAACGCCAGGCTCAGGGCCGGCAATTGCTGGCGGCAATCGGCGAGAAACCATTGGCCCAGCACCGAGCGGCTGCGCCCCAATACCGTCTTGAGTACGCCATTGAGCACCACCGGCAAACCCAGTGCAGCGCCGAGCAACAACGCGGCCATCAAGACAAAACCGCTGGCCAGGCTATCGCCGAACGCCAGCGCCAGCAGCGCGATCGATAAAGCCGCGCCCGCCACCCAACCCTGGCGTCGCAGCCAGCGCCCATGGGCTTGGTGCCAGGCCTGGGCATTGGCCAGCGCCAGCAACGGCAAGCGCGCCGCCCGCCATAAACTGCTGGCCCCGGCGAGCAAGGCGCCGAGCAAACCCAGGCCCAGGCCGCTGAGCCACCACCACGGGCTGAGGCTCAGTTGGCCGGGCACTTCGGCGCCGTACAGGCCGCGCAAGCTGGCGGCCACGTCCGGCAGCAACAGGCTGGCCAACAGATACCCGCTGGCCACGCCCACCAGGCCACCGAGCACGGCCATGCCACCGAGTTCGACTGCCAGGCTGAGGATCAGCATCCGCGCACTCACCCCGCATGCACGCAAGGTTCGCAGCAGGCCGCGCCGTTGCTCCAGGGCCAGGCCGATGGCGGCGTGCACGATAAACAGCCCCACCACAAAAGACAGAAAGCCCAGTGCATCGAGATTCAGGTGGAAGCTTTCCGTGAGGCGCGCGAGGTTGTTTTCCTCAGCCTGCTTGAGCTGCAGTTGCGCGCCCAGTTCCGGCGGCAAGGCGGGATGCGCGGCGGCAAAGGCCTTGTCCAGCAACAACCGCGACAGGCGCTGGGGCATGTCCAGCAGCGGTTGGGCGAAGCCGATGTCGGTCAGCAACAGGCCGGGGGCCATGTCCGCTTGAACATGCAGTGGCGGCAGCGCCAGCCCGCTGGCCGTCAGCGGCTGGTCGCCCTCTTTCAGGCCCAGCGCCTGCGCCGTCTGCGGCGCGATCCAGGTGCGTCCCGGCGGGTTGAAGAACGCGATCATCTGCGCCCGGTCCAGGGTCTGCCCGGCCAGCGCGCCACCGCCGGGCAACGACACCGGGTCGATGCCCATCACTTGCAGGCGCTGGTCTTCATGCCCCTTGAGCAGCACGCGGCCCTGCACCACCGGCGACACCGGCCACCCGGCGCGGCGTAACTCGGCAAACAGCGCCTGGGGGAAACTGGCACCGTCCGGCGCGCTGAGGCTGGCCTGGGGTTCGCCGCCGATCAGTTGGCTGGCGCGGGCATAGCTGTCCCGCGCCTGGCTGTTGAGGGCTTGCACACCGGTCAACAGCGCGGTGGCCAGCCACAGGCCGGTGAGCACGCTGAAGAACTGCACCGGGTGGCGACGCCAATGGCTCAGCAGCGCGCGCAGTGTCCAATGGAAGACGCGCACTTCAGCGGGCGTCCGCCGCAAGCACCTGGCCACGGTGCAACACCACCTGCTGGTCCAGTCGCGCCGCGATACGCGGGCTGTGGGTGACCATCAACAGGCTGGTGGGGCTATCGCGCAGCAGGTCCAGCAGCAATTGCAGCACGTCGTCGCTGGTGGCTTCGTCGAGGTTGCCAGTGGGTTCGTCCGCCAGCAGCAGGCCCGGGCGCGATGCCAGGGCTCGGCCCACCGCGACCCGTTGCTGCTGGCCGCCGGACAGCTGTTCGGGGTAGCGCTTGAGCAAGTCGCCCAGGCCAAGGCGTTCCACCAATTGCGCCTGCCATGCCGGATCGAGGCGTCCGGCCAGGCGTGCCTGAAATGCCAGGTTGTCTTCCACCCGCAGGCTGCCGATCAGGTTGAACTGCTGGAACACCAGGCCGATCTCGGTACGGCGCCAGTGGGCCAGTTGCGCTTCGCTCATCTGGTCCAGGCGCTTATTGCCCACCAGGATGCTGCCACGGTCGGCCTGGTCGAGCCCGGCCACCAGGTGCAGCAGCGTGCTTTTGCCACTGCCGGACTCGCCCATCAGCGCGAGGCTGCAACGCGCACCCAAGTCAAGGTCGACACCCGCCAGCACGGCCAGCGGCCCTTGCGGCGTGCCGTAGCTCTTGAATACCCCTCGTACCTGCAGCATCACGCTTCCCCACCGGTTTATGGACTGAATCCGAGAATAACGGTTGTCACATTTTTATGTCACAACCATGGCAAAAGGAGCGCCCTATGACCCGCTGCAAATTTTTCACATTGATTTCACTCGGCCGCCACCTGCCGAACTTTAAATTGCCGCCCATGCACAGATAACAGGCTGGTTATTTTCAAACACTTGTTAATGCAAATGAACAATTTTTTATATTGGTATGTTCAGCAAAAAGACAGCGCGCCTGTGACACGCTTTTGCACATTCCTGCATAAGCGCTCGTCACTTGGCGCCTTGCCTAACTTGCCACTGCCAGTTACCGGATTACGCCTGGAAGTTACCTATGGTGAATAGTGTGGTTGACCTGAGTCTGAGCAAGTCGCGCTCGCGCTGGGCCTTTTTAAAGCAGTTGAACAAGCTATGGCTTGGCGTGGCCGGTATCGTGATGGTCAGCCTGGCGGTGACGGCGTTTATCTGGTGGCCACGCTCGCCCCTGGACCTGGGCGTGGGCCATCGCCTGCTCACCTCCGGCGCCCTGGAAGCCTGGCGCAACGGCGACCTGGTGGTGCTGGTACGTCATGAAGAACGTTGCGACCGCTCCTCCCATCCCTGCCTCGGCCCGGCAGACGGCCTGACCGTTATCGGCTCGGTGGCCGCTACCGCCACCGGCAAGGCCTTCCAGACCCTGGGCATGGAAAACACCGACGTACTGAGCAGCCCCACCACCCGCACCGCGCAGACCTCGCTGTTCATGTTCGGTAAATCCGAATTGTCACCCGGCCCACTGGCCATCTGCGGCCCCGCCATCGGCGAGGAACTGCGCCCCCACAAACTCCCGGACCGCAACTTGCTGCTCGTCACCCACAGCGCCTGCATCAGCGACTTCGAAGAAGCGCTGGGCTTCGAACACGCCGCCCATGCCGACTATGGCAGTGCCCTGTTCGTAAAGGTTCTGCCCAATGGAAAGTTCAAGGCACTGGGTATTATGAACCCCAAGGACTGGGCGGCCGTGCTAAAGCAACTTTGAACACTTATTTACATTTGAACATTCAAACTTGTTCAGCAAAAAGACAGCCAAGGGATGAGATATTTTGCAGTTTTAATTCAAACTTGCCTGGACGCCATTCATAGCTTGCTAATCATTTAGATACTCACCGTATGATCATGACTTTCGATGACTCATTGGACGCTCCACGTTTAACGAGCTTGACTAGGGCGCCTGGATATTCAACTCCGCGCCCACCAACAGACTGTTTAAGGAATAACGTTCTGTGCCGTACTTCTACCCGAACACGCTCCACCCCTCGCGCATGGCTGATCCAGCGCTCGCGCTGATACACCGTCAATACTGCTTGAGAGTGCAATAGCCATGACCCGCCTTAAACCATTGCCCGTATTGCTACTGGCATTCGTGATGTTCTATTTGTTGCCGTTGGGCCTGCACGGCCTGTGGATTCCCGACGAAACCCGCTACGCCCAGATCAGCCAGGAAATGATCATGAGCGGCAACTGGGTGGCACCGCACTTCATGGGCGTGCGCTATTTTGAAAAACCCGCCGCCGGCTACTGGCTGATTGCGCTGGGCCAGGCGGTGTTTGGTCAAAACCTGTTCGGCGTACGCATTGCCTCCGTGCTGACCACTGGCCTGAGCGTCATGCTGGCCTACCTGATCGCCCGGCGGTTGTGGAACGACCCGCGCAAGAGTTTTGCCTGCGCCCTGCTCTATATGAGCTTCGGCCTGGTGGCCGGGCAAGCCGGTTATTCCAACCTGGATCCGCAATTCACCTTTTGGGTCAACCTGAGCCTGGCGGCGCTGTGGTTTGCCCTCGACAGCTCCACAGCTCGCGCTCGCCTCGCCAGTTGGACGCTGCTGGGAGTGGCCTGCGGCATGGGCTTCATGACCAAGGGTTTCCTGGCGTGGTTGCTGCCAGTACTGATCGCCCTGCCCTACATGCTCTGGCAGCGTCGCCTGGGTGAACTGCTGCGCTACGGCCCGCTGGCAATTCTGGTGGCGGCCGTGGTGTGCCTGCCCTGGGCGCTGACCATCCACCTGCAGGAACCGGATTACTGGCGCTTCTTCTTCTGGCATGAGCACATCCGCCGGTTTGCCTCCGACAACGCCCAGCATGCTCGGCCCTGGTGGTTTTACCTGCCGATGATGGTGGTGTCGTGCCTGCCGTGGGCGGCGCTGCTGCCGACCACCCTGTGCAAGACCTGGAACGAAAAGCGCCAACCCGCCATCGCCTTTCTCGCCCTGTGGATGCTGCTGCCCCTGGGCTTTTTCAGCCTGAGCAACGGCAAGTTGCCGACTTACATCATGCCGTGCCTGCTGCCGCTGGCGCTGCTGATGGGCCATGCATTGATCGACCTGCTGGCGAATGCCCGCACCCGCACGCTGCGCTTCAATGGCCTGCTCAACCTGGGCATCGGCCTGGCAGCGATGGTCACGCTGATCTACCTGCAAATCGCCAGGCCGCTGTACGGCAACAGCCACAGCGAGATGTTCAACCTGTCCCTGACGTTCATCGTGCTGATGGGCTGGATGCTCGCCAACCTGCTGCAAGCGTTTCGCCCACTGACGCTGTGGGCGATGCCGGCCCTGGGCATCGGCCTGCTGGTGGCACTGTTGCCTGCGGGCATGCCGGCGATGATCGAAGATAACGAGATGCCCGACCAGTTTGTGCTCCAGCACCTGGACGAGCTGCAACAGACCCACGCGCTGTTGAGCAACGAGCTGGGCTCTGCCTCAGCCCTGTCATGGCGCCTGCGCCGGCCCGAGGTGGCGTTCTACGACACCGAAGGCGAGTTGCGCTACGGCCTGCAATACGCCGACTCGATGCACCGCAAGGTCGGCCTGGACAGTGTTCAGGCCTGGCTCAAACAGGCGCGCCAGCAAGGTTCGGTGGGCGTGCTGATGCGGGTCAGGAGCACCAGTGAAATGCGCGAAGCCGGGCAGTTGCCGCTGGGGGGCAAGCGTTATTACAAAGGTGACCTGGAGATCATCATCTACCCGCAATTGCCGTAACACGACAGCACTAGTGTGGGGTGACCCATTCAACACTCATCCCACATTGGAATTGCTTGATGAATTTCTGGAAAACCGAACGCGGCGCCCTGCTGCTGCTCCTGGGTGTGTCCGCCGTGATCCTGTTGCTGGGCCTGGGCGCCCGCGACCTGTGGGGCCCGGAAACCCGCTGGGCGAACATCACCCTGCACATGCTGCAGAGCGGCGACTACTTCGACCCCTACCTCAAGGGCACCCCGTACTACGACAAACCCCTGCCGTCGTACTGGCTGATCACCGGTTTTGCCAACCTGATGGGCGGCCTGGGGCCGTGGTCGTTGCGCCTGTCGTCAGTCATCTCGGCGTGGCTGAGCATCTGGCTGGTCTACCTGATCGGCGAGCGCCTGTTCCGCAAGGGCACCGGCCTGATTGCCGGCTGGATGCTCGCGACCACCTTCTACTTCATCTTCTGGGCCCGGGTGGCCACGGCAGATGTGCTGACCGTGTGCGGCGTGCTGGCGGCGGTCTGGTGGTACTGGCGCGGGCCGGACGATACGCGGCTGGGGCGCTACACGGTGTTCTTCCTGTTGCTGGCGGCGACGTCGCTGTTCAAGGGCTTGATCGGCTTCGTGCTGCCGGGGCTGGTGCTGTTGCCGCACCTGCTCAGTGAACAACGCTACAAGCGTCACCTCAACCTGCGCCTGGTGCTGGCGGTGATCATCGCCGGGGCGTTCTACGGGATTCCGTTTGTGCTGTCCCATCTCTACGGCGCACCCACCTACGGTGAAAGCGGCCTGGAACTGGTGTTCCGGGAAAACGTGGTGCGCTTCTTCGACCCGTTCGACCATATGGGGCCGATCTACACCTACCTGATCTACCTGCCGGCCTACACCTTGCCCTGGGCCCCGTGCTGGATCCTCGGCCTGTGGTTCGCCGTGCGGCACTGGCGCGACACCCCGCCCAACACGCGCTGGCTGGTGTGGGGCCTGGGCCTGCTGTTTGTGTTCTTCACCGCCAGTGGCAGCCGGCGCAGCTACTACGTGCTGCCGCTGGTGCCGTTCGCGCAGTTGCTGGCGGCGTGGTGGGTCAGTGAGCGCATTGCCCGCAAAGGCACGGTCGGCCGGGGTTGGTTCCGTGGGTTCGGCATTGCCGCCGGGGTGATGCTGCTGGTGCTCGGGGTGGTATATCCGTGGACCAATGGCAACGGCGGCGTGACCCGTTTTGCCGAGGACGTGCAGGCCCAGGCGGTGCAAAGCGCGCCGTGGAATGAGTGGCAGATGGTGATGGTGGAAGTCGATAACAAGGTGCCGATGTACCTGCAAAACGGTGGGGCGCCGTTCTACTACGTGGCTGAAACCCAGGACTTCCCGCGCCAGGGTGACAGTGCGGCGTTCATGGCGTGGCTGGACAGAACCAGCGGCCGGCACTTCGACCCGCAACGCACGATCATTGTGGCGCAGTACACCAAGGATGAGCCGGCGCCGCTGGCGTATCTGGGCAGCGATCATCAGGTGATCAGTACCCGGCCGGACAATGGCGAGCGGCTGTTCCACAAGCGTGACGGTGGCAGCGTGGCGTTTATTCCGACAGCGCCGTGACCGTTGGTTTGGCGGTTAGTCGGTGAAAAGCGGCCAGCACGTCTTCGGGTTTTTCGAGCATCAGTTGGTGGCCGCATTCGGGCAGCAACTGGAACGTGGCATTGGGTAGATGCCGGGCCAATGCTTCGCCGCCGCTGGCGGGTGTCAGGCCGTCACTGTCACCGGCCTGTACGCTCACGGGCAAGGTCAGGGTGAGCAGTGCGTTGGAGTCTGGCCATTGGGCGTTTTTCATCAGGGCCTTGAACATGTGGAGCGGGTTGTGTTCGGTGAGTTTTTCTTCGTAGGCGACCAGGGCGGGGTCGGCCTTGGCGTTCCATGCGGCCTGGCGGAAACCTTTGGCCAGCAGTGGGCGCAGCCATTCCAGGATCCAGGCGGGCAGGCGCATCAGGCCGCCGCTTTTGCCGGGGCGGTTCAGTTGGGTGCCCAGCAGTAATGCGGCTTCGATGGGGATCGCGGGTTTGGCCAGCAAGGTACTCAGGGTCAGGCCGGTGCCGAACGAGTGGGCGACGATCAGGTTGCGGGGGCCGCCGTAGCGGTTGAGGATTTGCAGGTAGTCGGCGACCAGTTCCGGCCAGGCGTAGGCATCCGCGTTGTGGGGTTTCGCGCTTTCGCCGTGGCCTAGCAGGTCCCAGGCGACCAGGCTGTAGCCTTCGGTTTTCAGGGCTTGCCATTGGTGGCGCCATTGGTCCTTGTTGCCGCCGGCGCCGTGGCAGAAGAACACCACCGTGTCGGGTTGGGTGGTGCCCACGTGGTGGGTGAGGCTCAGGTGGCGGTTGGGGCGGATTTCCAAGCGTTGGCCACGGATCAGTGGCAGGTCATCGAACTGGGTTGTCATGGGGGGTTAGATTCCTTGGTGACTGGGATTGGGGGCATATCCGTTTCTTCGGTTATGGCCGCTATGGGTTCCGCTCTTACAGCGGCTCACTTTTGAAAAGCGCAAAAGTAAGCAAAACGCTCTTGCCCCACCACTCGGCACCTCGCTAAG
>NZ_JAOTOA010000044.1:0-11565 GCF_036346535.1 Pseudomonas sp. Z18(2022)
GCCAATCCGGCTTCGACCAACAACGCCTCCAACCCCATCAAATCCGGCACCTTCGCCACATGCTCCCCCACCTGCACCGCCGCCAATTCCAGCGGGCACAACGGCACATCCACATAACTCAACTGGCTATCGAGCTTGTACGAGCGCGGAATCCCCTGGATCACCAACGCAATAAACTTCAACGTCGGCCGTCCTCCGAGGGTGTTCAACACCACAATCCGCGCCCGTTCCCCCACCACGCCCGATTCGCCACACGCGGCCTCAAAGCTGATCAGCGGCAACTGCCGGTCCCGCCACGTCACCTGCCGCAAATACCACGGCGGCGCATCACTGGCAGGCTCGCCGCGCTGGAAGTCGATCAGCTCGGCCACGGCGACGTTGGGCAATAACAGGTGGCGGTCAGCCAATGGCAGCAGCAAGCCGGTGAGTTGGGTAGCGCGGTGATCAAGCACGGGACTTGCTCCAATACGCGATGCTTTCCAGCAGCACCGACTCTTGATAAGGCTTGCCGAGGTAGTCGTTGACGCCAATGGCCATGGCGCGGTCGCGGTGTTTTTGCCCGGTGCGGGAGGTGATCATGATGATGGGCATGCGCATCAGCCGTGGGTCGTCGCGCACCTGGATGGCCACTTCGAAGCCGTCCATGCGCGGCATTTCGATGTCGAGCAGCATCAGGTCCGGGGTGTGCTCTTCCAGCACGGCCATGGCGTCGATGCCGTCCTTGGCGGTGAGCACGTTCATGCCGTTGCGCTCCAGCAACCGGCTGGTGACTTTGCGTACGGTGACCGAGTCGTCCACCACCAACACCAGCAGCGGGCGCTTTTTCAGCGGGTCGTTGAGGATCAACGGGGCGTCGGCCGCCTGGGCCGGCAACGCCGGTGGCCGCGCGCGGATGTGCGCCAGCAGGTCGATGATCAGCACCACGCGACCATCGCCGAGGATGGTGGCGCCGGACAAGCCCTTGACCCCGGCAAACTGCGGCCCCAGGCCCTTGACCACGATCTCTCGCGTGCCGGCCATGGCGTCCACTTGCACCGCCACGCGCCGCTCGTTGCATTGCACCAGCAGCACCGGCAGCGGTTGATACTGGCCGAGCAAATTCGGGCGGCCGACGGTGTGCAGCAGGTCGCCGAGGTAGAACAGTTCGTAGCGCTGGCCGGCGTATTCGTAGCGCGGCGGGTCTTGCTGATAGTGCCCTTCCAGCTCATGGGGCATGACCCGCACCAGGCCTTCGATGGTATTCAGCGGGATCGCGTATTGATCGTCCGCACACTGCACCATCATCGCCCGGTTGACCGACACGGTGAACGGCAGGCGGATGCGAAAGTGCACGCCCTCCCCCGGCGTCGAGTCGATGACCATCGAACCGCCCAGTTGGCGCACTTCTTCATGCACCACGTCCATGCCGACGCCACGCCCGGAAATCTGGGTGATTTTTTCGGCGGTGGAAAACCCCGGTTGCAGGATGAACTGCAACACGTCGCGGTCGCTGATCTCCAGGTTGGGGTCGAGCAAGCCACGCTTGATCGCCTTGCGTCGCACGGCTTCCAGTGGCACGCCGGCGCCGTCGTCACGCATGTCGAAAACGATGTCGCCGCCTTCGTGGGTCAGGTCCAGGGTGATGCGGCCTTTTTCCGGCTTGCCCGCCAACAGACGTGCATCGCGGGATTCCAGGCCGTGGTCGACGGCGTTGCGCAGCATGTGTTCCAGGGGCGCGACCATGCGTTCCAGCACGTTGCGGTCCATCTCGCCTTCGGCGTTGCCGACGATGAACTCCACATCCTTGCCCAGCTCGCCCGCCACTTGCCGCACGATGCGTTTAAGGCGCGGCAGCATGCGTTCGAAGGGCACCATGCGCGTGCGCATCAGACCTTCCTGCAGCTCGGTGTTGATGCGCGCCTGTTGCTGCAGCAGGTTGTGGGCATCCTGGTTGCGCCGCTCAAGGGTTTCCTTGAGGTCGAGCAAGTCCGAGGCCGATTCGAACAAGGCCCGGGACAGCTGTTGCAGTTGGGAATGACGGTCCATTTCCAGCGGGTCGAATTCTTCGTAGCCCAGGCGCTCGGCCTCGGCCTGCTGGCGGCTGAGGATGCGGCCCTGGGTTTCGGTGTCGAGCCGGCGCAGTTGGTCGCGCATGCGCTCGATGGTGGTTTCCACCTCGTTGAGGGCGACACGTGCATCGTTGACCTGCTGTTCGATACGCCCCCGGAAGATCGAGGTTTCACCCGCCAGGTTGACCAGGTCATCCAGCAAGTCGGCTGATATTTTCACCATGTCGGCGGCCGGATCGCTGGCCAGCGCGGCCTCGGTTTTGGTCGCCGCCAACGCCACTGGCGCGGCGCTCACTTCAGCCGGATGCACCAGGCTTTTGATCCGCTCGATCAGCGAATCCACCGAGCCCACCGGCAGCCCCGCCGCCACTGCATCAATCATCTGCGCGAGGCGGTCGTGGCAACCTTGCAGCAGTGCAAACAGTTCAGCCGAAGGCGCCAGCAACCCGGCCGACAGGCCTTCGTAGAGAAATTCCAGTTCATGGGCCAGGTCGCCAATCGGGCCGATCTCGACCATGCGCGCGCCGCCCTTGAGGGTGTGCAGGTCCCGCAGCAGGGTCTCGACTTCCTGGCGATTTTTCGGCTCGGCCTGCCAGCGCAACAGCGCGGCGCCGGAGCTGTCGAGGATGTCGGCGGCTTCCTCGAGGAAGATATCCAGCAGCTCGGGATCAGTGCCCGGCGTCTCGACTTCGACTGCCGCTGCAGGTGCGGCTGGCCCGGTGCCGTGGCGCAATTCACGCAAGCGGCTGATCAGCGCGGACGAGTCGCTCAGCGGTTGCTGGTGTTGCAACTGCTCAAGCAGCAGCGCCAGTCGCTCATGACTGGCCATCAGCACGTTCCCCAGTTCGCTGGAGTAGCTGTAGCGCCGGTCTACCAAGCCTTCGTAAAGGTTTTCCAACTCAAGGGCCAGATCGCCCACCGCGCCGATTTCAGCCATGCGCGCGCCACCCTTGAGGGTGTGCAAATCCCGCTGCAACGACGAGAGCGGCGCGGCGTTATCCGGGTCCAGCAGCCAGCGCTTGAGGGACTGGCCGGCGCTGTCGAGGATGTCTACTGCTTCCTCAAGGAAGATCTCGACAATCTCGTCATCCACCGCAAAGCCCTGGTCCAGCTTCGCCGTGGCGGCGCCGAGTTCGGAGATGCTCAGGGCGCGGCTGCCATCGCTTTTGATCAGGCCGGTGGCGGACGGGTCGAGGCCTTCATCCAGCAGTTCGCGCAGGGCTCGCACCCGTGCCGGGGCCGGGCTGATTTCCTGGCCGGCGGCCAGTTGGTCGAGCATGTTGATCAAGGCTTCGTGGGCCTGTTCGGCCTCGTGAAAGAAGCGCTCGCTGACCGCCAGGCTGCTTTCTTCCACCGCGCCGTAGAGGTCGAGCAAGGCTTCGCACAATTCATCCATCGGGTGCAGGTCGGCCAGGTGCGCGCCTTCGCCGAGGGTGGTCAGTTCGTCCAGCAGCGCACTCAGTTCCTGGCGCTCGCCGGGGTGCTGTTGCCAGCGGCGCAGCAGGCTTTCGGCATCCAGCAGGATGTCCATGCCCTGGGCCAGGAAGTTGGCGATCAACTGCGGGTCGCGCTTGATGCGCAGGCCGGTGTTGGGTGCATTCAGCAGAGCTTCAAGCTGGCTGTTCAGCAGGGTTTGCGTGCGTTCGATCAACCCGGCCGCGCCATTGATGGGCGCGTGGGGATCGCTGTCCAGCTGGCGCACGCCGCGCTGGAACAGTGCCTCGGCCTCCAGCAGCAATTCGATTTCATCCAGGTCCAGCGGCAGGCGGTGGGCCTTGTATTCGCGGGTCAGGTGGTCCAGCGGCCGCGCCAGCTCGGCGATGGGCAACACGCCGGCCATGTAGGCGCTGCCCTTGAGGGTGTGCAGCGCGCGTTGCAGTTCATCGCTGACTTGCAGCGGCAGGTGCTCGGTGGCCTGTTGCAGGAAATGGTTGAGGCTGTCGAGGTGGCTCTGGGCTTCGTTGCGGAAGATCTCCAGCAACTGAGGGTCGAGGGCCGTGGCCGACGATTCTACGCCGCTGGCCAAGGCGTGAGCCCGGGCGGCCAACTCGTCTACATCGTCGCGCTGGCGCTGGGCATCGGCGGCAAAATCGGTGATCAGCTCAGGCAGCAATTCCAGCACATCTCCCAGCACTGCTTGCACCTCCGGGCCCGGTGCGACGCTGCGCTCCAGCACACGGTTGAGCAGGTTTTCCACGGCCCAGGCCAGCTCCGCCAACACCAGGGCGCGGACCATGCGGCCACTGCCTTTCAAGGTGTGGAAGGCGCGGCGCATTTCGCTCAGGGTGGCCTTGTCTTCAAGGCTGGCGGTGCCGGCGGGTACGTAGCGGTGCAGCACGTCGAGGACTTCGGCAGTTTCTTCGAGAAAGACTTCACGCAGCTCATCGTCGATGGCCTCTTCGCCAGCAGGCGGCGGTAACAGGCTGCCAGGCCGTTGCAGGGCCGGAGGGTTGAGGCGTGAGGTAGGGCTGGCCAGCGCGTCCGCGAGAAACGGGGTTTGCTCCGAAGGCGAGTCGTCCTGGGCAAGCAGTGCCTGGCGCCAGGGCTTTTCGGCCGGCAGATAGCCCAGCGCTGCCAGGCCTTCGGCGGCGACTTCCAGCACACGCTCGCCCGGGGCGTCGTGGTCCTGGAGCATGCGCTCCAGGTAGTATTCGAGGCTGGTGAGCACATCGGCAAAATGCTCAAGCTGCGCCTCGGAAGGCGCGGCCTCGCCGACCATCAGTTGCTCGTTGACGTAGTCATTGCAGCCGCGCATCAGGCTCGCCGCCCGGGGCAGCGGAATCATCGCCAGGGCGCCGCGCACCTGGGTCAGCAACTCGGGCAGCGACTCCAGGCGCTGGCGGTCCCAGTGGGCCTCGATGCAGTCGATCACCAGCTCTTTGGCCTGGGTCAGGCACTGGCAGGATTCGCGAATCACCAGGTGGTGGATCTGCGTCAGGTCGGTGGTGGGCAGGCGGCTTTCTTCGCGGCGCTCCGGCTCGACCGTGCCGACCATCCCGGCCAGCGTGGCCTCGACGTAGAGCAACGCACCGGCGACGTCCATCAGCACCGCGTCGTTGGGCTCGCGCTGCCCCTGGGCCAGGCCGAGCACCACCGCCAATTGGTCGATGATCACTTTGCGCGGCTGGCCAAAACCCAATACCGCCAGGGTATCGGCGATCTGGCGCAACGGCGCCAGCAAAGCCTCAAGGTCCGAGGCGTGCTGGCGGTCGCTGCGCACGAACAGGTCCAGGCGCTCCTTGACCCGCACCAGTTCCTCACACAGCGCGCCCAGCACCGAGCCCATGGCATCGCGGTCCGGGCCGGCCAGGCGGGCGCGTTCGGCGTCCACTACGGCGCTGTCGGGCAGGGCTTCATCGAGGCCATAACGTTCTTTCAAACTTTGCATCCGTGGGGTCGGTCGGGTGACTTTGGCGACGTAGAACAACAGGCTCTTGAGCAACTCGTCCGGGGCCGGGGTGTTGATCCCACTGATGCCCTGGTGCAGCAGGCGCTTGAGTTCCTTGTCGCTGGCCTTGAGCAAACTGCGCAACGCCGGGCTGTTGGCGACCACGCCGATCAGCATGCCTTCCACCAGCGCCGAGGTCACCTGCCACAACGGTAACAGCGGCGCACCATGGCACAGGGCTTCGAGGCGGGCGAATACCCGCGCCATGTCTTCCAGGTTGCTGGGGCCGTGATCTTCGCGCAGCAAACCGACCAACGCCTGTTGCAGCATCTGCCGCCATTGGCGCAGCAGCCCTGGGAAATCCTCCGGCGTGCGCTGGGCCAGTGCCTCTTCGGGCAGCGGCGGGATCACCAGCAGTTGCGGGCTGAACAGGCTGGTTTCCGAGAGCAGGCTTTCGCCACGTACGCTGCGCAGGTCGTTGAGCAGCGGCAGTACCACCAAGGGCAAATCGCGTCGGGCACTGTGCACACGGTCGAGGTACAGCGGCAGTTGGCCGAGGCCCTGTTGCAACAGGCGAATGCCTTCATCGCGCTGGCTGACGCGCGTGCCTTGCAGGGCGAGGGCCAGTTGTTCCATTTCTTCAGCGAACAGGGCCGCGCCGTAGAACTCGACCATCAGCAGGCTGCCGTGGACTTGATGAACGCATTCCAGGCACTGGCCGATGGCCTCGCTGGCGCCGTCTTCCACATAGGCGTCCAGCGCCGAACGGGCCTGTTTCAGGGTTTCGGCAATCTCGCCCTTGACCCATTCGAGGGCCACGTAGTCGTGCCGATCAACCATAACTGCTCCCGCCTGAATTCATTTGTCGCTTTGTGAATGACGACTCCAAGGACCATGGAGATCGAATGTGGGAGCTGGCTTGCCTGCGATGGCGGTGCATCAGTTTGCATCTTCGGCACTGACACACCGCTATCGCAGGCAAGCCAGCTCCCACAGGGGTTCGGTGGTGCTTGGCAGATAGTATTTCACTCATCCACCTGCTTCGCCGCCGGCAAGGTGAACCCCGACACCGACCGCCGCAACTGACTGGCCATTTTCGCCAGGTTGCCGATGCTCTCGGCCGTGGCTGTGGAGCCCGACGAAGTCTGGGTGGTGATCTGCTGAATCACGTTCATCGTCAGGGAAATCTGCCCCGCCGACGACGTCTGTTGCTGTGCCGCGTTGGAAATGCTCTGGATCAGCGCCGCCAACGTTTTCGACACACCTTCGATCTCTTCCAGCGCCACCCCGGCGTCCTGGGCCAGCCGCGCACCGCGCACCACTTCGGTGGTGGTCTGTTCCATGGAAATCACGGCTTCGTTGGTGTCAGTCTGGATCGCTCGCACCAGGGTTTCGATCTGCCGGGTCGCTGCCGAAGAGCGCTCGGCCAACCGCTGCACCTCATCGGCCACCACCGCAAAACCACGCCCGGCATCACCGGCCATGCTCGCCTGGATCGCAGCGTTGAGGGCGAGGATGTTGGTCTGCTCGGCGATGTCGTCGATCAGGCTGACGATGTCGCCAATCTCCTGGGACGATTCCCCCAGGCGCTTGATGCGCTTGGCGGTGTCCTGGATCTGTTCGCGGATGTTGTCCATGCCGTGGATGGTGTTGTGCACCACCTCGTTGCCCTTGTTGGCGATCTCCACCGAGCGCTCGGCCACGGCCGAAGATTCGGCAGCGTTGGCCGAGACCTGGTCGATGGACTGGGCCATCTGGTTGATCGCCGTGGAGGCTTCGGCAATCTGCTGTGCCTGATGCTCCGACGCTTGGGCCAGGTGCATGGCGGTGGCCTGGGTGTCCTGCACCGCGCCCGCCACCTGGCCGGCGGTGAGGTTGATGGTCGCCACCAGGTCGCGCAGTTGGTCCACGGAATAGTTGATGGAGTCGGCGATGGTGCCGGTGAAGTCTTCGGTGACCGAGGCGGTGACGGTCAGGTCGCCGTCGGCCAGGTCTTCGATTTCGTCCAGCAGGCGCATGATCGCGTTCTGGTTGCGCTCGTTCTTCTCGGCGGTTTCCCGCAACTGGCGGTTGGTCTCGCGGACCATCACCAGGCCGATCAGGATGATCGAGGCCAATGCCAGCAAGCCCAGCACGTAGCCGCCGATGGTGTCGAAGGTGCGCCCGTCTGCCAGGTTTTCAAAACCGGTGGCCAGGTGCGAGGCTTCGTCCAGCAGGGTTTGCGACAGGTTGAAGATATTGCTCGCCGAAGCCCGCACCTGGAACAGCTGCGGCGAGGTTTCGAGGATTTCATCCACCGAACCCGAAACGAATTCGAACAGCTCGGAAATTTCCGCCAACCGGGCGCGGGCGTCGTGGTCTTCAACCTGGCTGATGCGCAGCCCGGGATTGCCGTTGAGCATGCCGCTGAGCACCACGCCGAAACGGTTGGCATCGCGGCCAAAGGCATCGGCGGCCTGCACGGCGGTCTCGTCGCCCGCCAGCACGGTGTTCACCGCCCCGAGGATACGTTCGGCCAGCAACGATTGGCGCTGGGCCAACGCCACCTGGCTGGCCGGTGCGCCGCGTTGCAGGAGGATATCGACGACCTTTTCCGATTCCATCTGCAGCTGCGGAACGGTTTCCGCCAGGGTCGCAGCCACTTGATGCAGCGACAGCACCGTTTGCTCGCTGGCCAGAATCGCATCGGCGTTTTTCAGCAGGGCTTCCCAGTCGGTCTGCACCGCACGCATTTCTGCACGCACGGCGGTGGGTGCGGCGGGCAGGCCGGTGGCCGGGTCGCCTTTTTTCAGGTAACCCCAGCGCTGGGCAAAATCGTTGCGCGCATCCCCCAGCAGCTTGAACGCAGCGGCCTTGCCGGCGGCGGCCTCGGTGGCGTTCTTGGCGATGCGCTGGGACAGCACCCGCAGCTCACCGGCGTGGCCGATGTACTGCTTGTCGTAGGTGGACTGGGTGTTGAGGTACGCGAAGTTGGCGAACAGCAGCATGATGAACACGATCAGCGCGATAAACAGCACGATGATCTGCGAGCGGCTGCGGGACGCCTCCTGAGGTTTGACCGGGGTAACGGTACTCATGCGGCTACATCCATGAAGCCTGGAGCCTGGGCCAGGGCGAAGGGGCTGAAGACCTGCCACAGCTGGTCGCCGTCAAACTGGCCCTGGATAAACGGCGCGCCGGCCACGGTGCTCGTGTGCAGTGCGTCTTGTGCGAAATGCTGCATGCCCACCACCTCGTCCACCAACAGGCCGACAAACACGTCCTGATATTCCACCACCAGCACCCGCCGTTGTTTGCGCGCCACCGACCGCTCAAGGCCGAGGAAAGCGCCCAGGTCCATCACCGGCAACAAGCGCCCGCGCAGGTTGGCCACGCCCTTGACCCACGGCTTGACCCCGGGCATCACGGTGCAGCGTGGTTCGTGCAGCACTTCGGCGACTTCACCCATGGGCGCCACGTACCACTGCTCGCCCAAGCGAAAGCCGATACCGCTCCAGCTGTGCAGCCGGGTTTCCTGGGACGGCAGGTCGGCGGCCAGCAAGCGGCAGCGGCGGTCGATGTCCAGCAGCAGCTCGAAGGCGGTTTGCGACTCGGTCATGGGAACGTGCCGTCAGCCGGCCAGCACCTTGTTCAGGGTGGCGATCAGCGTCTCTTCATCTACCGGCTTGGTCAGGTAATCCTTGGCGCCCTGGCGTTCGCCCCAGATCTTGTCGGTTTCCTGATCCTTGGTGGTGATGATGATCACCGGGATGTGCCCGGTTTCAGGGTCCTTGGTCAACTGGCGGGTAGCCTGGAAACCATTGAGCCCGGGCATGACGATGTCCATCAGGACCGCGTCGGGCTTTTCCTGGCGGGCCAGCGCGACGCCATCGCCGCCATTCTGGGCCTTGAGGACTTCGTGACCGTGCTTTTCGAGCATTTCGGTCAGTTTGTACATTTCAGTCGGCGAATCGTCGACGATCAGAACACGTGCCATGGTTTTCCCCACTTCTTTAGTAGACGCAAGCCCTCGTGGGGCCCCCGTCAGTGTGCTTGTTCTACTGCAGCGAAGCCCGGCACATAGGCCTTGATCGCGCTCAGCAGTTCTTCCTTGCTGAAAGGCTTGGTCAAAAACTGATCAGAACCGACGATACGCCCCTTGGCCTTGTCGAACAGACCATCCTTGGACGACAGCATGATCACCGGGGTCGACTTGAACGCCGGGTTGTTCTTCACCAGCGCGCAGGTCTGATAGCCATCCAGGCGCGGCATCATGATGTCGACAAAGATAATGTGCGGGTGATGGTCAACAATCTTGGCCAGGGCATCGAAACCGTCGATGGCCGTGATGACATCGCACCCTACGTTCTTCAACAGTGTTTCGGCGGTGCGGCGAATCGTTTTCGAATCGTCGATCACCATCACTTTCAAGGCGTTGGAATGCTGTTCCATATCTGCTCTACCATCGCCACAGCGAATAGGTTTTCGGTGTGTACTGCCTGATGTTGCACAGGATGAGCGCCAGAAGCCTTGGAATTCAAGGGCTGATACGCCATGGCAGCCTTTTTAGCACAGTCTGGGGAAAAAGCATCGTTGGGGAGGTAGTCAAAATAGGCTGGTGGCTCTTGATAACCCTCCCCCGACGCATCAGCGATACTGATGATGCTGCTGGTCGAAAGACGCTCAGGGATTACAGCGCCGGTATAGCGAGGGTTCGAGGTGGTGAGCAAGGAGAGTGTCCGATTTTTTGGTGATTTTATCAGTCCATTCTGCTATCCAAAGAAAACTCCAGGCCATCGATATCAGCGTGCGCTCCACATACCGCTAATCCCAATGCTGTCGGATCAATTCCACTTGAGTAAATCTTGAGCGAACTGTCATTCTTTCTTATCACAACGTCTCCAAACTCTGTTTTATACACAAGCGCCTCACTCACATAATTCATCTGAAATGTAAAAGAACACACATGCTGTGCCGCCTGCGTACTATTCAAACTTACAAGATAGCCCTGACCATTGGGCTGTATATCCAGAACGTCACGAAACTTTTCAGAACAAGAAGCCCCACTACCAGGATCAGTGCACAAATCACTGTCTCTTGAGTAATGCCCGCCCCATAAGTACTTTGACGACTTGTCCCTCCCCACTACCTCCAGAGTCGCCCCGTGAACCTCCAACATTAAAAAAAAAGTAACTATTGGCAGGGCACAACTTTTAAGCAGCTTCAATTCAACCCCCCACTCATTAAATACCGCGCTCTATTCCTACCATTCTCATATTGCGCTAATTCCGGCGTATTTCGTATATATTGCGCCAACACACCGCGATTGTTTGCAAAGACATATGGTAACTGCCTATCCCAGAGACTGCCTTGCTGATAGGTCAGGTCGACAGCGACATCTCTAACAAGCCCATCAAGCTGTTCCCATGGCACAGAGTTTGACGCCATAGCGGAGCTATACCTTTTTTGAGCTGCCACTTCATATCGCGGGTAGATCACCTCTTCAAATAAGACGCGTTGCGCCTCCAGTGAAATAACTCCAAAACCCAATTTATTTGTATATACAAAATCACGAGCGACCTGACCAGACAGCCCAGCCCCACGAGAAAAGTTCTCCGCTGAGTTTGACTCAACACCTGCTGCAATCAAGTCATCATAGACCGCACTACTCGTCCTGTGACGCATATCATAACCACGTCCTAACGTCACACCAGAGGCCCCTCCCGGCCAATGTAAACTTCGGCTAAAATAAGGACTATTCAAAATATCATTCCCCTCTGCATCAAAGGTAACTTGGCCTTGCCTCACGGCCAGATAGTTCTCCCGCCGAAATACATAAAAATGCCCTACTATCCCCACCGGATGAAAGTGATACACCTTCCCGTAAGGAGGCAACCCCACTTTCTCAGCCACCTCCCCCCACCAACTCAACGCCTGGATCCGCTCTTTCTCCGCCAACCAATTCAAATGCGGAGTCGAACCACTGTGGCCCAAGATCTCATCCAAAATGTCCCAACGTTGTGGCCGGTGCCATTCGCTTTCGCAATGCACAATCAACTGCGAAATTGACTGTGCATGCGCCGACAAGTTGAGCGCCGCTTGCAACTCATCCGCAGTGATTTTTCCATCACGATTACGGTCAAGCAGGTC
>NZ_JAOTOA010000045.1:0-11306 GCF_036346535.1 Pseudomonas sp. Z18(2022)
TTGGGCGAGGGCGCACTGCTGATCGACCAGGGCCCGGTGACCGGCGACAGCGTGTTGCTGCCGATCCATCAGGCATTTTTCGACACGGCAATTCCTGAGCGGCACCACTGGAACCAGTCGGTACTGCTCAAGACCACGCAGCTGCTGAACCCTGAACATCTGGAACGCGCCCTGCACGCCCTGCTGGTGCAGCACGATGCCTTGCGCGTGAGCTTCGTCCAGCAGGCCGATGGCTGGCGAGCGACTTACCAGCCGGTCAGCGAGCAACCTTTGCTGTGGCAACGCAGCATCAGTGACGCCTCGGCGCTGGAGCAATTGGGCGATGAAGCCCAGCGCAGCCTGGACCTGAGCAATGGCCCACTGCTGCGCGCGGTGTTGGCGACCCTGGCCGACGGCAGTCAACGGCTGCTGCTGGTGATCCATCACCTGGCGGTGGATGGCGTGTCGTGGCGCATCCTCTTCGAAGACCTGCAAACCGCCTACGAGCAACTGCAGCAGGGCCGCGTTGTGGCACTGCCGGCCAAGACTTCGTCGGTCAAGGCCTGGGCGCAGCGTCTGCAAGGTTATGCCCGAACCGAACGCCTGCAACAGGAGTTGCATGACTGGCAAACGCTGCTGGCCGACGTCGACAGCGCCTTGCCGTGCCTCGATCCCGAAGCCGGCTTGCGCAATGATCAAGGTGCCACGGTGCACAGCGCCTTGACCCCGGCGCACACCCGCCAACTGCTGCAAAACGCCCCCAAGGCCTATCGCACCCAGGTCAACGACCTGCTACTGACCGCGCTCGCGCGGGTAGTTTGCCGCTGGGCCGGCCACGCCGATGCCTTGATCCAGTTGGAAGGGCATGGCCGTGAAGACCTGTTTGACGACGTCGACCTGACCCGCAGCATCGGTTGGTTCACCAGTGTGTTCCCGGTCAAGCTGACGCCGGCTGCGGACCCGGCTCAATCCCTCAAAGGTATCAAGGAGCAACTGCGCGCCATCCCCGATAAAGGCCTGGGTTTTGGCGTGCTGCGTTACTTGGGCGACGCGCAGGCGCAAGCGGCACTTAAGGCATTGCCGACCCCGCGGATTACCTTCAACTACCTGGGGCAACTGGACGGTCATTTTGCGGACGACAACGGTGCGCTGTTTGTACCGTCGGGCGAAGCCCGTGGTGCCGAGCACAGCCCGCAGGCGCCGCTGGATAACTGGCTGGCACTCAACGGCCAGGTGTTCGATGGCGAACTGCGGTTGAGCTGGACGTTCAGCCCGGCCATGTTTGCCACCGCGACCATCCAGAACCTGGCGGATGACTATGCCCGTGAACTGGCAAGCCTGGTGGAGCATTGCTGCACGTCGGGTGCCGCGGCCGTGACCCCGTCGGATTTCCCGCTGGCCAACTTGAGCCAGGCGCAACTGGATGCGCTGCCCATTCCCGCGCAGGCGATTGCCGACATCTATCCGCTGGCGCCGATGCAGCAAGGCATGCTGTTTCATACGCTGTACGAGCAGGCGTCGGGCAACTACGTCAACCAGATGCGCCTGGATGTCGAGGGGTTGGACCCGCAACGCTTCCGCCAGGCCTGGCAAGCGGTGTTGGATCACCACGATATCCTGCGCACCTGCTTTGTCTGGCAGGGCGAGTTGGCGCAGCCGGTGCAGGTCGTACTGGAGCACGTCGAGCTGCCTTTTGTCAGTCATGACCTGCGTGGCCACGCGGATGTGGCGACGGCCCTGGATGCCTTGGCGGCCGAGCAACAGCAGCAGGGTTTCGATCTGGCGCAGGCGCCGCTGTTGCGCCTGGTGCTGATCCGTACCGGTGCCAGCCAGTACCATTTCATCTACACCCATCACCATATCCTGATGGACGGCTGGAGCAACTCGCAGCTGCTGGGCGAGGTATTGCAACGTTACAGCGGGCAGTTCGACGCCAGCCGTGGTGGACGTTATCGCGACTACATCGCCTGGCTGGACCGCCAGGACCGCCAGGCCAACCAGCGGTTCTGGACCTTGCAACTGGCTGACCTGCAGGAACCGACACGCCTTGCGCAGGCACAGGCCCAAGGCGAGGTACCTGGCAGCACGGGCTATTCGGATCACTATCAGTTCTTTGACGCTGAGCGCACCACGCAATTGAGCGAGTTCGCCCGCCGCCAGAAAGTCACCCTCAACACCTTGGTGCAAGCGGCCTGGGCCTTGTTGTTGCAGCGCCAGAGCGGCCAGTCGAGTGTGTGCTTCGGCGCTACCGTCGCCGGGCGTCCTGCGCAATTGGCCGGTGTCGAGCAGCAGGTCGGGTTGTTTATCAACACCTTGCCGGTGGTGGTCAGCCCGCGACCGGAGCAGACGATCGCACAGTTGTTGCAAGCCTTGCAGGCGCAGAACCTGGCCTTGCGTGAACATGAGTACACGCCACTGTTCGAGATCCAGCGCTGGGCGGGGCAGGGCGGTGAAGCACTGTTCGACAGCCTGCTGGTGTTTGAAAACTACCCCGTGTCCAAGGCCCTGGAGCAAAGCTCGCCGGACGGCTTGCGCTTCGGACGAATCGACAGCCATGAGCAGACCAACTACCCGCTGACCCTGATGGTCAACCTCGGCGAGGCATTGTCGCTGCAGTACAGTTTTGACCAGCGTTTCTTCGCCCCGGGGCAGATCCAGGCGCTGGCCGCCCAACTGCATAACCTGCTGCAGGCTATGACGCTGAATGCCGATCGCCCGCTGGGGACGTTTGACAGCCTGGACGACGGCGAGCGCAGCCGTGTGCTTGAGCAATGGAACGCCACCGACGCCGATCTTTCGGCGCTACGGGTGCACAGCATGATTGAGCAACGGGCTCTGCATCAGCCGGACGCCGTGGCTGCGGTGTTCAACGAGCAGACCTATACCTATCGTCAACTCAACGAACAGGCGAACCAACTGGCGCACAAGCTATTGGAGCTGGGCGTAGGCCCGGACCAACTGGTGGGGATATGCGTGGAGCGCAGCCTTGAAATGCTCGTGGGCCTGCTCGCCGTGCTCAAGGCGGGTGCTGCTTATGTGCCGCTGGATCCGGATTTCCCGGTGGATCGCCTGGAGTACATGATTGCCGACAGCGGCATCGGCCTGTTGCT
Source organism: Pseudomonas sp. Z18(2022) (assembly GCF_036346535.1). Classification (NCBI taxonomy): domain Bacteria; kingdom Pseudomonadati; phylum Pseudomonadota; class Gammaproteobacteria; order Pseudomonadales; family Pseudomonadaceae; genus Pseudomonas; species Pseudomonas sp. Z18(2022). Next base: position 3,090 of record NZ_JAOTOA010000045.1, read on the forward strand.
GACCCAGGCCCACTTGAAGGATTTGCTGGTGCTTCCTTCGGCGCTGACGACTGTGGATCTGGATCCTCGGCATTCAGGGCTGGCGTCCTACCCGCGGAGCAATCCGGACGTGTCGGTAATGGCGGCCAGTCTCGCCTACGTGATCTACACCTCTGGTTCTACGGGCAAGCCCAAAGGGGTGATGGTAGGGCATGCGGCACTGAGCAACTTCCTCGCCAGTATGGCGAAAGCCCCAGGCCTGTCAGACAGTGATCGGGTGCTGTCGCTGACGACGTTCTCGTTTGATATTTTCGGGCTGGAAATTTACCTGCCACTGGTGCTCGGGGCACGTGTGGTCCTGGCGGGCAAGAGTGCCGCTCAAGACCCGGCCCAAGTCTTGGAGCTGATACGCCGCGAGCACATTTCAGTGGTGCAGGCCACGCCGTCTACATGGCGGATGTTGCTCGATAATCCCCAGGCCCAAGCGCTGCAAGGCTGCAAGATGCTCTGTGGTGGCGAGGCGCTTGCCCAGGATCTGGCGGACCGCATGCTGGCGCTGTCGGACCAGGTGTGGAATCTCTATGGCCCCACTGAAACCACCATCTGGTCGGCGCAACACCCACTCAGTCGGGCGTTGCCGCAGGCCTGGCTCGGCCGGCCCATCGACAACACTCATCTGTACATCCTGGGCAGCGATTTGCAGCCTGTGCCAGTGGGTGTGGTGGGTGAACTGCTGATTGGCGGAGAAGGCCTGGCCCGTGGTTACCATCAACGTGCCGGGCTGACCGCCGAACGTTTTATTGCCCATCCGTTTTCCAGCACCGGGCAACGGCTGTATCGCACCGGCGACCTGGCGCGTTATCGCGCCGACGGTGTGATTGAGTATGTCGGCCGCCTGGATCACCAGGTGAAAATACGTGGCTTCCGCATCGAACTGGGAGAAATCCAGGCACGCCTGCAGGAACACCCGGCCGTGCGCGAAGCCGCCGTTATCGCCCGAGAGGGCGGTGTCGGCCTGCAACTGGTGGGTTATGTGGTACCAGGCGAACAGCTCGGCCACGACCGGCAAGTGCTGCTGCGCGATGAACTCAAGGCCAGCTTGATGGAAACCCTGCCGGCCTACATGGTCCCGGCGTTTCTGGTGATGCTCGACAGCCTGCCACTGACCCCCAACGGCAAACTCGACCGCAAGGCGCTGCCGGCGCCCGATGCCAGTCAGCTGCAACAGGCCTACGTTGCACCGCACAGCGATCTGCAACGGCAGATCGCCGGCATCTGGCAGCAGGTGCTGCAACTGGAGCAGGTAGGGCTCACCGATAACTTCTTCGAATTGGGCGGGCATTCGCTGCTGGCGGTGAATGTCGTGTCGCGTATTCAACTTGAACTGGGCTTGAAATTGACCCCGCAACTGCTGTTCCAGCACCCCCTCCTGGAAGACTTTGCCCACCATCTTGAACACGCCGGCGGGCAACAAATCAATGAATCGAAACTGAGCAAGCTGGAATTTCTGCTTGACGAAATGGAGGAAGTTTAATGGACATCCACGCCGCCCAGAGAATCGCTCGGCGTTTCATTACCTTGCCCCTCGACAAGCGTCGCCTGTACCTGGAGAAAATGCTTCAGGAAGGTGTTTCCCCGGCGAACTTGCCCATTCCCGAAGTACAGTCGGCCGTTGAAGCGATTCCGCTGTCCTTTGCCCAGGAACGCCAGTGGTTCCTGTGGCAGTTGGACCCGCAGAGCACGGCGTACAACCTGCCCATGGTCCTGCGCTTGCGCGGGAGCCTGGACCTGGTGGCGTTGCAGCAGTGTTTCAATCAACTGATCGCCCGTCACGAAAGCCTGCGCACCCGCTTTGTGCAGCGTGACGACGGGGTAAGCCAGAAAATCCTCGCCGAAGCGACCCTGGACATTCCCTTGACGGTGCTGGCGCCACAGGCCGATATCGAGGCGGCAATCACTGGGTTTGTCGAAGCGCAGACCGGGCAGTTGTTCGACCTGAATGAGGGGCCGCTGCTGCGGGTCAGCCTGCTGCAGATCGATGGGCAGGATCACATCCTGACGTTTGTGCAGCACCATATCGTGTCCGACGGCGGTTCGATCCAGCTGATGGTCAATGAGCTGGTGCAGCTGTATGACGCCTGCCAGCGCGGCGAAACCCTGGTGCTGCCGGCGTTGCCGATCCAGTATGCCGACTATGCCATCTGGCAGCGTCACTGGATGGAAGCCGGCGAGCGCGAACGGCAACTGGCCTATTGGTGCGAGCAGTTGGGTGACGAACAGCCGGTGTTGGCGCTGCCGACCGACCGTGCGCGGCCGGCCGAGCAGAGCTATCGCGGCGCGCGCTTTGAAATTGCACTGCCGCATGCCCTGAGCCAGCGCCTCAAGCAATTGGCCCAGCAGGAAAAGGCCACGCTGTTCATGGTGCTGCTGGCGTCCTTCCAGGCGTTCTTGTATCGCTACAGCGGGCAGCGTGATATCCGTGTCGGGGTTCCGACCGCTAACCGCAACCGGGTGGAAACCGAACACCTGGTGGGCTTTTTCGTTAACACGCAGGTACTCCGCGCCGAGGTAGTGGGCGAGCAGTCGTTCAGTGTTCTGCTGGACCAGGTCCGCCAGGCCGCCCTGGGGGCGCAGGACCATCAGGACCTGCCATTCGAGCAGTTGGTCGAGGCGCTGCACCCGCAACGCAGCCTCAGCCATGCACCGCTGTTCCAGGTGATGTTCAATCATCAGCGCATGGCGGCCGCCGGCACTGGCGCGCTCGCACTGCAGCTGCCGGGCCTGTCCATCGAAGGCGTGGCCTGGGAGAACCGCACCGCGCAGTTCGACTTGACCCTGGAAACCTACGAGTCCGACGACGGCATAGCAGCGGCCCTGACCTATGCCACTGACCTGTTCGATGCGCTGACGATAGAGCGCCTGGCGCGGCATTGGCAGACCCTGCTGCAAGGAATCGTCGAGCAACCCCAGGCCCGTGTCGGCGAGTTGCCGTTGCTTGATGTCGCCGAGCGCGAGCAGATGGTGCAGGACTGGAACGCCACCTCACAGCCTTTTGGCGGCCTGACGCATCAGGTGATCGCCGCCCAGGCGGAGCGTACGCCCTACGCGGTAGCGCTGGTAGGCGAGCAGCAACAGCTGACGTATCGCCAACTCAACCAGCGCGCCAACCACTTGGCGCATCGCTTGATCAACATGGGTGTCGGGCCTGACGCGCTGGTGGGCATCGCCGTTGAGCGCAGCGTGGAAATGGTGGTCGGCCTACTGGCCATTCTCAAGGCCGGTGGCGCTTATGTACCGCTGGATACCCAATACCCGGCCGACCGCCTGGCTTACATGCTGCAGGACAGTGGCGCGCAGTGGTTGCTGACCCAGGCGGCAGTGCGTGACTCGTTGCCCATCCCGCCGGGCGTCCAGGTGCTGGTCCTGTCCGACACTGACGAAACGCTGCAAGCCAATCCGCAGGTTGCCGTGCAACCCGACAACCTTGCCTATGTCATCTACACCTCCGGTTCCACCGGCCGGCCCAAGGGTGTCTCGGTTCGTCACCGGGGGCTGGCCAATCACATGGCCTGGATGTGCAAGACATTGCCACTGCAAAGCAGCGATCGGATTCTGCAAAAGACCGCGTTCAGCTTCGATGCTTCGGTATGGGAGTTCTGGCTACCGTTGATGTCGGGCGCACAGTTGGTGATGGCCCCGCCAGGGTTGGCCGAGAGCCTGTCACTGTTGTGGGAGCAGGTCGAGGCACAGCGGATCACGGTCCTGCAGTTGGCGCCTTCATTGCTGCAAGCCTTGCTGCCTGAAGCGAGCGATGCCCAGCTGGCGTCGCTGAAGGTCGTGTTGTGCGGTGGCGAAGGCTTGAGTGCCGAGCTGAGCCGACAGTTGCAGCAGCGCTGGAGCGGGCGCTTGATCAACCTGTACGGCCCGACCGAAGCGACCATTGATACCAGCAGCCATGAGGTGCCTGTCGATCCTGCCGGCCCGATCGTGGCGATCGGCAAGCCGATCGACAACGTCCGCACTTATGTCCTGAGCGAAGCGTTTGAGCCCTGCCCGCCGGGTGCGGCCGGTGAGTTGTATATCGGAGGGGATTCCCTGGCCCGTGGTTATCACCTGCGCCCGGGAATGACCGCCGAGCGATTTATCCCCGACCCGTTTGCCTCCCGTAGCGGCGCACGACTTTATCGTACCGGCGACCTGGTGCGTTATCGCCAGGACGGTGTGATCGATTACATCGGACGCATTGACCACCAAGTGAAGATTCGTGGCTTGCGCATCGAACTGGGTGAAATCGAAGCCCGCTTGCTTGCCCTCGACGGTGTGCGTGAAGCCATGGTACTGGCGCAGGGTAACGCCGGTGCCCAGGTGTTGGTGGCCTACATCATTGCGGCCGCAGGCGACCTGCAACCCGCGCCATTGCGCGAGCAGATCCGTGCCGGGCTCAAGGCCAGCTTGCCGGATTACATGGTCCCGGCCCATTTGCTGTTTCTTGAACAATGGCCACTCACCGTCAATGGCAAGCTGGACCGCAAGGCCTTGCCACTGCCGGATGTCAGCCGGGCCGAACACGCCCATGTGGCGCCGCAGAGCGAGCTTGAGCAACGTATCGCGGTGATCTGGCAGGACGTGCTGAAACGTCCGGCCATCGGCGTCACCGACAACTTCTTCGAACTGGGCGGTGACTCGATCATCTCGATCCAGGTGGTCAGCCGTGCGCGTCAGGCCGGGATTCGTTTCACCCCTAAAGAGCTGTTCCAGCACCAGACTGTCCAGGGCCTGGCCCAGGTTGCGCAATTGGCCGCAGGGCTGGTGATCGACCAGTCGGCCGTCGTCGGTGAGGCACCACTGGCACCGGTACAGGTCGCCTTTTTTGAACAGCCGGTGCCTGAGCGCGCGCGCTGGAACCAGTCCGTCATGCTCACGCCGACGGTCACGTTGGACGTGGCGCTGCTGGAGCAGGCGCTCAAGCATCTGGTGACTCATCACGATGCGCTGCGGATGGCGTTCACGGCTCAAGCGCAAGGTTGGTCGGCGCGCTATCAGGCGCCGGGGGAGTGCTCTGAGGCGCTGGTCCGGGAGGCTCGGGACATTGAGCTTGAGGCGCTGGAGCAATGGGGCGACCAGGCCCAGGGCAGCCTGAACCTGGAGCGCGGCCCGCTGTTGCGGGCGGTGCTGGCGAACTTGAACGATGGCAGCCAGCGTTTGCTGGTGGTGATCCACCACCTGGTGGTGGACGGGATTTCCTGGCGCATTTTGTTCGAGGACCTGCAAAAGGCCTACCAGCAGCTCGCCAGCGGCCAGCGTTGCGTGTTGCCGGCCAAGACCAGTTCCTTCAAGGCCTGGGTAGAACGCCTGGGGCAGGCGGCGACTGCGGATACGTTGCGTGCCCAGCTCGATTACTGGGAAGGCCTGTTGAGCGGTTCGTCGACGGATCTGCCGGTGGACCATCCACACGGTTCACTCTCCAATCGCCACGCGGTGACGGTGCACACCCAGCTCGATGCCCTGGCCACACGGCAACTGTTGCAAGACGCCCCGGCGGCCTATCGTACTCAGGTCAATGACCTGTTGCTCAGCGCACTGGCACGGGTTATTGGTCGCTGGACCGGGCAGGACAGTGCGCTGATCCAACTCGAAGGCCACGGTCGTGAAGACCTGTTCGACGACGTTGACCTGACGCGTACCGTGGGCTGGTTCACCAGCCTGTTTGCGGTCAGCTTGCCGGTAGAAAGCGATGTCGCGCACTCGATCAAGGCGGTGAAAGAACAACTGCGGGCGATTCCTGACAAGGGGATTGGCTACGGTGTATTGCGCTACCTGGGCGATGAAGCGTCCCGCAGCCGCTTGCAGGCACTGCCAGCGCCGAGGATTACGTTCAACTACCTGGGGCAGTTCGATGGCAGTTTCGATGACGAGCAGGCTTTGTTCGCGCCCTCGGGTGAGGCGCGCGGGCTGGAGCAGAGCCCGGAGGCGGCGCTCGGTAACTGGCTGACCCTCAATGGCCAGGTCTACGGCGGCGAACTGAGCCTGGGCTGGACCTTCAGCGGGCAGATGTTTGACGCCTCGACGGTACAGCGCCTGGCCGATGAATACCGTCTTGAGCTGCTGAGTGTGATCGCTCATTGCACGGCACCGGGCAACAGCGGTTTGACGCCTTCGGATGTTCCGCTGGCCGGGCTCGGCCAGCGTCAACTGGATGCCTTGCCGCTGGCCCTGTCGGGTGTCGAAGATATCTACCCGCTATCGGCCATGCAGCAAGGCATGCTGTTTCACACCCTGTATGAGCAAGGTGGCGGCGACTACATCAATCAGATGCGCCTGGACGTTACCGGGCTGGATCCCGAGCGCTTCCGCCAGGCCTGGCAGGCGTGCGTGAACAGCCATGAAATCCTGCGTACCGGCTTCCTGTGGCAGGGCGACCTTGAGCGACCGCTGCAAGTGGTGCACAAGCACCTGGAGTTGCCATTCACTGCGCTCGACTGGCGGGAACACCCGGCACTTGATGGCGCACTCGATAGCCTGGCCGACGCTGATCGCCAGCGTGGTTTCGACCTTGTGCAGGCGCCTCTGCTGCGCTTGACCGTTGTGCGCACGGCGCCGGATCAGTGCCATTTGATCTACACCTCCCACCACATTCTGATGGATGGCTGGAGCAATTCCCGGCTGCTCGGTGAGGTGCTGCAACGCTACAGCGGGCAAGAGCCCGAGCGCCAGCCGGCGCGCTATCGCGACTACATTGGCTGGCTGCAATCCCAGGACCCGACGCTGCGAGCAGCGTTTTGGGCGCAACAGTTGGCACCGCTGCAAGCGCCCACACGGCTGGCCCAGGCGGTGGCCGCGCCGCTGTCCGCAGATGCTGGCTACGCCAGTCACTTCGAGGTGCTGGATTCGCGCCAGACGCGCCTGCTGAACGAGTTTGCCCGCCAGCAGAAAGTTACCGTCAACACGGTGATGCAAGCGGCCTGGCTATTGCTGTTGCAGCGTTATACCGGACAGGCAAGTGTTTGTTTTGGTGCCACCGTGGCCGGGCGTCCGGCCGACCTCAAAGGCGTCGAGCAGCAGATCGGCCTGTTCATCAACACCCTGCCGGTGATCGCCAGCCCGCTTGCCGGGGCGACGGTCAGCCAGTGGTTACAGACCGTTCAGGGGCAAAACCTGGCGCTGCGCGAGCATGAGCACACGCCGCTGTTCGAGATACAACGCTGGGCTGAATGGGGCACGGAGTCGTTGTTCGACACGCTGTTGGTGTTCGAAAACTACCCGATCTCCGAGGCGCTGGCGCAAAGCGCGGACGACGGGCTGTCATTTGGTGCCGTTGTGGCCCATGAGCAGAGCAATTATCCGCTGACACTTTCCGTCAATGCCGGGCAAACGCTGGGCTTGCACTACCACTATGACCGCAGCCAGTTTGCGGCCGGGACGATGGCGGGGATTGCCCGTCATCTTAACCAGTTGCTTGTGCGGTTCATGGCCGGCAGTGAACAGGTACTGGCGCAACTGGCCACGCTTGATGGCGATGAGCGTCGGTTGGTTGAACAAACCTGGAACGCCAATGCCCTGGACTTCCCGCGTGAGCGGTGCGTCCATCAGCAGATTCAGGATCAGGTGCAGCGTACTCCCGATGCCCTGGCGGTTATCTGGGGTGATGAACACCTGACCTACCGCCAGTTGAACGGCCGGGCGAATGCCCTGGCGCGCAAGCTGGTGGCGTTGGGTGTTGGGCCTGAAGTGCGGGTTGGCGTGGCCATGCCGCGCAGTGCGCAGATGGTTGTGGCGTTGCTCGCGGTGCTCAAGGCGGGTGGTGCGTATGTGCCGCTGGACCCGGATTACCCGGCCGAGCGGGTGGCGTACATGCTCAAGGACAGCCAGGCGCGGGTGTTGTTGACCCAGGCTGCGGTGGCGCTTGCGGTGGATGCCTCGATTGACGTGCTGTTTGTGGATGCTCAGGAAGTTGATGATCAGGATCTGGACGTTGCGGTCCACGCCGCCAACCTGGCCTACGTGATCTACACCTCCGGCTCCACCGGCCTGCCCAAGGGCGTGGCCATTACTCACCGCAACGTGGCGGCTCTGACGCAGTGGTCGCAGCAGGTCTACAGCCCTGAAGACATTCAAGGTGTGTTGGCCTCAACGTCGATCTGCTTCGATTTGTCGGTGTGGGAGCTGTTTGTGACCCTGGCCGGCGGCGGCTTTATCGTCGGTGCCCGCAATGCCCTGGAGCTGCCGGAGCTGGCGGCG
>NZ_JAOTOA010000046.1:0-11048 GCF_036346535.1 Pseudomonas sp. Z18(2022)
GTTGAACTTCGCACAGTCGTTGCTACTTCATCCGGCACAAAGATGCCGAATTAGAACAATAACAATGGACGGTACTTTCACATGCCCAGCGAACCCACTGGCTCTTCCGTCGACTTCGAAAAAGTCGGCACCGAATACTTCCAACAACGAGAACTGAAAAAAGGCGCTGCCGGCTGGGTGCTTCTGGTCGGTCTCGGCGTTGCCTACGTGATCTCCGGCGACTACGCCGGCTGGAACTTCGGCCTGGCCCAGGGTGGCTGGGGCGGCATGTTCCTCGCCACACTGCTGATGGCCACCATGTACCTGTGCATGTGTTTCTCCCTGGCCGAACTGTCTTCCATGATTCCTACCGCAGGCGGCGGCTACGGCTTTGCCCGCAGCGCGTTCGGCCCCTGGGGCGGGTTCCTCACCGGCACCGCGATCCTCATCGAATATGCCATCGCCCCCGCCGCCATCGCGGTGTTTATCGGTGCCTATTGCGAGTCGCTGTTCGGCATCGGCGGCTGGATGATCTACCTGGCGTTCTACATTATCTTTATCGGCATCCACATTTTCGGCGTGGGTGAAGCGTTGAAGCTGATGTTTGTGATTACCGCCGTCGCCGCGATCGCCCTGGGCGTGTTCCTGGTGGCGATGGTGCCGCACTTCAGTGTCGCCAACCTGCTGGACATCCCGGTGACCGAGGCCAAGGGCGCCAGCACTTTCCTGCCCTTCGGTTATGTCGGCGTGTGGGCGGCGATTCCCTATGCGATCTGGTTCTTCCTGGCCGTCGAAGGCGTACCGCTGGCCGCCGAAGAAACCAAGAACCCTAAACGCGACCTGCCGCGCGGCCTGATCGGCGCCATTGTGGTGCTGACCAGTTTCGCCCTGCTGATTTTGGTGATCGCCCCGGGCGGTGCTGGTGCCTATGCGCTGATGGCGTCGGGCAATCCGCTGGTGGAAGCCTTGTCCAAGGCATACGGCGGCTCCACGTGGATGGGCCACTTCGTCAATCTGGTGGGCCTGGCCGGGTTGATCGCGAGCTTCTTCTCGATCATCTACGCCTACTCCCGGCAGATCTTCGCCCTGTCCCGCGCCGGCTACCTGCCGCGCAAGCTCTCGCAGACCAACAAAAGCAAGGCGCCGGTCCTGGCCCTGGTGATCCCCGGCATCATCGGGTTTGGCCTGTCGCTGACCGGACAGGGTGATTTGCTGATCCTGGTGGCGGTGTTTGGCGCGACCATTTCCTACGTACTGATGATGGCCGCACACATCACCTTGCGCATCCGCCGCCCCAAAATGGATCGCCCATACCGCACTCCGGGCGGCATCTTCACCTCGGGCGTCGCGCTGGTACTGGCGTGCATCGCCGTTGTGGCGGGCTTCCTGGTGGATCCGCGCGTGGTGATTGGCGCTGCGATCATCTATGGAGTATTAATTGCTTACTTTGCTTTCTACAGTCGGCATCACTTGGTAGCAGGCACGCCGGAAGAAGAATTTGCGGCGATCCAGGCCGCAGAGGCCGCCTTGCACTAAACGCCGTAAACCTCGGTGCGGGCGCTTTACTCACATTCTGCCCGCACCGACAAGGAGACTCTGTATGGCAAGCTTTTCCCACGCGGTGGGTGCATCGACCTACCGCTTCGACAGCCTCAAGGACGTGATGGCCAAGGCCAGCCCGGCACGCTCCGGAGATTTTCTGGCCGGCGTTGCCGCCCAGAACGACGGCGAGCGGGTCGCGGCGCAAATGGCCCTGGCCAATATTCCGCTGAAGCACTTTCTTGAAGAAGCGCTGATCCCGTACGAAAGCGACGAAGTCACCCGGCTGATCATCGACACCCACGATAAACAGGCGTTTTCGGTGGTCAGCCACCTGACCGTCGGCGGCCTGCGGGACTGGCTGCTCAGCGACGCAGCCGATGAACAAAGCCTGCGCGCCCTGGCGCCCGGCCTGACCCCGGAAATGGCCGCGGCCGTGTCGAAGATCATGCGCGTGCAGGACCTGGTGCTGGTGTCGCAGAAGATCCGGGTTGTCACACAGTTTCGCGGCACAATGGGCCTGCGCGGGCGCCTGTCCACGCGCCTGCAACCCAACCACCCCACCGATGAACCGGCAGGCATCGCCGCCAGCATTCTCGACGGCCTGCTCTACGGCAACGGCGACGCGATGATCGGCATCAACCCGGCCACCGACAGCATCGCCTCGATCTGCGCCATGCTGGAAATGCTCGACGCAATCATCCAGCGCTACGAAATCCCCACCCAGGCTTGCGTGCTGACCCACGTCACCACCTCCATCGAGGCCATCAACCGTGGCGTGCCGCTGGACCTGGTGTTTCAGTCGATCGCTGGCACCGAGGCGGCCAACGCCAGTTTCGGCATCAGCCTGAGCGTGCTGCAGGAAGGCTACGAGGCGGGCCTGAGCCTGAATCGCGGCACCCTCGGGCAAAACCTGATGTACTTCGAAACCGGCCAGGGCAGCGCCTTGTCGGCCAACGCGCACTTTGGCGTCGACCAGCAAACCTGCGAAACCCGAGCCTACGCCGTGGCTCGGCACTTCAAGCCATTTTTGGTGAATACGGTCGTAGGATTTATCGGCCCCGAGTACCTGTACAACGGCAAACAGATCATCCGCGCCGGCCTCGAAGACCACTTCTGCGGCAAGCTGCTGGGCGTGCCGATGGGCTGCGACATCTGCTACACCAACCACGCCGAAGCCGACCAGGACGACATGGACACCCTGCTCACCCTGCTGGGCGTGGCCGGGATCAACTTCATCATGGGCATCCCGGGCTCCGACGACATCATGCTCAACTACCAGACCACCTCGTTCCACGACGCGCTCTACGCCCGGCAAACATTGGGTTTAAAGCCAGCGCCGGAGTTTGAACAGTGGCTGGCGAAAATGGGCATCTTCACGCAAGCCGACGGCAAGGTGCACTTCGGCAACAGCCTGCCACCGGCATTCCGTCACGCCTTGGCGCAATTGGGATGAAGAAGGAACCGCCTGTGCACATCGACACCCCGGAAAACAACGTGGACAACCCGTGGCTGGAACTGCGGCGCCTGACTCCGGCGCGGATTGCCCTGGGCCGTACCGGCACCAGCATTCCCACCGGCGCGCAGCTGGATTTCCAGTTCGCCCACGCTCAAGCGCGGGACGCTGTACACCTGCCGTTTGATCATGCAGGACTGAGCAGCCAACTGGCAGAACGTGGCCGTGACAGCCTGTTGTTGCACAGCGCCGCTGTCGACCGCCACAGCTACCTGCAACGCCCGGACCTGGGGCGGCGCCTGAGTGATGAATCCGCCCAGACATTGCGGGACTACGCCGACGCCAACCCGGGCGGCGTGGACCTGGCGGTGGTGGTGGCCGACGGTTTGTCGGCCCTCGCGGTGCATAAACACACGCTGCCGTTTCTGACACGCATGGAAGAACAAACCCACGCTGAAGGCTGGTCCCTGTCACCGGTGATTCTGGTTGAACAAGGGCGCGTCGCCGTCGCCGATGAAGTCGGCCAGTTGCTGGGGGCGAAAATGGTGGTGATCCTGATCGGCGAGCGGCCGGGGCTCAGTTCACCGGACAGCCTGGGGCTGTATTTCACCTACAACCCCAAGGTCGGCCTCACCGACGCGTACCGCAACTGCATCTCCAATGTGCGGCTGGAAGGCTTGAGCTACGGCATGGCGGCGCATCGCCTGCTTTACTTGATGCGTGAGGCCTGCCGACGGCAGTTGTCGGGGGTCAACCTCAAGGATGAAGCGCAGGTACAAACCCTCGAGTCGGATGATCCCGACCTGATGAAAGGCAACTTCCTGCTCAGCCCGCCGAAGGACTGATCCCTGCACGATTGCGCTTTTTCTCCGCTTTAGGCAGCATCGAGACACGGCCGCTCGTGTGGTCATACCCCATTTGGAAGTTGAGGCCTGGCATGCGGATAACTCAAGCGACCCTGGAACACCTGGACCTGTTGACCCCGCTTTTCGTCAAATACCGCGAGTTCTACGGCGCACTGCCCTTCCCCGATTCAAGCCGTGCCTTCCTGGAAAAACGCCTGCGCCGCAAGGAGTCGGTGATCTACCTGGCGCTGGCCGACGATGACGACAAGAAACTGCTCGGTTTCTGCCAGCTGTACCCCAGCTTTTCATCGCTGTCGCTCAAGCGCGTGTGGATCCTCAACGACATCTACGTGGCCGAGGATGCTCGCCGGCAGTTGGTGGCCGACAACCTGATGCGCACCGCAAAGAAGATGGCCAAGGAAACTCACGCCGTGCGCTTGCGGGTCTCCACCAGCAGCGACAACCAGGTGGCGCAAAAAACCTACGAGTCCATCGGCTTTCGGGAAGACACCGAGTTCAAGAACTACGTGCTGCCCATCAGCGATGACTGACATCTATTAACCAAACCTCATACATCTGTTGTGGGAGCCCCCTCCCACACGGACTCTGTGTCTACAATACGATCGATGTCGCGACATTCCCCGCTACAAAACCAACACGCTTTTCACGACTCTATCCGTATAATGCGGACCTTTCAGGGTCGTAAGAAATAAGCCACAACCTTGTAGCCCTTATTACCCGAAGCCTCCGCACAGGCCCGCTGAGCCAGGCCATTCACACAGGTGCCATCCATGGATTTCAACCCGCTCGACCTTATCCTGCATCTCGACGTGTACCTCGACATGCTGGTGAGAAACTACGGAGTGTGGATCTACGCCATTCTGTTCCTGGTTATCTTTTGCGAAACAGGCCTGGTGGTCATGCCATTCCTGCCGGGTGATTCCTTGCTGTTCATCGCAGGCGCCATCGCAGCAGGCGGCGGCATGGACCCGGTATTGTTGGGCGGCTTGCTGATGCTCGCGGCCATCCTGGGTGACAGCACCAACTACGTGATAGGACGAACGGCCGGGGAACGCTTGTTCAGCAACCCCAACTCGAAAATCTTCCGCCGCGACTACCTGCAGAAAACCCACGATTTCTACGACAAGCACGGCGGCAAAACCGTGACCCTGGCGCGCTTCCTGCCGATCCTGCGGACTTTCGCACCGTTCGTCGCCGGCATCGCCAAAATGCCTTACCCGCGCTTCTTCGGTTTCAGCGTATTCGGCACCATCCTTTGGGTGGGCGGCCTGGTGACACTGGGCTACTTCTTCGGCAACGTACCGTTCATCAAGAAAAACCTGTCGCTGCTGGTGGTGTTCATCATCCTGCTGTCGCTGGTACCGATGATCATCGGCGTGTTCCGCAGCCGCTTCGGCCGCAGCTCCACCGAAGCCAAGCCGCAGTAACCGGCGATGTGGTCCCTCAGCGCCTGGCGTCGCCGGCGCCTGCTGGCCAAGCACCCGATTGCCGATGAAATGTGGCAGCGGGTGCGCCACCACCTGACCTTCCTCGACGGCATCACCGCAGAAGAAGACCAGTGGCTGCGGGAAGCCTGTGTGGTGTTCCTGGCTGAAAAACACCTCACCGCCCTGCCCGGCGTCGACCTGCACCAGGAACAACGCCTGCTGCTCGCCGCCCAGGCGCAATTGCCGCTGATGAACCTTGGCGACCTTGACTGGTACCAGGGCTTCCACGAGATCGTGCTGTACCCCGACGACTTCCTGAGCCCCCAGCGCCATCGCGACGCCAGCGGCGTGGAACACGAGTGGGACGGCGAACACAGCGGCGAAGCCTGGCAACAAGGCCCCGTGATCCTCGCCTGGCCCGGCGTACTGGCCAGCGGCAACTGGGAAGGCTACAACCTGGTGATCCACGAGCTGGCCCACAAGCTGGACATGCTCAACGGCGACGCCAACGGCCTGCCGCCGCTGCACCACGACATGCGCGTGCAGGAATGGGCCAGCGTCATGCAGAGCGCCTTCGACGACCTCAACCGCCAGCTCGACCGCAACCCGAACGCTGAAACCGCCATCGACCCCTACGCCGCGGAAAACCCGGCGGAGTTCTTTGCCGTCACCAGCGAATATTTCTTCAGTGCCCCGGATTTACTGGCCAGCACTTATCCACAGGTGTACGAACAACTGAGCCACTTCTACCGCCAGGACCCGTTGGCGCGCCTGCACCAACTGCAGACCGGCGACGTGCGGTATCAGACTGAACGCCAGGCGCCCTACGACGTCTGACGCATGGCATCGGCGTCAGAATATGCCTATAATCGCCGCCACTTTTAGGCCAATCCGGCCATGTTTCATGGCCAACTACGGGGGCAACGCCCAATGAGCTACAGCAAGATTCCGGCTGGCAAAGACCTGCCGAACGACATCTACGTCGCCATCGAGATTCCGGCCAACCACGCGCCGATCAAATACGAAATCGACAAAGACAGCGACTGCCTGTTCGTTGACCGTTTCATGGCCACCCCGATGTTCTACCCGGCCAACTACGGTTTCATCCCAAACACCCTGGCTGACGACGGTGACCCCCTCGACGTGCTGGTCGTGACCCCTTACCCGGTTACCCCAGGTTCGGTTATCCGCGCACGCCCGGTCGGCATCCTGAACATGACTGACGATGGCGGCGGCGATGCCAAAGTTATCGCAGTACCCCACGACAAGCTGTCCCAGCTGTACGTCGACGTGAAGGAATACACCGACCTGCCGCCACTGCTGCTGGAACAGATCAAACACTTCTTCGAGAACTACAAAGACCTCGAAAAAGGCAAGTGGGTGAAGATCGACGGTTGGGGCAACGCAGACGCCGCCCGCGCCGAGATCCTGAAGTCGGTCGCTGCCTACAAAGGCTGATACCGCTACTCGCTCTAAAAAAGCCCCGATTATTCGGGGCTTTTTTTGTGGGAAAAATATAAACATCCGACCACACTAATAAACACTTTTACAGAGCGTGTTTAACTAGTTTAGTTAACTAACAGAATAAGCCTTCAATAAGGAAACACCTACATACGGCAACTCAACGCATGGTTTATTTGATCTGATTTTACGGCCAGTAAACTCTGCGTTTATGAATACATCAGGTGATCGCTTAAGAGCGCTATTAAGGGAAGTTCATCTTTCCGCTTCCGACTTCGCCAAGAACCGCGATGTTACGCCTCAGCACGTAAACAACTGGTTCAAACGCGGCGTCCCCATGGGCCGTCTCAACGAGTTCGCAGAACTGCTGTGCGTCACCAGCCGTTGGCTGCGCACAGGCGAAGGCCCCAAACATCCACCCGCCAACTTCCTGCTGGAAGGATCCGATGCAGACCACACACACCGTATCGCCCGTGAGCAGACCGGCAACTACATCGCCCACCCGGTCTCAACCCCGGTAAAAATCGACGTGGAGATACCCCTCCACCCCACCTTCACCTCAACCGAAAGCATCCGCCTCTCCCTGCACACCCTTGAAACCATCGGCGTAAACCCCGAGCGCGCCCTCGGCGCCTACATGGTCGGCAACAGCATGATCGACATCATCCAGGACGGTAGCACCCTTGCCATCGACTGCGGCCGCAAACAGATTATCGATGGCGAGATTTATGCGGTAGAACACGACGGAATGTTGCGCATCAAATACCTCTACAACCGGCCTGGAGGCGGACTGCGGATGCGCAGCCACAACAGCGCCGAACATCCGGACGAGTTTTTGACCTACGAACAGCGGCATGAACAGAACTTTGAAATTCTGGGTTGGGTGTTCTGGTGGGCGACACTGAATAACCGCCGCCCGCCAGTGCCGCTGGATGAGCATTTATTGGGCTACGAAGGCTCTAAATCGGATCCGAAGCTGGGAAATTGAAGGGAATGTGGGTATTATGCGCCGCACATTTGGCAGGGGGTTGGTGTAAAGCCGGTCCGCCCTGCCTGGCGATGCGGAGGAGTTCCCGCTGATGCCCCTATCACCTGGACGCAAGTCTGGGTGAACGATTTGAAGGCTGGTGAGGTTTACCAAAAATAAGCTGAACCAGTCCCCGAGAAGCCGGCCACAAGCCGGCTTTTTAATGCCTGGAAGAAACTCGGGGCGAGAAGTCAACTCACCTCGGCTGCAAACAATCCAGCGCTCGATCCACCACCACCTTCGACATTTCCACCAAATGCATCACCGCCCGCTGCGAACCATTCAGCGGCTCGGTCGACGCCTGGGCGGTCGCTACGGCGCAATGCAACAGCTCGGCAGCATGAGCCAGAGCATCTTCGAAACTCAGTTCGTCATCAACGGTAAACGGGTTGGGTGAAGGCTGCGCATCCGGCGCTTTGAGGTAGCGATCAATCACTCGGCGCGAGGCATCAGTGTCGCGGAGTAAGGCTTTATGGAAGGCGGGTGGGTCGGGGGTAACTTTGACCATGGTAGAACTCCTAGCAGTGAGTTGAACCACTAACTTCTCGCGACTAAACGATCAGAAGGTGGCAGCTGTACGCAGGTTAGTCGACCGGCCGCTAGGCACCGGCGCACCCGAAGGTGCCCTGCGCACAGCCACCATAAAGTGCAGGCGATAAATACCTGGCTTTGAGATGGCGCTGTGCGCCTAGCGTTGTCCGGGCGACTAAACCCGATCACCGAATATGCAGTGACGGAACGCAGACTAGTCGCGGGATTTTGCTGGCGCAAGCGCTTGGAATTCTCTAGGAAACGTCCTGCAAATGAAAGGGATGAGTCTTCCTGGCCATTCCCAATCACTGCCACTTCTTGACTCTCCCCCTAAGGTCACACCTCACCCTGAAATCCTATCTTTCAGGACTCCACCACCATGAGCCAACGCATCCTGGTCATCCTCGGCCACCCTTCCAGCACCAGCTTCTGCTCTGCCCTCACCGACGCCTACGTCACCAGCGCCAAAACTGCCGGCCACGAAGTACGCGTCCTGCGCCTGGGTGACCTGACGTTCGACCCCATCCTGCACAACGGCTACAGCCAGGTCCAACCTCTGGAACCCGACCTGCTCAGCGCCCAGTCCGACATCCTGTGGGCCAATCATCTGACGTTTGTTTTCCCCATCTGGTGGGGTGGCATTTCGGCATTGATGAAGGGTTTTATCGACCGGATTTTCCTGTCCGGTTTCGCCTTCAAATACCGCAAGGGCAAGGCCTTCCCCGACAAACTCCTGAAGGGTAGAACCGCGCATTTGCTGGTGACCCTCGACACGCCGCCGTGGTATTACAGGTGGTTCTACCGCATGCCCGCGCTGCATCAGATGCGCAAGACGACGCTGGCGTTTTGTGGCATCCAGCCGATCAAGACGTTGCAGTTCGGACCGGTGCTGGGCTCCACGCCGGCGCAGCGGGAACAGTGGCTGAAACAGGCCGGCGCACTTTTTGGGAAAAGGACTTTTCATGTACATCGGCAAAGCCGCGCAGTTGTCGGGCACCACGATCAAGGCGATTCGTCACTATGAGGCGATCGGCCTGTTGCCGCCGCCGCAACGGGAAGGTCGTTATCGAATTTACTCCGCAGAGAGCGTCGATCTGCTGACGTTCATCAAGTGTGCTCAGCAGTTGGGTTTCAAGCTCAAGGAGTTGCAGGCGATTCTGGGTGGACATCACGGTGATGGGTTGCCCTGGGAGCTTGCGGACAAAGCGATCGCCAGCAAGAAGCAGGAGCTGGTGCGGCAGATTGAGGCGTTGCAGAAGATGCACGGGGGGCTGGTCGAGTTTGAGGCCAGTCTCAAGGATGCTCAGGGCCAATGCACCGCACCACTGAAAACGCCACTGCCGTCAATGAGCTGAATCTCTGTTTTACGTAGTGCCGGGCAGCCGCTCGGCACGGAAAAAATCGCCCTCCTCGTAAGCCCAATCTGATTTTCCGGACCACTCGTCCAGCCCTCATTTTGCTGTTGCAGACTCCGACGCCTCCCCTTTGCAGAGACGTCACGGATGACTGCTTCTTCGTCCCACATTGCCCATATCGAACATGAACTGGATGGCTTTCATCAGAGCCTGGCGGTGTATCGCCAGCAGGTGGGCGCCTGGTATTCGCAGGCGTTGGACAAGGTCAGTCATGCAGCAGATTTTCCGTCATTGCTGGGGATGGATCGGGTCATTCGGGTGGGGGACTCGAGCAAGTCGGTGAGCATGGCCGATGACAATTTCTCGACGGTGGTGCGTTGTGAGGTGGGCGGCTTACTGGAGATCGAGAGCAAGTTTGAGTCGGTGTATGACGTACCGCTGGGAGGTATCCCGATTGAGGTGATTGGGCTGGATGACGGCAGCGCTACCGTGGTCATGCTCGATGAACAGGGGAAAGGCTCTCACCCCTGCGTGGCCGGCAAGCGCTACCGGATACGGGTGCAAGGCGGTGTTTCGGACGAGCAGGTCGAGGCGCTGTTTTCGTCTTACGACGGTTTGACCGCTGACCTGGAAAGCTGGCTTCGCAAGCAATGGAACGGTTTCAAGCCGCATTGGGAACGGTCCACTTCGAGCGCGATTGGCACTGGCGTGCTGGCGGGAAGTTGGGCGGCGATTACTGGTGTATGGGACGCCATCAAGCAGGTGCAGGAGATCTTCAAGGATCCGGGCCAGTTGTTTGAAAGCCTGGGGGCGAAAGCCAACGAGTTGATTGAGCTGGCCCAAACTGCGCCAAAGCTCATGGAACAGGCGATGTTGCTGGCCAGTGATGAGGCGGCGCTGTACCTGATGTTGCGCACGGCGATGATTTGGCTGTCGGCGTTACCACCAAGTGAGGTTGCAGGGAGTACGGCCGAGGCGGTGGCCGGGTTTGTGGTGTCGTTGCTGATCGATTTGTTGGTGGCGGCTTTGCTGACGGTTGTTCTGCCGGCGGCGGGCATCGCTTATTTGAGCTCGCGTGCGCTCAGGTATGGCGCTCGGATTGTTGAGGCGGCCATTCGGTTTGTGAAGGGCATATTCAGTGTTCTTCAGAGCTTTATGGGGACAGTGGGACGGTACAAGACAGTAGCGGTTCGGGGCGCCGTTGAGGGGTTGAAAAAGGGTGGTGTGCAGATGCGCTGGGGGCCGCGTCAGAACACCGTGGTTCGGGAGAAAGCGCATGTTGATGATGTGCCTTCCTCTGCGAAGAACCCTGGCGGTGATGCGGTCGCTCCGGCAGACAAGACCGCAACCAATGGCTGCCCGGTGTCGATGGTTACCGGTGAGGAACTGCTGACTCTCACCGACGGC
>NZ_JAOTOA010000047.1:0-10518 GCF_036346535.1 Pseudomonas sp. Z18(2022)
CCTTTGCTTACTTTGGGGCTTTTCCAAAGTGAGTCGCTGTAAGAGCGAAACCATAGGCGGCCGTTACCTAAATAACGGATATACACCCCAACCTAAGCCCGCGCAGCAAACACCCCCCGCGCAATCGACCGAGCCACGCAGTCAGCCGCCGCCGACCCAATCCGCCCAATCTCCACCTGCCGCCGAGGCCCATCCGTCAACTCCACAGCCCCAGAGGCCAACGCAAAAACCGTATCCCCATCAAACGGCAAATGCGCCGGCCGCACCGCCCGGGCAATCCCGTCCTGGGCCATGATCGCCACCCGCTTGCACTCCGCCACCGTCAACCGCGCCGTACTCGCCACCACCACCAACGTCGTATTGGCCCCCGCTTGCAGGCGCCCCATGGAATCCAGCCGCGACAACTCCGGCATCGGGTCACTGCAATCCATCTCCGTGACGGGCCGCGCCCCACCAAACTCCCCCGCCACCTCCCACGGCCAAGCCCAAAACGTCTCACCATCCGGCATGTAGACCGAACCGATCGGATTGGCCACCACCAACGCAGCCACAACCAACCCATCCCCCAAATCCAGCGACGCCGTACCCAGCCCGCCTTTCAACACCCCGGCCATGGCCCCACGCCCAGCCCCGACCGAGCCCAGCTCAAAGTCCGGACCAGCGTTGGCCAGAGCCTCAAACCCCAACCGTCGATAAGGCGGCTCCAGGCCCCAATCCTTGTCGCCGCCATTGGCCAGGTCATGCAACACCGCCGCCGGCACGATAGGAATCGCCGGCGCACCCGGCTTCAAATGCAACCCCACCTGGTCTTGGGACAACTTCGCTGCCACCGCATCCGCCGCCCCCAGGCCAAACACCGAGCCACCGGCAAACACCAGGGCGTGCAACTGGCCAACCATGTTCTCCGGCTCCAGCGCCGCCGTTTCGCGACCGCCAGGGCCGCCACCACGAATGTCGATACTGGCAGTCCAGAAACCATCCGGGCGGATCACCGTGACGCCGGTGTCGGCATACAGGTCTGTGGCGTGGCCAACCTCCAGGCCGGGAATATCAGTGAGGGCGTTGCGCGGGCCGGGTCTAGGCATACAGAAAAGCTTCCTTGGGTTTAGGTATGGCGTGGGGAGAGCAAGGGGTGTGCCAAGCAGGCATTTCCCCGCCCCGGCGTACGCCAGCCGTTTCTCGAAAAAATCCCCTGCACAAAAACCAACACCCTGCCTTCCCGCCTGTTAGAAAAACACCACCCGCTACCCCAGCCCGCCAACAACCCCTTGTTATCCAAGACTTTTCAGCGATGGCACAGCCTTTGCTCTCCTGCCTCCACCAGAGCTTGAACTCAACAAGCCGCCCTCGAACAAGGCTCGTCGCCTAACCACACTGGAGTGTTGCACATCATGAATCCATCACGCGTCGCAGGCCGCCGCCAACCCGGCAAGGCCTTCGCCCATACCCTGTTGTTCCTCGCTGTGTGCGAGGCCGCCAGCTACAGCAGCCTGACCCTCGCCGCCGACGCCCCGGCCAGCGACAACCCGCTGGACACCGTCGTGGTGATCGGCAACCGTGGCCAGGCCCGCACCCTGGCCGAGAGCCCGGCGCCGGTGGATGTGATTTCCTCCAAGCAGTTGCTCGCCACCGGCCAGGGCGACCTGACCCGCGCCCTGAGCAAGGTGCTGCCGTCCCTCAACCAGCCGGCCTCGTCGGGCTTCGGCTCGACCTCGATCGTGCGCCCCATCAGCCTGCGTGGCCTGAACGGTGACCAGGTGCTGGTGCTGGTCAACGGCAAGCGCCGCCACAACAGCGCGCTGTTGAACAACGCGACCTCCCTCAACTCCGGCTCGCAACCGGTAGACCTGGACATGATCCCCACCGCCCTGGTGGATCACATCGAAGTCCTGCGTGACGGAGCCTCGGCGCAATACGGCTCGGACGCCATCGGTGGGGTGATCAACATCGTGCTCAAGCAGACCGACCATGGCGGCAGCCTGTCCACCACCTACGGCCAGAACTATGAAAACGGCGACGGCGAAACCGTGCGCCAGACCGGCAACGTCGGCCTGGCCCTGCCCAACGACGGCTTCATCAACCTCGCCCTGGACGTGAAAAAACAGGACGTCTCGGACCGTTCCGACGCAGCGCCCTACACCGACAGCGCCGGCAACACCAGCCAGCGCCACACCTACTACGGCACCGGCCTGCCCGAGGCGAAGAACTTCAGCCTGGGCTACAACGCCGAATTGCCGGTCGCTGACGCGCTGACCCTGTACTCGTTCTCGACCTACACCCACCGCAACTCGGAAAAGCCCCTGGCCTTCCACCAGCCGGGCAGTTTCAACGGCATCCAGACGCCGTACCCGGAAGGTATCGAAGACAACCTGCGCTTCATCGAAGACGACTTCCAAGTGGCATTCGGCGGCAAGGGCCAGGCGGCCGGCTGGGACTATGACCTGTCGAGCACCTACGGCCAGGACCATGCCCGGGCCACCCTCACCGACACCTACAACCTGAGCTACGGCCCCACCTCGCCGACCTCGGTAGACACCGGCGTGAAAACCTTCAGCCAGTGGACCAACAACCTCGACCTGACCCGCGCCTTCGACCTCGGCCTGTACAAGCCGACGCAGATTTCCTGGGGCCTGGAACAGCGCTACGAAGACTACAAGATCGGCAAGGGTGACCTCGCCTCCTACGCCAGCGGGCCGTTCGACACCGGCGCCAACGGCGCGATTATTCCACCCGGGACCATTTCCGGTGCGGGCACCACCCCGGCCGACGCCGCCGAAAAAAGCCGCATCAGCCTCGCGGGCTACGGCGAAGTCGGTCAGGACTTCACGGACAAATGGCACGTGGACCTGGCCGGGCGCTACGAGCACTACAACGATGGCTCGGGCACCACCACCAACGGCAAGATCTCCACCCGCTACCAACTGACGCCGATCCTGGCGGTGCGCGGCACCTTCAGTACCGGGTTCCGTGCGCCGTCCCTGGCCCAGCAGATCTACAGCTCCACCTCGCAAACTAGCGTCAACGGCCAACTGTTTGACTACCGCAACGTGGCGGTGAATTCCGACGTGGCCAAGGCGTTGGGTGCGACCACCCTCAAGCCGGAAAAGTCGACCAACTACAGCGTCGGGCTGACCCTGCAACCCACCGACAACACCAACATCACCCTGGATGCCTACCAGATCGTGATCAAGGACCGCATCGCCCAGACCGGCTACCTGGGCGGCACCCCGCAGATCAGCGCGATCCTCGCCGCGGCCGGGCTCAACCCCAACCAGGCAGTGACCTACTTCACCAACGCCCTCGACACCACCACCCGTGGCGTCGACCTGGTGGGCGACTACCGCCAGGACATCGGTGCCTATGGCAGCCTGAAATACAGCGCCGGCTTCAACTGGAACACCACCCAGATCGACTCGATCCACGCCTCGGCCGTGGCCGCCCAGGCCCTTGGCCCGGACGGTGGCTACGACCGTCAGCGCCAGGGCAACCTCAAGTACGGCCTGCCGCAATCCAAACTGCTGCTGGGCACCACCTGGACCTACGACAAAGTTGAAACCAGCCTCAACCTGACCCGCTACGGCTCCTACACCGAGTACGGCACCGCCGAGATCTACGACCGCAACTTCGCGCCGACCTGGATCACCGACCTGAACATCGACTACCACCTGACCAAGGCGGTGACCCTGAATGCCGGCGCCAACAACCTGTTCAACAAGTACCCGAAACGCACCGACCTGGTGAGCAGCTCCGGCGGCTTCCCCTACGGCACCTTTTCGCCTTACGGCACCACCGGTGGCTACTGGTACACCGGCGTGACGTACGCCTTCTGACCCAGCCCGCAGGGCCGGTTCGCCGGCCCTGCGCCTGACCTTTCCCGGGAGCCTGTCCATGACCCGACGTACCGATCAACTCAAGCTGGGGGCCTTCCTGGCCAACAGCGGCCACCACGTATCCGCTTGGCGCCACCCGCTGGCACAGGCCGATGCCAGCCTGGATTTCGAGCACTTCAAGCACATCGCGCAAACCGCCGAGCGCGGCAAATTCGACGCCTTGTTCGTCGCCGACGTGGTCGCACTGTGGGGGCATCATCACGATGCACTCAGCCGAACGGCGCGGGCCGAACACTTCGAACCCCTCACGCTGATGGCCGCCCTCGCCGCCGTCACGAGCAACATCGGCCTGATCGCCACCGCCACCACCAGCTACAACGAGCCGTACCACATCGCCCGCAAGTTCGCCTCCCTCGATCACCTGTCCAAGGGCCGCGCCGCTTGGAACCTGGTGACCTCGGTGGTCTCGGATGAAGCCTGGAACTTCGGCCGCGAAACCCATATCGATCACGGCGACCGCTACCAGCGCGCCGAAGAATTCCACGATGTGGTCAAGGGCCTGTGGGACAGCTGGGATGACGACGCCTTCACCCGCGACAAGGCCAGCGGTGAGTATTTCGACCCGGCCAAACTGCACACCCTGAACCATCGCGGCGAACACTTTTCCGTGCGTGGCCCGCTCAACGTCGCCCGCCCGCCGCAGGGCCATCCGGTGCTGGTACAGGCCGGTGCGTCGGAGCCCGGCAAGGCCCTCGCCGCCCGCGTCGCCGAGCTGATTTTTGCGGTCAACCATGACCTGGCCGGCGCCCAGGCGTTCTATCAAGACATCAAGCAACGGGCCGCCGCCTTTGGCCGCGACCCCGACCACGTCAAGATCCTGCCCGGTGTCACTCCGTTTATCGGCGAGACCCGCGAACAGGCCCAGGCGCTGTTCGAAGAATTCCAGGCCCTGGTCGACCCGGTACTGGGCCTGCGTTTCCTGGCCGACACCCTGGGCGATGACATCGACCTGTCGGGCTACGACCTCGACGGCCCGCTGCCGGAAACCCCGGTAGGCCAGCGCGGCAGCCGGCGCGACAAACTCCTGGAACTGGCCCGCAGCCAGAACCTGAGCATCCGCCAGCTGTACCTGCACCTGACCGCCGGCAACCCGGTGATCGGCACCGCCGAAGACATCGCCGACTTCTTCGAGCAGTGGTTCGAAGCCCGTGCCTGTGACGGCTTTAACGTGTTCTTCCCGTACTTCCCCGGCGGCATCGACCTGTTCGTCGACCAGGTGATTCCACTGCTGCAACAACGCGGGCTGTTCCGCACCGAATACGAAGGCACCACCCTGCGGGAAAACCTCGGCCTGCCGCGCCCGGCCAACCGTTTTACCCAAGGAGCAAAACCATGAAGCACAGCGCATGGATGCTGGCGCTCGGCAGCCTGGTCGCCTCGAAGGCCTTCGCCCTGAACATTTTGCTGAGCAACGACGACGGCTATCAGCACCCCAATATTCGCGCCCTTTACACCGAGCTCAAGGCCCAGGGGCATACGGTGCGGATTGCCGCGCCGCAAGCCGACCAGAGCGCCCGGGGCGGCGCGTTTTTCTTTGGCCGCGAAGTCACCGTCGGCCATGACGACGACCCGGCCTATCCCGACAGTTACTACATCAGCACCACCGAAAACGGCGTGTGCCAAAGCCCCGAGTGCGCGGGTAAAGACGTGCAGATCGAGATCAGCGGCACGCCGGTGATGGCCTTGCTGATGGGCCTGAAAAAAGTCATGCCCCATCCCGACCTGGTGATCGTCGGCCCCAACCCCGGGAATAACCTGGGGGCGATCAACAGCGCCTCCGGCACGTTCAACGTCGCGAGTGTCGCGGTGCAGGCGGGCATTCCGGCGCTGGCGGTCAGCACCGACTTGAAAGAGGCCGACCCACAGCGCGCGGCGCTGCTGGTGGCGAAGCTGGTCAACGCCCTGGACCAGCATCGCCAACCCGACGGCGCGCTCTTGCCCAAGGGCCTGGGCCTGAACATCAACCTGCCAAAAGACCCGCAGATCAAGGGTGTGAAACTCACCCGAATCGGCAGCTACGTGGGCTTTGAAGCGGTGTACACCGACGACCTCAAGCAATTCAAGCTGCCAGGCAAACCCGGCATTGGCTTCCAGTACAGCCCCGCCGCCACCGCCGAGCAACAGAAGCAGGATGAAGCGGTATGGCTGAACAAGGGTTACCTGACCATCAGCCCCTTCAGCGGCCTGCCGGAGTCGATCAATGCCGGCCCCGCGCTGCAAAAACAACTGGCCCGCGAGGTGCAGCCATGAGTTCGCGTTTTTCCCTGGGGTTTCTCAGCCGAGTCTACAGCCCGGGCTTCGATCCCAAGGTCTACCGCGACACGCTGGAGCTGTTCAAGGTCGCTGAAGAGCTGGGCTTCGACAGTGGCTGGGTGGCGCAGCACCACTTCGCCAGCGAACACGGCCGCCTGCCCTCGCCTCTGGTATTGCTCGCCGCCATCGCCGAGCGCACCCGCAGGATCAGCCTCGGTACCGGGATTATCGTGCTGCCCCAGGAAGCGCCGCTGCGCCTGGCGGAAGACGCCTCGGTGCTGGATCTGTTGAGCAATGGCCGGCTGGAACTGGGCCTGGGCGCAGGCTTCGATCCTGAGACCTTTACGGCGTTCGGCCGCGAGCCGCAGGCGCGCCACCGCGACTATGAGCAACACCTGCAAGAGTTGCTTCACGCCCTGGGTAACGCGCCACTGACCGACAGTGGCTCACGCCTGCTGCCACGGGCCGCCGGCCTCGGACAGCGAATCTGGGAAGCCACTTCACGGGTGGAACTGGTAGCCGAGCGCGGCCACGGCCTGATCATGGCGCCGAACCCGCATTTACCGCCTGAAGCCGGCGTGGAGCTGGTCAACCGCTATCGCAACGCCTGGACCGGCGACAACGGCACCCCGCCCCGCATCGCCCGGGTGCAAGCACTGATCCCGAACCCGGACGCCGCCACACGCCAGGACATCCAGGCCTACGTGCGGCGCCAGCAAAGCATCGGCGTGTACAAGGCGCCGGTGGACGATGATTTCGACACCACCCTCAAGCGCCTCGGGATCCTGCACGGGCCGGTCGAACAGATCATCGAGCAGTTGCAGCAAGGCCCGACCCTGACCGCCAACGACCATCTGGTGCTGCAAGTGCAGACCACCAGCACCCCGCTGCGTGATGCGATCCGTGCCCTGGAAATCATCCGCGAACAGATCGCCCCGGCCCTGGGCTGGCAACCGACCCTGCCTCAAGGAACCCTGTCATGAGCTTCAAACTGGGCTTTCTCAGCCACGCCTTTGGCGATGATCCACAGCAGGTCTATCGCGACCTGATCGAACAATTCGAAGTCGCCGAAGCCCTGGGTTTTGACGGTGGCTGGATTGCCCAGCACCACCTGAGCAACGGCTTTGGCCGGCTGCCGTCGCCGCTGGTATTGCTGGCGGCGGTGGCCGAGCGTACCCGGCATATCGAACTGGGCACCGGGGTGATCGTGCTGCCGTTTGAAGACCCGATCCGCCTGGCGGAAGACGCCAGCGTGCTCGACGCCCTGAGCGGCGGCCGGGTGCAACTGGGTCTGGGCAGCGGCGGCGCCAACCTCGACAACTTCAGCGCCTTTGGCCGTGACGCCCTGCAACGCCAGGTCGACTTCAGCGACAGCCAGCAGCAGGTCCAGCAGTTACTCGACGGCGAACCGCTGACGCCCCACAACCCATTGACCCTGCAACCGCCAGCAACCGGTTTGAGCAGCCGCTTGTGGCACTCCCACGGCAGCCTCGAAGGCGCGGCCTACACCGCGAGCCAAGGCAACGGCCTGCTCCTGGGCACCGCCACCCACGACCCGCTGACCGTGCAGAAACCCTTGGCCGATGCCTACCTGAACGCCTGGACCCGCACCGATCGCCAGCCGCGAATCGGCGTGGTGCGTGCAATTTTCCCGGCACCGGACCGGGCCAGTGCCCAAGCGGAATTGGCGGTGGACATTGAGCGACACATCCCGCGCCTGCAACGTGAAGGCTTGATTGATCAAGCCGTGGACCTGCAGGAACACCTGCGCCTGATGAACGTGCACCACGGCCATCCCGACGAAGTGATCGAAAGCCTGCAGCGGGACCCGTCGCTGCTGCCCTATGCTGACTACCTGATCGCGGTGGTCCAGGCCGAGAGCTCGACCCAGGCCCAGATCCTCAAGCGCCTGGAAATCATCGCCCGGGACATCGCCCCGGCCCTCGGATGGCGAGGACGAGAGTAGGATGATCAAACACCCTGAAAGCGTCAGCTCCCGTAGCAGCTGTCGAGTGAAACGAGGCTGCGTGGCGGTGTGTCAGATGCACCGCTACGCAGCCTCGCCGGGGCTCGACAGCTGCTACGACGACGACGACGACGCGTGATACTGATGCCAAACTATGGAGCCTGTGTATGCCCCTTGAATTCAGTTGGTTGATGCCCCTCTGTACCCCCGACTGGGCGGCGCGGCCGGGGCAATGGATCCAGCTGGCCCAGGCGGTGGAATACGCCGGCATCGACGGCCTGTGGATCCCCGGCGGCGCCTTGTGCGCCGACAGCCTCGGGGTGGCGGCGGCACTGTGCGCCCATACCCGGCGGGTGCAGTTGTCGGTCAGCGTGCCGCCGGAAGTCATGCTCCCGGCCGCCCTGGCCACCACCCTGCAAAGCCTGCAATCCATCAGCAGCCACCGGGTGCGCCTGCACTTGCCCGACGGCGAACAAGGCAGCCTGCGCAGCGCCTTTGGCGAATGGCTGAACCGCGACCAGCGCAGCGAGCGCATCGGCGAATACCTGGACATCCTCCAGCAACTGCTGGCCCCGAATGACGGTGGCCTGGATTACCAAGGCCGCTACTTCCAACTGGAAAACGCCGGCGTCGCCCGCCGCGAACTGCCCGCCCCGCCCCTGGTGCTGGACGACAGCCAAAGCCACGCGCTGGTGGCCGGGCACGCCCAAGTCTGCCTGTTGCGGCCCGGGCATCCGCAGTGGCTGGCCCAGGAAATACTGCGCTGGCGCCAGCTGCAACCGAGCCTGGCCTTTGCCTGTACCTTCGGCCTGATCATCGGCGACAGCGAAGACCTGGCATGGGAAACCGCCGCCGCGCTGCTGCCGACCCAGGACCTGCCCAACCACCGCATCGCCACCGTGCCCCGCGACCGTCACCCGTTGCGCCAGTGGGAGATCCACCCGAACCTGCTGCAACTGCATCCTGGCCAACCGCTGATCCTGGTGGGCACACCCCGTCAAATCGCCACGCGCCTGCAGGAACTGCACGGCCTGGGCGTTGGCCACATCATCCTGCAAGGCGGCCCGGCGGTCAGCGAAGTGCTGCGTTTCGGGGAACAGATCCTGCCGCTGCTTTTTCAACACGGCCTGCGCAAGGAGCGCCTGCACCATGAACACTGAGGTTCGCCCACCGATCCAGCTTGACTGGTTCCTGCCCACCAACGGCGACGGTCGCCACCTCACCAGCAGTGGCCTGCCCAAGGTCGGGCTGTTCCAGCAAGGCGAACGTGCGCCGACCCTCGATTACCTGCGCCAGATCGTGCGGGCCACCGAACAGGCCGGGTTTGACGGGATCATGGTGCCTACTGCCAGTGGGTTCGAAGACCCATGGCTGATTACTGCGGTGCTGGCCCAGGAAGTGCGGCGGCTTAAGTTCCTCCTGACGTTGCGGCCTGGCATGGAACTGCCTGCTTATACCGCCCACCGTGCGGCGACCTTGCAACTGCTCAGCGAGAACCGGCTGGCGTTGCATGTGGTGACGGGGTCCAGCCGCTTCGAGCAGCGTTCGTTGGGGGATTTTCTTGAGCACGATGAGCGTTATGCGCGGACTGCCGAGTTCTTGCAGGTGTTCCAGGCGGTGTGGGCTGGCAAGCAGCCGGCGCATCCGGGGCGGTATTACCGCAGCGGGATCAACACGCCGGTGGCGCCTGGGGCCGAGGTGCCGGCGATTTATTTTGGGGGTGCGTCAGAGGCGGCTGAGCAGGTGGGAGCTGCCCATGCTCAGACGTACCTGATGTGGTGTGAGCCGCCGGCGATGATTGCCGAGCGGGTGGTGCGGATGCGCGAGTTGGCCGCGTTGCAGGGGCGGACGTTGCGCTTTGGGTTGCGCTTGCACATCTTTGCCGATCGCACCGAGGAGGCGGCCTGGGCGCATGTTGAGCGGCTGCTGGAGGAGATTCCCAAGGACGCCATTGACCAGGCGCAACGGCAGATGGCCAAGTATGAATCGGTGGGGCAGAGTCGCCAGACTGAATTGATGAAGGGCCGTGGGCGTGGGGCGCGGGAGTTGGAGGTTTCGGCCAACCTCTGGGCCGGGGTGGGCCTGGTCCGTGGTGGGGCTGGTACCGCGTTGGTGGGGAGTTATGAGCGGGTGGCGGAGCGGATCGAGGAGTATCACCAGCTGGGGGTGGACAGCTTTATTTTGTCGGGGTTTCCGCATCTGGAGGAGTCGATTCACGTGGGGGCCGAGGTGTTGCCCCTGTTGCGCAGGATAGGTACTTCGGCGCGGGGTGCTGAGATGGGCCGGGGGTGAGTACATATCCGTTTCTTCGGTAACGGCGGCTATTGGTTCCGCTCTTACAGCGGCTCACTTTTGAACAGCGCAAAAGTAAGCAAAACGCTCTTGCCCCACCACTCGGCACCTCGCCTA
>NZ_JAOTOA010000048.1:0-10362 GCF_036346535.1 Pseudomonas sp. Z18(2022)
CATAGTGGCCGTTACCTGAATAACGGATATGCCCACACCACCACTACCACCACCCCCACCCAAAAAAAGAAGCTTTTATGACAAAAGTTCGGTAGTCCCCGGTGCCCCCGGTCTTGGCTATGTAACGCGCTCAACAACGCCAAAACAGGCGATGCCAAAGCCGTAAGCAGGATGCCAGGAGTGGGGCGAATGGGAACTATGGAACGTTATTCGAAAGTCGGCATGCAGGAGCTCGACCAGCGCCTGTCAAAGATCGTCGAAGCCGCGCGCAAAAAACCGGTCTCGGTCTACCGCTATGGCGCACCGTGGGTATGGATCGTCTCCCAGGAAGACTGGCAAGGTGCGCTCAAGGAAGTCTCCAGCTACATCCCCGCAGGCCATTCACTGGTCCTGCTGCGCCCGCAGATCGACGACATCCTCGACCACCACCGCGACCTGCTCCAGGCCGAACCCGGCACCCAGATCGCCCCCCAGACCGTCTTGCAGATCCTGCTGCTGCAACTCCTGTACTCGGTCCCCAACGAACAGCAACTGCACGAACAACTCAACTACAACCTGCTGTTCCGCTGGTTCGTCGGCCTCGACCTGAACCAGAAAGTCTGGGGCATCAACCTCCTGCAACGCGACATCGCCACGTTCCTGGACAACCCACGGGCGGTGCAACTGATCCAGAAAATCATCGGCGAAGTGTTCTGCGGCGCCTTGCTGCACATGCCGGAGTTCTCCCTGAACTTCGCCCTGCTGCACACCTGGCTCGCACGGCACGGCAACACCTCGATATCCAGCAATTGAACAGGCCAAACGCCGGGCAAACGGCGACGGCAATCATCTTGAGTAAACCAGGGGGCGGTGTGGAGCATCTGTTCAAATCAACGCTGGCGCTGTGCTGGCTGACGCTGGGCGCGCTGGCGCAACCGGTACAGGCCGAAGAGCAGGGCGCCCAGCCCGAAGCTCCGGCACGGCTGGTGGACGTCAACGAGTACTTCGTGCGCGGCAATACCGTGCTCGACGCCCGCGCGATCGAAGAAGCGGTGTACCCGTTTCTGGGCCCGCAAAAGACCCTGGCCGATATCGAAGGCGCCCGGGATGCCTTGCAGAAGATCTATCAGGAACGCGGCTATCAGTCGGTGTTTGTCGAACTGCCGGAGCAGAAGGTCGACGACGGTATCGTCTACCTGCAAGTCAGCGAGACCAAGGTCGGCCGCGTCCGTGTGGTAGGCGCCAAACATTATTCGCCGGTGGAAATCCGCGACGAAGTGCCGGGCCTGAAGGAGGGCGCCGTACCGGATTTCGCCAGCGTGCAAACCCAACTCGCCGGCCTCAATCGCGGCGTCGGGCGCCAGGTCACGCCGCTGGTTCGCGAAGGCCAGCGCCCCGGCACCATGGACGTCGACCTGCAGGTGGAAGACCAGAACCCGTGGCACGCCAGCCTCGGCCTGAACAACGACTACAGCGCCGACACCAAGGAACTGCGCAGCGTCGCCACCCTGGGTTACGACAACCTCTGGCAACTGGGCCACAGCATTTCCCTGACCTACTTTACGGCGCCCCAGGACAGCGACAACGCCAAGGTCTGGTCGGGCTCCTACACCGCGCCGCTGAGTGATCGCTGGAGCCTGCAGTTCTCCGGCTACCAGTCCGACAGCAACATCGCCACCATCGGCGGCAGCAACGTGTTGGGCAAAGGCCATTCCTACGGCGTGGCGGCGATCTACAGCCTGCCGGCCAGCGGCAACTGGGCCAACTCGTTCTCGGCCGGTGTGGACTTCAAGGACTTCAAGGAACAGATGAAGTTTGGCGGCAGCACCGACGACATTCCGCTCAAGTACGCACCGCTGACCTTCGGCTACAACGGCTACCGCTACACCGAGCAGTCCCAACTGGGCCTGGGCTTGAAC
The DNA here is from genome assembly GCF_036346535.1 of Pseudomonas sp. Z18(2022). Taxonomy (NCBI): domain Bacteria; kingdom Pseudomonadati; phylum Pseudomonadota; class Gammaproteobacteria; order Pseudomonadales; family Pseudomonadaceae; genus Pseudomonas; species Pseudomonas sp. Z18(2022). Next base: position 1,899 of record NZ_JAOTOA010000048.1, read on the forward strand.
CTGATAGTCGGCACCCGCGCGTTTTTTGGCTACGGCAGCGACGCCGAAGAGTTCCAGTACAAGCGCGACAAGGCCAGCCCCAGTTTCGCCGTGCTCAAGGGCGACCTGAATTACACCTACACCTTCGGCAACGACTGGCAGTCGGCGTCCAAGGCCGGCTTCCAGCTGGCCTCGGGGCCGCTGGTGTCCAACGAGCAATATTCCGCCGGCGGCGCCACCTCGGTGCGCGGTTATCTCGCCGCCGAGCGCACCGGCGACGAAGGCTACCTGCTGTCCCAGGAACTGCGCACGCCGTCCCTGGCCAAGTTCCTCGGCAGCTACGTGCAGGAGTGGCGCTTCTACGCGTTTGCCGAAGGCGCGCGCCTGCGCCTGCATGACCCGCTGCCCGAGCAGGAAGACGAATACAGCCTGGCCAGTGTCGGCCTGGGCACCCGCGCCAGTTTGAGCAAGTGGTTGTCCGGCAGCCTGGATTGGGGCTACCCGCTGCTCGATGGCCCAAACACCCAGAAACAGGACTCGCGACTGCACTTCAGTGTGCAGGCGACTTTCTGACCCCTTTTTTCGGAGACTCCTTACATGCAACGCCTATTTCTGAGCCTGTTGATCTGCCTGGGCTTCGCGCTCCCGGCCACCGCCCATGCCTGGTGGCAGGACGATTGGCACTACCGTAAACAGATCACGGTGGACACCACTTCCCAGGGCGCCGGCATCAACCAGGCCCTGGGCCGCACCGCCTTGCTGGTGCGCCTGCACACCGGCAATTTCACCTTTGACGGGGTCAAGGACGACGGCGCCGACCTGCGCTTTGTCAGTGCCGACGACAAGACCGTGTTCAACCACCAGATCGAAAGCTTCGACCCGCTGATGGGCATGGCGCTGATCTGGGTCGACGTGCCCAAGGTGGAAGGCGGTCAGCGCCAGGACCTGTGGATGTACTACGGCAATCAGAAGGCCCCGGCCACCGCCAACGGCCAGCTGACCTTCGACCCGAACTACACCGCGCTCTATCACTTTGACGGTGCCAACGGCACGCCGCCCCGGGACACCACGGCCTACGGCAACACCGCCGTGAACGCCACCGGTGCGAGCATCGACGGTGTGATCGGCCGCGCGCTGCAGTTCGGTGGCCAGCCATTGCTGTTACCGGCCAGCCCGTCGCTGCAACACGCAGCGGGCGGCGCGTTTACCTTCAGCGCCTGGTTGCGGGTCGACCAGGCCAGCGGCGAGCAAGTGGTCATGGCCCGTCGCGAGGGCGCCCACAGCCTGTTGCTGGGCATGAACCAGGGCATGCCGTTTATCGAAATCGACGGCCAGCGCGCGGTCTCGACCCAACCGCTGAACCCGGGCCAGTGGCAGCACCTGGCGTTCACCGCCGAGGGCGACAAGGTTTCGCTGTACGTCAATGGCCGTGAAACCGCGAGCCTCGCCGTGGCGATGCCGGCGTTCAATTCGCAGCTGGCCATCGGTGCCGATCTGCCGGAAGCCGCCAGTGGCCACCTGCCGTTTACCGGGGCCATGGACGAGCTGCGTCTGTCCAAAGTCGCACGCCCGGCCGCCCTGTTGCTGGCCGATGCCACGGCCCAGGGTGCCGAGTCGAAACTGGTGGCCTATGGCGTGGATGAGGAACAGTCGGGCTTCGGTTTCGGCAGCCTGGGTTTCCTGCTCAAGGCCGTGCCGGTGGATGCCTGGGTGATCATCCTGGTGCTGGTGGGGATGATGGTCCAGTCGTGGTTCATCATGGTCCGCAAGAACCGCCAGGTGAGCCGCGTGAGTGCGGCCAACGAAATCTTCCGCGAGCAATTCGCGCAGATCGGCACACGCCTGGAGATGTACTACGACGACGCATTGCTGGCCGAACGCCTGACCCATTCCTCGCTGTGGCGCCTGTACCTGGTGGCGGTCAAGGAGATCCGTACCCGCCGCGCCCAGGGCGCCGATACCTCGTCGGTTTCGGCGGCCACCATCGAGGCCATCCGCTGCTCCATGGACGGTGTGCGTACCCGGGAAAACCAGTTGCTCGGCGCCAAGCTTTCAACCTTGTCCAACGCCATCGCCGGCGGCCCGTACATCGGCCTGCTCGGCACCGTGCTGGGGATCATGGTGGTGTTCCTCGGCACCGCGATGGCCGGTGACGTGAACATCAACGCCATCGCCCCGGGCATGGCGGCGGCTTTGCTGGCCACGGCCATGGGCCTGTTTGTCGCGATCCCCGCGCTGTTTGGCTACAACCGCCTGATTACCCGCAACAAGGAAGTCAGCGCCGACATGCGCGTGTTCGTCGACGAGTTCATCACTCGCCTGGCGGAGATGCACGGCGAGAGCCAGCACAGTGAAGCGGCGCACCGTCGCGACCACCACGCCAACGTTCCGGCCTGAGGAGAATCAGCATGGCTTCCGTGAATGCCTCCCACGACGATGACGATGACGCACCCGTCGACAGCATCAACATCACGCCCCTGGTGGACGTGCTGATGGTGGTGTTGGTGATGTTTATCCTGACCGCCACCGCCCAGGTCTCGGGGATCCAGATTCACCTGCCCAAGGCCAGCGCCTCGGTGTCGCTGTCGGAGGCCAAGACCAAGGCCATTTCGGTAAACGATGGCGGCCAGGTATTTCTCGATGCTTACCCGGTGACCTTGCCTGAACTGGAAGAACGCCTGCGCATCGAGAAAGCGTTGAACCCGGACTTCCCGGTGATCGTGCGCGGCGACGCCATGGTGCAGTACCAGAAGGTCATCGAGGTCCTTGACTTGCTGCGCCGGTTGGAGCTGTCCCAGGTCGGGCTGGTCACCGGCAAACCGAATCAGGGCTGAACCATGACCGCACAGATGCCGATCGCGCCGATGCCGGCCAAGAACAAGCCGCCGTTGCGCCCGCTGAAGTGGGGCGTCGGCCTGCTGCTGGGGGCCGTGGCCGCCTGGTTTCTCTGGCAGTGGGCCAATGACATGAGTGGCGTGCGCCGCGAAGCACCCAAGGTGCCGACGATTATTCCGTTGCCGCCACCGCCACCACCGCCGCCGGAAAAACCCAAGGAGCCCGAGCCCGAGGTGCAGGAAAAAATCCCGGAACCGGAACCCACGCCGACCCCGGACGAGGTCAAGCCCGAGGAAGAAGCGCCGCCTTCACCGGCGGACGACCTGGCCAACCCGATGCAGATCGACGGCGATGCGCAGTCCGGCAACGACGGTTTCAACATCGGTGCCGGCAAGGGCGGCGGCATGGCCGGCTCCGGTGGCGGCGGGCTTGGCACCGGCACGTTCAAGCAGTACCTGGCCGGGGTGTTCCAGCGCCTGCTGCGGGAAGACCCGCAGCTGCGCAAGAAGGCCTACACGGTGCAGGCCGACCTGTGGCTGAGCACCGACGGCGAGGTGACCCGCGTGGAGCTGGCCAAGTCCAGCGGCGACGCCGAGACCGACGCCCAGGTGCTGGCGGCCTTGCGTGCCACCCCGCGCCTGAAGGAACGCACACCCGCCTCAATGACCCTGCCGGTACGCCTGTCCCTCAAGGGCCGGCGCCCGGATTGATCGAACCCTTTTTTTGCAGTTTTCTACAGGAGTTGTGTGCAGATGATTTCCCACGTGAATCGATTGACCCTGGCGGTCGGTATGGTCATCGCGACCCTGGTCGGGCAGGCGACGGCAGCCCCTGGCGCACCTTCGGAAAACGCCACGGTCAACCTGATCCGCCTGCTGGTGCAGCAAGGTGTGCTCAAGCAGGAGCAGGCCGACGGGCTGATCGCCCAGGCCGAGAAAGAAGCCCAGCAAGCCCGCCAGGCCAATGCAGCCACAGCGGTGGCGGCGACCGGCCCGGCAGCGGCTCCCGGCGATGTGCGCGTGCAGTACGTGCCGGCGGCGGTACGCGACCAGATTCGCGACCAGGTCAAGGCCGAGGTCATGGCCACCGCCAAGCAGGAAAACTGGGCCCAGCCCAACACCTTCCCGGACTGGGTCTCGCGCATCAGCTTCGACGGCGACATTCGCCTGCGGGATGAGTCGCGCTACTTCTCGGGCAACAACAGCAACGAAATCGTCGACTACGCCAAGCTCAACCAAAGCGGGCCCTACGACGTCAACAAGAACACCAACACCCAATTGCCGCCGTTGCTCAACACCCGCGAGGACCGCGAAAACCTGTTCCGCCTGCGCGCCCGCCTGGGCATGAAAGCCGTGATCTCGCCCGACTGGACCGCCGGCATTCGCCTCGGCACCGGTAACGACAACAACCCGGTGTCCACCACCCAGACCCTGGGGGGCGGCTTTGGCAAGAAAGACATCTGGCTGGACCAGGGCTACCTCACCTGGAAGACCACCGACTACATGACCCTGACGGCGGGGCGCTTCGCCAACCCGTTTTATTCCACCGACATGATGTATTCCGGCGACCTCAACTTCGACGGTGTGGCGGCGATCTTCAACCACAAGCTCAACAGCGACTGGGGTCTGTTCGGCACCCTCGGCGCGTTCCCGGTGGAGTACAGCCCCGACACGGCCACCACCAACGGTTTCGACAAGGACGAGAGCGAAAACAAATGGATGTTCGGCGGGCAGATCGGCGCCGACTGGAAGATCAACCGCAGCAACAGCCTGAAAGGCTCGATGGCCTACTACCACTTTGGCGACATCCAGGGCGAACGCTCCAGCCCTTGCTCGCCGTGGTCCGGCCAGCCGGCCTGTGACACCGACGGCACACGCCTGGCGTTTATGCAAAAGGGCAACAGCGTGTTCCTGCTGCGTGACATCGCGCCCAACCCGGCAACGCCCGGCCTGACCCCGCAACCGCAATTCGTCGGCCTGGCCTCCAAGTTCAATGTGCTGGACCTCAACCTGGCATGGGACAGCGAACTGCCGGAAGACCTCAAGCTGCGCAGCCAGACCAACTTCATCCACAACCTGGCCTACGACAAGGGCGAGATGCTCAAGCGCAGCGAAGGCCAGATCGTCAACAACATCAACAGCGATGGCCAGTTTGAAAGTGGCGGCAACGCGTTGCTGGTGCAGTTCACCCTCGGCAGTGCGCTGGAGATGCGCAGGAAGGGCGACTGGAACGTGCTGGCGGGCTACAAGTACATCCAGCCAGACGCCTTGCCGGACGGCTTCAACGACTCCTCGTTCCACCTCGGCGGCACCAACGCCAAGGGCTATTTCATTGGCGCCAATTACGGCCTCGACAAGAACATCTACGCCAGCGCCCGTTGGCTCAGTGCCTCCGAAGTGTACGGCGCGCCGTTTGAAGTGGATGTCATGCAACTGGAACTCAACACGCGCTTTTGACGCGCCGGAGAACGCTCATGAACACGCGAATTTGCGGCCTGCTGTTGCTGCTGATTACCACCGGCGCTTCGGCTGAAGGCATGGAAGAGCGCCTGCGCACCCAACTGCGCAGCACCACCCAGCAGTTGCAGGCGCTGCAAAGCGAGCAGGCCCAGGCCAGTGCCGCGCGCATCGCTGCCGAAACCCAGGCCAAACAGGCCCAGGCGCAGATCAAGCAACTGACTGCCGAGCTGGAAAAGACCCGCGGCGTGGCCGAGCAATTGGTGGGCCAGCAACAGAACCTGCACAGCCAGGCCCAGGCTCAGGTGGCGGCCAGCAACGAGCAGGTGGGCAAGTTCAAGAAGGCCTACGAAGACTTGCTGGTGATCGCCCGTGGCAAAGAGACCGAGCGCGCACGTTTGCAGGCGCAACTCACGGAACGTGACACACAAGTGCAGCAATGTTCAGTCAAGAATCAACAGATGTACGGCGTGGCCCAGCAGTTGCTGACGGCCTACGAAAAAATCGACGTGGCCGACGTGATGAGCATCCGCCAACCGTTCGCCAGCAGCACCCGGGTCAAGTTCGAGGAACTCGCCCAGGGTTTTGGTGATGGTCTATACCTTAATCGGTTCGATGCTCCACAGACCGTCACTAATCATTGATCAACAAGGAAGAGACCACTATGAGCGACGTACAACTGATCACCAGCGTTACCCCGCAAGCCTTGACCGAGCTGCTGCAGGAAGCCGGTTACCGGGTCAACCAGACCGAGCAGAACGGCACCGTGCAATTGCTCAGCGCCAGCCAGGGCATTGGCTTTGCCGTGCGCTTCGGCAACCCGGCGGCGGAGCAGGGCAGCTATGTGGATTTCACCTACAGCTGCGCGCTGCGGGTACAGGGCGAGTTGCCGGACGGCCTGGCGCAAGTGTGGAACGCCTCCCGCCGCTTTGCGCGGCTGTCGTTGCAGGGTGAGTTCCTGCTGATGGAGATGGATGTGGTGGCGGCGGGCGTGGGTGCCCCATACCTGCGCAACCAGCTGGAACTGTGGGACCGCCTGCTGCAGGAATTTATCGTCTACCTGCGTGAATACAGCCAGCAAGCCGCCCAGCTTCAGGCCCAGTCCGAAGCCGCGCCGGCTGTCGACGCGCGCGAAGAGGCGCCTGCCCTGTGAAGAAACCAACCCTTGTGGTCGGCGCCGGCGCCCTGGTGGTGCTGGCGGTCGCGGTGGGGTTGAGCCTGCGACCGGGCAGTGACCCGGTCGCAGCCCAGCAGCCGGCGCCGGTGGCCGTGAAGGACGGGCCGGCAGTGGCGCGTCTGGGCAACCAGCAGATCGACCTGTTTGAACTCAAGTCGGTGCTGGCAACCTTGCCGGCGCAAACCCGCGAGCAACTGCGCGGCAACCGTGGTGCGCTGGAAACCTGGCTGCGTTCGCGCCTGGCGCAAAAGGCTGTGCTGGAACAGGCCGATGCCCAGGGCTGGCGTCAGCGCCCGGAAGTTGAGCAGCAGACCCGTGCCGCCACCGAGCAGATCGTGTTTCGCGACTACATGTTGTCGGTCAGCCAGGTGCCGGCCGATTACCCCAGCGCCGCCGAGCTGCAGCAAGCGTATGACAGCGGCAAGTCACAATGGGTGACACCGCCGTTGTACCAGGTCAGCCAGATTTTCCTCGCCGTGACGGACGCGCAAGCCGTCGACACCGTGCGTCGTCAGGCCCAGGAGTTGAGCCGCAAGGCGCAGGCATCGCCAGGCGAGTTTGCCGCCCTGGCCAGTCAATATTCCCAGGACCCTGACAGCGCCCGGCGCGGAGGCGATTCCGGCATGCAGCCATTGCAGCAACTGGTGCCCGAAATGCGCGGTGTGGTGGCGCGGCTCAAGACCGGCGCGGTCTCGGAGCCGGTGCAGAGTGCGGCGGGGTTTCACGTGCTCAAGCTCACCGGACAACAACCGGCGCGTAACGCGACGCTGGACGAACTGCGCGAGCGCCTGACCGAGGCCCTGCGGGCCCAACGCCAGGAGCAAATTGCCAAGGCCTACCTTGAGGGCATGCTCAACACCGCCACCTTGAGTATCGACGGCGCCGAGCTGAACAAGGTGCTGGAGTAAAAAACGCCTGACCGCATCGGATGCACAGTACCCACAAGACAGGGAGTCTCCCATGGTATTTCTTGACCCGGCTGTACCCCACGGCACCACGCCTTATCGCGGGCTGACCGAGTCCCGCGAGGCCTGGCTGGCCCTGGCCGCCGCCATCGAGCCCGAGGTGGCGCAGTATTTCCTGATCAGCGCGCGCTGTGGCTGTTTCATGCAGGCTGCGCGTAGCCTCAACATCAAGGCCACGCAATTGCGCAAGCGCCTGGCGCAACTGGAAGAGCAACTGCGCCGCTCGCTGTTCAGCTACCAGGGCAATGTCCTGGCGCTCAGCCGCGAGGGGCAGCAGTTGCAGGCGCAACTGATTGCCCTGGCCCATGAGCGGCGCCTGCCGGTGCTGGAACAACCGTTGATTCGGCTGGCGGTTGCCGAGTCGATCCTGCATGACATTCTGGGGCGTGATTTGATCGCGTTGCTGCGACGTAATGCGAGTGTGCGGCTGGAGATCATTTCCATCGACAGCGAGTTGGCGTTGCAGGCGCTGGATGCGGATGTGGTGGTGTGGTTGTCGGGGATGGAGTCGTCGGGGCCTGGGCCGAGTTTTGCCATCGATGCGCCGCAGGTGTTGGCGCGGCTGGATTATTCGCCGCATATTGCCAAGCGTTATTCGCGGTTGGCGGTGCGGCCTGACAGCATTGAAGACCTCGCGGATTACATGTTGGTGCAGTGGCAGCCGGACCGGCAGGTGGAGGCGTTGCGGCCCTGGAACAACCTGGTGGAGCAGCGCTTGGCGGGGGTGGTGCAGGTGCAGGCGTATCCGCTGATGCTGGAGATGATTCGTTGCAGTGCGTGCATTGGGTTGTTGCCGCGGTATATGAGTTGTTTTGACCGTGGGTTGACGGCGTTGGATGGGGTGTTTTTGGAGGGGATGCAGCGGCAGGTGTGGATGGGGGTGAGTGCTGAGGTGCGGCATCCGCAGGAAGTGGGGTGGGTGGTGGAGATGATCCGGAATACCTTTTGGGAGCGGCGGGAGTGGTTTGATTGATTGTGTACATATCCGTTATTTAGGTAACGGCGGCTTATGGTTTCGCTCTTACAGCGAGTCACTTTGCAAAAGCGGCAAA
>NZ_JAOTOA010000049.1:0-9596 GCF_036346535.1 Pseudomonas sp. Z18(2022)
CCCCCATCTCACACCCCCACCAAAGGCAGCGAAAAACTGAAAACCGCCCCACACGGCTCAAGATTCTGCGCCCAGATATCCCCCTGATGCCGACCAATAATGTTCTTGCACAACGCCAACCCAATCCCGTTCCCACCCACCTTCGACGAAAAGAACCCATCAAAGATTTTCTCCCGCGCCACCGCCTGAATCCCCCGACCGCAATCCTCGACACTCAACCGCGCCACGCCTCCATCCCGACAGGCATGCAACCGCAGCACCCGACGCTCAAGAGGCAGCTCGCTCATCTCGTCAATGGCATTGAACGCCAGGTTCAGAATCACCTGCCCAATCAACACCCTCTCACACTGCACCATCAGCGGCTCCGCGCTCGGCACGATCTCCAGCCGCACCTGACCGGGCTCGGCCCGCAGGCTGATGAAGTACCGGGTTTCATGCAGCAACTCATTCAAGTCCACCCACTCGGCACTCTGCTCCAGCTTGACCACGTAATCACGCACGCTCTTGATGATCAAAGAAGCATGCTCCACCTGCCGCACGGCACTTTGCAGCCCCCAGTTCACGCCCTGGTCGGCACTGTGGGTATCACCCAGGCGAATCAACACCCCTTCGATAAAGTTACGAGTGGCCGCCAGCGGCTGGCTCAGCTCATGGGCAATCGCCACGGCCATCTCACCCATGGCGTTGTAGCGCGCCAGGTATTCCAACTGTTGCTCGCTGACACGCCGGGCTTCTTCGGCACGGATCAGGTCACGCTTGACCTTGTCTTCCCGGGAAATATCGCGGAACTGCACCATCAGCACATCACGTCCGTCCAGGTGCACTAACGTCGCAACAGCTTCCGAAAGAATGTCCACCCCGGCCTTGGAGCGATAACACCACTCGATGGTGCGCTGGCCGCTGCGAGCCGCGCGTTCCAGCCAGCGCAGGCCGATGGAGCGCTTGTACTTCGGCGCATCGCGGGTCATGTCCGGGGCCTTGAGCGGGATCAGTTCTTCCAGGGTAAAACCCAGCGCCGACAGCGCGGCGGTGTTGGCCCAGAGGATGTCCTTGCTCTGCGCATCGTGAAGGATGGTGCAGATCGGCATGGCCTCGATCAGGGTGTGGAAATCATGGTTATTGGGTAGGTACATCGCGTAGCCCTTGGCGGTGGAGGGGACGACTACAGTGGCAAGTTATACCGGTTTGCCCGCGGGGGCACGCTCAGAAGTTATCGGGGGCGCACTAGGGGATTTCTTTAGCCAGGGGGCGGCACGCCCCAATAGTGGCCGCCGAAGGCCCTTCCTAAACTGACCCCATCAACGGGACTGGCTCCGTAGCAGCTGTCGAGCCCAAGCGAGGCTGCGTTGGCCGCGACTCGGTATCCAGATCGACTTGATAGCGGCGTCGCGCCAACGCAGCCTCGCCAGGGCTCGACAGCTGCTACGGGTAGTTTCCCATCCATAACAACTACAACGGAGAAAGCCCATGCTGCGTTCGGCCCTCGTGCAACCAGACGCTTTACCCGATGCGCAGCCCGCGCTGTTCCAGCAGGTGCTGGATGAGGTGCGCCAGCGCCGCGACGAGTTCGACGCCGGCTCCCATGTGCCACGGGACATGATCGAACGCTTCAAGCAGGTGGGCATCTATCGTGCGGCCACCCCGCGTTGTTTCGGCGGCGATGCCCTGGCCCCTGCAACGTTTTTGCAGATGATCGAGCGCATTTCCGAAGCCGACGGTTCCGCCGGCTGGGTCGCCAGCTTCGGCAGCGCCGGGGTGTATCTGGCAGCGTTGCCCACGCAAACCCTCGCCGAACTGTATGCCGACAGCCCCGACCTGGTGTTTGCCGGTGGGCTGTTCCCGTTGCAGCCGGCACAAACCGTCGACGGCGGCTGGCAAGTCAACGGCACCTGGAAATTTGCCAGCGGCTGCAAGGGCGCCGACTTGCTGGGTGTGGGCATCGGTGCGGCAGGCGGCAAGCCGCGCACCGCCGTGTTCAAGCCGGGCCAGGTTGAAATCATCGAAAACTGGGAGGTGGTCGGCCTCAAGGGCACCGGCAGCCATGACTTGCGCGTCACCGACCAATACATCGACGAGCGCTGGACCTTCATCCGTGGCGGCGCCGCTACCATCGACGAGCCGCTGTTCCGTTACCCCTCGATTGCCTACGCCGCCCAGGTGCTGGCCGTGGTCAATCTCGGCCTGGCCCGTGCCGCCCTCGATGAAATCAGCGCCATGGCCAGCGGCAGCGGCATCACCGGCGCACCGAAACTGGCGGATCGCGCCTACGTGCGCATCGAAATCGCCAAGGCCGAAGCCCAACTGAGTGCCGCTCGGGGCTTTTTCTACGGCGCCACCGAACAAGTGTGGAACTCGATCCTCGCCGGCAACCCGGTTACGGCGGAGCAAACCAGCCTGCTGCGCCTGACCGCCATTCACGTGTCCCAGGCCGGCGCCGCCGTGGTGCAGAGCGCCTACAGCCTGGCGGGCACCACCGCGATTTACCTGCGCCACCCGCTGCAACGCTACCTGCGTGACGCCATGGTGGTGACCCAGCACGCCTTCCTCAGCGAAGGCCTGTACGACGGCGCCGGCTCGGTGTTCCTCGGCGTTCCACCATTTCCTGGCTACATCTGACTTTCAAGGATCAACCCATGTCCCAAGCCACTCAAGAACCGCTGCGCGTCGTCTTCTGCATCGGCATCACCCAGAACTTTTTCGACCTGCCCACCGGCGAAGGCCTGAGCGTGTGGAAAGGCTTCAGCCAGATGATGGGCGACCTCGGCGCCATGCCGGGCATCAACGTACTGGGTGCGATGGATGACGACCGCTTGATGGTCGGCCCTTCGACCACCTCGCCATGGACCGTCTACATCATGGCTGACGTCGACTGCCACCAGTCGGTGATCGATGCCTGCAACCTGTTCCGCACCACGCCCGTGGGTGAATACAGCCTGTGGCGCTACGCGAAGATTGAAGCGCGGATCGGCCGCCCGCTGACCATCCCCGACGCGGCCAGGGTGTGAGCCATGGACCTGTTGCAGCGTCTTGAAACCCTTGAAGGGGAGAGCCAGGTCCGGCGCTTGATGGCGCGCTACATGGACCTGTGCGACGTGCCCCGGGCGGCAACGAACGTCCGCGAGCTGGCCGGGTTGTTCACCGCGGATGCGGTCTGGGAGGGCATCGGTACCAGCACCGCGCAAACCTTCGGCCAGCATCAGGGGCGCGACGCCGTGGCGGCATTTGTCGGCAGTTATCTGCCGCCGTCCGAGCACTTCGCGTTGAACCTGCATTACCTCACCAGCGAGTCGATCCAGGTGGACGGCAGCACGGCAGCGGGGCAGTGGATCATGCAGCAGATTTCCACCTACGCCGACCAGCGCAGCGAGTTGTTCGGCACGCGGCTGAACATTGATTTTCGCCGTGTCGACGGCACCTGGCTGATCGCGCATTTCCGCACGCAACGCCTGTTCAATACCGTATTGGGGGTGAACCCATGAGTACCTTCGTCAGCGAATTTCTGCTCGGTGGCAGCGGTAAACGCGTGGCCATCAAAGACTCCATCGACATCGCCGGGCACCCGACCCGTTCCGGCAGCCGTGCCTTTGCCGATGCACCGCCCGCGACCCGGCATGCAGATGTGGTGCAGTCGGTGCTCGACGCCGGCTGGCAGATCGTCGGCAAGACCAACCTGCATGAACTGGCGTTTGGCGTCACCGGCATCAACGACTGGAGCGGCACGCCGATCAACCCCCAGGCGCCTGACCGGGTGCCGGGTGGGTCGTCCAGCGGTTCGGCCGCAGCCGTTGCGGCGGGCCTGGCGGATATCGCCATCGGCACCGACACCGGCGGCTCGGTGCGGGTGCCCGCTGCGTGCTGCGGGATCGCCGGGTTGAAGCCGACCTATGGCCGGGTCAGCCGGGCGGGCGCGCAGCCGGCGGTATCCAGCCTCGATTGCGTCGGGCCGTTTGCCGCGAACATGCAGGACCTGATTGCCGCGATGCAGGTGATTTGCCCGGGCTTCACGCCACAGGCCGCACCGGTTGGCGGTATTCATGTGGGCTTTCTGGATGTGGCCTGTGAGCCGTGGCTGAAGGCGAGCCTGATGGCCGCCGTCGATGCGGCTGGCTGGCGTCAGCAGCGCCTGCATCTGGACGACTTCGAGGCGGCGTTCGGCGCCGGCCTTACGGTGATCAATGTCGAGAACTGGGCGGCCTTCGGTCATCTCACGGGCAAGGGCCTGATCGGCGCCGACGTTGAACAGCGCTTGCTGGCCGCCAGCCGCACCAGCGCCGCTGAGTTGGCCGACGCCGAAGTCGTGCGCACCCGCTTCAGTCATCAGGTGGATGCCGCGCTCGAAGCGTTTTCCGTGTTGCTGCTGCCGACCCTGCCAGACCTGCCACCGACCCTGGCCCAAGCCCGCAACGGCAGCCAGGCCGTGGCCGGCATGACACCGCTGGTGCGGCCCTTCAACCTCAGCGGCCACCCGGCGCTGACGGTGCCGGTGACCCTGGTGGACAGCGGCCTGAAAGTCGGCCTGCAGATTGTCGGCCGCAAGGGCCAGGACGAATGGGTGTGTGCCCTCGGCGCGCAACTGCAGCAGAGCATCACGGCTCACCAATAAGAACAACGCCTTGAGGAGGGCTCCATGAGTACCCATGAATACCGGCTGATCGCCAAATCCAAAAGCCTCGACGAGCTGGTCAAGCACGACCGCGTCGACGTCTCGCTGTACAACGACCCGGCGCTGTTCGAAGCCGAACTGGAAAAAATCTTCTACCGCACCTGGGTCTGGGTCGCCCATGAAAGCGAGGTGCGCAACAGCGGCGACTTCAAGACCGCCACCATCGGCCGGCGCCCGGTGATCGTAGTGCGCGACAAGAAAGGTGCGATCAACGTGCTGGAAAACCGCTGCCGCCACCGTGGCGCCACGGTCTGCGAAAAGCATAAGGGCAACGCCACCGGCTTCACCTGCCCGTATCACAGCTGGTCCTATGGCCTGGACGGCAAGCTGCGGGCGCTGCCGTACCCGGACGGCTACGAAGGCCTCCTGGAAAAATCCGAATTGCCCTTGACCAGCTTGCGGGTCGACAGCTACGCCGGAATGGTATTCGCCAGCTACAACGACGACATCGAGCCATTGGCCGACTTCCTCGGCGGTGCCAGACACTGGATGGACCTGTTCATGAAGCAGGGCGCCGGCTACCCGATCAAGACCCAGGGCGAACACAAGTTCAGCTTCAAGGGCAACTGGAAGATCCAGCTGGAAAACACCACCGACGGCTATCACTTCCCCATCGTGCACAAGTCGTTCATGTCGTCGGTGGATGCCGAGACCTCGGAAATGCTCTCGTTCATGACCGACGAACAGGCCGTCACCCATTCCCTGGGCAATGGCCACAGCGTGATGGTGATGGTGCCCGAGCATGTCGACCTGGACCACGATGACGGCACGGAGCAGTTGCAGGAGCGCTTCGCCCACGTCACCGAAGAACTGTCGAAAACCATGGAGCCGGCCCAGGTGCGACGCATCGTGCGCTCACTGCACGGTGCCGGGTTCAACCTCAACCTGTTTCCCAACGTCGCCATGTCGATGTCGTTCTTTCGCGTGTTGCGGCCGGTATCGGTCACCGAGACCGAGATCCGCCACGTCGCCCTTGGCATGGATGGCGGGCCGCAGATCGCCAACCGCGAGCGCCTGCGCATCCACGAACACTTCCAGGGCCCGTTCGGCTTTGGCAGCCCCGACGACGCCGAGGCCTGGGACCGGGTGCAACGCGGTTCGTACGCCGGCGTGGACGCGCCGATCCTGGTCAACCGTGGCCTGAACCGCGAAGTCCTGGCCGACAACGGCGACAAGGTCTCCCACGCCACCGACGAAGGCGGCATGCGCGGGGCCTATGACATGTGGAAAAGGATGATGAGCCAATGAACACCCTGACTGGTTTTACCGCACCGCTGGCCCAGGCCATCGAATTCATCTGGCGCGAAGCCGAACTGCTGGACCACAAGGACTATGTGCAATGGGCGGCGTTGTGGAGCGAGAGCGGGCGTTACGTCGTGCCGATCGACCTGGACACCGACGATTTCGAGGCCAGCCTCAATTACGCCTATGACGACGCGCGCATGCGTGACTTGCGTATCGAGCGGCTGACGGCGGGGTATTCGCCGTCGGCGGTGGATGCGGCGAAAACCGTGCGCAGCGTGTCGCGATTCACGCTGGTGGAAGCGGCGGGCGAGGTGGTGGAGGTCAACTGTGCGCAACTGCTGTATGCCTACAAGCGCGGCGTGCACACACCGTTCGTGGCCGACCTGAATTACCGCATCCGCTTCAGCGCCGGGGCTGCGACCCTGGAGCGCAAGGTGGTGCGGCTGATCAACTCCACCGACAGCCTGAGTGCGCTGGGCTTCCTGTTGTAAGCACGATCTAACCCACCACCAAAACCAATGTGGGAGCTGGCTTGCCTGCTCCCACATTTGAAATGAGGACATCCTGATGAACCGAATCGCGCTTGTAACCGGCGCCTCCCGCGGCCTCGGCGAATGCATCGCCCGGCGCCTGCACGCCGCAGGCTACCGCGTGGGCCTGGCAGATGTGCGTCTGGATGGCGTGCAACACCTCGCAGATGAGCTGGACAGCAGCGGCGAAACCGCCGTCGCCATCGAGCTGGATGTGCGCAACAAAGCCGATTTTATCCGCGCCCGGGATCTGCTGTCGGAGCGCTGGGGCGGCACCGATATCCTGGTGAACAACGCCGGGGTGTCGAAAGTCGCGGCGCTGATGGACATCACGCCCGAAGAGTTCGACGAATCAATGGCGATCAACCTGCGGGGCACGTTCGTGGCCTGCCAGGTGTTCGGCGCGCACTTTGCCGAGCGGGGTTTCGGACGCATCGTCAACATCGCCTCCCTCGCCGGACAAAACGGCGGCACCGCCACTGGTGCGCATTACGCGGCGGCCAAGGGCGGTGTGGCCACGTTGACCAAGGTCTTCGCCCGTGAACTGGCGCCCCGGGGTGTGACGGTCAACAGCATCTCGCCAGGCCCGCTGGATTTGCCGGTGGTGCGCGAAACCGTGGCGCCGGAGCGCTTGGAGCAAATCCTCAAGATCATCCCGGCGGGCACCCTCGGCGACCCGCACACCATCGCCGACACCGTGCTGCTGTTGATTGCCGACCACGCCGCCTCGGTCACGGGCGCGTGCTGGGACATCAACGGCGGGCTGTTCATGCGCTAGTCATCGTTGTGGCGAGGGAGCTTGCTCCCGCTGGACTGCGCAGCAGGCCCAATCTCTTTGGGGGCGCTTCGCACCCCAGCGGGAGCAAGCTCCCTCGCCACAGGATAGCGTTCAACCGAAACAACTGTATTCAGGTGCTGCAATGATGAAGGTGAAGATCGAACGCATCGTCGACGAAGCGCTGGATATCCGTTCCTTTCGCCTCGTGCGCAGTGACGGCCAGCCCCTCGACAGTTATGAACCGGGCGCCCATGTGGACCTCACCGGGCCCACCGGCGTCACCCGCCAGTATTCCCTGTGCAGCCCGCCCCACGATGGCCGCGCGTACCTGGTGGCGGTGAAGAAGGAGGCACAATCCCGGGGCGGCTCCCTGGCCCTGCATGAGCAGGTGCAGGAGGGCATGGAGTTGGAGATGGGCGCGCCGCGCAATCTGTTTCGCCTCGACCCGGACGCGCCGGCCCATGCGCTGTTTGCCGCCGGTATCGGGGTGACGCCGTTGTTGAGCATGGCCTACCGACTGGCGGGCAGCGGCCAGCCGTGGCGCCTGCACTATTTTGCGCGTTCGGCGCAGTACGCGGCGTTTACTCAGCTGTTGGCCGATACGTTCGGCGAGCATGTGCAGTTTCACTTTGGCGTCGAACCGGGCGCACTGGATGCGGCCTTGAGCGTCTGCCTGGAGCAGGCCGGCGACGTGGCCCACGTCTACACCTGCGGCCCTGGGCCGTTCATGCACAAGGTGGTGGAAGTCGCGGCCCGCAGCCGTTCCGGGGAGGCGATTCACCTGGAACACTTCCAGGCCGACCCGGCGGCAAACGCCGGGCCCAGCGGTGGCTTCGAAGTGCAACTGGCCAGCTCCGGTGTGGTATTGCAGGTACCGGCGAATACCAGCCTGGTGGACGTGTTGCAGGCCCACGGTTGCGACATCGACACCGAGTGCCGCGAAGGCATCTGCGGCACCTGCATCGTCGAGGTGCTGGAGGGCGTGCCCGAGCACCGTGACAACTGCCTGTCGACCAAGGAGAAGGCCGCCAATCGGCAGATTTGCGCGTGTGTTTCCCGGGCGGTTTCCGCTCGTCTGGTATTGGATATTTGATCGGCGGTGCCAGTAAGATTGCTCGGACCAAAAAAATAAAAAACGTGAGGCCTAGCGGTCATGATGAGTTCAACGGTGCAACGTAACGAATCATTCGAGCGTTGGTTACAGCAGGTCAACCAGGCCTGTGGACGCTTCGATGCCCGCGCCCTGGGCACTGAATTCTATGGTGACCTGAGCGAGTTTCGCAGCGGCGCGATCAAGCTCAGCGTGGTCGACATGGCCCATGTGCACCTGTATCGCAGCAGCAAGGAAGTCAGTACCGGCAACGAGGGGCATTACTACGCGGTGTTCCAGCTGCAGGGCAGTGCGCAACTGGAGCAGGGCGACAACCGCGCGCAACTGGGCCGTGGCGACATCGCCCTGATCGACGCCTGTCGCCCCAGCGACATGACCTACCACGAGAACTCCCGGCAACTCTCGCTGATCCTGCCGCGCCAGGTGGTGGAGCGCGGTTCGCACTTCAACGCGGTCAACTGCGCGACACGGATCTCGGCCCGCACGCCCTTGGCGCTGATGGCCAGCCAGATGGTGCTCGACACCCGCCAGCAAAACGACCTGGGCATGCAGGAAAGCGAGGCGGTGCTGGACGCCCTGGTCAGCCTGTTGCTGCCGGGAATCAGCGCCCGTGACAACGGCGTGGACCCACAGGAGCGCCAGTTCCGCAAAACCATAGCCTACATCGACGCGCACATCGGTGCCGAAGAACTCTGCCCCGAGCTGATCGCCCGGGAAGTCGGGGTGTCGGTGCGCGGGCTGTACCGGATGTTCTCCAAGCGTGGGTTGGTGGTGGCGCAATACATCAAGCACCGGCGCCTGGATTTCTGCGCCGAAACCCTGCGCCACTCGCCGGCGGAGCAGAAGCTGTCGGCGCTGTGTTATGCCTGGGGCTTCTCGGATTCCAGCTACTTCTCATCGGCGTTCAAGTCGCGTTTTGGCGTGTCGCCGGGGGAGTACCGCAAGCGCTACAGCCATCATTGATGCGTGCCGCTCCCTGACCTGGAATGCATTTTCCTGTGGGAGCCGGGCTTGCCCGCGATGCAGGCAGACTCGGTCTGCCAGGTACACCGCAGCGATCCCATCGCAGCCTCGCCGAGGCTCGACAGCTCCCACATTGGAATGAGGTCAACTGTAGGAGCTGGCTTGCCTGCGATGCAGACAACTCGGTCTGCCAGGCACACCGCAGCGATCCCATCGCAGCCTCGCCAAGGCTCGACAGCGCCCACATTGGAATGAGGTCAACTGTGGGAGCTGGCTTGCCTGCGATGCAGACAACTCGATACCCCA
>NZ_JAOTOA010000050.1:0-9291 GCF_036346535.1 Pseudomonas sp. Z18(2022)
ACAGCGAGGCGCCGACAGGCGGGGCAGAGCGTTTTGGTTACTTTTGCGCTTTTCAAAAGTGACCCGCTGTAAGAGCGGAACCATAAGCAGCCGTTACCGCAGGAATGGATATGTACACCACACCAACCCTCAAATCCTGCGCCTCCGCCCCAACTGCGGAATCCCCAAAGCAGGCACCACCTCCACCCGCTCCACCCTCCTCCCCACAACCCCCGCCAACCCCACCACCGTCGGCTGACTGAACAACGACCGGGCATCCACCTCCAACCCCGCCTTGCGCATCCGCGCCACCACCCCCACGGCCAACAACGAATGCCCCCCCAGCTCAAAGAAATGATCCCGGCGCCCCACCCGATCCAACTTCAGCACCTCAGCCCAAACCCCCGCAATCACCGTCTCCACCTCCCCCAAAGGCGGCTCATAATCCCGGCTCAACACCGCCTCCACCCCAGGCTCCGGCAACCCCTTGCGGTCCAGCTTCCCCGCCGGATTAAGCGGCCACGCCTCCATGCGCACAAACGCCGAAGGCACCATGTACTCCGGCAACCCCTCCACCATGTAGCTACGCAACGCCTCAAGCCCCGGCACCCCATCACGCACCGTGAAATACGCCACCAACCGCTCATCCCGAATCAACACCGCCACCTCCCGCAACCCGGGATGCGCCGCCAACCGCGCCTCAACCTCCCCCAGCTCCAGCCGCACCCCACGCAGCTTCACCTGAAAGTCATTGCGCCCCAGAAACTCCAGATTCCCGTCCGGTAGATAACGCACCAGATCCCCCGTGCGATACAACCGATCCCCCGCCACAAACGGGCTGTCGATAAACCGCTCCGCCGTCATCTGCGCCAACCCCAAATACCCGCGAGCCACACCCATCCCGCCGATATGCAACTGCCCACTGCACCCCAGCGGCACCGGCCGATCATGCTCATCCAACACATACAGCCGGGTATTACTGATAGCCCGCCCAATCGGCAACTGCACCGCAGGCACCGGCGCACCCGGCTCCAGGGTCCAGGCGCTGCTGTCCACCGTAGCCTCGGTAGGCCCGTAGACGTTATGCAAGCGCACCCTGGGCAACCGCGCCTGAACCCCACGGGCCAGAGCCTCGGTCAACTCGCCGCCGCCACATAAAACGTCAGTAAGGCTGGTGCACTGCGCAGACTCCTCCAGCTCCAGAAACTGCTGCAGCATCGCCGGCACAAACTTGATCACGCTGATCTGTTGCTCACGAATCACCTGCGCCAGGTACGCCGGTTCACGGTGGCCATCGGGCCGCGCAAGCACCAGGCGCATGCCATTGGTCAGCGGCCAGAACAGCTCCCACACCGAGCCGTCAAAACTGAACGGCGCCCGCTGCAACAACGCGCCGCCCTCGGCATTCGGGCACAGTTGCGAGCCCCAGTGCATCAGGTTGCCCAGGCCGCGATGCTCGATCATCACGCCCTTGGGCGTGCCGGTGGAGCCGGAGGTGTACATCACGTAGGCCAGGTTGCCGACGCTCAACCCCGGCACCAGCGGATTGCCTTCAGGTGCCTGGTGCCAGGCGCAATGATCGAAGTCGATCACCGGTATCGACACCGGCCCCGGCAGGTCGCGGGTCGCGCCATGTACCAGCAACGCCACCGGGGCGCTGTCTTGCAGCATGTAGGCCAGACGCTCACGGGGATAGCCCGGGTCCAGGGGCACATAGGCGCCGCCGGCCTTGAGAATGCCCAGCAAGCCCACCACCAGGTCCAACCCGCGCTCGACACACAGCGCCACCCGCGAGTCCGGCTGCACCCCGCGTTCGCGCAGGTGATAGGCCAGGCGATTGGCGCGTTCGTTGAGCTGGCGATAGGTCAACTGCTGCTCCCCGGCCTGCACCGCCACCGCGTGAGGGGTGTGCCGGGCATGGGCTTCGAACAGGGCGTGGACGGTCAGGTCCACGGGGTAATCGGTTTCACTGGCGTTGAAGTCCACCAGTTGCTGTTGCAGTTCGGTCGCAGGCAGCACCTGCACCTCGAACAGCGGGGCTTCTGGCGTCTCCACCAACCCCGTCAGCACGGTGCCGAGGTAATCCAGCAATCGCTGGGCGCCGATCTTGCGTGGGGCCTTGGCCTTGAGCCGGAAACCGCTGGCCAGGTCATCCACCGTCAGCATCAGCGGGTAGCTGAGGATGTCTTCACTGCTCAACAATTCGATGCCGGGCAGCAGTTCCTGAAGCTCCTCGGCCGAGGCATGCCGGTAATTCAGCAGGCTGTTGAACAGCGGCGTGACGCCGCTGCAACGCTGGGCCAACGCCAGCGAGGCCTGCTCATGGGCGAGCAAGGCGCTGAGTTGCTGCTGGGTCTCCTTGATCGCCTCGCGCACTGTCAACCCGGCCAGGCGCACCCGCAGCGGCAAGGTGTTGATGAACATGCCCAAGGCCCGGTCCGCGCCCTCGCCGGCCTGCAAACGTCCCAGCAGAACCGTACCGAACACCACATCATCACGGCCCGAGACGCGCCCCAGCACCTGGGCCCACGCCAGATGAAACAGGCTCGCCGCACTGACGCCCAGGCTTCGCGCCTGCTCACGCAGCAACTGGCCAAGGGCGTCGGGAAGCAGTACATCGGCTTCCTCAGTCTCGCGGCGATCCGCCTGGCGCTCCTGCAAACCGAAGGCCAGGGTCGGCTCGTCGACATCTGCCAGCCGCTCGCGGAAGAACGCTTCATGCCCGGCCTGGCGTGCCGGCGAACGAGTCTGGGCGACCACGTTGCGGTAGGGCACCGGTGCCGGCAGTTGCTGTTGCTCGCCTTGAAGATGGGCGCGGATTTCCGCCATCAGCACTTGGGTCGATGTGGCGTCGTTGACCAGGTGATGGAAACGCAGCATGCCCACCCAACGTCGGTTCAGCGGGTCTTCGGCGTAATCCAGGGCCATCAGCGGCGCCTTGCGCAAATCCAGCGGGCGCTGGCGCTCGCGCAGTTGCTCGACGATTGAGTCACCTGCAACGCTTACCGCTTCCACGTCCAGCCGCGCCTCGCGCCATACCACCTGCATCGGTTGTTCAAGGGCATCCCATGCCAGGCTGGTGCGCAGGATGTCGTGACGGTCGATCACCTGTTGCAGCGCCTGGGCGAAGGCGTCCAGTTGATCACGGCGGGCGAAGCTGAACATCGCGTGTTGCTGGTACGGATCGCGCTCGTCAGTGATGTGGTGATAGAGCAGGCCTTCCTGCAACGGCGCCAGCGGATAGATTTCCTGCACATTGGCGGCGCCACCGGGAATGGCGGCATTGATGCGCTCAATGCTTGGCTGATCCAGTTCGGCCAGCACCAACAGGCCTGGCGTAATGGAGGTGCAGCCCAAAGGAACAAGGTTGGCCGGCACATCAGGCTCGCGGCCTTCGCCGACCGCAGCCGCCAACGCGGCCAATGTCGGCTGGCCAAACAGTACCTGCACATCGGCCTGCAATCCGGCCTGGCGCATGCGCTGTACCAGTTGAACGGCCAACAACGAATGGCCGCCCAGCTCGAAGAAATGATCATGCCGCCCTACCTGCCCGACGTGCAGCAGCTCGCTCCAGAGCTGCGCCAGGATGATCTCCGTGGGGCCTTGGGGGGCTTCGTAGATTCGGCTGACAAACGCATCGCTGCCAGGCGCCGGCAAGGCCTTGCGGTCGAGCTTGCCGTTGGCGGTCAGGGGCAATGCATCGAGTTTTACGAACGCCTGCGGCACCATGTAATCCGGCAAGCGCGCTTGCAGGTCGGCGCGAAGCTGGTCGATCTGCACCGGGGCTTGTTCGGTGAACCAGGCCAGCAGTTGACCGTCCCGCACCTGCACCACGGCTTCAGTGACGCCTTCACACGCGGCCAGGGCGGATTCGATTTCACCCAGTTCGATACGCATGCCACGGATTTTTACCTGGTCATCGTTGCGCCCCAGGTATTCGAGATTGCCGTCCGGCAGCCAGCGCGCCAGGTCGCCGGTGCGGTACATCCGGCCCGGGTTGAACGGGTCATCGAGGAAGCGTTCAGCGGTCATTTCCGGGCGGTTCAAGTAGCCCCGCGCCACGCCTGCGCCGCCGACGTACAACTCGCCAGCAATGCCGATAGGCACCGGTCGCTGCTGCTCATCCAGCAGGTAGACCGTGGCATTGGCGACAGGCTTGCCGATGTGCAGCGGCTGCCCGACCTCAACGAGGCCCGAGGTGGCAACGACGGTGGCTTCAGTCGGGCCGTAGTTGTTGATCACCGCAAAACGGCGGGCCTGGTTGAACTGGCGCAGGCGGTCGCCACCGATCAGCAAGGTGCGCAGGGTCGGGTGCTCGATGTTCTGGCTGAACGCATACTCGGCCACCGGTGTGGGCAGGAAGCACACGTCCAGCGGTTGCGCGCGCCACCAGTCCAGCAGCGCGTCGATGTCTTCCGCGCCGTCGTGAGCCGGCGGCAGGTGCAAGGTCGCGCCCACGCACAAGGCCGGCCAGACTTCCCAGGCCATCGCATCAAAGCCGAAACCGGCCACGCTGGCTGTGTGGCTGCCCGCGTGCAGGTCGAAGGCCTGGCAGTGCCAGTCCACCAGGTTGGCCACGGTGTGGTGCTCCACCATCACGCCTTTGGGCAGGCCGGTGGAGCCCGACGTGTAGATCACGTAGGCGAGATTGGCGGGGGTCATTGCAACCTGAGGGTTGCTCGCCAAGTGTGCGGTGGCCTGGTCCAGGTTGATCACCGGCACGCTCAGTACCGGCAAGCGTTCGAGCAAGTCCGTCTGGGTCAGCACCGCTACGGGTGCGCTGTCATGGAGCAGGTAATTCAGGCGCTCGGCGGGATGGGCCGGGTCCACCGGCACATAGCAGGCGCCGGACTTGAGAATCCCCAGCAACCCCACCAGCGTTTCCAGGCCGCGTCGGGCGACGATTGCCACACGGTCGTCAGGCTTGACTCCCAGCACCAGCAGTTGATGCGCCAGGGCATTGGCCCGTTGATTCAACTCGGCATACGTCAGCCGCTGGCCCTGATACACCGCAGCGACTGCATGCGGCGCCAGCGCGGCCTGGGTCTCGATACGTCCATGCAGGGTTTGCGCCGCCGGATACGCTTGGGCGGTGGCGTTCCAGCGTTGCAACTGCGCGGTTTCTGCAGGCGTCACCAGGGAGAAATCCGCCAGTGTCCGGTCTGTATCTTTCAGCCCCTGCTCCAGCAGATACACCAGGCGCTCGGCCAGGGCTTGCACTTCATGCGCCTGGAAATACGCCTCGTTGTAGACGCAGTGCAGGCACGCCGTGTCGTGGTAGCGGTTGCTACGCAGGTGAATCGCCAGCGGCAAGGGCTCGTGGTGGTTGGAGACCTTGATCGCCCGGGCCGATGCCTGGCCGTAGCGAAACTCATGGTCGTCCTGTTCATAGGACACCGACAGGTCGAACAGTTGGCCACGGTCGGCACGCAGCAGACCCAGCTCGCGATTCATCTCGCTCAGCGGGAAGCGCTGGTGCCGGAAATCCTGCTTGAGCTGGTCCCGTACACCGCGCACCAACGCGCTGAAAGACCCGTCTTCGCTGAACTGCAAACGCACGGCGCTGACCTGGGTGAACAGCCCCAGGGTCGAACGAAAGCGCGCATTGGAACGGTTGAGAATCGGCAGCCCCACCACCCACTCCTGGCGCTGGCCGGTGCGGCTGAAATACACATACATCGCAGCCAACAACACATGGAACGCCGACGCCTGGTAACGACTCGCGACACGGGCCATGCGGTTGAGCAGCGCCGCCGGAAATGGCGCCACCAGGGTGTTGCTCGGCGCCTGGCCCCGGGCCTGGTAACGGGGGGTCAGCAGCGGCTCGGGCAACACCCGGTATTTATCCAGCCAGTAGCTGCGGTCCCGGGCGAAACGGGCCGACTCACGATAGCGTTCGTCGCTGTCGATGAAGTCGATATAGGACGGCGCCGACAGCTCCGGTTGCCAGCCCTGCTCCAGGGCGCTGTAGAGGCCGGCCAGGGATTGCAGCATCTGGCCGAAGCCCCAGCCGTCGAGAATCAGGTGGTGGGCCTGAGTGCCGAGGCGGTAATGCAGGTCGTCGAGCTTGACCAGGAAGAACCGGAACAACGGTTCCTCGACCAGCCGGTAGGCGCGGGCCATTTCGTCCTGCAGCAAGGCCTGGGCGGCAGCCTCGGGATCGGGCAGACGGGAGTAGTCATGCTGCGGCACCGATACCGCCATCACCTCGGCAAAACCCTGCCGGGGCAAGCCGTCTTCCGCCACCTGCAACACCGTGCGCAACCCGTCGTGCTTGGCCACCAGTTGCTCGATAGCGCGCTGGATCAATGCGGGGTTCACCGGGCCGGCGAGGTCGACATAGCCGCCGATGTTGTACAGCGGCGAGTCGCCGAGGCGCAGTTGGTCCAGCCAGATATCCCGCTGGGCGGCGGTCAGGGGAAAAAACTTCATAAGATCCTTCTCATGTGAGGTGTCGATAAGGCGCACAACGCCCCATTGAGGCGAAATCGACGGGATTTAAGCACCGCCCCCAAGGCGCGTATGTCACCCGAAACCCGGACAGCCGGGTACCGCGCCGAGGTTGGCTGATGGTTCAGTGCTGAAACGATTAAATGAATGTAGGAGATTGGCTATATCTGGCCGATGCCGGATCGCCATGCCTTTTCAAAAAAACCAATAAAAACATTTAATTTCAATTAGTTAACAAACTCTAAAATCCACGAACGGCGCATCCACGCATTATTTAACTGTCAGAAATGACGAAATAATGGCGCGATTTTTATGGCAGGTTGTGTCCCTCGTTTCCGCTACATACGTAGGACAATTCCCCGTGGCTAAATAAAGCCTCGAGCACCGACCCAGGTTCAAGGAGAACGGGAGGCCTGCACACGAAGGGGCAACCGTTGACGGTTTTCGACATCAAGGATGAGATGGCTATGAGTCTGACCAGCAGTATTCGGAATATGGAAAGTCCGCAGTTTTATTTCGAATTGGGGGAATTGATTTCCAGCGCAGGCACCGATCCCTTTGCCGCAAACATGCTGCAACTGGTGAACAAACTGGTACCGGTGCACTTGGTGGACCTCAGTGAATGGACCCTCGACGAGCACCAGGCCAGTGTGCTCGATATCAAGCTGCTCGGCAGTGACGGGTTGAAGCAGGACCTGCCGCCACCGCGCACCCTGCATCACCGCGACGATCACCCGCTGCTGAAAAAAATGCTCGGCATGAACGACCCGCTATTGATCCAGATGAATGCCAAGGCCAACAGCACCCACGCCCGCGGCACCTCCCACCAGTGCAACCTGGTGTCGCGCCAGGCCAACCGGCGGTGCGTGATTTCGTTCTATCGGCCCCACACCCAGCGGGCCTTTTCCCTGGCCGAACTGTCGTTTCTCAAAAGCCTCTCGGAAACACTGCTGCCGTTGATGGAGCGCCACGCGCAGATCAATCGCCAGGTGCCGCTGGTAGCGCCCGAGCCCTCTAAAACCCCGCTGGAGCAGTCGCAATTGCAGCGCGAATTCTACAAACGCCTGTCACTCAGTGACATCACCCTGTCGGCGCGGGAGCAGGAGGTTTGCCTGGGGTTGTTGACCGGCGGCACCGTGCCGCAGATGGCCGAGAAACTCAGCGTGAAAAACAGCTCCATCGAGACTTACCTCAAGCGTGCGGCGGCCAAACTGGGGGTCAGTGGCCGCCATGGCCTGGCCAAATGGATGGTTGGCGCGTAATGAAAAAACTGATGCTCGGTGTGGTGTGTGTGCTTGGCGGCTGTTCGCTGATCCCGGATTATCAACGGCCCGAGGCGCCGACACCGGCGCAATACCCGCTGTATAACGGCGGCATTGTCGGTCCATCGGCTACAGGGCCTGACTGGCAGCAGTTGTTCCGTGACCCGGTGATGCGGCAGTTGATTGGCCAGGCGCTGGAGAATAACCGCGACCTGCGGGTGGCGGCGCTGAACGTGGAAGCGTTCCAGGCGCAATACCGCATCCAGCGCGCGGACCTGTTCCCGGCGGTGTCGGCCACGGCTGCCGAAAACCGCCAGAAAGTCCCGCGCCGCGCCACTGGCACCGGCAAATCTGCGATCACCTCTACCTATTCAGCGACGTTGGGCGTGAGTGCCTACGAGCTGGATTTTTTCGGCCGTGTGCGCAGCCTCAGTGAACAGGCGATGCTGCAGTACCTGGCCACTGAAGAGGCCCGGCGCAGTGCGCAACTGAGCCTGGTGGCCAACGTCGCGAACGCCTACCTGACCTGGCGCGCCGACCAGGAACTGCTGGCCCTGGCCCAGCAGACGCTGACGTCGGACGAGCACAGCCTGCGCCTGACCTCCCGTAGCAAAACGGCGGGCAAGGCGACGTCGATCGATGTGATCCAGGCCCAGACCAGCGTTGAAAGCACCCGCGCCAGCATCGCCCGCTACCAGCGCCAGGTTGCCCAGGACCTCAACAACCTGGCATTGCTGGTGGGCGGGCCGGTGCCGGATTCGCTGCCGGCACAGCCGCTGTCCGCCGACCTGGTGGCCCGGGTGCCGGCCGGGTTGCCGTCGGACCTGCTGCAGCGGCGGCCGGATATTGTCCAGGCGGAGTATCAGCTCCAGGCGGCCAACGCGAATATTGGCGCGGCGCGGGCGGCGTTTTTTCCTTCGGTTACGCTGACGGCCAATGCGGGGACCAGCAGCAAGGACCTCTCGGGATTGTTCCAGGGTGGTTCGGGGAGCTGGGTGTTCCAGCCGCAGATCAATCTGCCGATCTTCAATGCGGGCAGTCTGCGGGCCAGTCTGGATTACGCGAAGATTCAGAAGAACATCTATGTCGCGCAGTATGAGAAATCGATTCAGACCGCGTTTCAGGAGGTCTCCAATGGGTTGGCGGCGCGGCAGACGTATAACGATCAGTTGGCGGCGCAGCGGGATTTTGTTCGGGCCAACCAGAAGTATTACGACCTGGCGCAGCATCGGTATCGCAGTGGGGTGGACAGTAATCTGGTGTTTTTGGATGCGCAGCGGTCGTTGTTCAATTCGCAGCAGGCGTTGATTGTTGATCGGTTGGCGCAGTTGGTGGCGGAGGTGAATTTGTATACGGCGTTGGGTGGGGGGTGGGAGGTGGCATCTTCTGGGGCTGGGAGCATATCCGTTACTTCGGTAACGGCTGCTTATGGTTCCGCTCTTACAGCGGCTCACTTTGGAAAAGCCCCAAAGTAAGCAAAGGGCTCTGCCCCGCCTGTCGGCACCTCGCCTAGGCTCGGTGTTCCCTCACTCCGGGCTGAATGGGGCAGTCAGATCAAGAGCAAGATCAAGATCAACAGCACGGCGGCCTGAAAGCCGAC
>NZ_JAOTOA010000051.1:0-7707 GCF_036346535.1 Pseudomonas sp. Z18(2022)
TGGCCGTTACCTAAATAACGGATATGTACACCAAAAAAATCAGGACTTCCCCCGCCCCTTGAGCATCCCATGATTCACCAAAAGCGTGCGCATGGCATTACGCGTAACCCCCAGCAACTCCGCCGTACGCAACTGATTAAACCCACAAAACCCAAACGCCTCCCGCACGATCAAATCCTCAATATCGTGCAACAACGAATCCCCAGGCACCTCGAACAACCTTAACAGCTGCTCCCGCACCACCTCCTGTGGAATCCGCGGCGCCCCGCTGTTAACGCTGGCATGCATCGCACTCAACCCCGCCGAAAACTTCAAGTGCGACGGCATGATCGGCTTATCCCCCGCCACCAAAAGCGCCAGATGCACCACATTCTCCAGCTCACGAATATTCCCCGGCCACGGATAATCCAGCAACGCCTGGGTCGCCGACTCCGACAACATCGGCTCAGCGATTTTTAACCTGGCACTGTAGATCCGCCGAAAATGCTCAACCAGCGGCAGAATATCCAGCGGCCGCTCACGCAACGGCAACACCTGCACCTGCGCAACGTTGATGCGATAAAACAGATCGAGACGAAAATTCCCCGCCTCCACCGCCTGCTCCAAGTCAATGTTGGTGGCCGTCACCAGCCGGATATTGATCTTGATCGGCTTGCGCGACCCCACCCGCACCACTTCCTGCTCCTGCAACACCCGCAGCAGTTTCACCTGCAACGGCAACGGCAAGTCACCGATTTCGTCGAGAAACAACGTGCCACCGTCGGCCTCTTCAAACCAGCCGATCCGCCGCCCCGAAGCCCCGGAAAACGAACCGGCCTCATGCCCGAAAAACTCGCTCTCGGCGAGGTTCTCACTGATCGCCCCGCAGTTCACCGGCACAAACGCACCCGTGCGACCGCTGGCGCTATGGATGTAACGAGCGACCAATTCCTTGCCAGTGCCCGTCTCGCCATTGATCAACACCGGCGCTTCGCTCGGGCCCACACGCTGCAAATACTCAAGCAGCTGCAACGAACGCGGATCGGCAAAGACCAGCGCCTTGGCGCGAATCGACAACGGGTCTTTTTCGCCCTGGGGCAAAGTCAGGATCGGCGTGGGATGCCCGTGGGGACGGTTCATGAAGAGTATTTCCCGGCGACGAGGTGAAGGTACGAAGGGGAACTTTACTCAGTCACGCATATAACTAGAAATATTAAAAATTCATTAGTACATAACCGTTTAGCGCCGATGCGCCAGCGACCTCACACAACGATCCCCCAGGCTTTGCACCCCCTGAACCAGCACCACCAACACAACCACCGTCACCACCATGATCTGGTTATTGAAACGCTGGTACCCATAACGAATCGCCAGGTCGCCCAGGCCACCGCCACCAATCACGCCGGCCATGGAGGAAAAGCCGATCAGCATCACCAGGGTCAGGGTCAACCCGGCGAGCAACGCGGGCAGCGCTTCCGGCAACAGCACCTTTAGGATCACATGCCGAATATCCCCGCCCATGGCGACGATGGCTTCGATGCGCCCCTTGTCCACTTCATCCAGCGCGTTTTCGACAATGCGTGCAAAGAACGGAAAGGCGCCAATAGTGATCGGCACCACGGCGGCGGTGCTGCCCAGGGTGGTGCCGACGATCAGCCGGGTCAGCGGAATCAAGGCGATCAGCATCACCACAAAGGGCAATGAGCGTCCCAGGTTGACCACCGCCCCCAACACACGATTCAGACGCGGCAGCGGGAACAGCCCACCGCGACGGCTGATAAACAGCAACACCCCAAGTGGCAGGCCGATCAGCAAGGTGAACACGGCGGCCAGCAGCACCATGTAGAGGGTTTCGCCAGTGGCCGTGAGCAGCAACTGCAGGATGTCGTTCCAGTCCGTCTTCATACCGCCCTCACCGCTGGCAGGCTGGGGGCCAGTGAACGGCCCAGGCTCGACGCAGGATCGGCCTGCAATTGAATCAGGCTGCCGCTTTCCACCACGCGCCCGTTGGCCAGGGACACCGCGCTGTCGCAGATGGCCTTGACCACGTCCAGCTCGTGGGTGATCAACACGATGGTCACCCCCAGTTGCCGATTGATGCTGCGCAGCAGTTCCAGGATCGAGGCGGTGGTTTCCGGGTCGAGGGCGCTGGTGGCTTCGTCCGACAGCAAATAAGCCGGGCGCGCCGCCAGTGCCCGGGCGATGCCCACGCGCTGCTTCTGCCCACCAGACAGCTGCGAAGGAAACGCCAGCGCCTTGTCACTCAGGCCTACCAACTCCAGCAATTCCTTGACCCGGGCAACGCGCTCGGCCTTGGGCTGGCCGGCGATTTCCAGGGGCACCGCCACGTTGTCGGCAACGTTGCGCGAATGCAGCAGGTTGAAGCCCTGGAAGATCATGCCGATGCGCTGGCGTTGCTGGCGCAGTTGCTTGTCGCTGAGCAGCGTCAGGTCCTGGCCGTCCATGAGAATGCGCCCGGAGGTCGGGCGCTCCAGCAGGTTCAGGCAGCGCAGCAAAGTACTCTTGCCCGCCCCGCTACGCCCCACTATCCCGAAGATCGAACCGTCGGCAATTTGCAACGACACCTTGTCCAGCGCCGGCGGCTGCCCGTCGGCGTAGGTTTTGCTGACCTGCTCGACGACGATCATTCGACAGCTACCGGAATCACCGAGCCTGAGTATTTCTCGGTGATGAACTTGGCCACCTCCGGCGAATTCAGGTCCTTGGCCAGTTGTTTGATCCGAGGGTCATCCTGCAATTTCGGGGTGGTCACGAGGATATTGGCGTAGGGATTGCCCTGGGCTTTTTCCAGGCCGAGGGCATCTTTAGCCGGCGACAAACCGGCCTCCAGGGCGTAGTTGCCGTTGATCACGGCGAGGTCGACGTCATCCAGGGCGCGGGGAATCTGCGGTGACTCGATTTCGAGAATCTTCAGGTGCTTGGGGTTCTCGGCGATGTCCTTGGGCGTTGCCTGGTCCTTGGCCGGGTCGTTGAAGCCGGGCTTGAGCGTGATCAGCCCGTTGGCTTGCAGCAGGTACAGCGCTCGGCTGAGGTTGGTGACGTTGTTGGGCACGGCCACCGTGCCTTTGTCCGGCACCTGGGCGAAGCTGGTGTGGCGATGGGAATAGATGCCCAAAGGCTCGATATGCACCGTGGCCGCGACCGCGAATTTCTGGCCGAGGGCCTGTTCCTGAGAGTGCAGGTAAGGCAGGTGCTGGAAGTAGTTGGCGTCTACGTCACCGTGGGCCAACAGCTCGTTGGAGTTCACGCCGTTGGGGATTTCGATGATTTTCAGCTGCAACTGCGGGTCGAGCTTCTGCACGTATTCGAGGATTTGCGCATGGGGAATCGGGTCGGCCGCCACCCGCAGGGCCTCGGCGGCCTGGGCGTCGAAAGAGGCAATCAGGACGGCCAGGGCCAGGGCTGTTTTCTTGAGCATGGTGATGTTCCTTATCAGGCGGACAGGGCTTGGGGAATCGTGGCGTCGGCGTAAAAACGCTGGGCGACATCCGGGTGGGAACGCAGGCGACCCTTGAGGTAGTTCCAGCCGACGTCCCGCAGCAGCGGGTTACGCGGGTCGCTGGTGGGGCCGTGGGCATCGCGCAGCAACTCGGGCGGCAACTGATACACCGGCACCACCGCGTCCAGCTGTGCACCGAGGAAAAACGCCAGGGACAGGCGCTCGCTACCCAACGGCGGCGATTCGACCCGGTGCACCGTGGCACGCAGGTAGCCGTTGGTGGCCAGTTCCAGCAATTCGCCGATGTTCACCACCAGGGTGTCGGGGCGCGGCGAGGCGTCGATCCAGCGGCCCTCCTCCACTTCCACTTGCAGGCCAGCCTGCTGGTCCTGCAGCAGGAAGCTGAGAAAACCGGAATCCTTGTGCGCGCCCACGCCTTGGCGACTCTGCCGGGCATGGCGGCCGGGGTAGCGGATCAGCTTGATGTGTTCGTTGGGCTTGTCGCCGTACAGCGGGTCGAAGGCGTTTTCCGGCAGCGACAAGGCCTGGGCAAAGGCCCGCAGCAGGCGCAACGACATTTGCGTCATCGCCTGCTGCCAGGCCAGCAACAAGGGCTTGAGTTCGGGCAGCGCAGCGGGCCATTGGTTGGGGCCTTGCAGGCGCGACCAGGCCGGTGAGTTCGGGCCTTGCTGCAACGGCTCGCGCTCGGCGCCGAGGTCGAACTGTTCACGCAGGTCCGGCTGCCCACGGGTGATCTCCGAGGCGGCGCGGTTATAGCCGCGAAAGTGCGGGGAATTGATCATGCCCACGGCGAGCTTGTCGGCCTGTGGCAAGGCGAAGAACTGCCGCGCCTGCTGCTGCACCTGGGTGAGCAAGTCGGCGTCGATGCCGTGACCGGTGAGGTAGAAAAAACCGATATGCCGCGCCGCGTGGCGCAGGTCATCGAGAAACTGCCCGCGCTGGGCCGGGCTGCCGTCGAGCAGCGCCAGGTCCAGCAAGGGCAAGGTATTGATTGCCAGCGGGTGCGACATCGGTAGCTCACTCCATGAACAGGTACGTGGAGTGGTGAAGCTAAACGATCTAAAAACCGGGCAATAAATACCTTTTTGGCATTAGCTTAGGTGGGGGCGTTAGCCGTCCTGGCCTCTTCCAGTAATGCCTGGATGACCTTCTCCTGATTGTCGTAGCGGCCCTCGCCAAAATGGCTGTAGCGCACTTTGCCGGTAGCGTCGAAGAAGTAATGGGCCGGCCAGTACTGGTTATCGAAGGCGTGCCAGATCCGGTAATCGTTGTCGACCGCTACCGGGTAATTGATGCCCAGTTTCGTGACCTGGCTGCGCACGTTATCCAGGACTTTCTCGTAGGCGTTTTCCGGCGTATGCACACCGATCACCACCAGTCCGTCCTTGGCGTACTTCTTCGCCCACTGATTGACGTACGGCAGGCTGCGCTGGCAGTTGACGCAGTCGTAGGTCCAGAAATCCACCAGCACCACCTTGCCCTTCAGGCCCTCGGCCGTCAGCGGCGCTGAGTTGAGCCAGGCCACCGCACCATCCAGGGAAGGCATGCGCTCTTCGGACTGGCTGAAGCTTTCGGCGTCGACGTTGTTGATCAGGTAGTTGACCGCCTTGGGTACGCCGACCAGGGCCACGACCAATGGCAACAGGAGCAGGCCTTTTGAGCGGCGCAGGTATCGGATGAAGTTCATGGGTGTCACCTCGTGGCCGGGGGTATTTCGTCGCGTTTGCGACCCGCGCCGTTTTGCGCCAGCGGGGTATTCTGGAAGCAGGTTTCGCTGCCGGTGAGTTTTTTTGCGGTGGCGGCATTCACATCCGCCGCCACACCTGCCATGGAAAACGCCAGGGCACTGAGAAGACTGTTGAGTGGGGTCATGCACGGTTCCTCGGGAATAACCGGGGCCAATCGCCTCGATGGGTTCATTTGAACCCTGGGAGGTATCCGGATTGTGTCGGCCAGGCCCGGATTTTTGCGTCGACGTGTATCTCGTCACCGCCAGATACACTGCAATACAAAGGGCACAAGGCAAGGCTGCCGGCAGTGGCTAGACTGCGCATCAATGACTATTCAACGAGGAAGGCAGCATGGATCACGTCGATCACATTCTGATTGTCGATGACGATCGGGAGATCCGCGAACTGGTGGGCAACTACCTGAAAAAGAACGGCCTGCGCACCACCGTGGTGGCTGACGGCCGGCAGATGCGCAGCTTCCTCGACACCACGCCCGTGGACCTGATCGTGCTGGACATCATGATGCCCGGCGACGATGGCTTGCAGCTGTGCCGCGAACTGCGGGTGGGCAAGCACAAGGCCACGCCGATCCTGATGCTCACCGCACGCAACGATGAAACCGACCGCATCATCGGCCTCGAAATGGGCGCCGACGATTACCTGGTCAAGCCCTTCGCCGCCCGTGAACTGCTGGCCCGCATCAACGCCGTACTGCGGCGCACGCGGATGCTGCCGCCGAACCTGGTGGTGACGGAAAGCGGCCGGCTGATCCGCTTTGGCCGCTGGCGCCTGGACACCACCGCCCGCCACCTGCTGGACGAAGACAACACCCTGGTGGCCTTGAGCGGTGCCGAGTACCGGCTGCTGCGGGTGTTTCTCGACCACCCGCAACGGGTGCTCAACCGTGACCAATTGCTGAACCTGACCCAGGGCCGGGACGCGGACCTGTTCGACCGCTCCATCGACCTGCTGGTCAGCCGCCTGCGCCAGCGCCTGCTGGACGACGCCCGCGAGCCGGCCTACATCAAGACCGTGCGCAGCGAAGGCTATGTGTTCTCCCTGGCGGTGGAAATCCTCGGGGACTCGGCATGACCCTTTCGTTTCGCTGGCCGCGCACGCTGGCGGCGCAACTGTCGGTGATTTTTATCGTGAGCCTGCTGTGCGCCAACGCCTTGTCGTTCAGCGCGCAGTTCTATGAGCGCTACATGAGCGCCCGCAGCGTGATGCTGGGCAACCTCGAGAATGACGTCTCGACGTCGATCGCGATCCTCGACCGCCTGCCCGCCGCCGAGCGCGCCAGCTGGCTGCCACGGCTCGACCGCAACGCCTACCGCTACCTGTTGAATGCCGGTGAGCCCGGTGAGCCGATGGCCGGTGACGACGTGCCCATGGCAGCGACGTCGATCTCCGATGCCTTGGGCGAGCATTACCCGCTGACCTTTCGCGATATGCCGGGTTTGCAAAAACACTTCCAGGCGCACCTGACCCTGGCCGATGGCAGCCCGATCACCATTGACGTCTACCCCAAGCCGATCCCGTTTGCGTTCTGGCTGCCGGTGGTGCTGGTGCTGCAATTGTTGGTATTGCTGGTGTGCACCTGGATCGCCGTGCGCATCGCCATCCGCCCGCTGACGCGCCTGGCACGGGCGGTGGAGACCCTCGACCCGAATGCGCACCCTACGCCGCTGGACGAAACCGGCCCTACCGAGGTGGCGCATGCGGCGGCGGCGTTTAACGAAATGCAAAAACGGATTGCCGAGTACCTCAAGGAGCGCATGCAGATCCTGGCGGCGATCTCTCATGACTTGCAGACGCCGATCACCCGCATGAAATTGCGCGCCGAGTTCATGGAAGACTCGGTGGACCGGGAAAAGCTCTGGAGTGACCTGGGCGAAATGGAGCACCTGGTGCGCGAGGGTGTGGCTTATGCCCGCAGTGTGCATGGCGCGACCGAGGCCAGTCACCGGATCAACCTGGACGCGTTTCTCGACAGCCTGGTGTTTGATTACCAGGACATGAACAAACAGGTGAGCCTGACGGGTAAAAGCGCGGTGGTGCTGGATACCCGGCCCCATGCATTACGCCGGGTGCTGGTGAACCTGGTGGATAACGCGCTGAAGTTTGCCGGGGCGGCGCAGATGGAGGTGGGGTCGACGGCGTCGGGGGAGCTGTCGATCAAGGTGCTGGATCGGGGGCCGGGGATTGCCGAGGATGAGCTGGTGCAGGTGATGCAGCCGTTTTACCGGGTGGAGAGTTCGCGCAATCGCGGCACTGGTGGCACTGGGTTGGGGTTGGCGATTGCCCAGCAATTGGCTGTGGCGATTGGTGGGGAGCTGACGTTGAGCAATCGGGATGGCGGTGGGTTGTGTGCCGAGGTTCGGCTGGTGCTGTGACGGGCTGTGTGTATATCCGTTGTTTTTGTTATGGCCGCTTATGGTTCCGCTCTTACAGCGGCTCACTTTTGAAAAGCGCAAAAGTAAGCAAAACGCTCTTGCCCCACCACTCGGCACCTCGCTC
>NZ_JAOTOA010000052.1:0-6762 GCF_036346535.1 Pseudomonas sp. Z18(2022)
TTTGCCGCTTTTGCAAAGTGACTCGCTGTAAGAGCGAAACCATAAGTAGCCGTTACCTGAATAATGGATATGTACCCAAAGCGTCCACGAATCAGATCGCCTCAGCCATCAACAACTCCCGCGTATACGGATGCCGCGCATCCGCAAACAGCGCCCCCGTCTCCCCCTGCTCCACCACCCTCCCCCGGTGCATCACCGCAATCCGATCACACAACCGCGCAGCCACCCGCAGATCATGGGTAATAAACACAATGCTCAACTTCAACCGCCGCTGCAGCGACTCCAGCAACTCCAGAATCTGCACCTGAACCAGCGCATCCAGCGCCGACACACACTCATCAGCAATCAACACCTTGGGCTCCACCGCCAACGCCCGGGCAATTCCGATACGCTGGCGCTGCCCCCCGGAAAACTCATGGGGAAACCGCTCAAACGCCGCTGCCGGCAACCCCACTAACTCCAGTAACTCACGCGCCCGCCGTTCAGCATCAACCCGGGAAACCCCTTGCACCAAAGGCCCGGTCATAACAATCTGCCCCACCGTCTGCCGCGGATTAAGCGACGCAAACGGATCCTGAAAAATCATCTGCACCTCACTGCGCAACGGCCGCAACCGCCCTTCAGACAGCCCCGCCACCTCACGCCCCAACCATTCGATCCGCCCACTGTCGGCGCGCAACAAACGCACCAGGCACCGGCCGAGGGTCGACTTACCCGAGCCCGACTCACCCACAATCCCCAAGGTCTCGCCTTCACGCAATTGCAGCTGAACCGCGTCCAGCGCCTGGGTGATTCGCCGCCCCCACCAACCGCTACGACTGCTGAAAACCTTGCCCAATGCCTCGGCCTTCAACACCACCGGACCGGCGACCGGCGTACGCGGTACCAGCGGTTGCGCCGACACCGCCGCCAACAATTGCCGGGTGTAGTTTTCCCGTGGCACACGCAATACCGCTGGCGCCGCACCCTGCTCCACCACCCGGCCTTTTTCCAACACCAAGACCCGGTCGGCAATCGCTTCGACCACAGCAAAATCGTGGGTGATAAACAACAACGCCATGCCCTTGTCCTGCTGGATCTTGCGCAGCAGATCGAGGATCTGCGCCTGGGTGGTTACGTCCAACGCCGAGGTGGGCTCATCGGCAATCAACAACGCCGGATCAAACGCCAGGGCCATCGCGATCACCACCCGCTGGCGCTGCCCACCCGACAGTTCAAACGGATACACCAGGCGCAACCGCTCAGGCTCAGGCAAGCCGACATAACCGAGCAAGTCCACCACCCGCTGACGCCGCACACGCGCCGATGCCACACCATGGGCGCGCAGGGTTTCATCGATCTGCTCGCCCACCCGCAACAGTGGATTAAGGGCACTCATGGGCTCCTGGAACACCATGCTGATATCCCGCCCGCGCAGTTCGCGCATGGCCTCTTCGCTGCGCCCGGCCAGGTCTTCGTCGCGGAACACCAGGCGCCCGCTTTCAACCTTCAGCGGGTCCGGCAACTGGCGCAGCAGGGCCTTGGCCAGCATCGACTTGCCGGAACCGGACTCACCCACCACACACAGGCATTCGCCGCGGTTCAATTGCAGCGACAGGTCATACAGCGCATGGCTGCGGTCCGCACCGGCCGGCAAGGCGATACGCAGATGCTCAACACTCAATAACGTCATAGCGACCTCCCGGGCTCAAAGGCCACACGCAAGCCTTCGCCCACTCGATTGACCGCCAGCACGCACAGCACAATCGCCAGCCCCGGCAGGAAACTCATCCACCAGGCATCCCGCAGCAAGCCACGGGAAGCGTTGATCATGTAGCCCCAGCTCATGGCTTCCGGGTCGCTCAAGCCGAGAAACGCCAGGGCCGCTTCGGTGAGGATCGCCGTGGCCATGACAAAGGTCATGGTCACCAAAAGCGGCGCCAGGGCGTTGGGTAAAATCTGCTGGGTGATGATCCCCAGCGGTGACTGCCCCAGCACCCGTGCCGCCTGCACGAATTCGCGCTGGCGCAGGGTCAGGAACTCACTGCGTACCAACCGCGCCACCGCCGGCCAGGCGACGAGTGCGATGGCCAGCACGATCGAGAACAAGGACGGCTCAAGGATCGCCACCAGAATCACCGCCAGCACCAGTTGCGGAATGATCTGGAAGAACTCGGCAATACGCATCAGCACACCGTCAATCCAGCCACCAAAATAGCCGGCAACGGCGCCCACCAGCAGGCCGACCACCAGGGTTGCCAGGCTGGCCAGGGCACCGACCGCCAGGGACACGCGCGCGCCATACAGCAAGCCACTGGCGAGGTCGCGACCGAGCAGGTCACTGCCCAGCCAGTGGGCCGGGTCGTGGAATGGCGTGAGCATCGGCTGGCTGTTCATCTCCCACGGCGAGCTGCTGGTCAGCCAGGGTGCAGCGATCGCCAACAGGGTCAGCAGCAGCAAAAACAACGCGCCTGCCAGCGCCGATGGCTGACGTACAAAACGTCGAAAAACCTGCATCAGCCTTGCACTCCTGCACCAATACGCGGGTCGAGAAAGCGGCAGATCACATCGGTCAACACGTTAAACCCCACCACCAGAATCGAGATCACCAGGAAACCGCCCATCAACACCCCGTAGTCTCGTTGCGCCAATGAGTCGTACATCAAGCGGCCAATCCCCGGCCAGGAATACACCACCTCCACCAGCAATGCGCCGCTGGCCAACTGGCCCAATTGCAGGCCGGCAAAGGTCACCACCGGCAACAGCGCATTGCGCAGCACGTGCACATAGAGAATCCGCCGTGGATGCAGGCCCTTCGCATGGGCCGTGCGCACGTACTCCTGGCCGAGGGCGTCGAGCACCGCAGCGCGGGTCAGGTGGATGTACAAGGCGAGGAACAGCACGCTCAACGACACGCACGGCAGCAGCAGGTGCTTGAGCCGGTCCACCAGGGAGAAGTCCTGTGCCACCGTCTCCATGCCGAACGCCGGCAGCCAATCCAGGCTGACGGAGAACAGCAGGATCAGCAGCATCGCCAACCAGAACGGCGGCATCGCATACAGCAGCAACGCGCCGTGGGAGATCACGCCGTCCAGCCAGTGGCGCTTCTGCCGGGCCCGGGCGGCCAGGGTGCCGAGGGTGACGCCGAGCACCGACGAGAGCACGAATGCCGAGCCCATCAGGGCCAATGTCGCCGGCAACCGCTCGGCAATCAGCGACCACACCGAGGTCTGGTTGCGATAGGAGTAACCCAGGTCCAGATGGGCGATATTGCCCAGGTAGATCAGCAGTTGTTGGAGCAACGGCTTGTCCAGGCCCATGGTCTGGCGCAGGTGTTCGATGAACTGCACATCGTCCACGCCCGCCTCGCCAGCCAACAGCAGCGCCGGGTCACCCGGCGCCAGGCGGATCAGCAAAAAGCCCAGCACCAGCACCGCCACGATCATCAACAACGCCTTGAGCAGGCGGCCGCTGAAATACAGCAGCCCGTTCATGGCGCGGGCGCGTCGAGATAGACGCTTTCGTAGTCTTCGTTAAGGCTGGTGGCGGTCTGCAGCAGGTTCTTCACCTCTTTGTGGAACAGGGTCGGGTAGCGCATTTCGAAGATCGGCGCGATCGGCAGGTCGGTGTTCAGCACGTTTTCCAACTGGCTGTAGAGTTTGGTGCGCTCCGGGCCTTCCGGGGTGTTGGCGACCTTGGTCCACAGGGCGTCGGCTTCGGGGCTGTTGTAGCCGCTGACGTTGGCAAATGGCGAGGTCTTGAGGATGTAGTCGGAACGGTACAGGTAGGCGTTGGTCAGGTACGGGTCGCCGATCTGGAAGATGAAGTTGTAGGTCAGGTCGAAGTCCCAATCGCTGACCCGCTGGAACCAGGTGGCAGCGTCAGACGTCACCACTTGCACCTTGAAGCCCAGGGGTTGCAGGGCTTGCTTGGTGTATTCGGCCAGGCGCTCCCAGGCGCCGCCCTTCTCGCCGTTGAGCAGGCGAATGCGCACCGCGCCCACGTCCACGCCGGACTCGGTAATCAGCGCCTTGGCCTTTTTCACGTCATAGGTGTACTGCGGCAATTGCGGGTCGTGGTACGGCGAGGTGGACACGAACTGGCCCGGCGCGACCTTGCCCGAACCGAAGAAAATGTTGTCGACGATGAACTGGCGGTTCAGCGCATACAGGATCGCCTGGCGCACCTTGGGGTTGTTCAGCGGTGGCTTGCGCGTGTTGATCTGCAGGAAGGCCAGGCCGGAATACAACTCCCAGCCTTTTTCCGAAGACTGCACGTCCGGCAAGGCGGTCAGGCGCTTGAGGTCGGAATAATCGGCATCGCCGCTGCGCAGCACCTGCACGTCGTTGCGCTCGAAGGCGGCCGCGCGGGACGAGCCGTCCGGGATCACGTGAAAGATGATGCCGTCGAGGTGCGGCAGGCCCTTTTTCCAGTAGTCAGGGTTCTTCGCCAATTTGATATAGGCGCCGCGCTTCCACTCCACAAACACGAACGGGCCAGTGCCGACGGGCTTGAGGTTGTAGGGGTTGTTGCGAAAGTCGGTGTTCTCGTAGAGGTGCTTGGGCACCACAGGCCGTAGCCCGCTGCCCAGGGCCGAGAGCAACGGCGCGAAAGGTTTCTTGAGCTGGAACACCACTTGCAGCGGGCCCTTGGCGGTGATGCTGTCGACGTATTCGGTGAAGACCCCGCCCAGGCGCTTGTCCACTTCGGGGTAGAAGGTCTGGAAGCTGAACACCACGTCGTCGGCGGTGAAGGCATGGCCGTCGTGCCAGCGTACGTTGTCCTGCAGATCGAAGGTGTAGGTCAGGCCATCGGGGGAAACGGTCCAGGACTTGGCCAATACCGGTTTGGGTTTGAGGTCGGTATCGAAGGTCAGCAGGCCCTGGAGGATCTTGCCGCTGACGTACTGGGTAGACACGTGGCTGACCACGCCGTGCATCAGCGACGGTGGTTCGGGTTGGGCCACCAGGTTCAGCACGCCGCCGTCATGGGGTTGCGCCTGAGCGGTGCCGGCCAGCAGCACGGCGCCAAGTCCCAGGTATGAGAGGACGCGGCGAAAAGATAAAGGGCGCATGGAGACTCCTTGACTAAGGTTTTGTCAGGGATTTAGCAAGGGCTGTGCCATGGGGCAATGGCCCGGGGTTTGCGGGCGTCATGAGCGATGGCAGTGATGAAAAAACCACAGTGGCCGGGACGAGTGTGGAAAAAGCAACAGCCCTGCCCTCTTGAAGAACGGCTATGCGTAGCAGCTGCCGAGCCTTGGCGAGGCTGCGTTGGCGGTGCACCTGACACACCGCAGACGCAGCCTCGCCAAGGCTCGGCAGCTGCTACGGGAAGGTCTGGTTTTTGAGAAACCCATCACTGGCACAAGGTTTGCCCCTCTAACCGCTATCTGAGCCACTGAGTTTGAAGCGCATGTCACTGGATTACCTGGGCAACCCCATCGACACCCTCAACCCCGCCACCCGTCAGGGCCTGGATGATTTCATCGGCGGCTTCCTCGGCTATCAGCCCCGTGCCGAGGGCATTCTGGCGGTGGCCGATGCCGACCCCGACTCAGCCCTGGCCAACGGATTTGCCGGTTTGCTGCTGATGTTTATCGAGTCGCCCGAAGGCCCTGACTTGGCCGAGAAATACCGCCAGCGCGCGGCGACGGTGAACTCCGAGCATCACCGGGCGCGGTTGTACCTGGAGGTGCTGCAGGCCTGGATCAACGATGAGCTGGACGAGGTGCTGCGCCTGAGTGAACACCTGCTGGATCTTTATCCCCGGGACCTGTTTGCCGCCAAGCTCAACCAGTACCTGGAATTCAACCGGGGTAATTGGCCGGCGCTGCTGCGGATCGGGTTGAAGGCCACGGCGGGTGCGCCGGATATCGCCCACAGTCACGGGTTGCTGGCGTTTGCGTATGAGCAGTGTCATTTGCTGGAGGAAGCCGAGGCCAGTGCGCGGGAGGCCTTGCGCTTGCAGGCATCCGAGCCTTGGGCGCATCACGCGCTGGCCCATGTGATGCTGACTCAGGGGCGCATCGAGGAAGGCATCGGGTTTCTGGAGGGGGTGAAGCATCACTGGGATGGGTTGAATTCGTTCATGTACACCCATAACTGGTGGCACCTGGCGTTGTTTTATCTGGGCCGTGGTGAGGATCAGCGGGTGCTGGAGATTTATGACCGGCATGTGTGGGGGATCTTGCCGGAGTACTCCCAGGACCAGGTGGGCGCGGTGTCATTGCTGGCACGGCTGGAGTTGGCGGGGATTGATGTGGGTGACCGCTGGCAGGCGTTGGCGCCTTACCTGCAGCGCCGGGTCGGGGATGCGGTGCAGCCGTTTTTGAGTGTGCAGTATCTGTATGGGCTGGCCCGGGCCGGAAAGCCAGAGGCGGATCAGTTGTTGGCGGCTTTGCGGCGCCACAGCCTTGATGCGCGGCCGGTGTGGGGGGAAGTGACTTTACCGCTGGCGGAGGGGTTGTTGGCGCACGCCCGAGGGGACGCTCAGCGGGCGCTGGAGCAGTTGGGGATTGCGTTGCCACGGTTGAACGAGATTGGCGGCAGTCATGCCCAGCGGGATTTGTTTGCGCAGGTGGAGCTGGATGCGCGGTTGCGGGTTGGGGATTGGTTCGGGGCGCAGCAGGCGCTGGAATTGCGCCGGCGGTATGACGGGCTGGATGTGCCGACGAATCGGGCTTTGGGGGTGGTGTATGAGGCTTTGGGGTTGCCTGGGGAGGCGCTTCGGGCGCGGTCGCGGATTGGGGGGATATCCATTATTTAGGTAACGGCCGCTTAT
>NZ_JAOTOA010000053.1:0-5683 GCF_036346535.1 Pseudomonas sp. Z18(2022)
GCCCGGCCAGGTACTGAAAATCTCCGGCGGCGCGCCACAGGCCTTTGCTCCCGGCGCGGTGATCACGCAACTGACCACCCGCGCGGCCCGCGACCGCAGTTTCGATGTCAGCTTTAAGGCGATCCCCTACTCGGAAACCGTGTGCTTCCGCCCGGATCTCAAGAAAAAACCGCAAATCGCCGGCACCGTCCCGGCCCGTGTCACCAGCCGGCAGGCCAACGACCCGTACGCCGAAATCGATCTGGAAGGGCGCTACCGGGTCAACTTCCTGTTCGACCGCGACACCTGGAAGCCCGGCCAGGAAAGTATGTGGCTGCGCCTGGCCCGTCCGTATGCGGGCGACACCCATGGCCTGCACCTGCCGCTGATAGCGGGCACCGAAGTGGCTATCGCGTTTGAGCAAGGCGACCCGGACAGGCCCTACATCGCCCATGCCTTGCACGATAGCCGGCGCGGGGACCATGTGACCTTGCGCAACTACAAACGCAACGTGCTGCGCACACCGGCCAATAACAAACTGCGCATGGACGACACGCGGGGGCAGGAGCACGTAAAGCTCAGTACGGAATACGGTGGGAAAAGTCAGCTGAACCTTGGGCATTTGGTGGATGCCGGGAAGAAAAAGCGCGGGGAGGGGTTTGAGCTGCGAACCGACGACTGGGGTGCCATTCGGGCGGGGAAGGGGTTGTTTATCAGTGCCGACAAGCAGGTCAAGGCCGGCGGTGAGCAACTTGAAATGGAAGCCGCCATTACGCAGTTGGAAAGCGCGCTATCACTGGCGCGCTCCCTGGCCGATGCGGCTCGTAATGCACGAGCTCTCCCCGGTGATATCGATAGCCAACGAGGACTGGTTCAGGCGCTCAGCGAGTTGGGGCGATCGGGCGTATTGCTGCATGCCCCCGCAGGCGTCGGTGTGGTCAGTCCCAAAGCGGTATGCCTGTCATCCGGGGGCGAAAGCGTGGGCATCATGGCGGCGCACAACGCCGACATCAGCGCCGGGCACAACATCACGGCCGCTGCCGAGGGGGGGATTAGCGTACTTGCGCAATGTGCAGACATGCAGCTCAAGGCCGCCTTAGGCAAGATTGAGCTGCATGCCCAGGCCAGCAATCTGCATGCGATGGCGAAGACCGATATCAAGATCGAAAGCGTGGAAGGCCGCGTAGAAATCAGCGCGCCACAAGAGCTTGTACTCAACTGTGGTGGCGCCTATATCCGCCTGAAGAATGGCGAAATTGAGCTGGGTGCGCCCGGCAATATTTACCTCAAGGCTGCCCATGTCGACAAGCTTGGAAGCGCCAGCCTTGATACGCCGGTATCACCGCTACCAGCGGGATATTCCGGTAGCTATGCCCTGAAGGATGAAGCCCGGGTGCCCCTGCCGTT
The DNA here is from genome assembly GCF_036346535.1 of Pseudomonas sp. Z18(2022). Lineage (NCBI taxonomy): Bacteria > Pseudomonadati > Pseudomonadota > Gammaproteobacteria > Pseudomonadales > Pseudomonadaceae > Pseudomonas > Pseudomonas sp. Z18(2022). Next base: position 1,387 of record NZ_JAOTOA010000053.1, read on the forward strand.
CACTCGTTATCGGATTACCACCCGGCAGGGAGAGGTGTTCAAGGGGGTGACTGATAAGGCAGGCAAGGCCATGCCGATTCATACACTGGTCCCGGGAGAGTTGAAAGTTGAGTTTCCGGCATCGGAGAAATGGATCAGCTTTTGCGCGCCGGTTGAATTGAATCATCAAGGCATCAAATGCACTGCGACGATGGACGATGGAACCGTTTTGCAAGGTGAGTTCGATCATCAGAACAAGGCGAGCTTTTATTCTTTTGCTGGTAACACCTGTGTCAAGTTTGAGGTGGCTGAACTTGCGCCACAAGAAACGGGTATTAGCTGCGCCGAAGAAATACTGAAAAGGATCATGGAGTAATCAATATGGATGCCTCTTATCGAAATTACCTGGCTCAAGAAAATCACTCGGTTGATGCTGAGGTTCTGGAGCGTGCGCTAGAGAGCTTTGAGGGAGTTGCCGTTAAGTTTTCATCGGATTTTATAGAAGATGCAAGGCAGCGTGATAATTACAATCGTAACGTCAAGAGGGTCAAGGCTGAGGTTTTGAAGCAAGTAGCAAATGGGAGCATTTCAGCAAAGGAAGGTGCTGAGTTTTGCTATGAAATGAGAAATAAAATCATGGCGGAAACGCGCGCCAGAACTTCGGTGGCGGGGCGCGCCGTTGCTGAGAGAGAGAAAGTAATTTCTCCTGCTCTGGAGAAATTGCTGGACGAAAAGTCCGGCAGGAAATTTGGAAAAAGGTTTAATGAGTTGGGCCCTCGGCAGAAAAGTACTGTTCATTACGAGATCATTGAGTCTTCCGCCAGGCCAAACACCAAGTTCAATATAAGAAACAAAGCATTAAGAACGATAGGGAAAGTGCTGATAGTGGTGACTGTTGCGTATGTTGTCTACGACGTTGTCAATGCGCAAAACAAAGTGAAAGAAGTGATCAAGCAAGGCGCTGTAATGGCTGGCGGGCTTTCAGGCACGATTTTAGCCGGCTCTGCCGCTTCGCTGGTGTGTGGCCCAGGAGCTCCCGTGTGTGCTGTTGCACTATTGGTTGGTGGCGGGGTCGCCGCAGGATGGGTTGCATCAGAAGTTGTAGAGCTTTTTGATGACGAGCTTGAGGAATTTACTCGTTGGCAGGTGAAGTAGTACGCCAGTCAGTGTGTGCGGTCGATGGAGATACTCATGACGCTTATTTTATTGAAGTTATTCTTTTCATTGTTCGCGCCTCTGGCCCTCGGATTGGCGGGTGCCGGGGTGAATAGTTATGTCGCATGCCGTGATTTGGAGGTGGTGTTAAAAGTTTTTAAAAAAAGCTCCATTGTGACGTCTTATGCTGATGTATGGGCGGGTGGTTCTTTTTTTTCACGCAGCGCCTTATCTATGGTAGTGGCCGGAAGTGTGATGTGGCCGTACAAGCATATACGCAACGGTTCGCTCGACGCTCAGGAACTGGCTTGTTTGCCTGGCTCTATCAAACTACGCATGAAATGGTCAGTCGGACTTGTGGTGGGTGGAGTTGGATGGTTGTTTTTTGTTTTTCTTTTGTCGAAGTTTTTCAGTTAGATGGAAAAGCAAATCTACGCACCATTGATTATGGATTTAACCCATCATAACTAGAGATACTCAGGGGCTTGTATGAGTGACGAATTTTTGCATCGCACGGATACACTCGGCACCGTCAAAGTGGTGACTTGCGGTCCACAGAAAAAGCACTGGGTTGAATTCCAGTTGGTGGATGAACAGGGTGAACCACTGGCGAACCTGCCGTGGCGAGCGGTGAACGATGCCACACGTGCCGACTGTGCGCCGCCGTACTCAGGTGTGAGCGATGCCCAAGGAGTGGTTCGTGTAGACGGCCTGCACCCCATCCCCATCACCTTGCTGGTGTCCGCCGACCCGCTGGCCGAGCAACTGCAAACCCGGCGCTTGCGTGCCGAAAGGCCCGAACCGGAGTGGCCAATTATCGGTGACCGCAGCGCGCCCTACGGTCCGCAGCGCCCGGGCTTTTCGCCGATTGAGGCGCAGGCGATCGCGGCGGGGCATGGCTACCACTATGTGCGCATTGGGCAGTTATGCGATCAAGCGCCGAACGTTGACCCGCCGTTGGCAGACTCGAAGAAGCTTCCGGCGTTTCACTTTCCGGACCCGGCTTTCAGTGGGTTTACCGTTGAGTACGAGGAGCTGAATCGCCGGCATGTGGTGGAGGTGTGTCCGTTTCGTGCTTGGGCGTTGGTGTTACATCACCAGCCTGAGTACAGCTTGGTTAATGCACACAATTTGGGGCTTATGAGCATTTTGGCTTATAGCCGATATGAGGAGAACGATCGCGGTTCACCCGAGCAGTTTTTTCTCCATCAATGCCTGGACCTGTCACGCACGCCACGGGTATTGGATACCGGGAACAACTGGTTTTGCGTGGTAACGGATGTGCCCTTTAGTCAGCGCTATACGTTGGCGCGGACCCTGGACACGGGTAAGGCGGATCCGCCGGAAGGCAATACGCAATTCTTCTACGCCATCAACGCCTCCCAGGTGCTGGTCGCTTGGCGCGGAACCGAAATGGCCTGGCCGTTTACCGATTTGGCAACGGATGTAACCTTTCGGCCTGTGAAGCCAGAAATGCAGGCCACTTGTGAACCCAAGGTGCCCTGTGACGACTTGACCCCGCAGGGCAGCGTGCATCTGGGCTTTCGTGATGCGTTTGAGAAGGCCAGAAGGATTTATGCCAGGGATCTGGGCGAGACGATCAGTAGTGAGATTCGCGACAAACAGCTTTTTATATGCGGCCATAGCCTCGGCGGAGCCTTAGGCCTGATCCATGCCGCCTCTCTAAAAGATCGCAACCCACTGCTCTACACCTACGGCATGCCCCGCACCTTCACCCTCAAAGCGGTACAAGGCTTGGCCGATATCCGACACTTCCGCCACGTCAACGACACGGACACTATCCCCAGCGTCCCACCCGAAGCGGAGTTGGACAACTACCTGTACAAACTCTATGGCCAACTGGGTACTTCTCTTGGGTTCGCCTGGTCCCTGGTTCAACTGACCGCCAGCCAACTGTTCCGGTACGGCGACCCGTTCTGCCATCACGGCGAAATCGCCATGCTTTACTGGGCCGACCAGCACCGCCAGGCCAGAGGCTCGCACTATCCGGCCTATCTCAACAAGGAAGGACTGGGCGCGCCCTACCACACCACGATCAACCATCGCCTGGCGCAACGATCCCTGATGTATGTGGTACCCAGCCTGAGCACCGACGACAGCCAACAGGCCGAACACGCCCAGCAGCGGTTTTTCACCTCATTGGCCACCGAGAGCCGGAACAGAATCTTCCCGCCCAATGGCAACCTCAGGACCGGCCGGTTCACCGGGCTCGGCAACCATTTCATGGGGGTGTACCAACCCCATATCCGCAACCAGTTGCTGGAACTGCTCAACCCTGGGCGCGACCCGTTGCTGGAGCGGCAGGTGCAGCGGCAGAAATTCAAGCAACAGATGCGGGAGAACGCCTTGAGCGCGCCCGAAGATGAGCTGACGCGTAACCGGGTGTTCCTCGAACTGCAAAACCAAATGGAGCAGTCCCTGCGCGTCACGCGGGAAATGGAGGGCGGCGCCGAAGCGCTGCAACGTTTCGATGCGGTCTCGGATCCCGAGAGACACCACGAAACCATTAAGGGTTAAACCCGTAAATACCGGCCAGGACAAGACCATGATCAGGAACACCACCGTCGTTTTATTCGCTCTACTCACCAGCCTGAGCGGTTGTGCCATGGACCGTAGTTTGGCGCCGCCTCCGAACAGCGAACTCATGACCATCACGGTGAAAGTGCCCAAGGAACTTGAAGCCGAAACGCTGGAAGTGATGTATCGCTCGCCCATCTGCAAGCGCATTACTTCCGGAGCCAGCGGCCAACGCATTGAACTGCAGGGTTATCACGGAATTGACGTGCAACTGCAGCAGCAGGGGCAGAGTGATCTCTACGAAGCCAAGTTACCAATGGACGGCGGTGGTGCATGCCAGTGGCGCTTGAGTAACGTCATCTTTGGCGTTGCCTACAGCAATCCCGCGCAATTTGGCGAGAATGTAACTTACGGCGCGGGAGGTGGAATTGTAGCGATATTTGATCAAAACAACTCACTACGAGGAGGTGCAGATATTGAAGTTGAGGGCGATTTGACGATAAAGAAGGACTATTACCCCTGGTTGAGTGAGGCCTTTCTTGGCGGTTACAGGAAACAAATTAGCCTGACAGGTGAAGGTGATATCTATCTTGGCTATCAAGCATTGCAGGCCCGACGCGTGTAC
>NZ_JAOTOA010000054.1:0-5560 GCF_036346535.1 Pseudomonas sp. Z18(2022)
TTGACAGCAGCGTGTAACGCTGTAGAATTCGCCTCCCGCTAACGAGAGATCGGAAGCGCAAGTGGTTGAAGTTGTTGAGGAATTCCTCGAAAACTTCTGAAAATAATCACTTGACAGCAAATGAGGCTGCTGTAGAATGCGCGCCTCGGTTGAGACGAAAGATCTTAACCAACCGCTCTTTAACAACTGAATCAAGCAATTCGTGTGGGTGCTTGTGGAGTCAGACTGATAGTCAACAAGATTATCAGCATCACAAGTTACTCCGCGAGAAATCAAAGATGTAACCAACGATTGCTGAGCCAAGTTTAGGGTTTCTTAAAAACCCAAAGATGTTTGAACTGAAGAGTTTGATCATGGCTCAGATTGAACGCTGGCGGCAGGCCTAACACATGCAAGTCGAGCGGTAGAGAGAAGCTTGCTTCTCTTGAGAGCGGCGGACGGGTGAGTAATGCCTAGGAATCTGCCTGGTAGTGGGGGATAACGTTCGGAAACGGACGCTAATACCGCATACGTCCTACGGGAGAAAGCAGGGGACCTTCGGGCCTTGCGCTATCAGATGAGCCTAGGTCGGATTAGCTAGTTGGTGAGGTAATGGCTCACCAAGGCGACGATCCGTAACTGGTCTGAGAGGATGATCAGTCACACTGGAACTGAGACACGGTCCAGACTCCTACGGGAGGCAGCAGTGGGGAATATTGGACAATGGGCGAAAGCCTGATCCAGCCATGCCGCGTGTGTGAAGAAGGTCTTCGGATTGTAAAGCACTTTAAGTTGGGAGGAAGGGCAGTAAATTAATACTTTGCTGTTTTGACGTTACCGACAGAATAAGCACCGGCTAACTCTGTGCCAGCAGCCGCGGTAATACAGAGGGTGCAAGCGTTAATCGGAATTACTGGGCGTAAAGCGCGCGTAGGTGGTTCGTTAAGTTGGATGTGAAATCCCCGGGCTCAACCTGGGAACTGCATTCAAAACTGACGAGCTAGAGTATGGTAGAGGGTGGTGGAATTTCCTGTGTAGCGGTGAAATGCGTAGATATAGGAAGGAACACCAGTGGCGAAGGCGACCACCTGGACTGATACTGACACTGAGGTGCGAAAGCGTGGGGAGCAAACAGGATTAGATACCCTGGTAGTCCACGCCGTAAACGATGTCAACTAGCCGTTGGGAGCCTTGAGCTCTTAGTGGCGCAGCTAACGCATTAAGTTGACCGCCTGGGGAGTACGGCCGCAAGGTTAAAACTCAAATGAATTGACGGGGGCCCGCACAAGCGGTGGAGCATGTGGTTTAATTCGAAGCAACGCGAAGAACCTTACCAGGCCTTGACATCCAATGAACTTTCTAGAGATAGATTGGTGCCTTCGGGAACATTGAGACAGGTGCTGCATGGCTGTCGTCAGCTCGTGTCGTGAGATGTTGGGTTAAGTCCCGTAACGAGCGCAACCCTTGTCCTTAGTTACCAGCACGTCATGGTGGGCACTCTAAGGAGACTGCCGGTGACAAACCGGAGGAAGGTGGGGATGACGTCAAGTCATCATGGCCCTTACGGCCTGGGCTACACACGTGCTACAATGGTCGGTACAGAGGGTTGCCAAGCCGCGAGGTGGAGCTAATCCCAGAAAACCGATCGTAGTCCGGATCGCAGTCTGCAACTCGACTGCGTGAAGTCGGAATCGCTAGTAATCGCGAATCAGAATGTCGCGGTGAATACGTTCCCGGGCCTTGTACACACCGCCCGTCACACCATGGGAGTGGGTTGCACCAGAAGTAGCTAGTCTAACCTTCGGGAGGACGGTTACCACGGTGTGATTCATGACTGGGGTGAAGTCGTAACAAGGTAGCCGTAGGGGAACCTGCGGCTGGATCACCTCCTTAATCGACGACATCAGCTGCTCCATAAGTTCCCACACGAATTGCTTGATTCATTGAAGAAGACGATAAAGAAGCAGCCCGAAATTGGGTCTGTAGCTCAGTTGGTTAGAGCGCACCCCTGATAAGGGTGAGGTCGGCAGTTCGAATCTGCCCAGACCCACCAATTTTGTGTGGGAAACGCCTGTAGAAATACGGGGCCATAGCTCAGCTGGGAGAGCGCCTGCCTTGCACGCAGGAGGTCAACGGTTCGATCCCGTTTGGCTCCACCACTACTGCTTCTAGAAGTTGAAAGCTTAGAAATGAGCATTCCATCCTGGTGATGGTGAATGTTGATTTCTAGTCTTTGATTAGATCGTTCTTTAAAAATTTGGGTATGTGATAGAAAGATAGACTGAACGTTACTTTCACTGGTAACGGATCAGGCTAAGGTAAAATTTGTGAGTTCTCTTAATTGAGAAATTCGAATTTTCGGCGAATGTCGTCTTCACAGTATAACCAGATTGCTTGGGGTTATATGGTCAAGTGAAGAAGCGCATACGGTGGATGCCTTGGCAGTCAGAGGCGATGAAAGACGTGGTAGCCTGCGAAAAGCTTCGGGGAGTCGGCAAACAGACTTTGATCCGGAGATGTCTGAATGGGGGAACCCAGCCATCATAAGATGGTTACCTTACACTGAATACATAGGTGTATGGAGCGAACCAGGGGAACTGAAACATCTAAGTACCCTGAGGAAAAGAAATCAACCGAGATTCCCTTAGTAGTGGCGAGCGAACGGGGACTAGCCCTTAAGTGGCTTTGAGATTAGCGGAACGCTCTGGAAAGTGCGGCCATAGTGGGTGATAGCCCTGTACGCGAAAATCTCTTAGTCATGAAATCGAGTAGGACGGAGCACGAGAAACTTTGTCTGAATATGGGGGGACCATCCTCCAAGGCTAAATACTACTGACTGACCGATAGTGAACTAGTACCGTGAGGGAAAGGCGAAAAGAACCCCGGAGAGGGGAGTGAAATAGATCCTGAAACCGTATGCGTACAAGCAGTGGGAGCCCACTTTGTTGGGTGACTGCGTACCTTTTGTATAATGGGTCAGCGACTTATTTTCAGTGGCGAGCTTAACCGAATAGGGGAGGCGTAGCGAAAGCGAGTCTTAATAGGGCGTCTAGTCGCTGGGAATAGACCCGAAACCGGGCGATCTATCCATGGGCAGGTTGAAGGTTGGGTAACACTAACTGGAGGACCGAACCGACTACCGTTGAAAAGTTAGCGGATGACCTGTGGATCGGAGTGAAAGGCTAATCAAGCTCGGAGATAGCTGGTTCTCCTCGAAAGCTATTTAGGTAGCGCCTCATGTATCACTGTAGGGGGTAGAGCACTGTTTCGGCTAGGGGGTCATCCCGACTTACCAAACCGATGCAAACTCCGAATACCTACAAGTGCCGAGCATGGGAGACACACGGCGGGTGCTAACGTCCGTCGTGAAAAGGGAAACAACCCAGACCGTCAGCTAAGGTCCCAAAGTTATGGTTAAGTGGGAAACGATGTGGGAAGGCTTAGACAGCTAGGAGGTTGGCTTAGAAGCAGCCACCCTTTAAAGAAAGCGTAATAGCTCACTAGTCGAGTCGGCCTGCGCGGAAGATGTAACGGGGCTCAAACCATACACCGAAGCTACGGGTATCATCTTCGGATGATGCGGTAGAGGAGCGTTCTGTAAGCCTGTGAAGGTGAGTTGAGAAGCTTGCTGGAGGTATCAGAAGTGCGAATGCTGACATGAGTAACGATAATGGGTGTGAAAAACACCCACGCCGAAAGACCAAGGTTTCCTGCGCAACGTTAATCGACGCAGGGTTAGTCGGTCCCTAAGGCGAGGCTGAAAAGCGTAGTCGATGGAAAACAGGTTAATATTCCTGTACTTCTGGTTATTGCGATGGAGGGACGGAGAAGGCTAGGCCAGCTTGGCGTTGGTTGTCCAAGTTTAAGGTGGTAGGCTGGAATCTTAGGTAAATCCGGGATTCTAAGGCCGAGAGCTGATGACGAGTTAACTTTTAGTTAACGAAGTGGTTGATGCCATGCTTCCAAGAAAAGCTTCTAAGCTTCAGGTAACCAGGAACCGTACCCCAAACCGACACAGGTGGTTGGGTAGAGAATACCAAGGCGCTTGAGAGAACTCGGGTGAAGGAACTAGGCAAAATGGCACCGTAACTTCGGGAGAAGGTGCGCCGGTGAGGGTGAAGGACTTGCTCCGTAAGCTCATGCCGGTCGAAGATACCAGGCCGCTGCGACTGTTTATTAAAAACACAGCACTCTGCAAACACGAAAGTGGACGTATAGGGTGTGACGCCTGCCCGGTGCCGGAAGGTTAATTGATGGGGTTAGCTAACGCGAAGCTCTTGATCGAAGCCCCGGTAAACGGCGGCCGTAACTATAACGGTCCTAAGGTAGCGAAATTCCTTGTCGGGTAAGTTCCGACCTGCACGAATGGCGTAACGATGGCGGCGCTGTCTCCACCCGAGACTCAGTGAAATTGAAATCGCTGTGAAGATGCAGTGTATCCGCGGCTAGACGGAAAGACCCCGTGAACCTTTACTATAGCTTTGCACTGGACTTTGAATTTGCTTGTGTAGGATAGGTGGGAGGCTTTGAAGCGTGGACGCCAGTTCGCGTGGAGCCAACCTTGAAATACCACCCTGGCAACTTTGAGGTTCTAACTCAGGTCCGTTATCCGGATCGAGGACAGTGTATGGTGGGTAGTTTGACTGGGGCGGTCTCCTCCTAAAGAGTAACGGAGGAGTACGAAGGTGCGCTCAGACCGGTCGGAAATCGGTCGTAGAGTATAAAGGCAAAAGCGCGCTTGACTGCGAGACAGACACGTCGAGCAGGTACGAAAGTAGGTCTTAGTGATCCGGTGGTTCTGTATGGAAGGGCCATCGCTCAACGGATAAAAGGTACTCCGGGGATAACAGGCTGATACCGCCCAAGAGTTCATATCGACGGCGGTGTTTGGCACCTCGATGTCGGCTCATCACATCCTGGGGCTGAAGCCGGTCCCAAGGGTATGGCTGTTCGCCATTTAAAGTGGTACGCGAGCTGGGTTTAGAACGTCGTGAGACAGTTCGGTCCCTATCTGCCGTGGACGTTTGAGATTTGAGAGGGGCTGCTCCTAGTACGAGAGGACCGGAGTGGACGAACCTCTGGTGTTCCGGTTGTCACGCCAGTGGCATTGCCGGGTAGCTATGTTCGGAATAGATAACCGCTGAAAGCATCTAAGCGGGAAACTAGCCTCAAGATGAGATCTCACTGGAACCTTGAGTTCCCTGAAGGGCCGTCGAAGACTACGACGTTGATAGGTTGGGTGTGTAAGCGCTGTGAGGCGTTGAGCTAACCAATACTAATTGCCCGTGAGGCTTGACCATATAACACCCAAGCAATTTGCTGACCTGAAAAGGCACCAGATTGCGGTGTGTGAAGACGAAACGAACCGAAAGTTCGAATCTCACAAAACACCGAAGCTATCACATACCCAATTTGCTGAAGCGAGGCCAACTGGTCGCGACTCAGTACCCGAATTTCTTGACGACCATAGAGCATTGGAACCACCTGATCCCATCCCGAACTCAGCAGTGAAACGATGCATCGCCGATGGTAGTGTGGGGTTTCCCCATGTGAGAGTAGGTCATCGTCAAGATTAAATTCC
>NZ_JAOTOA010000055.1:0-4640 GCF_036346535.1 Pseudomonas sp. Z18(2022)
GGTCAGCGCTTTGACAGCTCCATAATCATCCGGCTCAACAGGTAAATCCGCGGCGCCACGCTCTCCACCTCGGCATATTCCTCCGGCGTATGGATATTGCCCCCCACAATCCCGAACCCGTCCAGGGTCGGCGTGCCCACGCCAGCCGACAAGCTGGCATCCGCCGCCCCGCCGCTGCCTTCAATGGTCAGCTTGCGTCCCAGCTCGCCGTAGATCCCCTGGGCAATCGCCACCAGTTTGTCCGACTCCGGCGTCTGTGGCATCGGCGGCAGGCCGCGGTGCAGGCTGGTGGTCACTTCCGTCTCGGGGATCAGCTTGTTGGCCGAGACCCGCGCCAGGTCTTTCTCGATGCGGTCAAACTCTTCCGGCAACGCCGCCCGTACGTCAGCCTTGGCGGTGGCCTGGTCCGGGATCACGTTGACCCGGTCGCCTGAGTTGATCACGGTGAAGTTGATGGTGGTTTTCTTCTCCGCGTCCCCCAGCTTGCCCAGTTGCAGGATCTGGTGCGCCGCTTCCATCGCCGCATTGCGCCCCAGTTCCGGGGCCACGCCGGCGTGGGCGGCCTTGCCCTTGACCTCGACCACCGCGGTGGCGCTGCCTTTGCGCCACACCACCAGGCCATCCGCCGGGCGGCCCGGTTCCAGGTTCAGGGTCACGTCGTGGCCCTTGGCGGTGTTGCGGATCAGTTCGGAGGCGCCGTCGGTGCCGGTTTCTTCGCTGGCATCCAGCAGGAAAGTGATTTGCGCGTAGTCCCTGAAGCCCTGGTTTTTCAGGACTTTCAAGGCGTAGATGCCGGCGACGATGCCGCCCTTGTCATCCATCACGCCCGGGCCATAGGCGCGGCCGTCCTTGATGTGGAACGGCCGGGCGGCGGCCGAGCCTTCCTTGAACACGGTGTCCATGTGGGCCATCAGCAGGATCTTGGCTTTGCCGGTGCCTTTGAGGGTGGCGACGACATGGCTGTTATGGGCAGCGGCATCGGGTACCAACTGGATGCTGAAGCCCAGTTGCTTGAGCTCGTCGACGGCGATGTCACGCACTTGGGTCAGGCCCGGCTCGTAGCCGGAGCCCGAATCGATATTCACCAGGCGCTCCAGCAATTTCAGGGCGTCGGCTTTGTACTGCTCGGAGTCGGCCTGGATCTGCTTGTGGGGTTCGGCGCTGAAGGCCGGCATCGCGAAAGACAGCGCCAGGGTGGCCGCCAGCAGGGTGCGTGGGAAGTTGAAGAGCATGAACCGATCCTTGTTTTTGTTGAAAGGTAGTGCTCCACCCTACCTGACAATAAACAATTTGTTGATCCTCAGATCGACCTCAACCAACTTCCCTGCACCGAACTGACCCGGTTGCGCCCGCTGCTCTTGGCCTCGTACAACGCCTGGTCGGCATCGTTCAGCCAACTGGTGGCGTCACCGTGTGCCGGGCGGTACGGCGCCAGGCCGATACTCAGGCTGGCGCGCAGGGTCGGGTCCTGGGCGTAGGCCAGGGAGTTGAAGCGGTCACGCAGGGCGTCCATCACTTCGGCGGCGCGGTTCAGGGGCATGTCTGGCAGGATCACGCAGAATTCATCGCCACCATAACGCCCGGCCAGGTCGGTGGCCCGCAGGTTCTGGCGCAGCACTTTGCTCAGTTGGCGCAGCACGATGTCGCCGGTGACATGGCCGTAGGTGTCGTTGATGGTCTTGAAGTGGTCGATGTCGATCAGCGCGATGGCGGCGCCCTGCTGGTCGCGACGGCAGCGCTGGAACTCGATTTCCAGGTGGTCTTTCCAGGCGCCGTGGTTGAGCAGGCCCGACAGGCTGTCGGTGCGGCTCAGGGCCAGTAACTCGCGTTTGTGCCTGGCCAGGGTGATCGCTTGCCGGTAGCAGATCCAGCCCAGGGCCAGGGGATACAGCATCAGGATCGGCAGGCAGGCGTAGAGCTGCGCTTCGCTGGTGAGGGCCGTCACCGCCGGGGTGAACACCAGCAGCGAGGCGCCGATGCCCAGCGCCTGGGCCACCCAGCCGGCGAGCATGAAGCGCGGGCCGCCGATGGCGACGTTGTTCATGGTCATCATCGACAGCGTGGTGACGCTGGGCAGCGGGTTGAACTGCATGGCGCCCACCCAGAACCCGCCGCAGAACGAGTCGAACAACAGGTTGCGGTGTTCCGAGCGCAGGGAGTTTTTTGAGTGCCGCGACCATTGGTACGCCACGTGCGGCCAGATGAAGGCGTTGGCCACCATCACCACCCAGACCCAAGCGGGCTTATCCAGCGGATAGATGGCGGCAGCCACGCAGATAAACCCGAGGGTCAACCCCAGGGTGCGCGACTTGTACAAACGTGTAGCGAGCGAAAGTCCCTTTCCTCCTGCAGCTGACATGGTCTGGCTTGATCCTGGATGAATGCTCGAAGTCTATCAGGGCAACGGCAGATCGCCACTACCGCTCATAAGCTGGCCTTCAGTTCGAAAAGCCCCGGGCCAGCATCAACGCCACGCCCAACAGCAGCACCGCCGTGGCCCGTTGCAGCAAAACCCGGCGCTTGGGGTTTTCCAGTACGTGCTTGATGCGCTGGCCGAAGTAGCAATACAGGCAGCCACTGGCAAATTGCAGCAGCAGGAAGGTCAGGCCAAGGATCGCAATATCGGCGGCGGCGCTGCCTTGGCCGATGGCGGCGAACTGCGGGAACACGGCGCTGAACAGGATGATCGCCTTCGGATTCGACAGGCCGGTCAGCAGGCCTTTACCGAACAGGCTGCGGGCATTTTCCGGGGTCGGGTCGGCGGTTTTGATCGTCACCCCGCTGCTGGTCCATTGCTTGTAGGCCAGGTAAAGAATGTAGGCGACGCCCACCACCTGGATGACGCGAGTGATCAGCGGGTAGTCCTTGATCAATTCGGAAAAACCCACGGCGAAGATTAGGATCGACACCAGGTAGGACACACTCGCCCCGAACTGCGCCGGCAGCGAGCGGCGCAGGCCGTCTTTCAGGCCGAGGCTGAGCAACAACAAGGTCATGGGACCAGGGCTGAACGCCAGGGTGGTGCACAGCAGCAGGAAGTACAAAAACGAAGACAGGGTGAGTGCAGTGACCATGGCGTGGAGTTTCACAGCAAGAAGGAAGGCTTGCAGTCTAGGGCGCACGTCGCGCCAGAGGCAGGTAAACTCCACGGATATATGCGCAGACTTTACCGGTAAAGTTGGCGGCAAACTTAAGGACAGTGTGATGCCCATTCCTGCGATTCACTTTCATGACCGAGCGCCGAAGGTGCAGCAGATCGTCGATGCCCTGGCCCATGCCATTGAGCAAGGCGAGTTGGCCGCCGGCAGCAAACTGCCCTCGGTGCGTGAGTTGGGAGCCTTGCTGGGCGTCGGAAAATTCACCATCAATGAAGCGCTGGATCGCCTGCGCGGGCGTCACCTGCTGACCTCCAGCCAGGGCCGAGGGCACTTTGTCGCCAGCAGCCTGGCGCAGCCGTCGTCCAGCAACTGGGTCGACTTGCTGCCCCAGGATTTGCTCAGCGTACTGCGCCGCCCGCTGGCCATGGCACCGGGCGATCTGCGCCCCGGCGGCGGCCACTTGCCGGAAGACTGGCTGGATTCCGAGGCACTGCGCCAGGCCATGCGCAGTGCCGTGCGCGCCCCTACCCTGCGCATCGCCGGGCTGGGCACCCCGGCGGGCTTGCTGCCGTTGCGCCAGGCCCTGCAACAGAAACTGCACGGTGAAGGGTTGTCGGTGCCGGTAGAGCAGATCATCACCACCCCCAACACCCTGCAAGGCCTGGACATGCTTATGCGCCTGCTGGCGCGGCCCGGGGATACGGTGCTGCTGGATGCGCCGTGTTACTTCAACTTCCACGCGAACCTGGCGTTGCATGGGGTCAAGGTGGTGACCATCGCGCGGCGGCCTGACGGCTTTGATTTTGCCGCGCTTGAGCAATTGCTCGCCGAGCATCGTCCCAGCCTGTACCTGACCACCAGTGTGTTGCATAACCCGACCGGGCATTCGTTCAGCCCGAGCCAGGCGTTTCGCTTGTTGCAACTGGCCCGGGAGTATCGCTGCCATATCGTCGAGGATGATCTCTACGGGGATTTACACCCTAATCCGCCGCCACGTTTGGCGACGTTGGCGGGCTTGGAGCAGGTGACGTACCTGTCGGGGTTTTCGAAAGTGCTGACGGCGAATGCGCGGGTCAGTTACGTGGTGGCGGCGCCGCAGTTGGCGGCGAACCTGACCAACATGAAGTTGATGAGCGGCGGGATTACCTCGGAGCTGTTTGAACAGATTGTGTATCGGCTACTGAGTGAGGGCGGGTACGCCCGGCATCGCAAGCGCATGGCCCAGCGGCTGCTGGAGGCCGGGGGGCGGGTTGAGCAGTGGCTGCGGCGGTGTGGCTGTGAGTTGCCGATGGGGTTTGAAGGGGGGATGTTTATCTGGGCGCGGTTGCCGGCCGGGGTCAATGGTGAACGGTTGGCTGAAGCCGGGTTGAAACGCGGGATGGTGTTGGCGCCAGGGGCGTTGTTCGGGTATGAACCGGGGTTGCGGGATTTTATGCGGTTTAATGTGGCGCATTGTGATGAGGCGCGGGTTCAGGGGGTGTTTGAGGCGGTGTTGCGGGGCTGACGAGGTGTACATATCCGTTGGTTTTGTAACGGCGCTGT
>NZ_JAOTOA010000056.1:0-4521 GCF_036346535.1 Pseudomonas sp. Z18(2022)
AACATGGATGTTGCCTGACCCACCGCTTTCGCAGCCTCGCTTGGGCTCGACAGCTCCCACATTCGATCTTCATGCACTCAGCGAGTGCGGTGCTGGCATGAGCCCGAAAACGCAGCGCGATTTAATCAGCCATGAAGATCCAGTGTGGGAGCTGTCGAGCTTCAGCGAGGCTGCGATGGCGCCAGTACAGCCGACATCAATATTCAATCTTCATGCACTCAGCGAGTGCGGTGTTGGTATGACGATGGAGAAAAAGAACCGATGAAGACTGAACAACTGCGCACCCTGCAAACCCTACGGGTGCTGCGTGAACAACGGGCGGCCAGCCAGTTGGCGGCGCAACAGCAACGCTGCGCGCAAACCCACGGCGCCCTGAGCGAAGCCAAGGAACAACTGCGCCTGCACCGTGAAGCCGTCGCCCGTGAAGCCGGCGAGATCTACGCCTCGCTGACCGAAGGCCTGTCGGTGGCCAGTTGGCAGGCGGCCCAGGATCGCCTGCGGGGCTTGTCCGACGCTGAGCAACTGCTTGAGGGCGACATCAGCCAGGTGTCCAGCACCCTGCAAACCCAGGAGCGTGAGCGCGACCTGTTCCGCCAGGAACGCCTGAACCGACAGCGCCAGTCCGACGCCTGGCGAAGCCTGCTGGACGGGCGCGAAAACAGTGAGCGTGTCGCCGGCGAGCTGCGCGAAGAACAAGGGCTCGGCACATGATCGTGGCCCTTGCCGACCCGTTGGCGCCCTGGCTTGAACACTATGACCCGGCGCTGCTCCCGCTGCATAACCAACTGCACCGCCGGCGCCATGCGTGGCAGGGCCGTTGTGCCGGGCAGGACTTGAGCGTCGCCTGGGCCGCCGATCCCCAGCCGCTGAAAACACCCCGGGATGTGTTGCTGCTGCTCGGGCAATCCCCGGCGCGCCTGCGCCTTTCGGCCGACGCGGTGCAGCAGGTGCTGGTGCCGCTGGCGTTGCAGTTCGACGCGCAAGTGCTGCCGTCATTGCCGCGCTCGCTGCTGCTGGAACTGGCCGTGCTGGATCTGATCGAGCGCCTCGAACCCTTGCTCGGCCACCCCGTGCAGTTACTCGAAACCCATGAAGAACAACGGCCTTACGCCGTGCACCTGGCGTTGACCCTGACCTTCGGCAACACCCCGCCCATGGCCGCCCAGCTGGACTTGAGCGAAAGCGCCGCGCTGCTGGTGGCGCAGTTGCTGGAGCAGCACGGCCAGATCGAGGCCGACCCGTTGCCCGCGCTGCGCCAGACCCTGTCGGTGGTGGCCGGGCGGCAATGGCTGAGTCTTGGCGAGTTGCGCAGCTTGCAGCCCGGCGATGTGCTGATGCTCGAACCCGGCAGCGGCTGGCTGCTGGACCTCGAGGGCCGCTTGCAAGCCCGCTGCCAGCGTGACGGCGCGTCGCTGCAGCTACAGGAAGCTTTGAAAACGCCCCTTTTGGACATGGAGAACACAATGACTGATGTCGATGCCGCCGCCGCCCTGGACGATTTGCCCCTCAAACTGGTGTGCCAGGTCGGCAGCCTGGAACTGACCCTGGCGCAACTGCGGGAACTGGGCGCGGGCAGCCTGCTGCAACTGAATACACCCACGGTGGATGGCGTCGACCTGATGGTCAACGGCCGCCGCGTCGGCCAGGGCCAACTGGTGAAAATCGGTGACGGCCTGGGTGTGCGCCTGCTGAGTTTCGCCACCCCATGACCGGTTATCAGCCGAACCTGATCGAGATCATCCTGGTGGTTGCCACCATCGGGTTGATCCCGTTGGCGGTGGTGACCCTCACCGGCTTCATGAAAATCTCGGTGGTGCTGTTCCTGATCCGCAACGCCCTGGGCGTGCAGCAAACCCCGCCGAACCTGGTGCTGTACGGCATTGCGCTGATTCTGTCGGTGTACGTCACCACGCCGTTGATTGGCGACATGTACCGCCAGGTGGAGGGGCGCGACCTGAACATCGAGCACGTCGAGCAACTCAAGGACCTCGGCGATGCCTTGCGCCCGCCGTTGCAGGCGCATCTGGCGCGTTTCGCCAACGAGTCCGAGCGCGGGTTTTTCGTGCAGGCCACCGAGACCATCTGGTCGCCGGAAGCCCGTGCCGACCTGCGTGATGACGACCTGGTGGTGCTGATCCCGGCGTTCGTCAGCTCGGAGCTGACCCGGGCCTTCGAGATCGGGTTTTTGCTGTACATCCCGTTTCTGGTGGTGGATTTGCTGGTGTCCAACGTGTTGATGGCGATGGGCATGTCGATGGTCTCGCCGAACCTGATTTCGATCCCGCTGAAAATCTTCCTGTTCGTGTCATTGAGCGGCTGGTCGCGCCTGATGCACGGTTTGATTCTGAGTTACGGCTGAGGCACGACCCATGGGCCAGGACGTTTTCCTGTCATTGATGAAACAGGCACTGATGACCGTGCTGATGCTCTCTGCGCCGGCGCTGGGGGTGGCGATTATCGTCGGCTTGAGCGTGGGCCTGTTCCAGGCGCTGACCCAGATCCAGGACCAGACCTTGCCCCAGGTGGTGAAGCTGGTGGCGGTGTTGTTGACCATCGTGTTCCTGGGCCCGGTGCTGGCTGGGCAAGTGGCGGAACTCGGCAGCCAGGTGCTGGACAATTTCCCCTTGTGGACGCGCTGACCGCTCATGGATGCCAGCCTTACCGCACAGTTTCTGGAAGTCGCCTACCCGGTGATCAGTTCGGCGTCGCTGGCTGCCTGCCGGGCCATGGGCGTAGTGGTGATCACCCCGGCGTTCAACCGCCTCGGGCTCACCGGGATGATTCGCGGCTGCGTGGCCGTGGCGATTTCGATCCCGATGTTCATGCCGGTGTTCGACGCCATGACCTCGATGCCCAACCACGGCAGCCTGTTTATCGCCGGGTTGCTGATCAAGGAGTTCCTGATCGGCATCCTGATCGGCCTGTTGTTCGGCATCCCGTTCTGGGCGGCGGAAGTGGCGGGGGAGTTGATCGACCTGCAGCGCGGCTCGACCATGGCGCAACTGGTGGACCCGCTGTCCACCGGGGAGTCGAGTGTGATGTCCACCTTGCTGACGGTGATGCTGATCACGCTGTTCTTCATGTCCGGTGGTTTTATCCTGATGGTCGACGGCTATTACCACAGCTACCAATTGTGGCCGGTGACCGCGTTTACCCCGGTGTTCGCCAGCTCGGCGTTGCTGGCGGTGTTGTCGATCCTCGACCAGATCATGCGCGTCGGGGTGCTGATGGTGTCGCCGCTGATCATCTCGCTGCTGGTCACCGATTTGATGCTGGCGTACCTGTCGCGCATGGCGCCGAACCTGCATATTTTCGACCTGTCGCTGCCGGTGAAAAACCTGTTTTTCTCGATCCTGATGGTGATCTACATCGGCTTCCTGATTCCATTGATGCTGGACCAGTTGGCGGAATTTCGCGGCACGGTGGAACTGCTGAAAACCCTGGCGGGCATGGAGTAGCGTATGGGCGATACCAGCGAAGAAAAATCCCAGCCGGCCACGGACAAAAAGCTCAAGGACGCGCGCAAGAAGGGCCAGGTCGCCAAGAGCCAGGACCTGGTCTCGGGCATGGTCATCCTGTTTTGCACCCTGTGCATTTCCATCCTTGCGCCACGGGCCCAGGCCCAGGTCACGGCGCTGATCGACCTCACCGCGCAGATCTACATCGAACCGTTCGCCACGGTGTGGCCACGGGTGCTGGACCATGCCGAGCAACTGGTGATCGGCATCACCTTGCCGGTGATGGCGGTGACTACGGGTGTGGTGATCCTGACCAATATCATCACCATGCGTGGCTTTGTGTTTTCCGTGGAGCCGATCAAGCCGGAGTTCAAGCGCATCAACCCGGCGGAAGGCTTCAAGAAGCTGTTTGCCCTGCGCAACTTTGTGGAGTTCATCAAGGGCCTGATCAAGGTGCATGTGCTGGCGGTGGCGTTCTACGTGGTGGGGCGGCATGCGTTGCAGGCATTGATGGAGTCGTCGCGGTGTGGCGCCGGGTGTATCGAATCGACGTTTTTCCTGGTGCTCAAGCCTCTGGTGTTCACCGTGCTCGCGGCGTTCATCCTGGTGGGCGGTGTGGACGTGTTGATGCAGCGCTGGCTGTTCGGCCGCGACATGAAAATGACCCGCAGCGAGACCAAGCGCGAACGCAAGGACATTGATGGCGACCCGCTGATCAAGAGCGAGCGGCGGCGCCAGCGCCAGGAAATGCAGGCGTTGGCCACCAAGCTGGGGTTGGGCCGCGCGTCGATGATGATTGGCACCACCGATGGCTGGGTGATTGGCGTGCGTTATGTGCGTGGCGAGACGCCGGTGCCAGTGGTGGTATGCCGGGCTTCGCCGGAGGAGGCGTTGGGGATGTTGCAGGAGGCATTTGACTTAGGGATACCGCAGGCGCCGGACAGGGGATTGGCGGAGGCGATTGCCAGGAAGACCGTGCCGGGAGATCCGGTGCCGGATGCTTCGTTCCAGGCGGTGGCGGATTGGCTGGTGGCGGCGCGGTTGATCTGACGATCCCGAGCCG
>NZ_JAOTOA010000057.1:0-3407 GCF_036346535.1 Pseudomonas sp. Z18(2022)
TGTCGGTGGATGCTCAGGCCGCCAACGCCGACCCAGCGGATGTGCAGGCGCAAATCAATCTGCTCAAGCAAGGTCTTGAGCAACTCCAGTCATCAGTATTACTGCTCAGCGCTCCCGACGGTATCGCCGCCAGCAGCGGTAAACACCTGCAATTAGCGGCGCAAAATAACCTGATGATCAACGCCGGGGCCGAGGCGGATATCAGTGTGGTGAAACGCTTGTTCATTGGCGTGGGGCAGGGGGTAAGTCTGTTTGTGCGCAAGTTGGGCATCAAGCTGATTGCCAATCAGGGCCCGGTAAAGATCCAGGCACAAAACGATGCACTGGAACTGATGGCCCGCCACGGCTTATCGATCATCAGCACCGAAGATGAAATCCGCATCGTCGCGAAAAAGAAAATCACCCTCAATGCCGGTGGCAGCTACATCACCCTTGATCAGAGCAGCATCGAGTCAGGGACTGTGGGGGACCACTACATCAAGGCAGCGCACTTCGACTTCCTGGGGCCGGCCAGCCTGAAGGCCGCTCATCCGGAGTATCCACAGAGCCTGTCCAAACAACCGCTGCGGATCAGTGTGCCGCAAGCCCCCAATACGCCCGGTAAAGGCTGGGCAGGCATGCCCTACACGTTGTACGCCGACGGTGCAGTGTTAAAGCAGGGCGTGCTGGATACATCCGGGCAAGTGTTGATCGACCACGAGGTTGTGACCCAGCAGTACCGAATCGTGATGGCCAATGGCGTTAGCTTCCAGATACCTGTGCCCACCGATTACCGAAATGCCGAGCAGGCGAAGCTGGCCAACAGCGGCTTGCACAACCACCGCTCGCAAACCGATAGCGAGGTGAGCCAACCCACATCGCATACAGATCAACGCGCGCTTTACGACGACGTAATGAGCGCAGTCAGTGGCCTGGAAGAGAAAATCTCATGAATCAGACCGACATTGTTGTACCCGTCGCCCTGCAACATACCCAGCAGGCCACCTGTACCTCTCCCTGGTACGTGCAGAACACTGAATATCACCCTGTCGAGGCCACCTATCAGCCATTGATCAACGGGGAAGAAGCGTTCAAAGCCGTGCATTTGGCTATCGCCCAAGCGACTAAAACCGTCGACATCATCTGCTGGGGCTTCCAGCCGTCGATGTATTTCATCCGCGACGGCAAGAGCGTGAGTATTGGTGAACTGCTCAAGGCGAAGGCTAAAGAGGGGGTCAAGGTTCGCGTCTTGGGTTGGGAAATGCCGCTCAACTCCGCCGGCTTTGCGGGCGAGGCGAACCTGCCTGGCAAGGGCACGGTGCGCATCAGTGACCGGGCGCTGCAAAGTTCTACTCAGGCGCAGTACGACGAGGACCGTCGTTGGTTTGCCGACTGTGCGGTCTCGGATGCCGAGGCTGTCAAGCAGGGGACGAGGGGGCTTCCAGTGTTTGTCAGTCGCGGTTTCAGTTGGGACGAAAGGTCGAAGATTGCCTATGAGCTTGAACATGACATTCTCGACCGGCAGATCAGTGGGAAAATGCACAACACGCTGAAGTTGACCGCCTCGCATCACCAAAAGAGTGTGCTGGTCGACTACGAGGTGCCGGACAGCGCCGTGGGTTTTGTCATGGGCCACAACATGCTCGATGAATATTGGGACAAGAGCGAGCATTCGGCGCTGAACCGCGCCGAAGACACCAAGCCCACGCCCAACAGTGGCCCGCGTGGACACACCCCACGCCAGGACATTTCCAGCCAGCTCAGCGGGCCGATTCTGGAACACTTGCACCACAACTTCGCCAGCGCCTGGCGCAAGGAAACCGGCGAGGACCTGCTCGGTTCACGCCAGGCCAAACAGGTGGGGCCCCACTTGAAATGTACACCGGGTGTCACTCGGCAGATCGCCCAGGTTTTGCGTACCCAGGCGCAAGACGGCAAGCGCGACATCGAGATGGCTTACCTGAACGCGGTCAACAACGCGACCCAGTTCATCTACATCGAGAACCAATACTTTCGCTGGCCACCTCTGGCGGAAGCCATCAAGAAGGCGGCGGCCGACCAGACCGCGGCGGGGCGCGATCCCGGCCAGCATGGCGTGTTGCACCTGTTCGTGATCACCAATGCGACCGATGACGGCATAGGGGCAGGCACGCTGAATACCCAGCGCATGCTCGAGAGCCTTGGGCGTGCCGACACCATTCCTGGTGTGACGAAACTGCAGCTTATCAAGCAGGAAAAAAAGGCCATGCCGCCCCGGCCAACGCCTGATTCGCGCGATCACGTAGGGCAGTGGGAGCTGGATAAATGGCAGACAGAACTCGATCAGAGAACCAGGAAAATCCTGAACAGCAAGATCGTTCCGCAGGAAGTGCCGGGTTTGAAAATTCACGTGTGCTCGCTGGTGGCGGCTGATTCGCCAGCCGGTAAGCCTTGGATGCCGGTGTATATCCACTCCAAGTTGATGATCGTCAATGATGTGTTCACCACCCTAGGCTCGGCCAACATCAACACCCGCAGCATGCAGGTGGATAGCGAGCTGAATATTGCGCATGAGTGGGCGAGTGTGACGCAGGGGTTGAGGCGGAGGTTGTGGGATATGCATACGGGGGGGGGCGGGGCGCAGGATGATCCGGAGGAGGCGTTTGATGCCTGGACGGAAATCATCAATAAGAACAAAAAGCGCCAATCAAAAAAACTGACGCCCGACGCTCCGCTTGTCGAGTTCCATTACGGTAAGGCCACCCTGAAGGATCTCGATTAATGCGTCGGTTTCTGTTGCTAACCAGTCTGCTGCTGGCCGCGTGTAATAACGGCGGTCCCATTGCTCATCTGAACCAGGACATTCCTATGAATCCGATCACCGAGGCTAAGGAAAAACTGGCCTTTACCTGTGTACACGAAACCAATCCAGAGCCGTCTGCCGAAACCGATGTGTTATTCAAATACGCCCGGTGGTTACAGAAAAACAACCTGCTCAAACAGGATAAGACCGTCGATGTCGAGATTGAGCGACTGTATCGAATTGCGGCCGAGAACGGTCATTACAAGGCCAATATCAACCTGCAGAATGGCGCCATGCGCGGCCAGTTTGAGTTCCGTGGGGATGAGTATCTGCGTCTGAGCCAGCAACTGATCGACGCTGGCGTGGCGACCGGTTATTACTTTATCGGGATCTTGCTGCAGCATGGAGCCGCAGGTTTGAAGCAGGACGAGGAACTGTCACTGCGCTACTACCGCAAGGCGGCAGATCAGGGTAGTGCCCAAGCTCAGTACTATATAGGCGAAAAGCTCGAACCTATCGACATTGCCCCGAAAATTGCACTTCAAATGTACAGGTGTGCGGCCGAGCAGGGCCATGGCAAGGCGGCCAGGTCGCTTGGGGTTGACCTGTCAACTGACGGGCATTATCAAGAAGCACTTGAGGCATA
>NZ_JAOTOA010000058.1:0-2412 GCF_036346535.1 Pseudomonas sp. Z18(2022)
CCCGAATGACTTCGTAATACACCTGGCAGCTCTCGCCCAGGTAAGCCGCGACGAATGCACTGGAAACCGTGAAGTCGACAAAGTCGCTACCAGGATTGGGAATGCCGGGTTTCGCCGGAATATCCGGTGTGCCCACGTCCGGTTTGCCGATGATGTGCATCTTGATGTCATCCGTTGGCAACATCGGCGCGTAGCGCACACGAATCGTCACCACTTCCGGGCGCGGCGGCAGCACGCGCAGCGGGTTGAGGCGGGTCAGGGTCGGGTTGATCACCGTGCCTTCCAGCACTTCGGGCACCGGCAGGTTCAGCGCCGAGCCGACCCGGATGACCAACGCCTCGGACGTCAGGGTGGGCTGCCCCGGCCTGACCACGGTGTAGTACAGGGTCAGGGAACCGTTCAGGTTGGCGGTCACAAAGCCGCGAGGCACGGTGAAGGGCAGGGCGGCACCGACCCAGTTGACGTCGATCGGGAAAGCATCCGGTGGAGCGCTGCCGCCGGGGGAACTGCCGTCGGCGTGCAGGAACACCGTGGCGCCGAGGGTAAAGGCCGGGCTCGCCGGCACGGTGACATTCAAGTTGCCGCGGTTGATTTCCGGGTCGAAGACATAATCAGGCGGCACCGCTTCGCGGGTGGTGGGCGGCGGCAGGATCGCCCTTATTCCGCCGATCTGAAGGCTCAGGGTGCGCGATGGCGGCCGGTCGCGGGAATCATTGACGGTGTAGTAGAGCCGCAACGAACCGCCTTCCAGTTGGGCGATCTCGCCGTCGGGCCCGTTGGCCAGGTCGAAGAGAATATCGCCGCTGCCGGCGCGGGTGCTGTACGCGGCGTAATAGGAACGGCCATTGGCATAGGTGCCTTCCAGTTTCAGCGTGACGCGGTCGTTGCTGTTCTGGCCGGTATAAGACGGGATCACCACGAATACAGGGTTGGTGGTGGGTGGCAGTGAGCCGCTCACCGCGTCGGGTACTTGCGGTGCTGCCAGGCGGGTGTCGACAGGAGTGCCGATGATATTGACGAGCGCGCCTTGCGAGTCGCGTGCCGGTACGCCGGTGCGAATACGTTGGTAGGTCAGCAGCAGGCGCCCGTCGACCAGGGGCAGGATATCGGCGTTTGGCCAGTTGATGCGCTGGGCGCGAGTGGTCGAGGTGATGGTGTGGTCGTAGGTGTAGGTCACGCGTACCCCGTCGATCAGCCCGGCGACGGTCACCCGAATGATGTCGCCCGTCATGTAACCCTGGCCGGAGACCTCGACCACGAAGGTGGCGTCTGCGCCCTTGAGTGCATCGGCATCGAGCTCTGGCGTGTCTTCCGGTGTGGCTTCCGGCGGCTCATTGGATTCCTCGATATAGGCCGCCGGCAACAGCGGTTCGGTGCCCGTGCCGATCCGCACGGTCAGCAGTTGCGCCGGCGAGAAACCATCGGAGCGGTTGCCCACCTCGTCGACCACATCGTATTCACACACGCGTACACCGCTGCCCACCTCGGCCCAGGTGCCGGCGTAGACCGTGATGATGATGGGGTCGCGGCCCGCCGCTTCAAACTCGGTGACGGTATGCTGGATGATCACCCCGCCGATGCTCAGGCGAATCACATCGCGCGTCTTGCGGTGATTCACGGCAGGCAGGCTGGTGTCGACCGGGTAGTAGCCGATGGTTACCGGCACGCCTCGGTTGGCATCGTCCTGGCTGACACCAAAGTCGATAATGTTTTGGGGAAATAGGGGCTTGGGCAGGTTTTCGTTTTCCGAGGTGCTGGCCACCGGATTGCGGCCCCCGGGCAGCTCGTCATCGACATAGATATTGAACAACTGGGTTTGATCGGTACCGCCGCTGATACGGGTGATAAAAGCTTGTAGGGTATTGCCGGCCTCGCGAATAAAACGCGAGCTTTCCACATACAAGACGATTTGCGTGCCGTTAAGAGCCTCGTCGGCGGTGACGGTATGGAACGCAACCCTGAATCCGTTGAGCTGTAGCTCGATGAAGTCACCGTCGGCCTGGTCAAGGTAGGGCAGCAGGATGAATAACACGCCGGCCGGGCTGACGTTCAGCGCGGCCCTGTTCAGGCCGCCGCTGTAGCCGACGACCGGGGTGGTCAGGGTCGGAATGTACAGGGGCAGGTTGCTGAAGGGCTCGTTGCTGAAGGACTGGGCGGTCAGCACGCTATCGGGCGTTTGCGGCAAGGTAAAGCCGCCCGGGCGCAAGGGTGCGGGCTCAACCGTGGTGTCGCTTGGCAGCAGTGGTAATGAAGGGACGGAGTCATCGTGCGGGGTGTCGAGATCTTGAGTCATGATCACAATCCTGTCTGCTCGTTGAGGGTACGCTCAGGCCAGGAAGGGGTGAGCGTCGCTTTAGCGATTGAGCGCTTCAGGCAGAAAGGGGGATAGCTGTGAGAAGTGACAGTGGCGAC
>NZ_JAOTOA010000059.1:0-2007 GCF_036346535.1 Pseudomonas sp. Z18(2022)
TTAACACTCAGGTCGGCTTTCAGGCCGCCGTGCTCTTGCTTTTGATCTTGATCTGACTGCCCCATTCAGCCCGAGGCCGAACGCAGGGATTGAGGAGCGGGTAAACCGGCAGGACGCCGGTTTAGCCGCGACGGGCCAGGGACGCCCCGTCGCGGCGGCCCGCGGAGCAATCCCGGAGTGAGGGAACACCGAGCCTAAGCGAGGTGCCGACAGGCGGGGCAGGGCGTTTTGGTTACTTTGCCGCTTTTGCAAAGTGACTCGCTGTAAGAGCGAAACCATAAGCCGCCGTTACCTAAATAACGGATATGTACCCCGCCCCGGACGCCTGGCGAACCGTCAAGGTTTCCACACCTGCACATCCTGAGCATCCACCGCCTTGGGCAACAACCCCGCCTTGAAGAACGCATCCGCAATCTTCTGCTGTTCGCCCAACTGGTCCAGCGTCACCGGTTGCACCTGATAGCTGCGATGGGCATTCGCGGTTTCCACCGTCGCTGCATCCAGGTTGCCCCACAGTGGGCCCAACACATTCGCCGCGTCTTGCGGATGCTGCTTCACCCACTCACCGGCCTTGAGCAATTGCCCATAAACCACTTTCAGCACTTCAGGATGCGCCTTGGCATAAGGCGTACCCGTCAGGTAATAACGCTTGTAACTGGCCAGCCCAGTGCCATCCGCGAGGGTGCGGGTAGGCAGTTGGCGTTGCACGCTGGTGAGGAAGGGTTCCCAGGTAACCCAGGCATCAACCTTGTTGTTTTCAAACGCGGCGCGACCATCGGCAGGCGTCAGGTACGCCGGCTCGATATCGGAGAAAGCCAGCCCCGCCTTGTTCAGGGCCGCGATCAATAAGTAGTGAGTGCCGGCAGCCTTGGTCACGGCGATTTTCTTGCCTTTCAAATCCGCCAGTTGCTGAATCGGCGAGTCCTTGCGCACCACGATCGCCTGCGCTTGCGGCGAGGGCGCTTCCTGGGCGAAGTAGGTGAGTTTGGCCTGGGCGGCCTGGGCGAAGATCGGCACGGTGTCGGCCACGTCGGCGCTGATGTCGACGTTACCGACGTTCAGTGCTTCCAGCAGTGGCAAGCCACTGGGAAACTCGTGCCAGCTGACGTCGATGCCATCGGCCTTGAGGGCTTTTTCCAGGGTGCCCTGGGTCTTAAGCAGGGTGATCAGGGTCGAGGATTTCTGGTAGCCGATGCGTACGGTTTCCTGGGCTTGTGTGCTCAGGGTGGTGCAGAGGCCCAGTGTGGCAAGGCCCGCGATGAAAAGGCGATGGAGCGAAAACTGGGGCATGGCGTGCTCGACTCTTAATGGATTAAGGTGAGCTTATTGTTCTAAAAAACATTCGATAAATAATTTTTCGATCTTAGCTTAGGCCTTTATCGGGTGCGCCGTTCGCGGCCTTTCAACGTCAGGGTGAAGGAGGTGGTATGCAGTTGTATGTTGTTCGTCACGGCGAAACCGATGCCAATGCCGAAGGCCGTTACCAGGGCTCGCTGGACATCGATCTCAACGAACGGGGTGTGCTTCAGGCGCGTGAGCTGCGGGCAAGGCTGCCTTCGCAGATCGATGCCGTCGTGGTCTCACCGTTGCGCAGGGCACAGCAGACGGCGGCGATTGTGTTTGCGGATGACGGGCTTGAACTGCATACGCTGGATGCGTTTCGCGAGCGCAGCGTGGGGGTGTTTGAAGGGCTGACCCAGGCGGAGGCGGCGCAACGTTATCCCGACCTGTGGGCGCAGAATATTACCCGGCAATGGGAATTGGCGCCCACCGATGGGGAGTCTGTCTCGCAGTTTGTCGAGCGTATTCGAAAGGGGTTGAATGAGTTGCTGGTGAACCATGGGCAACAGGTGGTGGTACTGGTTGCCCATGGTGTCGTCGCCAAGGCGATTCGCGCATTGGTCCGCGATGACTTTTCAGACTTCTTCGACTGGCAATTGCGCAACGGCGAAGTGCTGACGCTCAAGATAGCCACAGAGCCAAATGTGGCGAGGGAGCTTGCTCCCG
>NZ_JAOTOA010000060.1:0-1555 GCF_036346535.1 Pseudomonas sp. Z18(2022)
AGATAACGGTGCCGGTCAAGGGTTATTGCTGCGGTATGACCGCGGACACATCGTCGCCGTCGACTATCAGGTGCAGCGGGAACTGGACTGGGTTACCGAGCAGAACGTTGTTTCCTACACGTACGACGACGCCTGGCGGTTGATTGAGGCGACCAACGCTGTAGGCGAAAGCGAACGTTATCGGTACGACGATCAGCAGGTGATTCTGGAGCGGCAACTGGCCGGTGGGGCGAGTTTCTTCTGGGAGTGGGAACGGTCCGGTAAATCTGCAAGGTGTATCCGCCACTGGGCCAGCTTCTCCCAGATGGACACGCGGTACGCCTGGGACGACAACGGCAGCGTCACCGTGCACAACGCCGATGGCAGCCAGGAAGTCTACGTCCACGACCAGCGCGCGCGGCTGGTGCAACGGATTGATCCGGACGGTGCCGAGCACTTCAAATCCTACGATGACAAAGGCCGGCTGACAGTCGAGCAGGATCCGCTCGGCGCGGTGACGGCGTATCAGTACGACGAAGCCGGTCGGTTGATTGCGCTGTTTCCCGGGGATGATGCGCCCACGTCCTACGAGCATGACAACGGTTTCGTGCGGGTTGTGCGGCGTGGTGACGCCGTCTGGAAATATCTGCGTAACGATCAAGGCGATATCACCCGCAAGACCGATCCGGACGGTAACTACACCGAATACACCTACACTAAACACGGAAAACTCTCCGGCGTCTGGCACCCGGACAACAGCCGTCAGCGATTTATCTGGAATGAACGTGGCCAGCTTATCGAGGAGAAGCTGGCGAGTGGCGGTGTGCGGCGTTATCGCTACAACGACCTGGGCCGGCAGGTGGCCTGTGTGGATGAGCACAGTGCGCTGACCCAGTATCAGTGGGACGCCGTAGGGCGTTTGCTGAAGGTGATTCAGCCCGGTGGTGCCACTCGCGAATTCAGCTACAACCCGTACGGAAAAATCACTGCCGAGCGCGATGAACTGGGTCGGGTTACCCGATACGAGTATGCCGACGGCCTGCACCTGATCAGCCGTCGGATTAATCCCGACGGCACACAGCTCAAATACCGCTACGACAATGTCCGGTTGTTACTGACCGAGATTGAAAACGAGGTTGGCGAAACCTATAGGCTCGACTATCACGCCAACGGCCTGATCCAGCAGGAAACCGGCTTTGATGGGCGCCGTACGGCTTATGTCTACGACCTCGCCGGGCATCTGCTGGAAAAGACCGAATACGGCGACGATGGTAGTCAACTGGTTACCGGTTATCAGCGAGACAGCGCCGGCCGCCTTGTACGAAAAACCCTGCCCGACCGCAGCATTGTCGATTACACCTACGACCGCCTCGGCAATCTCCTCAGCGTCGACGACGGCCATTGGCCGCTGCACTACGAATACGACCTGCAAAACCGCCTCACCGCCGAACATCAGGGCTGGGGCACCTTGCGCTATGGCTATGACGAATGCGGTCAGCTCAACTATCTGCGCCTGCCCGATAACAACCGCCTCACCTTCCATCACGACAAAGGCGGCGACCTTGCCACCATCGAG
>NZ_JAOTOA010000061.1:0-1374 GCF_036346535.1 Pseudomonas sp. Z18(2022)
GAGAGTGTCAGATTTTTTGTGTGCGGGCCGGTAACGGCCTGCCGTCAGGCAGGCCCTAGCTTTACCAGGTCGGCCTGATAAATCGATCTCCGTAAAGAATCGCAAATTGATTCATCGCGCTCTTCCAGTCATGGGCTGCACTGCCCCAGTTCGCGGTGATATTACGTAAGCCCAGCCAAATCAGCTTCGTCGCGGCATCGTCCGTTGGGAAGTGGCCTCGCGTCTTGATGATCTTGCGCAACTGAGCATTGATACTCTCGATGGCATTCGTTGTGTAGATCACTTTGCGTATCGCCGGAGGAAACACGAAGAAGGGAATTACTCGATCCCAGGCACGTTTCCAGGCGGCCACAACCGTTGGATATTGCTTGCCCCAAGGCCCAGCCTCGAAGGCCAGCAGCGCTTGCTCGGCGGCTTCAGCGTTGAGCGCTTGATAGATCGGCTTCAGTGCCTTGGCCAGCTCACGGCGCTTATCCCACGCGGCGTAATCGAGGCTGTTGCGGATCAGATGGACGATGCAAGTCTGCAACGTCGTCTCAGGAAACACAGCGCTCAGCGCTTCGGGCATGCCTTTGAGGCCGTCAGTTACGGCGATTAAGACGTCCTCGACCCCTCGGATTTTCAGGTCGTTGAAGACCTTCATCCAGAACTTGGCGCCTTCGGTTGTTTCAATCCAAATGCCCAGGATATCTCGGGTTCCGTCCGGCAATACGCCCAGTGCCAGGTAGATCGCTTTGTTGCGCACCAGGCCTTCGTCGCGAATTTTGACCCGCAGCGCATCGAAGAAAATCACGGGATACATCGGCTCAAGCGGTCGTTGCTGCCAGGCCGCGACCTCTTCCAAAACTGCATCTGTGACGGAACTGATGAAGTCGTGAGAGACGTCTGTTCCGTACTGTTCAGAGAGAAACGCACGGATTTCACGAACCGTCATGCCTCGGGCATACATCGCGATAATCTTGTCATCGAAGCCGGTAAAACGCCGTTCGTGTTTGGGGATCAGGATCGGAGCAAAGCTTCCATCACGGTCTCTGGGAATGTCCAAACGCAGCGGACCGTCGTCGGTTAGCACCGTTTTTCCGCTCTTGCCGTTGCGCTGGTTACTCGTTTCCTCAGGGCGCTCCGCGCCCTGAGGGTAGCCAAGGTGGTGACCCAGCTCAGCACCGAGGGCTCGCTCGATAAGCGCCTTTTTGAACGCCATCGAGGCATCCTGAATGGCTTCGGCACTCATCGGGCCGCTGAC
Source organism: Pseudomonas sp. Z18(2022) (assembly GCF_036346535.1). Taxonomy (NCBI): domain Bacteria; kingdom Pseudomonadati; phylum Pseudomonadota; class Gammaproteobacteria; order Pseudomonadales; family Pseudomonadaceae; genus Pseudomonas; species Pseudomonas sp. Z18(2022). Next base: position 1,244 of record NZ_JAOTOA010000061.1, read on the forward strand.
GAACTGGTCGATCAGCTCTTTTGGAATGGACGGAAGGTCTCGCAGGGCCTCACGGGCCGGTTTCTTTTTGGTCGGCATACATGCACCTCTAGCAACATGTTATGCCCGAACACAAAATTTATGACAGTCCC
>NZ_JAOTOA010000062.1:0-1277 GCF_036346535.1 Pseudomonas sp. Z18(2022)
AATGCCTCAAGTGCAGCTTGGTACTGCATGCTGTTTTTAAGGTTAACACCTAAGTCGGAAGCCGCATCACCGTGCCCCTGCTCGGCGGCGCAACGGCGCATTTTCCGGGCCATGTCTGGCGCAATGTCGCTGGGCGCCAGTATGTCTGCCACATTGTACTGTGCTTGGGCACTGCCCTGATCTGCCGCCTTGCGGTAATAGCGCAGTGACATTTCCTCGTCCTGCTTCAAACCAGCGGCTCCATGCTGCAGCAAGATCCCGATAAAGTAATAACCGGTTGCCACGCCAGCGTCGATCAGTTGCTGGCTCAGACGCAGATACTCATCCCCACGGAACTCAAACTGGCCGCGCATGGCGCCATTCTGCAGGTTGATATTGGCCTTGTAATGACCGTTCTCGGCTGCAATTCGATACAGTCGCTCAATCTCAACATCGACGGTCTTATCCTGTTTGAGCAGGTTGTTTTTCTGTAACCACCGGGCGTACTTGAATAACACATCGGTTTCGGCAGACGGCTCTGGATTGGCTTCGTGTACACAGGTAAAGGCCAGTTTTTCCTTAGCCTCGGTGATCGGATTCATAGGAATGTCCTGATTCATATGAGTAAGAGCACCGCCGTTATTACAGGCAGCCAGCAGCAGGCTTGAGAGCAGAAGGGGCCGGCGCATCAGTCAAGATCCTTCAGGGGCTTTTCACCGTAATAAAATCTCACCCACCCATGGGCAATATTCAGCTCGCTGCCCACCTGCATGCGGCGGTTGTTGATGGGTGACATGCCTCGGCAAGCCCATAGCCTTACCGCCAAAATGCGGTGCCTCATGAAAGCAGGCACCATTCGACCGCCCGTTCATGTCGCGTAACCTTGTCGGAGAACGGCCAAGTACGTACGTGGTAGCGTTCTACCCACAGCGTCGGCAGGGTCTCACCTTGCGAGAACCATCGAACGCCGTTCCCACCTGCCACGTAATGGAGCCGAGGAAGCAAGCCAACCGCCCAATAACCACTGACCGGGCAGGCTTGGCCGCTATAGCGGTTAGGTGCGGATAAGTGAGCTTGGCTAAAGGCAGGCGATCCCGGTAAACCCTGACCAGTAGCCGGGTCGAGGAGCTTGACCTTGGCCAATTGCTCGATCAACGCCTCGCTGGGCTTTTCTGGCGGGATGTTGGCGAGGCGGGCTTCCAGCCATTGCAGCTTGCCGTCCCAGGCAGGGAGTTTGGCCGGTGGCAAAGGGAGGACTTCATTGATCTCGGGGACTGAGGGGGCGGCGTAGGAGTACC
>NZ_JAOTOA010000063.1:0-1217 GCF_036346535.1 Pseudomonas sp. Z18(2022)
CCGTCACCGTGCACAACGCCGATGGCAGCCAGGAAGTCTACGTCCACGACCAGCGCGCACGGCTGGTGCAGCGGATTGATCCGGACGGTGCCGAGCACTTCAAATCCTACGATGAAAAAGGTCGGCTGACGGTCGAGCAGGATCCGCTGGGGGCGGTGACGGCGTATCAGTACGACGAAGCCGGTCGGTTGATTGCGCTGTTTCCCGGGGACGATGCGCCCACGTCCTACGAGCATGACAACGGTTTCGTGCGGGTTGTGCGGCGTGGTGACGCCGTCTGGAAATACCAGCGTAACGACCAGGGCGATATCACCCGCAAGACCGATGCGGACGGTAACTACACCGAATACACCTACACCAAACACGGCAAGCTCAGCGGCGTCTGGCACCCGGACAACAGCAGTCAGCGATTTATCTGGAATGAACGTGGCCAGCTTATCGAGGAGAAGCTGGCGAATGGCGGTGTACGGCGTTATCGCTATGACGACCTGGGGCGGCAGGTTGCCTGTGTGGATGAGCATGGTGCGCTGACCCAGTATCAGTGGGACGCCGTAGGTCGTTTGCTGAAGGTGATTCAGCCCGGTGGTGCCACTCGCGAATTCAGCTACAACCCGTACGGAAAAATCACTGCCGAGCGCGATGAACTGGGGCGAGTCACCCGTTACGAGTATGCAGACGGCCTGCACCTGATCAGCCGTCGGATCAACCCCGACGGCACACAGCTCAAATACCGTTACGACAATGTCCGGTTGTTACTGACCGAGATTGAAAACGAGGTTGGCGAAACCTATCGGCTCGACTATCACGCCAACGGCCTGATCCAACAGGAAATCGGCTTTGATGGCCGACGTACCGCCTACGTTTATGACCTCGCCGGGCATCTGCTGGAAAAGACCGAATATGGCGACGATGGTAGTCAGCTGGTTACTGGCTATCAGCGAGACAGCGCCGGTCGCCTGGTAAGAAAAACCCTGCCCGACCGCAGCATTGTCGATTACACCTACGATCGCCTCGGCAACCTCCTCAGCGTCGATGATGGTCATTGGCCGCTCCACTACGAATACGACCTGCAAAACCGCCTCACCGCCGAACATCAGGGCTGGGGCACCTTGCGCTATGGCTATGACGAATGCGGGCAGCTCAACTATCTGCGCCTGCCCGATAACAACCGCGTGGCCTTCCACCACGACAAAGGCGGCGACCTTGCCAACGTCGAA
>NZ_JAOTOA010000064.1:0-1208 GCF_036346535.1 Pseudomonas sp. Z18(2022)
CGTCGGTGGATGCTCAGGCCGCCAACGCCGACCCTGCGGATGTGCAGGCGCAAATCAATCTGCTCAAGCAAGGCCTTGAGCAACTCCAGTCATCAGTATTACTGCTCAGCGCTCCCGACGGCATCTGCGCCACCAGCGGTAAACACCTGCAATTGGCCGCGCAAAATAACCTGATGATCAACGCCGGGGCCGAGGCGGATATCAGTGTGGTGAAACGCTTGTTCATTGGCGTGGGGCAGGGGGTAAGTCTGTTTGTGCGCAAGTTGGGGATCAAGCTGATTGCGAATCAGGGAGCGATCAGCATCCAGGCGCAAAACGACAGGTTGGAACTGATGGCTCGGCATGGTCTGGATATCACCAGCACCGAGGATGAAATCCGCATTACGGCCAAGAAGAAAATCACCCTCAACGTTGATGGCACGTACATCACCCTGGACACGAGCAGTATCGAGTCGGGGACGAAAGACAGTTACGTCATCAAATCGCCGAATTTCGACTATGTGCCGGTCGCCGGACAGCAAGGGGGGCTGCTGCCACAGTTTCCTCCGTTGGTGGAGCATAAAACCGAATCCTTGAACCGCGAGAATTTCTCCGGTTGACCCCATTGCGAAGTTAGGAATGAAATATATGCTCAACATGCTCATACGCCTTTTCGATCCATTCAGATCCCCGCGACCTGCTTTGCGCCAGCGTTCGCCCATAAACGCCCGCCCAGTTGCTGTACCTGCACCACCCGAGCCCATTGTCGACCCGCTGCAACCGGTGAAGAACTGGAGCCACCCGTTCAAGGACAAAAACCACCCGCTCTTGCAGTTAACTCAGTTGGCAAAGGCCGAAGCTGGCTACTACCCATTGGGCCGCAATGGTCAGTTTCACGGCGGGGTGCATTTCGACGGTGGTACCGCTGGGGTGCTGGATCAATCCAGCGTGCACTGCCTGGCGGACGGCGAAGTGGTGGCCTACCGCTTCGAAGCACACTCGCCGACTACCACCTTTATCAACAGCGAACAGTGCGTGGCCAAACCGTTTTCACGCAATTTCGTGCTGGTCCGCCATCGTCTTCAGCCGCCGAAAATCCAAGGCAGCACGGACACGCCCCCAATCCTGATTTTCTACAGCCTGTACATGCATTTGCAGGATTGGGCGGTTTACCAGGCGGATTCAACGATTGTCCGACCAGCCTTCTGGCCGGAGGGCGCCACTCGGCG
>NZ_JAOTOA010000065.1:0-1075 GCF_036346535.1 Pseudomonas sp. Z18(2022)
TGTCAAAGACTCGGTTAACGACTTGCGGGCCGGAGAACGCGGTCTGAATGTTCGCAATCAAGCTCATCGGGGCAAGTCCATCGCTCTTTTGCCAAAGGGCGCGCAGGTGACGGTCAGCGGTGACGGTGATTACCGCAGGCTGGAGAACACCCCCGGTCCAGATGCTCTGCAAGATGATGAAGGTTTGCTGCGCGGCTATCTCTCCATTAACCATCTGGCGCCGATCTACGATGGTCAATTCCGGGTCAACACTGAGGGGACACTTAACGTTCGTGCCGAGGCGAGTATCCACAGCGAGGTGATCGCGGAACTGCCTCCAGGCACGGAAGTGACTGTCAGCGGCGAAGGCGAATTCCGCAAACTGAACCACATTAATCAATACGTCCACTTCGAATCGCTGCAAGGTGCTTGTGAGCCCGAGGCTCATGACCGGATCGTTGTGCCCGATCAACCCATCGCCATCAAAGCCGGTGACCTGATCGGTCATATGGGCCTTTACCAGGACTGCTACGTCGGCCAACCGGAAAAGAAATTGCACCTGGAAGTCATCAGTGGCGAAGGCGTAGACGAGTTCATCGCCGCCAGCCGTGCCTGGGCCGGGCGCCTTCCCTCCAGCGAAAGCACCTGGTTGAAGCTCGCCAAAGGCACGCCGGTAATACCGCATAAAGCGCACTACGGTCCTAACCGGTACCCTGTTTTGGAGACAGCAACGCCGGTGAGCAGTGTCGACTTGCTACTGCCCAAAAGCGTTCTCGCCGGCCTGCCGGCCGAATACAAAATCGACGTACCCACCAGCGATTTCGGGCGGACCTTCAAGTACTACCGCCTCGACGGCTTGCTCAACGACGCCGACAACAACGTGCTCGACGGCTGGGTGCGTGAAGAAGTGGGGGTTACGTCGTGGGTCAGTCCCTGGGCCTGGGAAGGCTACGACATCATCTTTAGCTACGACTCGCCGCTGAGCGCAATTGCCTCGTTCTACCGTGACCTCAATCGTCTCAGCGAAGCACAACTTGAACGGTTTGGCGGCGAGGCGGATGAGGGCGACAAGGGGCGGGTCAAGAGCCGGCTCTAT
>NZ_JAOTOA010000066.1:0-825 GCF_036346535.1 Pseudomonas sp. Z18(2022)
CGAGACCGGGTGCGCCTGATCAACAGCGTGCCTTCGGCGATGGGAGCCTTGCAGCGTGCCGGGCAAATCCCGGAAAGCGTGCGCATCATCAATCTGGCGGGCGAGCCACTGAAACAGTCACTGGTGGATGCGCTGTACGAGCATGCCCATGTGCAGCACGTTTACGACCTCTACGGCCCATCGGAAGACACCACTTACTCCACCTGGACCCGTCGCGAAGCCGGTGGCCAGGCCAATATCGGCAAGCCGCTGGCCAACACGGCCAGCTACCTGCTCGACGCTGAATTGCATTCGGTGCCCGTCGGCGTGGCGGCAGAGCTTTACCTGGCGGGCGAGGGCATCACCCGTGGCTACCTCTTGCGTCCGGGGTTGACCGCCGAGAAGTTTGTGCCGAACCCTTTCTCGACCACCGGCGATCGTCTGTATCGCACCGGCGACCTGACCCGTTACCGCAATGACGGCGTGATCGAATACGTTGGCCGTATCGATCATCAGGTAAAGATTCGTGGTTTGCGCATCGAACTGGGAGAAATCGAAAGCCGCCTGCTCGCTCACCCAGGTGTACGTGAAGGGGTGGTGCTGGCCCTGGACGGCGCGAACGGCCAGCAACTGGTTGCCTACGTGGTGCTGGCGCAGGCCACCACGACCCAGGAAGCCCTGCGAGCCAGCTTGCGTGAACACTTGCCGGATTACATGGTGCCCACCCAGTGGTTGTTCCTTGAGCAACTGCCGCTGACCCCCAACGGCAAACTCGACCGCAAGGCGTTGCCAGTGCCGGAACTACAAGGCTCCCATGCGCTGCATGTGGCGCCGCACAGCGAGCTT
>NZ_JAOTOA010000067.1:0-648 GCF_036346535.1 Pseudomonas sp. Z18(2022)
ACGTTACCTCAATGGCCAGACCCAACTCAGCGGCGACAGCAGCAGCGCCACCCTGGCTCCTGCGCAGGTACTCAAAATCTCCGGCGGCGCGCCACAGGCCTTTGCCCCCGGTGCGGTGATCACGCAACTGACCACCCGGGCCGCCCGCGACCGCAGTTTCGACGTCAGCTTTAAGGCCATTCCCTACTCGGAGACCGTGTGCTTCCGCCCGGAGCTCAAGAAAAAACCGCAAATCGCCGGCACCGTCCCGGCCCGTGTCACCAGCCGGCAGGCCAATGACCCGTACGCCGAAATCGACCTGGAAGGGCGCTACCGGGTCAACTTCCTGTTCGACCGCGACACCTGGAAGCCCGGCCAGGAAAGTATGTGGATGCGCCTGGCCCGTCCGTATGCGGGCGACACCCATGGCCTGCACCTGCCGCTGATCGCCGGCACCGAAGTGGCCATTGCGTTTGAGCAAGGCGACCCGGACCGGCCCTACATCGCCCATGCCTTGCACGATAGCCGGCGCGAGGACCATGTGACCTTGCGCAACTACAAACGCAACGTGCTGCGCACACCGGCCAACAACAAACTGCGCATGGACGACACGCGGGGGCAGGAGCACGTCAAGCTCAGTACGGAATACGGTGGGAAAAGTCAGCTGAG
>NZ_JAOTOA010000068.1:0-611 GCF_036346535.1 Pseudomonas sp. Z18(2022)
ATACACACGTCGGGCCTGCAATGCTTGATAGGTGAGATAGATGTCGCCTTCACCTGTCAGACTGATCCGTTTTCGATGCCCCCCAAGGAACGCCTCGCTCAACCAAGGGTAATAGTCTTTCTTGATCACCAAATCGCCTTCAATTTCTATAGGCAATCCGGAAGTGCTCAATGGGCGGTTGTGATCAAACTTCACGCCAATTCCCCCGCCGGCACCCCAAGTCACGTTCTCTCCAAAACGCTTGGGATCGCCATACACGACCCCAAAGGACACATTACTCAAATGCCATTGGCACGAACCGCCGCCTTCTATCGGTAACTTGGCTTCGTAGAGATCACTCTGTCCCAGCTGTTGCAGTTGCACGTCAATCCCGTGATAACCCTGCAGCTCAATGCGTTGGCCGCTGGCTCCGGAAGTAATGCGTTTGCAGATGGGCGAGCGATACATCACCTCCAGAGTGCGCGCTTTCAAATCCTTGGGCACTTTCACCGTGATGGTCATGAGTTCGCTGTTCGGCGGCGGCGCCAAACTTCGGTCCATGGCACAACCGCTCAGGCTGGTGAACAGCGTGATCATGGTGAGGGGAAGAACTATGTTCATTGTTGAGCCTC
>NZ_JAOTOA010000069.1:0-591 GCF_036346535.1 Pseudomonas sp. Z18(2022)
TCCTGCGCAGGTACTCAAAATCTCCGGCGGCGCGCCACAGGCCTTTGCGCCCGGCGCGGTGATCACGCAACTGACCACCCGCGCGGCCCGCGACCGCAGTTTCGACGTCAGCTTTAAGGCCATTCCCTACTCGGAAACCGTGTGCTTCCGCCCGGATCTCAAGAAAAAACCGCAAATCGCCGGCACCGTCCCGGCCCGTGTCACCAGCCGGCAGGCCAACGACCCGTACGCCGAAATCGACCTGGAAGGGCGCTACCGGGTCAACTTCCTGTTCGACCGCGACACCTGGAAGCCCGGCCAGGAAAGTATGTGGTTGCGCCTGGCCCGCCCGTACGCAGGCGACACCCATGGCCTGCACCTGCCGCTGATAGCAGGCACCGAAGTGGCTATCGCGTTTGAGCAAGGCGACCCGGACCGTCCCTACATCGCCCATGCCTTGCACGATAGCCGGCGCGGGGACCATGTGACCTTGCGCAACTACAAACGCAATGTGCTGCGCACGCCGGCCAATAACAAACTGCGCATGGACGACACGCGGGGGCAGGAGCACGTCAAGCTCAGTACGGAATACGGTGGGAAAAGTCAGCTGAA
>NZ_JAOTOA010000070.1:0-530 GCF_036346535.1 Pseudomonas sp. Z18(2022)
TCGTGGCGCAAGCGGGCGTAGAAGTAGCCGCTTTCGCTTTGCAGGTCTTCGTCGAAGGCGTAGCGGTCGCCCATGACGGTATAGGGTTCGGCGTAGTGATAGGCCTCGCCGTAGGTGGTGGTGGCGCCACGGGTTTGGTCGATTTCCCCGTTCAGGTGGGCGTGGGCCACGCGGTGGTGGTAGCTGCGAATATTGACGTGCTGCTCCACCACCTGGTGGCTGGATTGCAGGTTCCACACGCCATCTTGCCCGGTGCTGCTGAGCCCGGATTGCGGGCGGTAGGCAAGCTCGACATTGAATTGGTAATGGCGTTGGTCGTCGTGGAATTCCACCACCTCGATGTTCAGGCGTTCATCGCGGGTGAAGCGGTACCAGATGCCCACATCGGCCAACAGGCGGGTGATGAAGGCCAGATCGCTCTCGCCGTACTGCATGACCTGGTCGCGCTTGGGGTAGTCGCGCACCAGGTTGAAGAAGAAGTCCTGGCCTTCAAAGTCGTGGCGGTTGCGCAGGATGCTTTCGACGATCTG
>NZ_JAOTOA010000071.1:0-476 GCF_036346535.1 Pseudomonas sp. Z18(2022)
TGCGCAATACCGTCCCAAAGACCGTAAAGCACGTTGCCAAACCCTTGCGCATAGGCCACTTGCAGCGAGGTATACCGATCGACATAACCGGCCTTGGAATAGCTCTCCCATATCGGCTTGAACGTGCTCGTCCACTCGCCACGCAGGCGACCTTCCAGCAAGCTGATCCCGGACTGATAGGAGGCATACAGCGCCTTGATGTGGTCCTTGGAAACGTTGGGATAAAAGCTGACCCGGTACTGCCGGTCGACGGTGCACTCGGTGACTTCGAGAATGCCGCTGGGGCCGATGGTTTTATGGAGGGGGTCGCCGAGCGGGCCACCGTCTTGCGCGATTTCCTGGAGCATCACGGGCGTATTGCCGATGGGCACGAACCGTGTGCTCTGGAACATGTGCACCAGGGTCAACGGTGAGTTGGCCTTGCAGGTCGCGACGGTGCTGCTGGGATACAGAGCGCGGGTGATGGGCGCGACCAG
>NZ_JAOTOA010000072.1:0-396 GCF_036346535.1 Pseudomonas sp. Z18(2022)
GATCACCTGCTGATCGTCGTAGCGATAACGCTCGCTTTCGCCTACAGCGTTGGTCGCCTCAATCAACCGCCAGGCGTCGTCGTACTTGTAGGAAACAACGTTCTGCTCGGTAACCCAGTCCAGTTCCCGCTGCACCTGATAGTCGACGGCAACGATATGCCCGCGGTCATAACGCAGCAGCAATCCTTGGCCGACGTGGTTATCAATCCGCTGAATCCGCCCGGAATAGTCGCGGGAAATACGCAGCCGGTTGTCGTACGCGTCGCTGATCGACGTGAGCACACCGTCACGGAAGTGGTAGAAAAGGGACGCCTGAGCCAGCACCAACTCATCAGGCAAAGCGCCCAGATAAATCGCTGCTTCCGCCAGGCTATTGGTGATGGCTGGCCGCGTAGC
>NZ_JAOTOA010000073.1:0-387 GCF_036346535.1 Pseudomonas sp. Z18(2022)
CGCCTGGGTGCGCAGGTGCTGGGCAAGGTCAAGTCCGAGCGGGCACGGGAGTGGCTGGAGCAGATGGCCACGCTGGGCGGCACGGCCCGGATGGATGGGCATGCCGAAGTGCTTAAGCCGGTGGTGCTTCAGAGTCATGCGGTGCCAGTGAAGGCAGCGGCGGTGCCGTTGAAGGTGGGTCCAGATCAGGTTTCGAATCCGGCGGCTCTGGTGCGGGAGCCGAAGACGGCGCGCACGGCGCTGGTGAAGCAGGAGCTTGTGGATGATGTGCCCGCCTCTGCCAAGAACCCTGGAGGAGATGCGGCCGCTCCCGCAGACAAGACCACAACCAATGGCTGCCCGGTGTCGATGGTTACCGGTGAGGAACTGCTGACCCTCACCGACGGA
>NZ_JAOTOA010000074.1:0-384 GCF_036346535.1 Pseudomonas sp. Z18(2022)
GGCTGCACTGACGCCATCGCAGCCTCGCTGAAGCTCGACAGCTCCCACACTGGATCTTCATGGCTGATTAAATCGCGCTGCGTTTTCGGGCTCATGCCAGCACGGCACTGGCTGGGTACATGAAGATCGAATGTGGGAGCTGTCGAGCCCCGGCGAGGCTGCGAAAGCGGTGGGTCAGGCAACATCGATGTCGGCTGCACTGACGCCATCGCAGCCTCGCTGAAGCTCGACAGCTCCCACACTGGATCTTCATGGCCGGTTAAATCGCGCCCCGCCTTCGAGCTCGTGCCAACACCGCACTCGCTGACGGCATGAAGATCAAATGTGGGAGCTGTCGAGCCCCGGCGAGGCTGCGAAAGCGGTGGGTCAGGCAACATCCATGTC
>NZ_JAOTOA010000075.1:0-369 GCF_036346535.1 Pseudomonas sp. Z18(2022)
AGGGACGGATTGGTGTTGGTAGATGCGGAACTGCTGGCCTCGCCCCAGCAGGGCAAAGTGGGGTTCCAGGGTGATTTCATAGCGGGCTTCATCAACGGAGCCGGACAGGCGTTTGAAGCCGGTGACCACGCCATGCAGCGTGCGCAACTGCCTGGCAGGCGGCGGGATGAAACCGCGCATCGGCGATTGCTGCGGTGCGCTGTACAAGCTGAACGTGGCGTTCTGACCGAGCATTTTCTCGACAGCGATGTCGCGGGCGGTGCTGGTGAACTCGACACGGTAGTTGAACAGTTCGCTCAGGCCTTCGGTGCCCTCGAAGGCCAGGACGTCGAGCACTGCGTCAACATCGCGAACGGTGAGTTTGTGGCG
>NZ_JAOTOA010000076.1:0-340 GCF_036346535.1 Pseudomonas sp. Z18(2022)
CCGGTTTACCCGCTCCTCAATCCCTGCGTTCGGCCTCGGGCTGAATGGGGCAGTCAGATCAAGATCAAGATCAAAAGCACGGCGGCCTGAAAGCCGACCTGAGTGGTAAAAGCAAGATCCAGAGCGAAAGCAGAGCTGCTTTTCTGTAGGAGCTGGCTTGCCTGCGATGCAGACAACTCGGAACATCAGTTACACCGAGGTGATGCCATCGCAGGCAAGCCAGCTCCCACAGTTGACCGTGCCCGCTCTGGTTTCAGATGTTGATCTTGCTTTTGCTTCACCACACTCAAACCGGCCGGTAGCCCAGCGGCCTACCGGCCAGCTTGAGTGTTAGAAGCCA
>NZ_JAOTOA010000077.1:0-302 GCF_036346535.1 Pseudomonas sp. Z18(2022)
GGGCTCAAGAATGGGATGCGCTCAAGCATTCGCGGCGACGGGAATTGGACCAGTGAGAACCACGACATCATCTGGCGGGTGGGGGATGGGTATGGCGGTGAATATCACGATGTCGACAAGCCCTGAGCCAACTGGCACACCCTAAATCCAATGTAGGAGCTGGCTTGCCTGCGATGGCAATGTATCAGGCACCCACTTCAGTGCCTGACCCACCGCCATCGCAGGCAAGCCAGCTCCCACATTTTGATCGGTGTTCGGCTCAAGAGTGGGATGCGCTCAAGTATTCGCTGAAACCGTCGGAA
>NZ_JAOTOA010000078.1:0-286 GCF_036346535.1 Pseudomonas sp. Z18(2022)
GCTGTACCAGTGGTTGGCTGACATCAAGCCCAACAGCGAAAAGCTGCTGCAGTACATCTCCCAGACCGAGCTTGCGGCGCTGCTGAAGCTCAGTCATGAGGCGATTGCCAAAGGACTGCTGATTCTGAGCGATGAACCGCTGCTGTTTATCTACCTGTCCGCGATGGTCAGTTGGATGCGCATGCTGCCGCCGCATTACATGTTTGAGTTGCTGGGAGAAATCACCACCGAGGTACTGCTCAACCTGTTGTTGCTATGGGCCACCGGCGGCATGGGTGTGGCCGTG
>NZ_JAOTOA010000079.1:0-286 GCF_036346535.1 Pseudomonas sp. Z18(2022)
TACGGCCACACCCATGCCGCCGGTGGCCCATAGCAACAGCAGGTTGAGCAAGACTTCGGTGGTGATTTCCCCCAGCAACTCAAACATGTAATGCGGCGGCAGCATGCGCATCCAACTGACCATCGCGGACAGGTAGATAAACAGCAGCGGCTCATCGCTGAGGATCAACAACCCTTTGGCAATCGCCTCGTTACTGAGCTTCAGCAGCGCCGCAAGCTCGGCCTGGGAGATGTACTGCAGCAGCTTTTCGCTGTTGGGCTTGATGTCTGCTAACCATTGGTACAGT
>NZ_JAOTOA010000080.1:0-277 GCF_036346535.1 Pseudomonas sp. Z18(2022)
CGAGGAGTCGCAAACCTTGTGGCGAGGGAGCTTGCTCCCGCTGGGGTGTGAAGCGCCCCTGAAAAGGTCAGCGCATTCTTTCAGGAGAACGTGGGTGGATGGTTTTGGGGCTGCTGCGCAGCCCAAAGGGAGCAAGCTCCCTCGCCACACGTTAGCGGTGCTGTTATTACAAGGTTCCGCTTAGGCCAAAGCGTTTTTTCAGGACCGTCTCCAGCAACCCCTTGGGCAACAACGCCGCCATCCACGGCAGAGCCTGGCAGCCATTACGTCGAGGAGT
>NZ_JAOTOA010000081.1:0-265 GCF_036346535.1 Pseudomonas sp. Z18(2022)
GCCAGAGCGGGCACGGTCCTACTGTGGGAGCTGGCTTGCCTGCGATGGCATCACCTCGGTGTATCTGATGTACCGAGTTGTCTGCATCGCAGGCAAGCCAGCTCCCACAGAAAAGCGGCTCTGCGCTTGCCTTGGCTTTTGATCTGGCTTTTAACACTCAGGTCGGCTTTCAGGCCGCCGTGCTGTTGATCTTGATCTTGCTCTTGATCTGACTGCCCCACTCAGCCCGAGGCCGAACGCAGGGATTGAGGAGCGGGTAAACCGG
>NZ_JAOTOA010000082.1:0-257 GCF_036346535.1 Pseudomonas sp. Z18(2022)
CAGAGCGGGCACGGTCCAACTGTGGGAGCTGGCTTGCCTGCGATGGCATCACCTCGGTGTATCTGATGTACCGAGTTGTCTGCATCGCAGGCAAGCCAGCTCCCACAGAAAAGCAGCTCTGCTTTTGCCTTGGCTTTTGATCTGGCTTTTACCACTCAGGTCGGCTTTCAGGCCGCCGTGCTTTTGATTTTGATCTTGATCTGACTGCCCCACTCAGCCCGAGGCCGAACGCAGGGATTGAGGAGCGGGTAAACCGG
>NZ_JAOTOA010000083.1:0-255 GCF_036346535.1 Pseudomonas sp. Z18(2022)
GCCAGCTTGAGTGTTAGAAGCCAGATCAAAAGCCACAGCGAAAACCAAATCTGAAACTGATGCTCATGCAGAGCTGCTTTTCTGTGGGAGCTGGCTTGCCTGCGATGCAGACAACTCGGTACATCAGTTACACCGAGGTGATGCCATCGCAGGCAAGCCAGCTCCCACAGTTGACCGTGCCCGCTCTGGCTTCAGATGTTGATCTTGCTTTTGCTTCACCACACTCAAGCCGGCCGGTAGCCCAGCGGCCTACCG
>NZ_JAOTOA010000084.1:0-238 GCF_036346535.1 Pseudomonas sp. Z18(2022)
CGGTAGGCCGCTGGGCTACCGGCCAGATTGAGTGTGGTGAAGCAAAAGCAAGATCAACATCTGAAACCAGAGCGGGCACGGTCCACTGTAGGAGCTGGCTTGCCTGCGATGGCATCGCCTCGGTGTAACTGATGTACCGAGTTGCCTGCATCGCCGGCAAGCCAGCTCCTACAGAAAAGCAGCTCTGCATTAGCATTAGCATCAGTTTCAGATTTGGTTTTCGCTGTGGCTTTTGATC
>NZ_JAOTOA010000085.1:0-233 GCF_036346535.1 Pseudomonas sp. Z18(2022)
GGGTCGTAGTGGTAGTCGTGCTGGCCTTTGCGGGTGTCGAGGATGCGGGTCAGGTTGCCGCGTTTGTCGTAGTCGTATTGGCGGCGTTGGTGGCGTTGTTCCTGTTGGGTGATGGCGTGGGCGTGCAGCCGGCCCTGGTCGTCGTAGTGGTAGTGGCTGAGGAGCTGACCTTGCTGGCGCTGGTGCTCTCGGCCGGATCTGAACAGGTGTGAAGTGAGCGGGTTGCCATTCAG
>NZ_JAOTOA010000086.1:0-210 GCF_036346535.1 Pseudomonas sp. Z18(2022)
CGACCTGAGTGTGGTGAAGCAAAGGCAAAAGCCGCTTTTCTGTAGGAGCTGGCTTGCCGGCGAAGAACCTGAGAACGCCGCGTTCATTCAGGACGCCAGCGTCATCGTTAACGACCATCGCCGGCAAGCCAGCTCCTACAGGGGATTGTGCCCGCTTTAGATTTTGATGTTGCCTTTGCTTCACCACACTCAAGCCGGCCTGTAGGCCGC
>NZ_JAOTOA010000087.1:0-210 GCF_036346535.1 Pseudomonas sp. Z18(2022)
TGGACCAGTGAGAACCACGACATCATCTGGCGGGTGGGGGATGGGTATGGGGGTGAATATCACGATGTCGACAAGCCCTGAGCCAACTGGCACACCCTAAATCCAATGTGGGAGCTGGCTTGCCTGCGATGGCAATGTATCAGGCACCCACTTCAGTGCCTGACCCAACGCTATCGCAGGCAAGCCAGCTCCCACATTTTGTTCGGTGTT
>NZ_JAOTOA010000088.1:0-205 GCF_036346535.1 Pseudomonas sp. Z18(2022)
AATCACCTGCTGATCGTCGTACCGATAACGTTCGCTTTCGCCTACAGCATTGGTCGCCTCAACCAATCGCCATGCGTCGTCGTACTTGTAGGAAACAACGTTCTGCTCGGTAACCCAGTCCAGTTCCCGCTGCACCTGATAGTCGACCGCAACGATGTGCCCTCGGTCATACCGCAACAGCAATCCTTGGCCGACGTGGTTATCA
>NZ_JAOTOA010000089.1:0-205 GCF_036346535.1 Pseudomonas sp. Z18(2022)
TCTCCGCTTTCGACCGAGAAGATCGAAACGTTAACAGGGCCAAACTACACGACCTTATCAACTCCTTCTGGGCTTCGATGATCTGAAGCAGCTCGCTGTCGAAACCTACATAACTCTTTGTTTACCAAGGAGTTTTCCGTTTCGACTGCGCCGGAAGTGGGGCGAATTATAGACTTCCAGAATCTGCCGTCAACCCTTAATTCAG
>NZ_JAOTOA010000090.1:0-200 GCF_036346535.1 Pseudomonas sp. Z18(2022)
AGGACGCCAACGTCATCGTTAACGACCATCGCCGGCAAGCCAGCTCCTACAGGGGATCGTGCCCCCTTTAGATTTTGATTTTGCTTCTACCACTCAAGCCGGCCTGAGTGGTAGAAGCCAGATCCAGAGCGAAAGCAGAGCTGCTTTTCTGTGGGAGCTGGCTTGCCGGCGATGCAGGCGACTCGGTGCATCAGGTACAC